>JAEUHS010000099.1 GCA_016794035.1 Planctomycetota bacterium
CCATGCTCGGCCCGCCCAGCAACTTCGCCAACCCGGGCGGCCCGGTCCCGGGCGGCTACTACGACAGCGAGGGCGCCGGCTTCGGCGGTCGTCCGGCGTGGCCGCGTGTGCGCGTGCACACCAGCGGTGGCGAGAACATCACCACGCCCGGCCAGGACGTGCTGGTCGACGTCGCCAACGTGCTGGCCGCGGTCGGTGGTCCGACCAAGGACGCCGGTCTCGGCAACCCGGCGCGCGCGCTGTTCAACGCGCCGCCGGGTGACGGCATGCTGCACTGGGCACGCGCCGACTTCGTGCGCAAGACGTCGACCATGACGTTTGGCTTCTTCGACACGTTGCGTCCGCAATGGGGCAGCACGGACACGGCGCCGGTCTTCGGCATCCCGACCTTCACCACCGGCAACGGCGTGGACTCGGGGCTGCGGATCCGCGACATCGTCGTGCAGCTCGATCCGCCGCAGGCGCGCCAACCGGCGGGTACGACGGTCGTGCTCGAGATGCGCGGTGCCGACACGTTCGACAAGAGCGACATCCTCTACGACCCGGCGACCAGCGACGAGCCCAACGACAATCCGGGTCCGCCCGTGGTCACCGGCCGCGGCAACCTGCTGAACGTGAACTACGCCTGCGAGGCCTACCGGTACTCGACCGCGAACACCGCCGGCGCGCCGCGCGTCGTCGCGACCGGCCTCACGCGCTACGTCACCGAGGACCAGGTCGGGCAGATCCGCAACGCGGCGACCGGCCTGCTGCCGCGGTTCCTGAACCTGCGCCTGGTGATGACGAACAACGTCGACGTGACGCCGGCCCTGTCGCCGTCGCTGCGCAGCATGAACGTCGTCTACCGGATGGAAGTGCCGCAGTAGCACTCCATCCGTGAGGACACGGGCCCCAAGGCATGGAATCACGGTGCGACCCAGCCTCTCGCCGCTGAGCTGCGGCGCGCAGCGCCGTCAGCTCCAGCATGGGCGGCCGTAGCCGCTACCCCCACGTTCCTTGGTAGTTCGGATCCCGGGAGCGCCGCCCGGTGGGAAGCGTCGAGGACGCCTCGCGGATCGGGTCGGCGTGGGCGGCTTTGCCTGCGGTGGCGTAGGATCCGATAGCACCGACGATGCGCGCCGCCCGCCGACTCCTGCTGCTGACCCTCACCGCCGCGGCTGCCGCCGCGTGCTGGCGGTCGCCGCCGCGGTCGCGGCCGTTCGAGGTGGTGCGCACGTCGCCGGCGCTCGGCTCCGCCGATGCGCCGCTGCTGCTGAACGACTCGATCACGGTCTACTTCTCGGACCCGGTCCAGCCACTGAGCGTGACCGAGGACTCGGTGACCTTGGTCGACGATGCGGGCCGGCGCGTGCCGGGCGCGTTGCGCGTCGGCGCCAACTGGGTCACGTTCGAGCCCGAACCGCCGCTCGCCGCCGACCTCGGGGATGGTTCGTTCCGGCCCGGTGCGACCTACCGATTGCTGGTCGCCGGCAGTCCGCGCTCCGACGCGTTGCGCGCCACGGACGGCCGCCTGCTCGCCACCCCTTCGACCTGGCAGGTCCGCATCGCCGCCGAGCACCAGCGTCCGCCGGGGCTGGTCTCGCTGCTGCGGCCGTTGGCGGTGGAGATGCCGTTCCTGCTGCGCCCGCCGGACCTGCCACAGCGGCTGCCGGTCGATGCGCCGCGGCTGCTGCTGCACTTCACGCTGCCGCTGCTGCCGACCGCCGTGACGCCCGAGGCGGTGACGATCCGCCTGTTGCGCAACCTGGCGGTGCTGCAGCCGCGGGGGTTGCGGGTCGTGACGTCCCGGCTCGACCAGTTTCCGGGCTGCACGCTCGAGATCGACCTGGGGTCCCAGCCGCTGCTGGCGAAGGGCGGCACCGTCGCGCTGCGCGACGGCGACTACCTGAGCGTCGAACTGAACCAGGGCCCCGGCGTGCTCACCGACTACGCCGGGTCACCCGTGCTGCCCGGCATGTCGCAGTCCGGCATGGCGCTGTGGTGGAACGTGGTCGAGGGCAGCAGCCTGTGTCTCGCCGAGTGGCCCGGGGCGGAGACCAGCTACGTCGGCGAGGATCCGCTGCAGCCGGCCTTCGAGGTGCGCGGTGGCCTGATCCGGCCACGGGTGCGCGTCGAGGCCGGTGACGGCAGCCTCGGCGTGTTCCGTCCGCAGCGGGACACGCGGCTGTGCCCCGGCGAGGTGTTCGATCGCGGTGACGGTCAGCTGGTCCGCAGTCGCGGCGCCGACTTCCCGTTCCTGGCCATCGACATCGCGGCCGGCGTCACGGTCACGGTCGACGCGAGCAAGGGGCCGGTGCACCTGCTCGCGTGCGGCAGCGTGCGCATCGACGGCGTCGTCGAGCTGATCGACGACCCGGTGCCGCTGCGCGTGCGCCGGTTCGAGACCCAGGCCAGGGAACTGCTGGCCGAGGCGACGATCGCCCTGCTGACGGCGGGAGACCTGCACCTGACCGGCGTCGTGCGTTCGCAGTCGCGGACGCCGACCGAAGCGTCGCCGCTGTCCGTGCTGTGTGCCGGGCAGATGCATCTGAGCGGCGAGCTGCCGTTCCACACCCTGCTGGCGATCGAGTCGCCGCCCGCGGGCAACGCCGCGATCCTGGGCGCACGTGGTCAGGCGATCGTCGCACCACCGGTCGTCTTCACCTACGGCGTCGCCGAGGGGGCGGACTTCTGGGTCCGCGGCAGTACGCCATGGCGGCAACTGCCGTCCGATCGCGACGGCGGCACGGTGCAGCTGGTCGACGTCAAGCCGGGGCTCGCGGTGGCCTGGCAGAGCGCGCCGATGGACCCGGTGGCGACCGGTGAGCCGGACCGACGGGTCGCCCGCCACAGTCAGCCGCAGCCGGTGCTCGACCGGGATGCGATCGTCACGGGTGCCGGCGCCTTCGTGCGTCTGGGGCTGGCGGCGCACATGCAGCACGGCACGGCGATACCGACCGCGCGCGAACTCAGGCTGATCGACCGCTGAGAGCCCGAGCGCGCCTCGCGATACGGGCTCACGGGTTGCTGTTGGCGGTCGTGTCGGCGGCCGCGCGGCGGGTTCGGAGGCCGGCTGTTTCCCACGCTCCGGGCCGCAGGCCCGCGCGGCCTGCGGGCTGCGGCTGGATTCCGTCCGGCTGCACCGTATGCTCGTCGAGGTGCGTTCGGAGGCGTGGACGCGCATCGCGGGTCAGCGCGATGTGTAGGCGGCCAACGTGGTCGCGGGCCTTCCGACGCGTCGAGTCGTTTCGAGCGTCGCCACCGGCGACGTAGCGCAGTTCCGTGAGTGCCACGGCGGTGTTCGAGGTGGGGGCGGCCCTGCTGGGAGCCTGTGTAGGCTCCTTCCTCAACGTCGTGATCTGGCGCTTGCCGCAGGACGATCCCCGGCAACGCAGTCTCGGCGGCCGGTCGCGGTGTCCGCACTGTGGCACGCAGATCCGCTGGCACGACAACCTGCCGGTGCTCGGCTGGCTCCTGCTGCGCGGGCGTGCGCGCTGCTGCGGCAAGGGCATCGCGGTGCGCTACCCGCTGGTCGAAGCGCTGACCGCGAGCCTGTTCCTGCTGCTCGCGATCTGGCCGCCGTTCGGCCCGGTGCTGCTGGCGACCGATCACGGCGTCGCGTTCGACGCGACGGCGGCGGCCGCGTTCGGTCTGCACGCGCTCTTCCTGTCGCTGCTGATCGCCTGCACCTTCATCGACTTCGACCACCAGCTGCTGCCCGACGTGCTGACGAAGCCGGGCATGGCGATCGGTCTGCTCGGCGGCTTCTGGCCCGGCCTCGCCGGTGTCGCGTCGACCAACGACGCCGCGCCGTTGGCGCTGCGCACGCTGCTCGCGAGCGCGCTCGGTCTGTGCGTCGGCGGCGGAGTCACCTGGCTGATCCGAGCCGCCGGCAGCCGCATCTTCCGCCGCGAGGCCATGGGCCTCGGCGACGTCAAGTTCCTCGCCATGATCGGCGCATTCCTGGGCTGGCAGTCGGCCTTGCTGACGCTGTTCCTCGGCTGCGTCGTCGGGGCGCTGGTCGGCGGGCTGCTGGCCCTGCGTGCGGGGCTCGGCATGCGTATCCCGTTCGGGCCCTACCTCGCGGTGGGCGCGGTGGTGTCGCTGTTCGTCGCCCGGCCGCTGCTGGACCTGCTGTTCGTGCAATGGCCCGAGTGGCAGCGCAGTTCTCCGAGCGCGCAGTGGTTCCTGCTCGTGCTCGCTCTACTTTCGTTGTCCGCGCTGTTCCTGCTCGTCCGCCGAGGGCGACGGGCGGGCTGACAGCCCGGGCATGCATCTCGGTCGCAGTTCTCCGGTCACCAACATTTCGAATCGTTCCGTCAGGGAGGCACCATGATCCGCAAGACCATCCTCGTTCTTCTCGCCGCCGTCGTGTCGTTGACCGCCGGCTGCACCACCCGTTACCAGGACATGCTGCGCGAACGCGACGAGCGCATCCGTGAGCTCAGCGGCGACATCGCCCGGCTGCGCAACGAGAACGACGAGCTGCAGCGTCGCGACATCCCCGCGCCGGTGAACGCTGCGGTGCCGCGCGATCAGGGCTCGGGCATGATCAACGAGATCCAGGACGCGGTCGGCGGCGACGCCTCGGTGTCGTACCGTCGCGGGCGTCTGAGCATCGGCGTCGACGACTCGGTCACGTTCGACTCCGGCAGCACCGCGCTGAAGGACTCGTCGCACCGGGTGCTGCAGAAGGTCGCCTCGGTGCTGAAGAGCAAGTTCTCCGGTCACCGCTTCTACATCGAGGGGCACACCGACAGCGATCCGATCCAGAAGACCAAGGATCGTTTCCGCAGCAACCGGCACCTGTCGACCGAGCGCGCCGATTCCGTCGCCGCCTACCTGATCCAGCAAGGCGTGCCGGAGTCGAACATCGTCGTCGTCGGCTACGGTCAGTTCGATCCGCGCGATCCGAAGGCGAAGGCGAAGAACCGCCGCGTCGAGATCGTGGTCGGCGACTCGATGTAGGCGCGGTCGCGCCGGCGGCTGCGCCGCGGCGCCCGGGCGGACGGCCGGGAACCGGCGTTCGGCGCCGGTCGTCCCGCTTTCGCGAGTGCCGGCCGGGGGTTACAACGGGCACGCTGATCCAAGCGCCCGGGTCCTCCCAGTGGCCGCAGTGCCGCGCGCCACGGGGTCCGGGCCCTGCATTTCCCGCGCCCGCACCGGGCGTTCGACCCCTCGGAGTGACCCATGGCCCACCCCTCGGAAGACACCCGCAACGTTGCCCTGGTCGGCAACGGCCATGCGGGAAAGACCGCCCTGCTCGATGCGATCGCCTTCCACCAGAAGCTCACCACGCGCCTCGGCACCGTCAGTGACGGGTCCAGCATCAGCAACACCGAGCCGGAGGAGCGCGACCGCAAGCAGACGCTGACGTCGCACCAGTTCCGGATCCCGCTCGGCAGCGTGCGGCTCAACGTGATCGACACGCCCGGCCACCCGGACTTCGTCGCCGACGCGATCTCGGCGATGGATGCGGTCGAGACCGCGTGCCTGGTCGTCAACGCGACCCACGCGCTGCCCTTCCACACGCGTCAGCTGTGGCGGATCGCCACCGACCGCGGCATCGGTCGCGCGATCGTGGTCACGCACCTCGACCAGGAGAACACCGACTTCGAACGGGTGGTCGCCGACCTGCGTGAGGCGTTCGGTCATGCGGTGGTGCCGGTCACCTACCCCAACGCGACCGGTGCCGCGTTCAAGTCGGTGCACGCGGTGACGCACAACGAGGGACCGCTGGCGGGCAAGTACCACGAGATGATCGAGGAGGACGAGGCCGAAGTCGACGACACGCTGATGGAGCACTACCTCGAGCAGGGCCACCTCGAACCCGATGAGTTCGAGCAGAACCTCCGCCGCGCCGTCGCGCGCGGCAAGCTGGTGCCGGTGTTCGCGGTCTGCCCGAATCGAGGCCTCGGTCTCGAGCAGATGCTGGAGTTCGTGCAGCAGCACTTCCCGTCGCCGATCTGCTTCGGTCCGCGCGGCGCCGCGAAACCGGGCAGCGACTCCTACGCCGAACTGGTCGAGCCGGACGACGGTCCGTTCGCGGCCAAGGTCTGGAAGATCATGTCCGACCCCTACGTCGGCCGGCTGACGTTCCTGCGCTGCTTCCGTGGCACGCTGCAGAAGGACCAGACCGTGCTCGACGTGCGCAGCGGCAAGACCATCAAGGCGGGCCATCTGCTGGACGTGCAGGGCAAGGACCTGCCCGAGGTCTCGCAGGTCGGGGTCGGTGATCTGTTCGCGATCAGCAAGGTCGAGGAGCTGGCGCTCGGCGACACGGTAACGGCCGAGAACGCGCCGCTGCAGTTCGAGCGGCCGAGCTACCCCGAGCCGACCTACTCGCGGCACATCTGGCCGAAGGCCCGCGGCGACGAGCAGAAGATCGGCCACGCGGTCGAACGCCTGGCCGCCGAGGACCCGTCGCTGCGCCATCACCGCGACAAGGAGACCGGCGAGTTGCTGGTCACCGGCATGAGCCCGCTGCACCTCGACGTGCAGTTCCTGCGGCTGCACCGTCGCCACCATGTCGACGTCGACCACGGCCCGCCGACGATCCCGTACCGCGAGACGATCACGGCGCGCGCCGACGGCCATCACCGGCACAAGAAGCAGACCGGCGGCCGCGGTCAGTTCGCCGAGGTCTATCTGCGGGTGGCGCCGCGGCAGCACGGCGAGGGCTTCGAGTTCGTCGACTCGGTGGTCGGCGGTTCGATCCCGCGGCAGTTCATCCCCGAGGTCGAGAAGGGGGCGCGCAAGTTCCTCAGCAAGGGCGCGCTGGCGGGGTATCCGGTCGTCGACGTGCAGGTCGAGGTCCACGACGGCAAGTACCACGACGTCGACAGCGACCAGCTCAGCTTCCAGATCGCCGGCGAACGCGCGTTCCACGACGGTTACCTGAAGGCGCGGCCGATCCTGCTGGAGCCGATCATGGACGTCGAGATCCACGTGCCCGACCGCTTCACCGGCGACGTCGCCGGCAACCTGTCGAGCAGCCGCGGCCGGTTGTCGGGCATGGAGACCGAGGCAGGCGTGCAGATCATCAAGGCGCAGTGCCCGCTGTCGGCGATGCTCGACTACTCGACGCATCTGCGCTCGATCACGGCCGGCGAGGGCACGTTCACGATGAAGTTCGCCCACTACGAGGCGATGCCGCCGAACCTGCAGCAGGAGATCGTGCAGAAGCGCCGCGCGGTCGTCGACCAGCACCACGGCGAGCACAAGTAGCGCGCCGCGCGCGCCGACTGTCGGCTTTGCCGGCAGGGCGCCTGTCGCCGCCGGCGCCGCGGTCCCGACTCGGGACCGGCTGGCGCCGTCGCGGGCCCGACCGCGGCGGCCAGGACGACCTCAATCCAGGCACCCGAGGCGTCCGATAACCGCGGATGCCCGGCCGAACTGGTCGGCCGTTCACAGGAGCCCGTGCGATGGTGTCGATGGAAGAACTGCTGAACCTGATGGTTCAGCGCGGTGGGTCCGATCTCCACATCTCGGTTGGCGCGCCGCCCAAGATCCGCATCGACGGCAAGCTCGTCGATACCGAATACGAGCCGCTGATGCCCGAGTCGACGAAGAAGCTCGTCTACTCGGTGATCAGTCCTGACCAGGTCGCGAAGTTCGAGAAGAACCTCGAGATCGACTTCTCGTTCGGCGTCGCGAACCTCGGTCGGTTCCGTACCAACGCGTTCATCCAACGCGGGTCGGTGGCGGCCGTGCTGCGCGTGATCCCGTTCGAGGTCTACGACTTCCAGACGATCGGCCTGCCGGTCAAGGTCTGCGAGTGGATCTGCAACCTGCCGCGCGGGCTCGTGCTGTGCACCGGTTCGACCGGCTCGGGCAAGTCGACCACGCTCGCGTCGATGGTCAACTACCTGAACGAGTCGCGGCAGAGCCACATCGTCACGATCGAGGACCCGATCGAGTTCCTGCACCGCAACAAGAGCTGCCTCGTCAACCAGCGCGAGGTCGGCGGCGACACGCACGGCTTCGAGCGCGCCCTGAAGTCGGTGCTGCGACAGGACCCCGACATCGTGCTGGTCGGCGAAATGCGCGACCTCGAGACGATCGAGGCGGCGCTGACGCTGGCCGAGACTGGCCACCTGACCTTCGCGACGTTGCACACCTCCGACGTGCAGCAGACCGTCAACCGCATCGTCGACGTGTTCCCGGCCCACCAGCAGCAGCAGATCCGCACGATGCTGTCGTTCACGCTGCAGGCCGTCGTCTGTCAGCAGCTGGTGCCGCGCATCCACGGCAAGGGCCGCGTGCTGGCCGCGGAGATCATGGTGGTCAACCCCGCGATCCGCGCGCTGATCCGCGACAACAAGGCGCACCAGATCATGTCGACGATCCAGACCGGTGGCGCGGTCGGCATGCGCACCATGAACCAGTCGCTGTTCGAGCTCTACCGCGCCGGCACCATCAGCTACGAGGACGCGCTCGAACACACCGGGGACGAGGCCGACTTCCAGCGCCTGATGGAGCGACACGGTGGCAGCACCGGGATGCGCAAGCCGCTGACGCGCTGATCTCATGACCCAGTTCGCGAAGAAGCTCCGGGCCATCCTCGAGAAGGCCGGCAAGCTCGACGGTCCAACGGGGGACACGCTGCTCGCGGAAGCGCAGAGCCAGAAGCGTCCTCTCACCGAGTTGGTCGTCAAGGCGGGCATCGCCACGGAGCCCGAGCTTCTCGCCATGATCGCGCGCGCCGCGAACGTGCCGCCGATCGACCTGTCGAAGCTGACGGTCAACAAAGAGGTCCTCGAGTCGGTGCCCGAGGACGTGGCGCGGGAGTACTGCATCTTCCCGGTCGACCGGATCGGCAACCTGATCACGGTCGCGGTCGCCAACCCGTTCGACGTGCTGAAGCTCGACGACATCCGCATCATCACCGGTTGTCAGCTGCGCATCGTCGTCAGCACCGCCGAGGAGATCGAGAAGATCCGCGGCAAGGGCTATCAGCGCGAGACCGAGAGCGTCGACGGCATCCTCGGCTCCTACGACGACGCCGACGTCGAGCTGAAGGAGGACGCCGGCGAGGAGGACAACACCGACCTGTCGGCGATCAGCGACGAGGACTCGCCGGTCGTCAAGCTGGTCAACAAGATGATCCTGGACGCCTGCAACCAGGGCGCCTCCGACATCCACATCGAGCCGTTCGAGAAGAAGGTGATCGTGCGCTACCGCAAGGACGGCTGCCTCGCCGAGGCCATGCAGCTGCCCAAGCGCATGCAGAACAACATCACCTCGCGCATCAAGATCATGTCCAAGCTGGACATCGCCGAGAAGCGCAAGCCGCAGGACGGCAAGTTCCAGATGAAGATCGGCAACAAGGCGATCGACTTCCGCGTGTCGATCCTGCCGGTGATCTGGGGCGAGAAGACCGTGTTCCGCATTCTCGACTCGAGCAACCTCGCGCTCGACATCAAGTCGCTGGGCTTCGAGCCGAAGGCCATGGAGGACTATCTGTGGGCCTGCGCGCAGCCCTACGGCATGATCCTCGTCACGGGCCCGACCGGTTCGGGCAAGTCGACGACGCTGTACTCGGCGGTCAAGCACATCGCCGCGCCGGACATCAACCTGGTGACCGTCGAGGACCCGGTCGAGTACCAGCTCGAGGGCATCAACCAGGTGCCCGTCAACGTCAAGGCGGGCCTGACGTTCGGCGGTGCGTTGCGGTCGATCCTGCGTCAGGACCCCGACGTCGTCCTGCTCGGCGAGATCCGCGACCAGGAGACGCTCGAGATCGCGGTCAAGGCCGCGCTGACCGGCCATCAGGTGCTCAGTACGCTGCACACCAACGACGCGCCGTCGACCATCACGCGCATGGTCGACATGGGCATGGATCCGTTCATGGTCGCGAGCTCGACGCTGCTGATCGCGGCGCAGCGCCTCGGGCGCAAGTTGTGCACCAACTGCAAGAAGCGGGTCGAGCTGCCGAAGGACGCGCTGATGCGGCTCGGCTTCCTCGAAGAGGACTTCCAGACCGAGATGGAGCTCTACGAGCCGGTCGGCTGCCCTCGGTGCAGCAACGGCTACAAGGGCCGTTTCGCGCTGCTGGAGACCATGCGCATGACGGAGCCGATCCGCCGCATGGTGGTCGACCGCGCACACGTCGCCGACATCAAGACGCAGGCCCTGAAGGAGGGCATGTTGACGCTGCGGCGCACCGGCTTGCTGAACGCGATGCGCGGCAAGACCAGCCTGCAGGAGATCGAGGCCAGCACGATGGCCGACTAGGCGTAGTCGCAGGGAATCACGACATCGGGAATCAGGGACCGGGGAAACATGGCTACCAAGTTCAAATACGAAGCGAAGGACATCAGCGGCAAGGTCGTCAAGGGTGCCCTCACCGCCGACTCGCAGGCCGACGTCGTCGCCGATCTGCGGCGCCGCAACCTGACTCCGGTCGACGTCACCAAGGCCGGCGGCCTCGCCGACCTGTTCGGGCGTGGCAAGGGTGCTGGCAAACGTCGCGGCGTCGCCAAGCGCGCCTCGGCCAAGAAGGGCGAGCTCGAGGTCTTCACGCGCCAGCTCGCGACGATGCTCGGCGCCGGTATCCCGATGCTCGAAGCGCTCGAGATCCTCGCCGACCAGGCCGAGTCGCCGGGCTTCAACTTCTGCCTGAACAAGGTCGTCGAAGACATCCGGTCGGGCTCCGACCTCAGCCGCGCGCTCGAGCCGCACAAGAAGGTCTTCTCGCACATCTACGTCAGCATGATCCGCGCCGGCGAAGTCTCCGGCCAGATCGACACCATCCTGACGCGCCTCGCCGAGTACCTCGAGGCCAGCGCGCACCTGCGTAGCGAGATCAAGTCGGCGATGACCTACCCGGTGATCTCGTTGGTGCTGGTCATCGGCATCGCCAGCTTCCTGATGATCGGCATCGTGCCGTCGTTCAAGCCGGTGTTCGAGTCGCTGGAGGTCGAGCTGCCGGGCCTGACCGTCTTCATCATGGACATCGCCTTCTTCATGAAGGACTACTGGTACCTGATCTTCGGCGGCCTGGCCGCGGCGCTGTTCGGGCTCAAGATCGCCTGCAAGACGCCGAAGGGCGCCTACGCGAAGGACACCGTGCTGCTGCGGCTGCCGGTGTTCGGCATCCTGTTCAAGAAGGTCGCCCTCTCCCGTTTCGCTCGAACCTTCTCGACGCTGGTCAAGAGCGGCGTGCCGATCCTCGGCGCGATGGAGATCGTCTCCGACACGTCGGGCAACCTCGTGATCTCGCGCATCGTCGACCGCGCCAAGGACAGCGTGCGCAACGGCGACAGCCTGTCCGAGCCGTTCATGAAGTCGACGGTGTTCCCGCCGATGGTCACCAAGATGATGTCGATCGGCGAGCGGTCCGGTGCGCTCGACCAGCTGCTCGAGAAGATCGCCGAGTTCTACGACCAGCAGGTCGAGGCCGAGGTCAAGGGCCTCACGTCGATGATCGAGCCGATCATGATCGCGATCATGGGTGTGATCGTCGGTGGCATCGTGCTCGCGGTGTTCCTGCCGATCTTCAAGCTGCAGGAGAAGTTGTCGGGCGGCTGAGCCGCCGGACAGCGGGGGGAACATGAACGAACTGCAGAAACGGGCGCTGCTCTACGGCGGCGCGTCCATGGTGCTCGGCGCGCTCGGCATCGCCGTGGCGACCGGTCGTGCCGACGCCGACGTGATGACGCTGCTCAGCAGCGCCGACGTGCAGCTGCGGCTCGCCCATGCGATCCCGGCCCACGACGGCGCCGGCAGGGAGCTGGACGCCCGCAGCGCGATGATCACCCAGGCCGAGGCCTACCTCGCGACCGTCGAACGGGTGCAGCCGGGCATGGCGGTGACCGCCGAGTTCCAGGGCTTCGCGCTGATGCTGCGCGGTCGGTTCCAGGACGCGGCGCGGAACTACCGCCGCGCGCGGGGCTGCCAGGACTGCACCGCCGAGCAGGGCGACATCCTGGCGTTCAACGAGGCGCGCATGCTGGCCAAGGCCGGCAGCCGCGAGCAGGCGCTGACGCTGTTCGAGCAGCAGGCGGCCGCGTTCGATGCGCGGTTCGGCCATCAGCGGGCGCTGGAACAGGCGGGCGTACTGCGCGAGATGGGACGCCGGATCGATGCCGAGCGGCTGCTCGACGGTGTCGCGCGGGACCACAGCGCAGCGCCCATGGCATCGCTGCAAGCGGGCGAGGAGTACGTGCGACTGGGCCATCCGAGCAAGGCCGAGGCCATGTTCACGCGCGCCAGCGGAGCCGTCCCGATCGCGGACTACTGCCTTGCCCTGCTCAAGTTGCAGCAGGGGGACACCGATAGCTGTCTGCAGTTGTTGGAACGTGTCGCCAGGGTGCAGCCTGCCGAGGTGAGGCGCCGGCTCCGCGAGGAGTCCGACGCCTGGCAGGCGGTGGCCAGGGAGGCGCGCTTCCAGGAACTCTGTTCCACGCCGCCAGCGGCTGCGAGTCGCTGAGACGCGGAACAGCATCAGTTGGGGAAACGGCGGCCGTGTCGGCCGTCACATTCGCAAGGTTGTCACGGAGAAAATCATGTCCAAGCGGGAACAGGGCTTCACACTCATCGAGCTGATGATCGTCGTTGCGATCATCGCCATCATCGCGTCCATCGCGATCCCAAACCTCCTCAGCGCGCGCCTGAACGCCAACGAATCGGCGGCGATCGCGACGCTGAAGAACATCTCGTCGGCGCAGTCGCAGTGCCAGGCGTCGGGTGTCATCGACGTCAACGGCAACGGCGCCGGTGAATACGGCTTCTTCGGCGAGCTGTCGGGCCGCACCGCGGTGCGCAACAGCACCCAGTCGATCAGCCCGCCGGTGCTGTCGACGGCGTTCGGCAACGTCGCCGCCGCCCGCGTCAACCGCTCGGGCTACGTGTTCCAGATGTTCCTGCCGGACACGAACGCGCAGGGCATCGAAGAGGACGCCACCGGTGGTGACCCGGACAACGGCCAGGGTGTCGACGCCGGCCAGGCCGAGACGCTGTGGGCCTGCTACGCCTGGCCGCAGGTGTTCGGCAACAGCGGCAAGCGCACGTTCTTCGTCAACCAGAGCGGTGACGTGCTGTCGACCAACGGCGCCGCCGTGGCCTACAGCGAGAGCACGGCCAACCGCCCGATCTTCAGCGCCGCGTTCCTCGGCACCGGCACCATCGCGATGAGCGCTGGCGTCGCCGCCAACACGCTGGCCTCGGACACCAACCGCTGGACGGTCGTCAACTGATCCGCCCCGCAGGCTGACGCGCGCGGCACCGCCGCGCCGTCGATCTGCACGCAACGCCCGCGCCGTGTCCGCACGGGGCGGGCGTCGTCGTTTCCCGTGCCGCCGTCGCGGGCGCTGCGCGCGCCGCGAACGGCTCAGGCTGCCGCCCCGGATGCGCCGATAGCATCGGCGATGTCGGCCGATCTGCAGCAGCGTGTCGAGGCAGCTCCGAACGAACGCCTGAGCCACCTGATGGCGACCGGCGAACTGCCGGTGCGCCGGCCGGCGCCGGTGTCGAAGGCGCCAGTCGCGCCGGTGGTGACGCCGCCGGCCGCGCCGGCCGTACGGCGCGTGCAGCGGGTCTCGATCGTGGTGCCGGCGCGCAACGAATCGGCGAACCTGCCGAGCCTGCTGGCCGAACTCGACGCCGTGCTGCGCGCCGCCGCGCTGCCGTTCCACGAGGTGATCGTCGTCGACGACGGCTCGACCGACACCACGCCGGCGATCGCCCGCGAACACGGCGCGCGCGTCGTCTGTCACGCCGAGAGCCTCGGCAACGGCGCGGCGGTCAAGCGCGGCATCCGCGAGGCCAGGGGCGACTGGATCCTGCTGCTCGACGGCGACGGCCAGCATCCGCCGGCCGCGCTGACCGGCATGCTCGAACTGGCCGAGCGCTACGACATGGTCGTCGGCTCGCGCGGCGGCCGCGGCGGCAGCAGGCACCGCAACTTCGCCAACCAGGTCTACAGCCGCTTCGCCAGCTACGTGTCGGGCCGCCACATCCCCGACCTGACCTCCGGCTTCCGGCTGGTGCGCGCCGACGTCGCCAAGGACCTCGTCTGGCTGCTGCCGAACACGTTCAGCTATCCCACGACGATCACCATGTCGATGCTGCGCGGCGGCTGGTCGGTCGCGTTCCAGCCGTTCTGTGTGCGCACGCGGCGCGGCAAGAGCCACATCCGGCTGGTCGCCGACGGCAGCCGCTTCTTCCTGATCATCCTGCGCATCGCGACGATGTTCGCGCCGCTGCGCGTGTTCCTGCCGGTGTCGCTCGGCACCGGCGCGCTCGGCATCGCGTGGTACCTCTACACGCTCTGCACCGAGGGCCGGTTCACCAACATGGCGGTGCTGCTGCTGAGCCAGGCGGGGCTCTTGTTCGCGCTCGGTCTGATCGCCGAGCAGATCGCGGCGCTGCGCTTCCAGGGACTCTCGCGCGACCACGGCAAGTGAACCCGACCCGTGCGCACGTGCTGTTCGCCGGCGCCTGGGACGAAGGCCCCGGCTACCCGCGCACGCGCTCGCTGCGCGCCGGCCTCGAGGCCGCCGGCATCGAGGTGCGGCAGTGCCACGAGCCCGGGCTCGGGCGCGGCAAGCAGGCGCTGCTGGCGGCGCCGTGGCGGTTGCCGGCGGCGTTCTGGCAGCAGCGACGGCAGCGGCGGCGGCTGGTCGAACGCGTGCGCGCGGCGGTCGCGGCGCAGCGGCCGCGCTGCCTCGTCGTGCCGTATCCGGGCCACACGGTCGTGCCCGCGTTGCGCGAGGTAACCGACGTGCCGATCGTGCTGGACCTGTTCCTGTCGGCCTACGACACCGTGGTCGAGGACCGGCAACTGGTGCGGCCCGGCTCGCTGGTCGCGCACTGGCTGCAGCGGCTCGACACGCGCGCCTGTGCCGCCGCGGACCTCGTGCTGCTCGACACGCCGTGCAACGCGGCCTACGCCGCTGCACTGACCGGCCTGTCGCCCGAGCGCTTCGGCTGGCTGCCGGTCGGCGATCCGGACGCGCCCGCGGCGCCGATCCCCACGGCGCCGGCCGGCGACGGTCGGCTGCGTTTGCTGTTCTTCGGCACCGGCGTGCCCCTGCACGGCCTCGACGTGCTGCTCGATGCGCTCGCCTACGTGCCCGAGGTCGAGCTGACGCTGGTCGGTGGCAACCGCTACGACCGCGCGCAGGCAAGGGCGCTGCTCGGCAACCGGCTGCGGCTCGAGCCGGTGTTCGTCGATCGCGCGCGGCTGCAGGAGCTGCTGGCGCAGAGCCAGCTCGTCGCCGGCGTGTTCGGCCGCAGCGGCAAGGCGCAGCGCGTGGTGCCGTTCAAGGTCGTGCACGCGCTGGCGGCGGGGCGGCCGGTGGTCACCGCCGACACGCCGGCGCTGGGCGGCTGGCTCGACGGCTGCGGTGCCGTGTTCGCGGTGCCCGCCGGCGACGTCAGAACGCTCGCGCGCCGACTGCAGGCGCTGGTCGCCGATGCGACGCAGGTCGCCGCCGCGGCGTCGCAGGCGCGGGCGGCGTTCGACCGGCACTTCGCGGTGCCGTGCCTGGCGCGGCGCTGGCGCGAACTGCTGCTGCGGCTCGACGGCGCGCAGGTGGAGGCCGCATGACGCGCGCGACGGTGCGTGGGCTCGGCCTCGTCGTGTTCGCGCTGGCGTGGCTGGCCTACGGCGTCGCGCTCGGCGGCGACTACGTGTTCGACGACGTGCACTCGGTGGCCGCGAACACCGCGCTGCACGACCTCGGCGACCTCGGCCGGCTGCTGGTCGACCCGTCGGCGTTCAGCGCCACCGGCCAGCGCATGTACCGGCCGGCGCTGCTGGTCAGCTTCGCGCTGAACCTCGCGGTGTCGCCGGCCGCCTGGTCGCTGAAGGCCGGCAACGTGCTGCTGCACGCGGCGGCCGCGTGGCTGCTGTGGCGCTGGCAGCGCAGCTGGCGGGTGCCGGTGCCGGCGGCGTTCGTCGCCGCGGCGCTGT
Source organism: Planctomycetota bacterium (assembly GCA_016794035.1). Lineage (GTDB taxonomy): Bacteria > Planctomycetota > UBA1135 > UBA1135 > UBA2386 > JAEUHS01. The sequence continues at coordinate 15,899 of JAEUHS010000099.1, forward strand.
TCGCGGTGCACCCGCTGCTGTCCGAGGCGATCAACCTGGTGTCGGCGCGCAGCGAACTGCTGCTCGGCTGTGGCGTGCTGCTGACGCTGCTGGCGCACCGCCGCTGGCAGCGCGCGCGCCGGCCGGGCCTGGCGATGGTGGGCATGGTGTTCGGCACCATGGTCGCGTGTGGCAGCAAGGAGACCGGCGTGGTGCTGCCGGCGCTGCTGGCCGCGCAGGTGCTGGCCGCGCGCGCGCGCGACGGCGCGCGCCTCGACTGGCGCCGGGCCGTCGCCGGTGTGCTGCCCGTGGTGATGCTGGTGCTGGCCTACCTGGTGCTGCGCCGGGTGCTGCTCGGCCAGGCGACGGTCGACCTGCTGGCGCGCGGTGGCGGCGATCCGACCACGGGCCACGGGCGCACGCTGCTGGTGCAGCTCGCGACCATGGGCACGCTGCTGCCGCAGGCGCTGTGGCAGATGGTGGTGCCGGTCGGCATGACCCTCGATCCGCCGGTCACGTTCCGGGCGTCGCCGTGCGACCCGATGGTGCTGCTCGGTTGGGGCAGCTTGTTCGCGCTCAGCGCCGCGGCCGCCTGGCCCGGGCGCACCGCGGGCCCGCGCCGCGTCGGCCTCGCGGTCGCGTGGCTGCTGGCGCTGCCGTGGATCGTGGTGCCGCTGAACATGCCGTTGGCCGAACACCGCCTCTACGGGCCGATGCTCGGCATCGCGCTGGTGGTGGCCGTGTCGCTGCCGCGACTGCGCGGCGCGCGCGCGGTCGCCATCGCCGGAGCGCTGCTGCTGCTCGGCCTCACCGGCGCCGTGCGGCGCACGCTCGACTACCGCGACGAGGTCAGCCTGTGGCAGGCCGAACTCGCGGGCCGGCCGGAGTCGTTCCAGGCGCACTGGGGCCTCGGCGCGACCTGGCTGCGCCGCGGCGACCCGGCAGCGGCCCTCGCCCCGCTGGCGCAGGCCCACGCGCTGCGGCCGCAGCACCACGACGCGCTCAGCTACTACGCCGAGGCGCTGGTGTCGCTGCCCGACGCCGCCGCGCAGCCGTCGCGCGCGCTCGAGGTGACGGCGCTGCTGGCCGCGCAGACACCGGACGATCCGTGGGTGCGTACGCTGGCCGCGCAGGCGCACCTGCAGGCCGGTCGCGCGACCGGCGACCGCGAGCATTTCGAAGCCGCCGAGCGACTGGCGCTGTCGTGCCTGCAGATCGCCGAGCCCAAGGGCTACGTCTTCCAGCTCGCCGCCGCTGCGCGGCGCGGCCTCGGCGATCTGCAGGGCGCGCTCGCGCACCTCGACGCCAGCATCGCCCGCGGCCTGCACCACACCAGCGTGCGGCTCGACCGCGCCGCGGTGCTGCGCGACCTCGGCCGCTACGCCGACGCGCGCCGCGAACTGCAGACCGCGCAGCGCGAGGCGCCGATGGAGCCCGCGGTGCTGCGCGCGCTGCAGGACCTCGCACAGCCGCCGCGCTGAGCGGCTGCAGTTCTCGTCCCCCGACGGCACGCGTTCAGCCGAACAGCGCGAGGGCGTTGGCGAACGTCTGCTCGGCGGCGGCGTCGGGTGAGAGGCCGCGCGCGGCCGCGAGCGCTCGCACGGTCTGGACGACGAACGCGGGTTCGTTGCGTTTGCCGCGCAGCGTCTGTGGCGGCAGGAACGGCGCGTCGGTCTCGACCAGGACGCGGTCGGCGGGCGCCCAGGCGGCGACCGCGCGCAGCGCCTCGTTCTTCGGGTAGGTCAGCGGGCCGGCGAACGACAGCAGCAGGCCGAGATCGAGCGCCGTGCGCGCCTCGCCCTGGCCGCCGGAGAAGCAGTGCATGACGCCGCGCACCGGCGCTTCGTCGCGCAGCACCGCGAACAGCGGCGCGAAGGCGTCGCGGCAGTGGAAGATCACCGGCAGGTCCAGTTCGCGCGCGAGCGCGAGGTGCCGGCGCAGCGAACGTTCCTGCTGGTCGACCGGGGTGCGGTCGCGGAAGCAGTCGAGTCCGGTCTCGCCGATCGCCGTGCAGGCGGGGTCGCGCGCCAGCGCCTCGATCGCCGCCCATTCGTCGTCGAGGCGGGTGCTGTCGTTCGGATGCAGGCCGGCGCTCCACGACACGCCGGCGAGGTGCTGCAGGTCGCGCGCGGCCTGGCTGGTCGCCGCGTCGATGCCGACCACTAGCAGGCGGGTGACGCCGGCGGCAACCGCGCGCGCATGTTCGTCCGCGGGTGGCGCCTTGCCGTCGAGGCCGAGGTGGCAGTGGGTGTCGTAGACCTGCATGTCGGCCATGGTGCCGCGTCTTCCGGCGACCCGCCACGGCGCTCTCGCGGCGGCGGGGGATGGGCCACGGAACGGTCGGGCGGCGAGAGCCTCGACGAAATCGTCGCCGCCGGGCAACGTAGGGGGCGCGCCCCGGTCCACGACGGGGCGCGCAACCTTCGCCCATGACCTCCACGCCCACGATCGCTGTCTCCGTCCTGCTCGCTTCCGCCGCTGCCGCCGCCGTGTCGCTGACGATGCGGCCCGCCGCCGACACGGCGCCGACGAACGCCGCCGTCCACCTGGAGGCGGAGCTCGCCGCGCTGCGCAGTTCGCAGGCGTCGCTGCAGCAGGAACTCGAACGGCTGCGCGCCGCGCCG
>JAEUHS010000104.1 GCA_016794035.1 Planctomycetota bacterium
GTCGGGCCGGTCGCTGCACGCGCAGGAGATCGACTTCAACGACATCCGCACGACGCTGCAGGCGCTCTACGCGATCTACGACAACTGCAACTCGCTGCACACGAACGCCTACGACGAGGCGATCACGACGCCGACCGAGGCCTCGGTGCGCCGCGCGATGGCGATCCAGCTGATCATCAACCGCGAGCTGGGTCTGGCGAAGAACGAGAACCCGCTGCAGGGCAGCTTCGTGATCGAGGAGCTGACCGACCTGGTCGAGGAGGCCGTCTACGCCGAGTTCGAGCGCCTGTCCGAGCGCGGCGGCGTGCTCGGCGCGATGGAGACGATGTACCAGCGCGGCAAGATCCAGGACGAGTCGATGCACTACGAGGTCAAGAAGGCCTCGGGCGAGCTGCCGATCATCGGCGTCAACACGTTCCTCGGCAGCGACGGTTCGCCGATCCAGGTCGTGCGCGAGGTCATGCGCAGCAGCGACGACGAGAAGACCGCGCAGATCGCCGGCCTGCGCGACTACCACGCGGTGCACGGCACCGACGCGACCAGGGCGCTCGCGGCACTGAAGGCATCGGCGCTGAACGGCGGCAACGTGTTCGCGAGCCTGATGGACGCCGCGAAGGTGTGCTCGCTGGGCCAGATGTCGCACGCGCTGTACCAGGTCGGCGGGCAGTACCGGCGCAACATGTGACGCGCCGCGCTACGCCGTCACACCGCGCCTGCCGCGCCGCCGCCACGACAGCCAGAACGTCTGCACCCGGCGCGGCGTGACCGCGGGTCGATCCGAGGCGACGGACGTCAAGCTGATGGTCAGCGCGCCCGCCGCGGAACGGGCCTCACTGCCAGCCCTGGATCTGCTTGCCGAGCGCGTCGATCTTGCTGCCGAGGCACTCGCGCACGCTGTCGCGGGCGCGCATGTAGTGGCTGCGCAGCGTGACCTCCTTGACGCCGCCGGTCTTCTCGGAGATCTCGGCGAACGTCAGCTCCTGCTGCCGGCGCAGCATGTAGACCTCGCGCATCTGCTTGGGCAGCTTGGCGACGCATTCGGCCTCGGCGCGTTCGAGCTCGCGGAAGCGCACCACCTGCGTCGGCGTCTCCTCGTGCGACGCCGCGGCCTCGGTCGCCGACGGCGGCCGGCTGTCGCCGTCCCCGGCGTCGCTCTCCCCGCGGCCCGCGAGCCCGAGCCGACGGTCGCGATCGAAGCGGCGCCACATGTCGCGCCACAGGTTGCCGGCGAGCGTCTGCACCCACTTCCAGAACGAGTCCTTGCCGCGGTACTCGAAGCTGCCGATCGACGTCAGCACCTTCAGCATCGCGTCGCTGACGAAGTCCGAGAACTCGGTGCCGGGCGGGAACGAACTGTTGCCGAACCGCGTGCGCAGGTAGAAGACGATCTTCGCCGACAGGTCGATCCAGGCGCGCGACTTCTCGCCGTGCACGACCTCGCGCACCAGGAACTCGGTGCCCGAGGGAACTTGCTGGGGTGCCTGCTGCGGCGGCACCTTCGGCGCGTCGTCGTGGTTCGCGGGTTCGTGAGATTTCATGCGAGGGGCGCCACCTGGAGGACTCAGCCGGCTCGCACGAGGCGCGCCAGGCTGGTGTCGGCACCGGGCACGGTCCGCGCGACGAACTCCGCCGGCACGGGCACGGCTCCGGGTTCGGTGTCGAACACCGCCGGAGAGTCTACCGCATGCCACAGCAGCGATTCGAACTGGCTCGGCACCGCGTGATCGAACGCCACCCGCCAGCTGACGGTGCCCTCGTCCTGGCTCCAGAACAACATCGCCGGCGGCTGCTGGCCCAGCCGCTGCAGCACCCCGAGGCCGGCCGTGAAGTGGCGCAGGTCGCCTTGCCATCGCCCGCGCAGCACGAAGTTCGGCCGGCCGCCGCTCGAGAACGCGAACTCGAGGGAGCGCATGCGCTGCGCCAGCGCGTCGGGCCCGCCGGCCCATTCGGCCGCGGTCACGGCCTCGCTCCAGGCAGCCTGCCGCGCGGCGCCGTCGAGGTCGAGGCGGGTGCGCAGCGACTCGACGTGGCCGCGCAGCGCGACCAGGTCGACGCCGGCACGACCGGACTCGGCCACGGCTTCGGCGCCGGCCAGGAAGTCGTGCGCCGAGGCGATCAGCTCCGAGGTGTCCGTGACGCCGCCGACCGCGCCGAACACCAGCAGCGGAAAGCGGCGGCCGGTGCGATCGCGGCTGGCGGTCAGCACGCCGAGCAACGCGACGTCGGTGCCCGGCCGCTGCCAGCAGAAGCCCAGCGAGCCGACGATCTCGGGCCGCTTGCCGGCCAACGCGTAGCGCGCCCAGCCGTCGTGGAACCAGTCGAGCGTGCGCGCATCGGGGCCGTCGTTGGTCAGCAGCCGCTGGAAGTCGCCGGCGACGGGGACCTTGCCGAAGTAGCCCGTGCCTCGCAGTTGCAGCGTCACGGCTGCTTCCACACGCTCTTCACCGGGCGGTAGCGTTCACCGGGCCAGTCGGCGTCGAACACGACGGCGGCCTCGGGGCGCGGCACGTTGACGGCCAACAGCACGTAGTCGCCGGTGCGCCCGCTGAGCCGCAGTTCGCTGCGGCTGTCGTTCGGACCGCTGCGAGTGATCGTGCCCCAGTCGAACAGGCGCTTCAGCTGCCACATGCCCGGCCGCATGCGCTGGCCGACCAGCAGGCCGGCGGGCACGCGCCCGCGCGACAGCAACAGGTCGCCGAACGACAGCACGCCGCCGGACTGCAGCTGGATCGACAGGTCGAGCGGCTCGACCGGTCCGATGGTCCACTCCTGCTGCCGGCCGACGACCGCGCGCCGGTCCTGCCCCTGCAGGGTCACCGCGGTGATCGACGAGCCGCCGGTCTGCACGGTCAGCAGCGTCTCGATGCCGGGCACGCTGCGCACCTTGTCGCTGCCGTAGAGGATCCGCCCGAGCGTCGCCGCCTCCTGGACCGCCGCCACGAACGCCGGGTCCTGCTCGAACGCGCTGGCCGGCTCGAGCTTCGCCACGAAGCCCGCCAGCTCCGCCATCGAACCCACGGCCTTGGCCAGCTCGTCGGCGTCCGCTTCGTCGACCGCTTCCGGGTCGAACGGGAAGCCGTCCAGCACCTGCTGCCACGCCTTCAACGCGCCCTTGTTCGCATGGTCCTGCAGTTCGGCGCGACACGCCGCCCACTCGCGCTGGCACATGCCCCTGACCAGGCCGAGTTCGAGGTCCTGGAACCGTGCCTGCAGCGCCGTGATGCCCCAGTCGAACACCTCGATGCGGCGCCGCTCGGCGTCGCCGTAGGTCTTGGCCCGCAGCGCGCGCTCGACCGTCGCGGTCGGCTCGCGGCCGCGCTCGACCACGCCGGTGGTCTTGGCCCACGACGGCTGGTCGGGCTTGTGCCGGGCCTTGATCGGTTCGACCGACTTGGCGAGCTCCACGCGCCGGTCGTCGGCGACCTTGCCGCGCGCGAGCAGCACCTCGCGGGCGATGCCGTAGGCGGCCACCAGCTCCGGCACGACGGCCAGCCGGGTGAAGCCGAGCAGATCCTCCTCGCCGGCGTCGGCGCCGGTGCTCGCGACCTGTTCGATCGCACCCAGGAACTGACTCCAGCGTTCGTCGAAGCCGCGGTCGACGAGCTGCAGGAACGCGACGCGCTTCTGGTCGACGTGGTCGTTCCACCCGCCCGCCGGCAGGTCGCGCAGCGGCTGGCCCGAGGTCTCACCGTTGCGGGCCCGCGCCAGCTCGACGTCCTGTTCGAAGGTGACGAAGAACTGCTCCAGCTGCGGCGCCCCGGCCTTCGCCGACAGGCTCGAGAACAGCGGCCCCTTGGCCGATGCGGCCAGCGCGCGCGCGCTCCAGTTGCGATCCGTCACGGCGGCGCAGGCGCTGAACGGCGTCTCGAGCACGTTCAGCGCCTGCCACGAGCGGGCGAACAGACGGTCGAGGCCCAGGTCCTTGGCGGCCCGCAGGTCGCGCTCGTTCTCGGCGCCCAGCGAGGCCTGCAGCTGCTCGCGCGCGCTGCGCACGTCGCCGGCGACCGCCGGGATGTCCAGCTCGAGGCCGTCGATCCCGCGCAGGTTCTCGAAGTGCCGCTCGGCGACCGCACCGGTGCCGACCGCCGCGCGCCACAGGCTCAGCGCCGCCTCGCGATCGCCGTCGGCCTTGCTCTGCAGACCGAGCACGCCGGCGTCGATGCGGCTCAGCTGTCGATCGAGTTCGTTGCGCACGGCGTAGGCCTCCGCGGCGCCGAGGCTGGCGAGCTGTCTGGCGCGCTCCTTGACCGTGGCGACCTCGGCGCGCGCGTGGACCTCGACCCGCTCGATCGTGTGCGCGACCAGCGCCTCCTCGTAATGCGACCGCAGGTTCTGGATCACGCCGCCGCGTTCGAGATGGTGGTTGCCGCTCTCGAGCATCTCCAGCTGCGCGTCCAGCGCCCGCCGCACCTGCTCGGGATCGCGGTCCTTGCGGCCGACGATGTTCGCCTCGATCTGCGCACAGGCGCTGCCGAACGCCGACATCGTGCTCCAGCGCCAGACGATCGTCAGCAGGGCCAGCACCCCGAGCACGATGCCGCCGCCGATGCGCAGCGTGCGGTCGCGCTGCAGCGACTTCGCGGTCGGCGTCGCCAGCGTCGCGTCGGTGAACACGACCTGGTTGAACAGGTCGTCGACGAAGTAGCAGCGGCGCGACTCCTGCGGCACGTCGAGCACGAGCTCCGCCGGCCGCAGCACCTTGAGGATGCGGTCGATCGTCGTGCCCTCCTGGGTGCCGCTGGTGAAGTAGATGCCGCGCACCGGCGACACCTCCTGGTAGGGGTTGGGCTGCTGCAGCTGATCGAGGAAGCCCTGCAGCCGTTCCTTGAGGCCGAGGAACTGCAGCGGGAAGGCGTAGACCTGCGCCTTGCGCTTCTTGAAGTGGTCGCTGGCCAGCAGGTCGACGCGCCGCACGGTCAGCGCGCGGTACAGCTCGTCGAACTCCTTGCCGAACTGCTCGGCCAGGCGGAAGTCCTTGCCGCGCTCGAACGGGAACGTGAAGCCCCAGACCTGCTTGCGCTGCTCCTTGTTCAGCGTGTCGAAGGTCTCGACGAAGCCGCGCAGCCGGTCGCACTTGGTGAACACGACGTAGATCGGGAACACGATCTGCAGCTCGCGGGTCAGCTCGTCGATGCGATCGCGCACGTTCTCGGCGTAGAGGCTCAGCTCGGCGTCGGTCGCCTCGACCAGTTCGGCGAGGCCGATCGCGACGATGGCGCCGTTGACGGGCCGGCGGCCGCGGCCGCGCTTCAGCAGCCGCAGGAACGCCATCCACTCGTCGCGGTCCTCGGCCTCGGTCGTGTAGCGGCCGGCGGTGTCGAGCAGGATGCCGCGGTCGGCGAACCACCAGTCGCAGTTCTTGGTGCCGCCGAGGCCGCGGATCGCGCTGCGGCCCTTGGTCATGTACGGGAAGCTGAGACCCGACTCGCGCAGCAGCGTGCTCTTGCCCGAACCCGGCGGCCCGATCAGGATGTACCAGGGGATCGTGTGCAGCGCTCCCGGCCCCATCTTCGAGCTGCGCAGCAGGTCCAGCGACTCGTCGAACTGGCCCTTCAGCTCCTCGATGCCGGCGCGCTGGTCGGGCCGCGAGCCCGAGGCCTGCGAACGCCCCTGCTCCTTCAGCGCCGCTTCCAGCGCCCCCGCGGCCTTGGCCGCGCGGCGCCGCTGCAGCAGCAGCACCGTGACGGCCAGCACGACGACCGCGACGGCGGCGAGGTGCAGGTAGAGCCACGGCACGCCGGACAGCACGCCGACCAGGTAGATGACGAGCACCAGCACGACGAGGCCGAGCAGGCCGGCATGGCGCTGGGACAGGAGGTTCTGCAGCAGTCGTCCCATGGTCGAGGGCTAGGCGTCCTTCAGCTTGCTGCCGAGTTGCACGGCGTCCCAGTACATCAGCAGCTCGAACAGTCCGTACAGCAGCGCGATGGCGGCGAGGCCGGCGGCGATCAGCACCATCGGCGGCAGCCGACCGACGCTGCGCGCGACCGATTCCTCGGGCTGCCAGTGCGGCGCCAGCGGCGTGTTCTCGCGGCCCTCGTTGATGCGGCGCGACAGCGAGAACAGGATCTCGCGCAGCCGCTCGACGCCCGACTGGTCGATGTGCATGCCGCGGAAGCCGAGGCTCAGGCAGGTGCCGTAGACCTCGAGCACGCCGAGCGTCTGCGGGTCGAGGCGCCCGCCGCGGCCCAGCTGTTCGAGCCGGTGGAAGAACTCCTCGCCGGCGTTGAACTCGCTGAACAGCTCGGCCGCCAGCGGCCGGCGCAGCCACTCCTCGCGCAGGCTCGACTTGCTGGCCAGCACGACCTCGTCGATCAACGCGGTCAGCGCGTACTTGGCCTGGTCGACCGCGTCCTTGGTGAAGCCGTGCTCACGGCCCTTGGTGTCGAGCGCGGCCAGCAGGTCGCGCGCGCGCTTCGCGGTCGCCTCGTAGCGCAGCGGCTCGCCGCTGGCATCCGCGGCGCCGGACTGCAGCTCGACGACGAACGCGAACGCACCGGCGCACAGGTCGGTCAGACTCGTGACGCGGTCACCGGGACGGCTCATGGGCCCACCTTCTTGACGGCCAGGCACTCGACCTGCACCTCGTCGAACTCGGTCGGGATCGACAGCGCCAGCGTGCGCGCGTCGCGCAGCGCCTCCCAGTGCTTGCCCTCGCGCGACAGCACGAAGTAGTGGCAGCCGGCGCGCTGCGGGATCTCGTTGGGCGGCACCGGCACGTGCGTCAGCACGACGCCGCGCACGTTGTAGGTGCGGATCGACTCCATCTGCGCCGGCGAGGTCACCTTGACCTTGAACGGCGCCTCGCGGATGAACTTGTCCGGCGAGCTGTCGCCCGACAGGCACAGATAGAAGTCGGCGCGTTCGAACAGCGACTCGTCCTGCACCTGCCCCACCCATTCGTCCGGGCCCTTGCGCTGCAGCGGGATGCCGACGCAGGTCTCCGGCACGATGTTCTGCGGCAGGTCGCGCAGGTGGCGGTCGAGTTCCTGGAACGTCGACGTCAGGTCCGAGTGCTCGTACGGCGGCACCGAGGTCGGCAGCTTGTCGGGCGAGAACGTGCACAGCGCACCGACCAGCGACGCGAGCACGCCGTAGACCGCCTCCGGGTGCACGTGCGGCGTGCGGCAGTGGTGCGCGACCAACGGCAGGTGGCTGTTGACCGTGTGCCGCAGCCAGAAGCCCGCCGCGTCCGCGGCCGTGAACTGCACCGTGCCGCCGACGCGCTGGCCGCGCTTGCCGGCCAGTTCCTCGCTCTTGCTCGACAGCAGTTCGGCGGTGCGCTGCAGGATCCGCGTCAACGCCGGCGCGGCGCCGACCACGAGACAGGTCGGCACGAAGTTCTTGTCGAGCTGGTAGGCGCTGCCGGTGCGCACGACGCGCGCGATCTCCAGCGACTGGTAGCCGTCCAGCGATTCGCCTTCCCACAGCAGGCGCAGATCGAGATCGCCGACCGCGACCTCGCGCACGGCGCTGCCGGCGAGGTCGTCGGTGATCTCCATCTTGCGGCGCCGGTAGCGCCCGATCGCGCTCTTGTCCTCGGCCTTCGACAGCATCGAACCGGCCCGGCCCTCGCGCACCGCCAGGAACACCCCCAGCACGTTGGCGCGCGGATGGAACGCGTCGGCGAAGCGCCGCCGCACCGGCAGCGGGTCGTTCGACGGCGCGCGGAAGTAGAGGCCGTCGCGGAACACGCCGGCGACCTGCTCGAGCACCAGCTCACCCTGCGTCAGCGCGTCCTCGTCGATCTTCAGCGACGTCAGGCCGTAGGCGAACGGCGACACCGTGCTGGCGCGGCCGTGCAGCTGGTGCATCAGGTGGCGTTCCCAGGCCTGGAAGTGCTGGGGGCCGAGGAACATGCCCTCTTCCCAGAGGACCTTGTCGTTGGTCATGGCAACCTCCGGCCGGCCGCGGATCGCACCGGATCAGCCGTTGTTCGAGCGGTCACGCGGCGCCTCCTTCGGCTTCGGCGGCGGCGCCGCCGGCAGTTCGAGCTTCCGGCCGGCGACCCGGAACGCGGCCGCGCCACCGCTGACCGGCACCAGCAGGCGCCACTGCTCCTCGGCGTCGTTGTCGCGGTGGGTCTGGAACACGGCGACGAAGCCGACGTGCGTCGAGCCGACCGGCACCTCGACGCGCTGCTCGACCACCGGCCACGCGTCGGGCTGGGCCGGCGCGATCTGCATCAGCTCGACCGCGACCGTGTCCGGGTCCAGCCAGGCCGGCGCCTTCTTGTCGTTGCGCACGCTGTCGACCAGGAAGTCGCTGCGCAGCTTGTCCTTGGCCAGGAACGCGTCGGTCTTCTTCAGGAAGAACGCGTAGACGTCGAGCATGCCGGTGCCACCGGCGAGGTTCGGGTTCAGGTTCTCGCCGACCGTCGCCTTCAGGGTGACGTTCTGCGTCGAACAGGCGGCGGCCACCAGCGCCAGCGCCAGCGCGGCACCGCGCCGCCAGGGTCCTCGTCGATTCCGTCGTACTTCCATGATGTCTCTTCGGTTCCGGGTGTCAGCGACCGCGGCGATCAGCGTCCCGATCGGTGGTCCTGCAGACTCTTCTGCAACAGGCGGTCGAGTTCGAGTTCGAACTGCTTTCCTTCCGTCACTTCCTGGTAGGTCTGCACGTAGAGCTTCCACAACGCCGAGCTCGCCGCCGCGTTGTTGATGATCCCGCGGCCGGCCTGGTCGACCAACCGCGCCGGATCGAGCCGTTCGCGGATCGCGCGCCGCACCTGCTGCGAACCGGCGAGCAGGCCCTCGAAGATCGCGATCACGTCGTCGTAGAACTTGGCCAGGAAATAGCCGGACGGATCGGCCGCGGCGCTGGCCTCGGCCCAGCCGAGCAGCAGCTGGCGCACGTCGGCGGCCGAGCGCACCATCGGCCGGCCCATCGAGGTGCTGGTGGCACCGAGTTCGAGGTGCTTGCCGAGCGCGCGGCGCAGCTCCAACGTGCGCTCGATCCACTGCGTCGTGGTCTCGACGAACCGGCCGAGCTTGCCGGCGAACGCCTGCACCTCCTCGGGCGCCTTGAACTCGCCGGGCCCGATCAGCGCGCGCGACAACTGCGACAGGGACTTGTGCGCGCTGGTGAAGAACTTCGCCTGCAGCTGGGCGGCATCGGCGGCGCCGTCGGCGCCTGCGGTGCCGCGGAAGCGCCGCGTCAGCTCGTCGAGCCGCGCCATCAGTTCGGGCCCGCCGACCATCTCCCGGGCCTCGGTGAGCACGCGCCGCAGCGCCTCCTGCTGCGCCGCGGCCGGCGCCGTGCTGCTGCGCGCGTAGGCCGCCAGCAGCTGCTGCGCCAGCCGGTCGGTGCTGATCGTGTGCACCACCGACGTCGCGTCGAGGCTGCCGGCTCCGGTCTGGAACGTCAGCCGGAACGGCCGGATCACGATCACGGTGCCGTCGGTCAGCGGCTGCGCGACGTCGCCCGGCAGCCGGATGCCGTCGACCTCGGTGCCGTTGGTGCTGTTGCGATCGATGACGACCCAGCCCTCGGCCTGCCGTTCGATCACCGCGTGCGCCGACGAGACCATCGGGTCGTTGAGCCGCACGAGGTTCTCGATCTCGCGGCGGCCGATCGTCACCTGCTCGCGATCGAACGCGTACTCCTGCGGCGCGGCTTCACCCTCGCGCTCGACCAGCAGGCGGAAACCCTTGCTCGGCGCCGCCGCCGGCTTCGCGATGCCGGCGCGCGTGGTCTCGAGCGCCGGGCTCGACATCAGCTCGGTGCGCAGCTGGGTCAGCAGCGCGTTGCACGCGGTGGCGATCGCGGCCTCCTGCTCGGCGCGGGCGAACAGGTCGACGTGCACGCGCTGGCTCAGCGCGTCGACGTCGGCCTGCACCTGGCGCAACACGAACGGTGACGCCTCGGCGTGGCTGTGGCTGTAGCTGTAGCCCTGCCACTGCGTCGTCAGCCGGAAGGCGATCGACAGCAGTTCGTGCCAGAGTCCCTGGTCGACGACCGCGGTGCCGGCCGCCGCCGCGGCCATGCGCGCGTCGCGCCGCTGCAGCAGATGGCCGGCGTCGAACCGGCTGCGCAGCTCCTTGCCGGCGATCAGCTGCTGCAGGCGCGCGGTGACGTGACGTTCGTCGACGACGGCACCGAGTTCGTCGCCGAGTCGGCGCCGGCACTTGCCGACCGCGTCGGCGACGTCCTCCATCGACTGCTCGTCGTTGACCAGCAGCGTGCGGAACAGCAGCATGCCGAGGCCGTACAGATCGACCGGCGGACCGAAGTGGCGGTGGAACGACAGCCGCGCCTCGAACCGCCGCTGGCTCCACGCCGAGCCCGGATGGTCGGCAGGCAGCCGCGCGACGGCGGTGAAGCCGCGCGGCTTGATCTCGCGCAGCTGCGCCCACACCTCGGCGTCGACACCGCTGCCGCCGGCGACCGCCGCGACCGCGACGAGGTCGCCGGCGCGGTAGTGCTTCAGGTTCGTGCTGCCCTGCCCCTCGATCGACAGCTCGACGCTGCCGTCGTCGGTCGCGGTGGTGCGGCACGACACCGGCAGCGTCAGGCTCTGGCCGTCGATGCCCTGCAGGTCGGCCGCGGTGAACGGCAGCATCGGCAGGTCTTCGCGCAGCTCGGGGCCGGGGCCGAGCAACTCGCCGAGGTCCGCGCGCCCGGCCGCGGGCGGCATCACGCGCACGGGGCTGCCGAGGTCGATCAGCACGGTGCGGAAACCCCAGCGCCGCGGCATGCCCGGGCCGCCGCCGACCCAGGCCGCCATCACGTTCTTCGGCGCCACCGCGAAGTGCGGCCGGCCGAGCTGCGTGTGCACGGCGGCGAGGCCCGCCGCGACCTCGCGGAACGCGGCCAGCTTCAGGCGCAGCACCTCGAGCGGGAAGCGCGTCGCATCGCCGGCGAACAGCCATTGACCGGGTGCCGTCAGCGCCGCCAGCGCCGGCTGCAGCGCCTGCTGGCGACCCGGCACCGCGGTCGCCCCCAGCACGGCGGCCGCGTCGCCGCCGCCGAGCAGGTCGCACAGCTCGCCGTAGCCGACGTCGAGCCACTCGAGGGCCAGCGAGCGCACGTCGTAGAACGACACGAAGCGCAGGTGCTGTTCGGCCGGCACCGCGGCGTCCGCCGCCGGCGACGGGTAGCACTCCTGCCGGTGCTCGCAGGTCAGGCACGGCAGCGCCGCCCTGGCCGCCGCCGCCGCCGGCGCGTCGGCCGCGGCGTGCACCAGCGCCGCCCAAGCCCGGAACAGCTGGTTGCCGGTGTGCACCGCGACGCCGTCGCGCGGCCGTTCGCTGTTGGCGCCGCCGACGCGGTAGAACACGTGGGCCGCGCGCGCCGGATCGCCGTCGTGCAGGTAGCGCCAGGTGTCGGCCGAGTACGGGATCAGGCCGCAGCCGGCGAGGAACTCGTCGTCGCGGCAGACCGACAGCAGCGCACCGGTGCCGCCGCAGACCGGATGGAAGTACGCGTCGACGCGCTTGCAGTGCACGATCGGCGGCGACGCCAGCAGGCCGTCGGGCACCGGGAAACGCGCCACGATCTGCGGCTGGTCGAGCCGCTCGTGGCCGTCGATCTCGCGCTGCCAGAGGTCGTCGATGTCGAGGTTGCAGAGCACCGCGCCCGCCGCCTTGCCGCGCGCGGCGTGGCTGTCGTTCTGCACCTTCCAGACGAAGCGCGCGACCGGACGACCGCCTTCGCCGGTGATCTCGGCGAGGTAGTGGCGCGAGAAGCGTCCCTCGTGCAGCACCACGAACGGCTGGCCCGGATCGTCGTCGACGGTGACGAGGCGGATGCGCAGACCGCTCTGCCACGACCCCAGGATCGGCTGACGCGCCGAGGGGCCCATGCCATCGCAGCGGTCGCGTCCCAGCATGCGTCGCATGAGACGAAGGGGCACGCAGGATGTCAACGTCGACCCCCGGGCGCCACACGGTCGCGCCGCGGCCACGCGGCCGAGGGTCCACGAACGGGACGCGGCCGCGGACCGATGCCATCGCCGCCCGGCGTACACCGGCGCCCGACCGCCGACTCGGATCCGGCCGCGCGCGACGGTCGGGCTATACTCGCCGCCAGTCGATCGAAGGCCATCTGATCCAGGGGGCACGATGGGGAACGGCACTACGAAGACGCTGCGGATCGCAGTCACCGGTTGCGCCCTGTGGGCCACGGGCTGCATGGGCGGCGGCAGCACGACGACCGGCGCGCCCGAGGACTCGATGAGCGCGCCGGCCGGCTACTCGGCCGACGACGTCGACCATCTGCTGCTGCGCACCCAGTTCGGCATCGCCCCGGCGTCCCGGAGCGCGGCGCTGGCGGCGGGGCTGCCCGCGTTCGTCGACGCGATGCTCGCCTTCCCCACCACCGGCATGTCGACCGCCGAGACCGCCGCCTTCGCGCTGCTCGTCGACCCTGCCGACCCGCCGGGGCTCGAGGGCAAGTTCCCGAGCAGCAACGACGTCAGCGACTGGTGGCTGTACCTGATGCTGCACAGCGACCATCCGTTCCAGGAACGGCTGGCGATGTTCTGGCACGACCACTTCGCGATCTCCTACACCGCGCTGCGGGCCGAGGAGCGCTACATGATGGTCGACTACCTCGACAAGCTGCGCCGCCACGGCATCGGCAACTTCAAGTCGCTGGTGCTCGAACTGGCGCGCGACCCGGCGATGCTCGAGTGGCTCGACGGCTCGAGCAACGTGAAGACGCAGCCGAACGAGAACTTCGCCCGCGAGTTCTTCGAGCTGTTCACGGCCGGCGAGGGGCGCGGCTACACCGAGGCCGACGTCAAGGAGGCGGCGCGCGCCTTCACCGGCTACCGCAACCGCCTCGACGCGACCACCGGCCTGCGCTACGCCGAGTTCGACGCGACGCGCAAGGACATCGGCGCCAAGGTGCTGTTCACCGACGAGATCCTGCGCAGCAACCCGCCCGACGTCGACGACTACGACCTGGTCGTCGACGCGACGTTCGCGCGGCTCGACGTCGCCGGCTGGCTCGCCGAGAAGCTGCTGCGCGAGTTCGTCACCGATGCGCCGGGCCCCGCGCTGATCGCCAACCTCGCCGCCGTGATCCGCGCCGAGAACTACGAGATGAGGCCGGTGCTGCGCACGCTGTTCCTCAGCTCGGCGTTCCATCTGCACAAGCGCACGATGGTCAAGATGCCGGTCGACTACGGCATCGGCCTCGTGCGCGCGACCGGCCTGATGGTGGCGCCGGCGACGATGCGCGCCGAACTAGTGTCGCTGGCGCAGCTGCCGGGCAGTCCGCCGTCGGTGTTCGGCTGGCCGCAGGGCGAGGAATGGCTGTCGCCGGCCGGCATGGTCGAACGCGCCAACCTCACGCGGCGGCTGATCGGCGACCGCACGTTCCAGACCAACAACGGCTACGACGTGACGCTGCCCGCCGGCACGCCCGACGCCGCGGCCGTCGTCGACGACCTGGCGTCGCGCATGGCGATCCGGCTCGACGCCACCGAACGCACGACGCTGATCACCTACCTCGACTCGAACGTGCTCGGCAACGGCACCGTGCAGCCCGATCCGTTCGACCCGAACAACCCGCAGGACGTCAGCAGTCGCGTACGGGGGTTGGTCTACATCCTCGCCAACCACCCGGACGCGCTGCTGCGTTGATCACCGGCACGCAGCACCGGCACCAAGGGAGACGCATGAGCATGCACATCGACGATCACGGCGGTCATCTGTCGCGGCGCGACGCGATCCGACTCGCGCTCGGCGCGTTCGGCTGCGCGGCGCTCGGCCCGCTCGAACGAGCGGTCGCGGCCAGCGGTTGCCGCAGCCTGCTGCCGGCGATCGCGACGCAGAAGTTCCTGGTCGTGATCGAGCTCGACGGCGGCAACGACGGCCTCAACATGGTCGTACCGCAGACGCTGACCAACTACGCGCTGCGGCGGCCGACGCTGGCGCTCGGCACCGCGCAGACGCAGGCGCTCGACACCGGGCTCTACGCGACCGGCGACTTCCGCCTGCACGGCCGCATGCCGCGGCTGGCGCAGATGTATCGCGACGGCGAGCTGGCGATCGTGCACAAGGTCGGCTACCCGAGCGCCAACCAGAGCCACGACACCAGCAAGCTGATCTGGGCGTCCGGCCGCCGCGGCGACCTGCCGACCGCGAACGGCTGGATCGCGCGCTACGCCGAGCTGGCGGCGCCGACCACGTTGGGCGCGGTCTCGGTACGCCGCGGCCGCCACCGCACGATGACCGGCGGCAGCACCGATCCGCTGACGCTCGACACGCTGGCGGCGTTCAAGTTCGACGTCGACACGTCGTTCACGCAGAACCACCTGAAACGGCTGCAGATCGTGCGCGAACTGCTCGAGGCGCGGCCGGGCTCGGCCGAGCGCGACGCGCTGCTGACCGGCCACGCGCTCGCCGACCAGATCGGCGCCGCGGTCACCGGCTACACCGGCACCGCCGTCTACGGCACCAGCGGCATCGGCGCGGCGATGCGCGACGTCGCGACGATGCTGCAGGCCGGCTTCGAGACGCGCATCTTCTACACCGGCTTCGGCGGCTTCGACACGCACGCCGGCCAGGGCACGACCACCGGCCCGCAGCCGGACCTGCTCGAGGACCTCGACGAGGCGATCCAGGGTTTCGCCGACGACTGCCGCGCGATGGGCATCTGGCAGAACGCCGTGGTGCTGGTGATGTCCGAGTTCGGCCGCCGCAACTTCGAGAACGGCTCCGGCGGCACCGACCACGGCGGCGCCAACCCGGTGCTGATCGCCGGCGGCGCGATCCGCGGCGGCCTGCACGGCACGGCGCCGAGCGACGACGACCTGGCGCAGAGCGTGCTGCCCTACGGCGTCGACTTCCGCGCGATCTACAGCGACGTGCTGCAGTCGCACCTCGGCCTCGCCGACGCGACGCAGGTGTTCACCGAACCGTTCACCTCCCCCACAGCCGTGGACGTGGTGTGACCGGCCCCCGCCCGATGCGCGCGCTCCTGCTGGCGACGCTCGCCGCCTGTTCGGGCGGTGGCGGCGGCGGCGCGCCGACGTTCGACTTCGGCGCCGACGGCCTGCTGCTGCGCGTCGGCGAACCGGTCCACGCGCCGGCGACCACCGCGACCGGCGCCGACTTCGCGGTCGACCCGGCGCTGCCCGCCGGCCTGCAGCTCGACGGCGCGACCGGCGCGATCACCGGCACGCCGAGCGCCGTCACCGCCGGCCGGGACCACGTCGTCACCGGCCGCCTCGGCGGCCTGCAGGTCGGCACCACCGTGCGCATCGCCGTCGGCCCCGCGCTGCCGGCCGAGGTCTCGTTCCTCGAGCCGGGCTTCGCCGTCGAGCGCGTCACCACGCTGGCGCTGCCGCCGGCCAAGATGGCGCTCGCGCCCGACGGCCGGGTGTTCGTCACCGAACTCGGCAGCGGCGTCGTGCGGCTGATCGACGCGACCGGCGCGCTGGTGCCGACGCCGTTCGTCACCGTGCCGGTGCTGACCGGCAGCCATCGCGGCCTGCTCGGGGTCGCGCTGTCGCCGACCTTCGCCACCGACAGCCGCGTGTTCGCGCTGGCGTGCACGCCCGCGGGCGGCGGCCACCCGGATCGCAGCGTGCTGTACCGCTGGAACGACGTCGGCGGCGTGGCGCAGAACCAGGTGGTGCTGCTCGACGACCTGCCGGTGTCGACGCTGAACAACGGCGGCGCGCTGTGCTTCGACGCCACCGGCAGGCTGCTGGTCAGCATCGGCGACACCGAGAATCCGACGCTGGCGCAGTCCGACGGCTCGTTCGCCGGCAAGATCCTGCGGCTCGAACCGGACGACGGCAGCGCCGCCGCGGACAACCCGACGCCGGGCAGCCGCGTGTTCGCCAAGGGTCTGCGCAACACCTTCGCGCTGACGCTGGATCCGGTGACGTCCGGGCTGCTGCTGGCCGACAACGGCCCGGCCAGCGACGACGAACTGGACCTGCTGCAACCGGGCCGCAACTTCGAGTGGGGTGCCCTGCCCGGCGCCGACTTCGGCGCGCTGACCGGCACCCAGCTGCGGCGCTGGCCCGACGTCGTCGTGCCGACCGGCCTCGCGTTCCGCGACGCGGCCGATGCGCTCGACTGGCCGAGCGCCCACGAACGCTCGCTGTACCTCACCTTCTACGACGACGAGATCGTGCAGCGCTTCGAGCTGTCCGGCAGCCAGCGCACCGACATCGACCGCGAGGTCGAGTTCCTGCGCTTCGTGCCGAACGGCACCGCGAACAAGCCGCTCGACATCCAGCGCGGACCCGACGGACGACTGTGGATCCTGACGTTCACCGCGATCTACCGCGTCGATCGCATCCGCTGACTGCGGCGGTCGTGCCAGCCCGCCGACGGCCGCGGGTGCGGTCCGCGAACCTGGTCGGCACACCGAGGTGGATGCATGCCGACGTGCTCTCCTGTCGCGCCCGACGGGGCTTCGGCAGGCATGGCTGGCGCGATCGGCTCGGCGGTGGCGGCGAGCATCCCGGGAGCTGCACCCAAGTCATCCGTTCCGTTCAGTTCGGCGCCGGCTGGCCAGCGACCAGGTAGCCTCGACTGTCGAGGTCCTGGAACCTCGAGGCGTCGAAGAAGATGCGCAGCGCCGGCGGATGGCCCGGGCCCGGCGCTCGGCCGTCGAACGCGACCACGTCGCCGCCGCCGACGAACTGCTTGCGCACCGCCTGCAGCTGCGCGTAGGCCTTGCGGTCGCCCTTGCTGCCGTCGTGCAGCGACACGCGCCGACCACGCACGGTGTGGTCGGCGGCGACGTTCCAACCCCACTCGGCGATCGACAGCAGCCCCGCATCGCCGGCGAGCGGACTGAAGTCCTGCACCACCGCGATGTGCCGCCAGGCGATGCCGCGCGTGTCCGGCACGGACAGGGTCAGCAGCAGGTCGCCCTGCTGGATGTCGGCGGCGCTGGTGCGCGGCGGCAGCTGCACGATGGGCGCGCTGAGCCGCACGTCGGCGGTGACGCCTGGCGCCTTCAGCATGCGGTCCGACAGGCCCAGCGCGTAGGCGAACACCGGCGTCGACGGCGACACGCCGGAGTAGTTCGCGGCGAACGAGACGCAGTCGTTGGTGAACCACTTCGCGGCGTAGGCGGCGGCGCTCGGCTTGCCGGGCGCTTCGCATTGTCCGGCCAGGAACGCGAGCCGCAGCGCGTGACGGAACTCGTACGGCGAACCGCGGCTCTGGAACGCGCGCCGCAGGCTGCCGACCGAGAAGTGCTGGCTGCTGTCGATGCGGGGCTCGCCGGGGATGCTGAACACCGACGAGAGCGTCTTGCCGCGGAAGTACTTGCGGGCCAGCGCGCTGGTGATCGCGACCACCTGCTTGTCGCCTTCGGCCGAGTAGTGGTTGTTGTAGCCGGTCAGCTTGGTCTGCACGGACAAGCCGAGGCGGGCGTCGACGACGGTGAAGTCGTGGTATTGCGTGACGTATTCGAACGGAGTCATGTGGTTGCCTCGCGGCCAGCAACGGTCGTCGCCCGCACGCGTGGCAGGATCCGGGCCACACCCGGCGCTTGACCACGCCGCGCGCTCCGGCAGCATGGCGCGGTGCGACGCGCTCCCTGGCTGCTGGCCGTGCTGCTCTCGGGCTGCCTCGGCCTCAACCCGCTGAGCCGATCCGAGCGCGCCCGGCTCGACGCGTTCGACTTCTACTGGCAGACGCTCGCGACCTCCTACCCGCTGTTCGGCCAGCATCAGGTGCCGTGGCAGGAGCTGCGGCAGCGCTACCGCGCGGCGGTGCCGTACGCCCAGCGCCCGCACGAGTTCTACCACCTGCTGGTCGGCATGTTCAGCGAGCTCGGCGACGTGCACGTGTCGTTCCAGGCACCGGCCGAACGCTGGCTCGACGACGGCAGGGCGCCGACGTCGCTGCTCGACCTCGACGGCTTCCGGCTGATGCCGATCGGCGGGCGCCTGCACGTCGTCGGCTGGCCCGACGGCCAGGCGCCGCCGCTGCCCGAAGGGTTGCCGACCGGAGCCGTCTACCCCGAGCTGTGGCGCGTCGAGGGTTTCCCGGTCGTGGTGTCGCTGGTCGCCAACCTGCTGCGCGGCCCGGCGGGTTCGCCGGTGGAACTGCAGCTGCGATGGCGCGACGGCATCGTCACGCGCCACGTGCTGCACCGACCGGCGGCCGGCCAGGCCACCCGTCCCGACGGTGCGTCCCCGCTCGGCCACCTCGACAGCGGCTTCTGGCGCTGGCGGCTGCGCAACGATCAGCCGTTCGGCTGGATCGAGGTGGCGACGTTCGACGACCAGCTCAACGTCGGGAACGTCACCGACCGGATCGAGGCGCTGCGCGACAAGGGCGGCCTCGTGCTGGACCTGCGGCGCAATCTCGGCGGCCGCTGGAACGTCACCCGCGAGATCGTCGAGCACTTCCTGCGCGAGCCGATCGACCTCGTGTTCGTGCAACCGACCGACGATCCCGCGCTCAGCGGGCTGATCAGCGTCGAGGTGTTCGCGAGCAGCACCTGGCTGCCGCGCGCGCCGCTGTTCGACCAGCCGGTCGTCGTGCTGACCAGTTCGCTGACCGCCAGCATGGCCGAACACGCGGCGCGCGTGCTGCAGCAACACGCCGGCGCCACCGTCATCGGCGAACGCACGGTCGGCGCGGAGGCCGGCATCCGCGAGTTCACCGGCCCCGACGACGGCCTGCTGAAGTTCGGCGCGCTGCGCATCGTCG
>JAEUHS010000131.1 GCA_016794035.1 Planctomycetota bacterium
AGCCCTTCCAGTTCGCCCTCCAGCGCCACGATGCGCTCTTCGAGCCGCTGGAACAGCAGCGGATTGCGCACCTTGCCGGTGTCGATCGCCTTCTTCCCTTCGACCGGCGGGGCCTGGGCCTCGGCCTTGCGCGCCGCCTTCTCCCGCGCCTCGCTCTCGGCCGCCCGGGCCGCCGCCCGTTCCTCGGCGAACACCCGCTGGCACTGCGCCAGCCCCTGATCGAACGCGCGGATGCGGCCGTCTTCGACCCACAGCACGCGATCCGCGACGGATTCCACCAGGCGCCGGTCGTGCGTGATCAACACCACCGTGCCCGGAAACTCCTTCAGCGCCTGCTCCAGGCCTTCGGTGCCCGCCACGTCGAGGTGGTTGGTCGGCTCGTCGAGGCACAAGAGGTCGAACTGCGCCCGCGTCATGCGCGCCAGGGACAGCCGCTGCTTCTCGCCGCCCGACAGCTCGGCCACCGGCTTCTCGATGTCGTCGCCGCAGAACAAGAACAGCGCCAGGTGGTCGCGCAGCGTGCGCTCGTCGACGGTGCGGTCGAGCTCGCGCAGCGCATCGAGCACCGTGCCCTGCTGCGGCAGGTCGTTCTTCTCCTGGCTGAAGTAGCCGATGCGCAGGTTGTGGGCACGCCGGATCGCGCCACCAGCCGGCGTGCCGACGCCGGCCAAGAGCCGCAGCAGGGTCGTCTTGCCGGCCCCGTTGCGCCCGAGCAGCGCGGTCACCTCGCCGAACCAGATGCGCAGGTCGGCCTGTTCCAGCAGCACGCGGCTGCCGGCCTTCACGCGCAGGCCCTCGGCTTCGATCGCCACTTGCCCTTGCTGACCGCGTGTCGTCTGGCCGAACGTCAGCCGCATCTGCGCCCGATTGCCTTTCGGTTTGTCGATCAGTTGCAGTCGCTGCAGCCGCTTCAGCCGGCCCTTGGCCTGCGCACTCATGCGCCCCGCCATGTTGCGGCGGATGTACTCCATCTCCTTCTCGACGAACTCGCGCTGCGATTGGAACTGCCGCGCCTGCGTCAGCAGCGCGAGGTCACGCTGCTGGCTGTAGTGCGCGAAGTTGCCCTTCCAGCGGTTGGCCACGCCGTCGGCGACCTCGACGATCGACGTCGCCACGGTGTCGAGGAAGCGCCGGTCGTGGCTCACGACGACGACCGCGCCCGGGTAGCGCTGCACGAAGTCCTCGACGAACTCGATGCCCTGCAGGTCGAGGTGGTTGGTCGGCTCGTCCAGCACCAGCAGGTCGGCCGGGGTCGTCATCAGGATCGCCAGCTGCACGCGCGACTTCTCGCCGCCGCTGAGCACCGACACGTCCTTCTGCAGGTCCGCGAGCGGGAAGCCGATGCCGCCGAGCACCTTCTCGACCTGGTGCTTGTGGTCGTAGCCGCCGCCGGCCTCGAACGCCGCCTGCAGTTCGCCGTACTCGCGCAGCGCCGCCTCGTCGCCGGTCGCCATCCTCGCCTCGAGCGAACGCATGCGCTGCTCGAGCGCACCGTGCTCGCCGGTGCCGCGCAGCACCAGGTCGAGCACGGTGGTGCCCTTCGGCATCGCCGGCATCTGGGCGCCATACGCGATGCGCAGCCCGTTCTTCGGGTTGCGCTGACCGGTGTCGGGTTCGTCGACGCCGGCGAGGATGCGCACCATGGTCGTCTTGCCGGCGCCGTTGTCGCCGACCACGCCGATGCGGTCGCCCTCGTCGACGCGCAGCGACAGCCCGTCGAGGATCGGGTCTTCGCCGAAGCGGCGCACGATCTTCTCCAGCGTGACGAGGGTCATGAGCGGCGAGGAGGATAGCAGGCGTCTGCCATGGTTCGCCCAGGCGGTGGACACCCATCGCAGCCCAGGGTTGCGCCCGGGCCGCAGCAGGGCTGCCTGCCGTCGTTGCGCCGTCGCGTCACGGCGCCGAGAACGAGGACGCGTCGAGTCCCAGCTCGCCGGCGAGTCCGGCGAGCATCGTCGGCACCACCTCGCTGGCGCGGCCCGGGTGGAAGCGATCGCGCGGATCGAGATTGGCTGGCGGCTCGAGTGCCTGCACCAACGTCGCGGCGCCGCGCGACCGTGCCTCCACCAGCATGCCCGAGGCGGGCCAGACCTGACCGCTGGTGCCAATGGCGAGGAAGTGCGTGCACGTGGTCAGTGCCTCGGCGATGGCGTCGAGATGGAAGGGCACCTCGCCGAACCAGACGATGTGCGGACGCAGCCGCGGATGCGCGCATTCGTGGCACGGAACGAACCGGCCCGGGTCGAGGTGCAGCGTGTCCACGAACACGCGTTCGCAGCGTTCGCAGCGCAGGCGCTGCAGCTCGCCGTGCATGTGCAGCACGCGGCTGCCGGCGCGATCGTGCAGGTCGTCGACGTTCTGCGTGATCAGGGTGAACTCGTGGTTCGCGGCCTCCAGGGCCCGTTCGAACGCGGCGAGCGCGCGGTGGGCGGGGTTGGGCTCGACCGCGCGCAGTTGCAGCCGACGTTGCTGGTAGAAGCCCCAGACCAGGCGCGGATCTCGTGCCCATCCCTCGGGCGTGGCGACGTCCTCGACGCGATGGCCCTCCCACAGACCGCCGGCGTCGCGGAACGTGCGCACGCCGGAGTCGGCGCTGATGCCGGCACCGGTCAGCACGAGGACGTGGAACGCCTGCATGGCAGCATCGGAGCGGCACGCACGGTCTGCCGCCAGCGGGCGCGCGGGTGACCGGAGGCACGTTCGCGCGCGGACACGGCCCAGTTCGCACCGGTCCTCGGCGCCCGGGTCCCTCGTTCCGCCGCAGGCGCCGCGGCCCGGGGAAAACCAGCTGAACCGCCGGCACGAACGGTCCGTTCGCGGGCCGTCTCCGCTCCCCTCCCGCCGCCCTCTCGATGCCTCCGACCCGACTCCGGCGATCGCTCGCCGCCGCGTCCTCCCTGTTCGCCACCACCGCCCTGGTCGCCCAGTCGGGCGTCGAGCTGGCGCCGCCGCCCGCCGGGCCGCGGCCGCAGGAGCCTACCCGGCACCGCGTCCTCGTCACGGCGTCGGGCTTCGTCGAGGACGAACTCGACACGCCGTACACGTTCCAGCAGCTCGACCAGCGCGACCTCACCGACCGCGGCTACCGCACGTTGCCCGAGGCGCTGGCGCAGGTGCCGGGCGTGATGGTGCAGAAGACCGCGCACGGCCACGGCTCGCCCTACATCCGGGGCTTCACCGGCCGGCAGAACCTGATCCTGATCGACGGCATCCGCTTCAACAACTCGGCGTTCCGCGGCGGCCCGGTGCAGTACTGGAACACCATCGATTCGTTCACGATCGACCACCTCGACGTGGTCAAGAGCCAGGGTTCGGTGCTGTTCGGCTCGGACGCGATCGGCGGCACGGTCAACCTGGTCACCAAGTCGTCGGCGTTCCGCGACTACGAGCCCGGCGCCGGCTTCCACCACGGTGCGGCGCTCTACCGCTACGACACCAACGGCGGTTCGCACACCGGCCGGCTCGAGACCGAGGTCGGCGAGGGCGGCAGCTTCGGCCTGTTCGTCGGCGTGACCTACCGCGACTTCGGCGACATCCGCGATCGCGTGCTGGGCCGCATGGAGAACACCGGCTACGACGAGTTCGACTACGACCTGCGCCTCGACGTCGCCGTCGGTGCCGACACGACGCTGACGGTCGCGCACCAGCGCGTGACCCAGGACGACGTCTGGCGCACGCACAACACGATCTTCTTCGAGTCGTGGCAGGGCACGTCGCTGGCCAGTCCCGACCTGGCGCGGATCTACGACCAGGACCGCGACCTCAGCTACGTGCGGCTCAGCGGCACGAACGGGAACGGCGTCGTCGACGACTACCGGCTGACGTTCTCGTACCAGAACTCGACCGAGGACTTCGAACGCACGCGGCTGCGTTCGGGCAACACGCAGATGCAGCTCGACCGCACGACCGTCGCCACGTTCGGCGCCGCGCTGGCCCTCGAGAGCGAGATCGGCGCCGGTCGCGTGGTCTACGGCCTCGACTACTACCGCGACGACGTCGACAGCCGCACGCACGTGCGCACCTTCGATCCGAGCGGCGCGCTGCTCAGCGACGTCAAGGGCGTGCAGGGCCCGCTCGGCGACGACGCGTTCTACGACCTCGCCGGCGCCTACGTGCAGGGGCGGCTTCCGGCCGGCGACGACTGGGAGTTCACCGCCGGCGCGCGCTACACCTACGCGGCGGCGCGCATCGGCCGCCTCGACGACGGGGCCGGCATGCCGACCAGCGCGGATCGCGACTGGGACGACCTGACGCTGAACCTGCGCGCCAACGTGCGGCTCACCGACGAGTGGCACCTCTACGGCGGCGCCTCACAGGCGTTCCGGGCGCCGAACATCGACGACCTCAGCTCGCTGAAGTCGTCGCGCACCGGCGTGATCTCGACCGGGTCGCTCGACATCGACCCCGAGCACTACCTGACCTACGAACTCGGCACGCGCTACCTGACCGGCGAGGTCGGCGTGCAGGCGGCGGCGTTCTACACCGACATCTCGGACCTGATCACGTCGCGGCCGATCGGCACCGACCCGAACACCAACGAGGTCATCACCACGACGACCAACGGCGCCGACGGCTTCCTGTGGGGCGGCGAGGTCGAGGCCGACTGGTGGTTGGCGCGCGAGTGGCGCGCCAGCGGCTTCGTCGCCTACGTCGACGGCGAGGCCGACACGTTTCCGACCGCGAGCCTGACCTCGGTGCGCGAACCGATCTCGCGGCTGATGCCGCTGACCGGCTCGGCGGCGCTGCGCTGGACCGGGCCGCAGAACGGCCTCTGGATCGAAGGCCGCGTGATCGCCGCCGACGGCGCCGGCCGTCTCAGCTCCGGCGACCGCGCCGACACCTCGCGCTTCCCCCCGGCCGGCACGCCGAGCTACGTGGTCGCCAACCTCAGTTCGGGCTGCCAGGTCAGCGAGCACGTCGAGCTGACCCTGACCCTCGAGAACCTGACCGACACCAGCTACCGCGTGCACGGCTCAGGCGTCAACCAGCCCGGCTTCAACGCGATCGTCGGCGGCCGCGTGACCTGGTGAGGACGCTCGTTCCCGGCCTGCCCGAGAGCCTCAAGGGCCGTCGGCGATGCTGCAGACCTCCGTCAGCGCTCCGCGCAGCGTGCGTGGATCGACGAGCAGGGCCTGCGCGAACACCTGGCGCGGTGCCGCCGGCGCGCCGGCCGTAGCCGGCACCGTCACGGTCACCGACCACGCGCCGTGGGTGTCGACGGTCGTCCGGTGGCGGTCGGCGACCGCGAGGTCGAAGCGTTGCACGCCGGCGACCGGTTGCCGCACGGCCGGCACCGGGAGGGCGAACGCGCCGAACGGGGTCGCCACCGCCTCGTGGGCGCGTTCGTAGGTCGCCCACAGCAGGACCATGCGGCCCGGCAGCCCCTCGCCGCGGAACACCAGCTCGGTCGTGTCGCCGCGCACGGTGCGCTCGGCGCGCATCGCCAACGGCGGCACGACGAGTCGACCGAGGGTGTGCGCGCCCGTGCCGTCGACGACCTGCAACACGTGCTCGCCGGGAGGCAGGTCGTGCGGCACCCGCGCGCAGAGGTCGTCCCCGACGAACCGCGCCGGCACGTTGCGGTCGCCGAGCCACACCCGGTGCAGCGGTCCCCGTGCCAGCCCGCTGCCGGGCACGATCAGGTCCTGACCGTCGGCCGTCAGCAGCGGTGGTGAGGCGGTCGCCGGAGGCGCGCCGCCGGGGAACAGCTGCGCCGCCAGGGCACGGGCCAGCGCGGCGTGCAGGTTCGGCGCCGGGTGCACCCAGTCGAGGAAGCACGCGGTCGCGTGTCCGGGCAGCGGCGGTGCTCCCGTCGGATCGAGCTGTCGGCACACCGCGGCGAGGTCGATGCATGGCACCTGCAGCCGCTCGGCGAGCGCCAGCACGCGTTCACGGTACTCGCCGAGCCCGGCGAACCGCTGCAGCGTCGTCGCGGGATGCGTCGGTGCGACCATCGCGACGCAGGCGCCGCGCTGCCGACACACGGTGACCATCGCCTCGAGATGCTGCGCGAACGCGTCGGGCGACACGCGGTGCGCCTGCGGTGTCTCGCCGAGTTCGAAGGCGGTGCGATAGCCGTCGAGTCCGGGCCGGAACAGGCCGCCGAGCAACACGCCGAGGCGCGACGCCGACAACTGCGCGCCGAGATCGTCGTCGCTGGTGCCGGCGGCGGGCACGAAGTCGTTCCAGGCGCCGCAGTAGAACACGACCAGATCGGGCTGTGCGTCGGGCAGCACGCGTGCCAGCAGCCTGCGGTCCTGGAACGTCGAATAGCCGGGCAGGCCGGCCAGCGCGCTGCGCACGAGGCGGTCCGGATGCGCCGCCTGCACGAGACGCTCGAGCTGCACCGCCCACGCGTCCTGCCAGTCGACGCCGAACCCGTAGGTGCACGAGTCGCCGACGGCCAGGATGCGCAGCTCGTTGCCGGCCTTGGTGCTTTCCCACCACGGGCCGCGCAGCCCCTGCGCGTTGCTATCGGGATCCTTCGGCGACAGGCGCCAGAAGCACTCCGGGTCCGCGACGAAGGTGTCCGCCGCGAACGTCTCGGTCGACAGGAACCAGCGGCTGGTGTCGGGCAGCCCGAGCGATCGCAGCACGAGTTCGGCCAGCAACAGCGCCGCGCCGGTGCCGACGAGGCTGCTCAGCAGGCGGTGCGGCCATCGACGAGGAAGAGGTGCCACCGGTCGCGAGCTGGTCGTTGCCGAAGCCGGGCGCGGCCCGGACCACCCGGAACCTGCCGCGGCACGATGCCACGGTGGCGTGAGATCGGCAACCGCCGGGCAGCCTGCCCGCGCCCCGAGAGCGCTCCGGGTCGAGCGGTGCGCGCGGCCCGGGCCGCACCGGAACCGCCGATGGCACCGCGATCTCCGCGGCGGCGTCGCGCCACGCTCGCGACTATTGCAGCCGGTACTCGACCACGTGCGCGGCGTCGTCGCGCACGTATTCCACGAACAGGCGCCGCGGGTGCTTCAGCACTTCGAGCTGCCTCTGCACCGCCGCCAGCAGGCTCGCGGCGTCGGTGACGCCGACGCCGTTCACGGTCGTGATCACGGCGCCGGCCGGGATCGCCAGCGCCTGCAGTTCGTCGGGTACGGTCGCGACCCGGAAGCCGTGGTAGTACTGCCCGTCCTTGCGGCGGCCGGTGAACGCGTCGCCGATCGCCGACGTCGCGAGCGCCCGCACGCCGGCCGCGAGCAACGCCTCGCGCTCGGGGCTGGGCTGGATCTGCACGACCGCGTCGTTGAGGTTGCGGATCGGTGGGAACAGGAAGCGGCTGGCGCGGCCGGCCCAGGCCTGCAGCGCCACGGCGTCCTCGAGCGGCGCCGGCGGCAGGTCCTCGGGGCCGATCGCGGCGAACAGACCGATCGCCTCGTCGCGCACGGTGGGGTCGGTGGATGCCAGCAGCTGGCGCAGGCGCGGCAGCGACGGTTCGAGCCAGGTCCGCGCGAGGTCGCGCCGGATCAGGAACACTTCCTTGAGGAACCACAGCCCCTGCGCCTGGTCGATCTTGTCGTCGAGGTCGAGCAGCTGGAAGAACGGCACCAGCCGCAGCGAGTAGAGCTCGTCGTCGTCGCGCGGCGCGCGCGTGATGCCAGCCGCCTTCGCGGCGGGGCTGCCCGGCTCCGGCAGCGCCGCGACCACCGCCTGCTTCGCCTCTGCGCCGAGATCGCCGAAGCGCTTGCCGAGGTGCGCGTGCAGATAGGCGATCGCCCGCGGCATCGCCAGCGTGCGCGTGCGGCGCTCGGGTTCGCCGGGGATGTGCGCGATCAGGTTCATCACGTGCTCGACGTTGTCGCAGAAGAACGCGCCGTAGAACGCGGTCGCCCGCTCGCCGGCGTTCTTGTGCAGGCGCATGACCTGCGCCAGGTAGGCCGCGTCGACGCCGAGCGTCTGGACCGCGGCCCGGGCCGCGCGCCAGTTGTCGTCGTCGACGACCTCGCGGCCGTTCGCGTCGAAGTCCTTCTTCGCCCCCGGCGCGTCGGCGATCGCCTGCATCTGTCGCAGCAGCCGGAACAGCTCGTCGGGCGGCGCATAGACGTCGGCGGGGTGGCGGAACGGACTCAGGATGTCCTGCTCGGGGTAGGCCGTGACCTTCGGTTCCTGGGCGCCGCAGACGGCGGCGAGGCTGGCCAGCGCGGCCGAACGGAACAGGGCGATCGAGGGGGACATGCGGGGCCTGATAGCAGCCGATGGGCCGGGGCGTAACGGGGCCTCTGTCAGCCGCGGAACCACAGGAAGGCGACCTGCAGAAGACCGATCACGACGCCCAGAACTCCGCCCAGCACGACGATCGACTTCAGCTCGCGGCTGGCGACCTCGAGGATCATCGCCTCGAGCTTCTCGACCGCGAACGCCGAGACCTTCTCCTCGACCAGCCGCGGCACGTCGAGGCCCTTCTCGAGCCCGCGTTCGACCTCGTCGAGCACGGCGTCCTTGTGCGACATGATGCCCTGCACGATCGAGTTGCGGATGTCGCCGACGCGCTCCTCGGTCAGGAAGCCGCCGATCAGCGGCAGGCTGCGCAGCTCGCTGATCTTCGGGCCGAGACCGCGGTCGAGCACGCCGCTGAGCACCTTGCCGAGGTCGAGCTTGTTGAGGCTCTTGACGATGTCCTTGTGCTCGACGAGGTGCGTGCCGACGACGCGGCCGATCGCCTTGGCGAGGTCCGGCTGCCGCCGCGGCACCAGGCCCTGCACGCGGAGGCCGAGCACGCGCCGCGCCCGGATCGGCCGGAAGATCATCTTCACGGCCAGCCAGTTGGTGCTCCAGCCGATCAGGCCGCCGATCGCGGGGATCGTGATCCAGGTCCAGACGTCGGGGGCGGGTGGCATGGGGGGCGCGGAGTATCGCGTCGCGTGCCGCGCGGCTCAACGGGCAGCAGGGCTCGCCCAGCGGACGCCGGCGCGGTGTAATCGCCGGCATGCCCCGCTGCACCCGCACGTTCGTTCTGCTCGCCGTGGTCCTGTCGCCGTGCCTCGCCGCCCAGGCAGGCCCGCCCGGCCCGGCGCCGGAGCTGAAGCGACTCGAACCGCTGCTCGGCAGCTGGGCCGGCAGCGGCACCGCGAAGCTGGGACCGGGCGAGCCGTCGAAGTGGACCGCGCGCGGCTCCTACCGCTGGTGCCTCGACGGCCAGTTCCTGCAGGAGGACTTCGAGATCGTGTTCGAGGGTCGCCCGGCACCGATGGTGTTCCGCGCCTATCTCGGCTGGGATCGCGAACACGCGCGCTACGTGAACGTCAGCGTCAACAACGGCGGCGCGGCACAGCTGCACGAGTTCCACTGGCTCGACGACGGCACGATGCTGCAGGTCATGCACCAGCACCAGGACGGTCTGCCCTACGCCGAGCGCACGCGTTCGCGCATCGTCGGCGAGGCGATGACCCTGTCGATCGACCTGCTGATGCCCGAGGGGTCGTCGCAGCAGATCCTCGACGGCACGCTGACCCGCACCGCCAGCGTGTTCGAGATCGACTGGGACGCGAAGGCCTGGGCGGGCGCGATCCCGGCGACCGAGCTGCAGCTGCTCGCGCGCTCGGCCGGCACCTACGACGTCAAGGGTGCGATGGTGATGATGCCCGGCGCCCCCGAAGTGGCGATCACCGGCACCGACACGTTCCGCAGCGTGTTCGGCGACACGATCTTCCACGGTCACACCAGGGGCGCGGCCGAGGGCGTGCCGGGCGAGTACGTCGGCGAGGTGTTCTGGAGCTTCGACGCGGTCCGCAAGTGCCTCGTCGGCGTCTACGTCAGCAACTTCGGCGAGGTCATGTCGATGGACGCCTGGTGGGCCGACGACGGGCAGCTGGTCAGCACGTTCGCCGGCACCATGCGCGGGCAGCCGCTGGCGCAGCGCATGCGGATGTCGTTCGACGACAAGGGCCGTGCGAAGGACGCCGTCTCCCACACGCTGATGGGCACCATGGCGCCGTTCGAGTCGTTCCGCGCCACCTACACGGCGAAGTAGCCGATACTGGGGCATCGATCCGCCATGGTGCCCCGCCTCGCATGCCTGCTGTCGCTCGCGCTGACCTCGTGTGCCGCGCTGACGACGATCGATCCGCAGCCGCGGACGAAGGTGCAGGCCGGCCCCGTGCCGGTCGCCGGCACGCCGTTGTTCGACTGGAAGGGCATCGTGCACTGCCACAGCCACTTCTCGCACGACTCGGACGGCCAGCTCGACGAGATCCTCGCTGCCTGCGACGAGTGCGGCATCCGGTTCGTGGCGATGACGGATCACCAGACCGAGGCGTCGGTCCGCGACGGCGTGCGCGGCATGCGCGGCCACACGCTGTTCCTCGTCGGCGCCGAGGTGCGCGCGCCGCAGGGCACGCTGCTGGCGTTCCCGCTGCTGCGGCCGCTGCGCCGGTGGCAGCACGTCGCGCTGCTGGCGAAGGAGGCCGCGGCCCAGGGCGCGCTGACGTTCGTCTGCCACGCGGAGACGTGGCACGCGCCGTGGGACATCGCCGAACTCACCGGTGCCGAGATCGTCAACCTGCACGCCGGTGCGATGACCCGCGGCTACGGCGGTTCGCTGGCGACGGCGCTGTTCCTGCCGCTGCGGTCGCTGCTGGAGCGCATCTGCGTGCGCGACGCGAAGGTGCTCGCCGAGTGGGATCGCCAGCTGGTCAAGGGCCTGCCGTATGCGCCGGTCGGCGGCGCCGACGCGCATGCCAACGTGCAGGTGTTCGGCCCGCTCGGCGGCACCGTCGGTTCCTACCGCGAGGTGTTCTCGACGTTGAGCACGCACGTGCTCGCCGAGCGCCTCGACGAGGCGTCGATCGTCGACGCGTTCCGACGCGGGCGCAGCTACGTCTCGTTCGACATCTTCGGCGAGGGCACCGGCTTCGACTTCCGCGCCGAGCGCGGCGCCGAGGTGGTGCTCGTCGGCGACGAGATCGCAACCGGTCCGACCGTGCGCCTGCGCGTCACCGCGCCGGCCGCGGGCCACATCCGGCTGTTCCGCGACGGCGCGCCCGCCGACGAACGCACCGGCCGCGAACTGGTCGTCGAGGCGCCGGCCGCGGGCATCTACCGCGTCGAGGTCGAGACCACGAACGGCGACCCGTGGCTGTTCTCGAGTTCGATCCGCGTCGTCGATCCGCGCTGACGGCAGCGGCGATCGCCCGGCCGGCCGGGTCCGTCACAGCGTCCAGGCGAAGCCGATCCAGAAGCGCGCTTCGTTCTGGCTCGGATTGCGGTCGTTCATGCGACCGAGCGCGTTCGAGATGTGGTGGTAGGTGCAGCCCACCATCAGGCTGCAGTCCTCGGCGACCGGGATGTCGACGCCCGGCCCGAAGCCGAACGAGAAGTTCCAGTCGGTGCCGCCGGTCGGCACCGCGTCGGTCGCCTGCTGGAAGCCACCGTGCAGGTCGATGAACAGCGGCCCGCCGTGGAACGGGTACGCGCGCAGGAAGCCCTCGAGCTCGGCGCTCTGCGCGTCCTGCCCGGACTTGAACCAGTTGCCGAGATTCAATCCCGCGCCGATCGCGACGTCGTCACCGACGAAGTGCGCGACGTGCACACCGAGACCGGCGTCGTCGTCCTCGCCGTTGCCGTCCCAGAAGAACGACTTCTGCAGGACCGGCACGCCGTAGTAGGCGCGGCCCTGCACGAACGTCTCCCCGTAGCGATGCGAGATGCCGTCGTGCGGGAACGTCGGCGCGTCGGCATGGCCCGGCGCGCTGCAGGCGCCCGCGCCGAGCAGGGTGGCCGTCGCCGCCAGGGACCAGCGCCATCGAGGCGAGTGGCGGCCGACAGCGCGGGTTGGCATGCGACGACAGGCTACTGTCGCCCATCCGGGCTGCAACAGGAACGGCGCCCTCGGATCGGATCTGCGTCCGGCGCTGGTCAGCGGCGCCCGCCGCCGCGCATGATCCGGCCATGCTCCAGTTCTCGCAGGTGGTCCAGGCCGTCGATTCGCACACGGCCGGCGAACCGACCCGCATCGTCACCGGCGGCCTGCCGGTCGTCGCGGGGGCGACGATGGCCGACAAGCGCGCCGAGCTGCAGCGCTCGTTCGACCACCTGCGCCGCGCGCTGGTGCTCGAGCCGCGCGGCCACGAGGCGATGGTCGTCGCGTTCCTGCTGCCGCCGTGTGCGCCGGGCGCCCAGCTCGGCGTCGTGTTCGCCAACGACGCCGGCTACCTGGGCATGTGCGGCCACGGCGCGATCGGTGTCGCGACCGTCGCGGTCGCGATGGGCATGGTCGCCGCGGTCGAGCCGATCACCGACGTCGTGCTCGACACGCCGGCCGGGCTCGTGCCGTGCCGGGTCGCGGTCGCCGGCGGCCGCCCGCGCAGCGCGACGATCACCAACGTGCCGTCGTTCCTGTATCGCCAGCGGGTCGTCGTGCCGGTGCACGGGTTCGGCAAGGTCGCGGCCGACATCGCCTACGGCGGCAACTGGTTCGCGTTCGTCGAGGCCGACCAGCTCGGGCTCGCGGTCGAGAAGAGCCACCTGCCGGTGCTGCTGCAGGCCGCGACCGCGGTGCGCGAGGCGCTGGTGCGCGAAGGCGTGCGCGGCGTGCATCCCGAGCGCGGCGGCGACGAGACCGTCGACCACGTCAAGCTGTTCGCCGGCCTCGCCGGCCGCGGACCCGGCGCGCGCGCGATGACCCTGTGCCCGGGCGCGGCCTACGATCGTTCGCCGTGCGGCACCGGCACGTCGGCCAAGCTGGCGGTGCTGCACGCCAAGGGCGAACTGCAGCGCGACCAGTGGTTCACGTCCGAGAGCGTGCTCGGCACGCGGTTCCGCGCCCGCATCGTCGGCGAGACGAAGGTCGGGGCGCTGCCGGCGATCGTGCCGGAGATCGAGGGCTCGGCCTGGATCACCGGCTTCGCGACGTTCGTGGTCGATCCCGACGACCCGTTCGCGTTCGGGATCTGAGTCGGATCCGAGCCGGCCCGCCGCGGCGGCACCGGCCCTGGGCGGCGGCTCAGCAGCCCTCCATCCGTGCGGACACGGACCCCGAGGCAGGGAACGTCGTTGCGACCCAGCCGCGCGCCGCCGAGCTGCGGCGCGCAGCGCCGTCAGCTCCAGCATGGGCGGCCGTAGCCGCCACCCCGCCCGTTCCTCAGTAGAGCTTCACCGCCGACGCTTCGCTGGCGAACGTCGTCTGCAGGCCGAACGTGATGTCGAACGCGACCACCGCATGGTGCAGCGTCACGCCCTGGAACACCGGGAAGCCGGGCGGCATCACGAACGAGGCCGGGTTGATGTTGCGGCCGTTGCCGTCGAGGAAGCCCAGCGTGCCCGGCCAGACGATCGAGTTGCTGTTGTTCAGCGACAGGTTGAACCAGAGGTCCGTGTTGAAGGTCAGATCGATGGGATTCAGCGGCACCTGCTGGCCGCCGAACGGGCTGACGAAGCCTGGCCGCGTGCCGCTGCCGGTGGCCAGCACGAGGAACAGCTTGCCGGCCTGCGCCACGCCGCAGTCGATGTGGAAGTTCTGCGGCACGTTGCCGGTGATCGGCACCGAGCTGGGCTCGGCGATCAGCGACCCGATGTGGCCGCGCACGATCAGCGCGCTGACCGGGCTCGGGACCAGCACGCGGATCGCGAAGTCGCCGTTGTTGTTGAACCAGGGCGGGCTGGCGTCGCCGCTGTTCGGCGTGCTCTGCGTGGTCACCGAGGTCCAGACGCCGCTACCGGCGCCGGTCGTGAAGGTGTCGGTGCCGTCGAGCACGATCTGGATGCCGAGCGTCGGGTCGTAGCCGAACCACATGTCGCGCTGGACGACGCTGTCGGTGACCGTGTTCGGGAACAGCAGCTGGCCCCGCCCGTTGAGGAAGGGCGTGCCGCTGCCGGCCGAGAACGGGCCGTAGCGCCACGGACCGTTGACGGTCGCGGCCATGCCGGGCACCAGATCGCCTTCGCGGGCGACGATGCCGGGGTTGGCGAACGAGCCGACGACGAGGCAGCTGTCGTCCGCGGTCGTGGCGGCGCCGCCGAGGAA
>JAEUHS010000075.1 GCA_016794035.1 Planctomycetota bacterium
CCGAGGATCACCAAGGCCATCGGGCCTTCGATCTCGCGGCCTGCCTCGGCGCGGCCGAGCGCGATCGGCAGCAGGCCGAGCCCGGTCACCAGCGCGGTCATCAGGATCGGCCGCGCGCGCTCGGCGGCGCCGCGCGCGCAGGTGGCGTCGTTCCACGGCTGGCCCTCGACGGCGACCAGGTGCCGGAAGTGGCTCAGCAGCATGATCGAGTTGCGCACCGTGATGCCGAACAGGGTCACGAAGCCGACCGTGGCGCCCATCGACAGCGAGGTGCCGGTCGCCCACAGCAGCCAGACGCCGCCGACGAACGCGAACGGCAGGTTGCTCAGCAGGAGCAGCAGGTTCGGCAGGTTGCCCGCCGCGGCGCCAAGGATCAGCAGCCCGACCAGCGCGCACAGGCCGGTGTGCAGCAGCAGGTCGCCACGCGCCGTCGCCGCTTCGGCCGCCGCGCCCGCGAACACCAGGTAGCCCGGCGGCGGCAGCAGCACGTCGTTGGCGACCCGCTGCTCGGCGTCGTGCACGACGCTGGCGACGTCGCGGCCGCGCGCGTTGCAGGTCACGGTCTGCCGGCGGCGGCCACCTTCGTGCAGGATCACGGAACGGTTCGCGCGCGGTTCGACGAACGCGAGGTCGCCGAGGCGGGCGATGGTGCCGCTCTGCGAACGCAGCGTCAGGTCACCGATCTGCTCGGGGGCCCGGCGCAGCTCGGGATCGAGCACGACGGCGACGTTCGTGGTGCGCATGCCGACGAACACCTGGCCAACGGTGCGGCCCTGCAGCGCGATCTCGACGTCGGCGAGCACCTCGTCGGCGGTGAAGCCGAGGGCCGTCAGCCGGTCGCGGCGCAGGCGCACCTCGTAGCCGGGCATGCCCGGCTCGGCGCCGATGCGCACGTCGACGGCGCCGGGCACCGCGGCCAGCGCACGGGCGGTCTGCTGCGCGGCACGACCGAGCGCGTCGAGGTCGTCGCCGTAGATCGTCACCACGACGTGGGTCGCCTCGCCGCTGACCGACTCGCTGATGCGGTCGCCGAGGAACGTCAGCACCTCGGTCTGCACGGCCGGGATGCCGTCGAGCACCGCGCGGATGCCGTGCTCGACGTCGTCCATCTGCGCGCCGGGGATCGGCTGCAGTTCGACGTGGAACTCGCTGCGGTTCGGGCCCCAGGTGTCCTCGCCGAGTTCGGAGCGGCCGATCTGCTGCTCGACCGTCGCGATGCGCGGGTCCCGCAGCAGTTCGTTCGACACGATGCCGCCGAGACGCCGCATCTCGTCGAGCGAGGTGCCGGGTGCGGCGATCAGCTGCAGCACGAAGTGACCTTCGCGGAACTGCGGCAGGAACTCGACCGACAGCTGCGTCCACGACCAGACACTGCCGCCGACCAGGGCCGCCATCGCCAGCAGCAGCGCGCCGAGGTGTCGCGTCGCCGTGCGCAGCAGCCGGGCCTGCACGGCGGCCGTGGGGACCCCCGGTGGCTGCGGCGCGCGGCGCGCGAAGAGCAGCAGGCACAGCGCCGGTGTGACCAGCAGCGCCACCGCCAGCGAACACAGCACCGCGACCAGGTAGGCGACGCCGAGCGGCGCGAACAGGCGACCGGTCAGGCCCGGCAGCACCAGCACGGGCACGAACGCCAGCGCGACGATCAGGGTCGCGTGCACGACGGCGCTGCGCACCTCGAGCGAGGCCAGCACCACCGTGCGCCACGGCTTCTGCCCCGTGTCGCGCGCCAGCGCGAGCCGGCGCACGACGTTCTCGACGTCGATGATCGCGTCGTCGACGACTTCGCCGATCGCCATCGCCAGGCCGCCGAGCGCCATCGTGTCGATGCCGTAGCCGAGCGCACCGAGCACCATGACCGCGCCGAGCAACGACAACGGGATCGCCAGCAGCGAGATCGCGACGGTGCGCAGGTCGCGCAGGAACAGGACCAGCACCACGGCGACCAGCGCGGCGCCGATCCACAGCGAATGGTCCAGGTTGCCGAGCGCGTTCTCGATGAACGTCGCCGGCCGATGCAGCCGCGGCAGCAGTTCGACGCCCGCCGCGGTCAGCGCCGGCGTCAGGTCGGCGAGCGCCGCTTCGACCGCCTGCGTCTGCTCCAGCGTGTTGGTGCCGTACTGGCCGAGCAGCGTCAGCAGCACCCCGGGCCGGCCCTGGATCAGGCAGTCGCCGAAGCGCGGCTCGCCGCCCTCGACGACGTCGGCGACGTCGGCGAGGCGCAGCTGCTGGCCGTCTGGCCGGGTCAGCAGCGTCTCGCCGAGCTGGGCCGGCGTGACCGCCTGGCCGTCGCTCTGCACGACGATGCGCTGGCTCCGGCTGTCGACGAAGCCCGCCGGGCGCAGGCCCGAGGCCGACCGCGTCGCGGCCTCGATGTCGGCGAACGTCAGCCCGCGCGCCGCCAGCTCGACGTCGCGCACGCGCACCTCGAGCCGCGGCAGCTCGCCGCCGAACACGTGCACGCCGGCGACGCCGGGCACCGCCTGCAGCCGCGGCAGTACCGTCCACTCGGCCAGGGCGCGCAGCTCCCGCACCGTCAGGCGCTCGGACAACAGGCCGATCTTCAGCAGATCCATCGTCGCCGAGGTCAGCGGCGTCGCCTGGGGGGCACCGACGCCGGCCGGCAGCCGCGTGCCGACGGTGACCAGCAGTTCGCCGATGATCTGGCGCGCGCGCCACGGATCAACGTCGTCGCGGAACACGACGGTGACGACCGACAGGCCCTGGATCGACTCGGACCGCACCGCCTCGGCGGCGGCCGCACCGAGCAGCGCCGCCTCGACCGGCCGCGTCACCAGCAGCTCGACCTGTTCGGGCGACAGCCCCGGCGCCTCGGTCTGCACCACGACCTGCGGCGGCGCGAAGTCGGGCAGCACGTCGAGGCGGGCCTGCCGCGCGTTCTGGATGCCGAGCACCAGGAACGCCGCCGCGAGCAGCGCCATCAGCACGCGGTTGTGCACCGACCACCGCACCAGGAACTTCAGCATCGCGGTCTCAGCCGCCTTCCGCGGCATCGGCCACGTGCTGGCGTTCGACGGACAGCAGCGCACCCGCGCCGCCGATCACCAGCTCGGCGCCCGGCACCAGCGCCGCATCGGCCGAGGTCGCCAGCCAGCCGTCCGGCGCGGGCGCATCGAGCTGCACCGGCAGGCGGCGGAACGTGGTCGCGCCGGCCTCGGTGCCGACGCGCACGAACACCCACGCGCCGTCGCCGCGGCGCAGCATCGCCGCCTCGGGCAGGTGCATGCCCTGCAGCGGCTGCGCGCGCCGCGGCAGGTGGGCGAGCACCGGCAGGCCGGGGCGCAGCGCGCCGTCGGCTGTGGTGACCGTCAGCAGCACGGCGCGATCGCCGTTGCCGCCGGCGACCCATGCCAGCCGCGGCGCGGCCAGCGTGGTCGGGGTCGCGCCGAGCAGTTCCAGCGTGGCGCTGGCGAACGCATCGTCGACCGCGGTGCCGGCCGGCACGTCGATGCGCGCCAGCAGGTGGCTGGGGTCGCCGAGCTGCAGCACGATGGCGCCGGCCTCGACCTCCTCGCCGAGATGCGCCAGCACGTCGTCGACGACGCCGCCGCGCGGCAGCGTCAGCGCCACGCCGGCGGGGCCGACGTCGGGCAACGACGCCAGCACCTGCTCGCCGGCGTCCCGGCGCGCGGTCTGCGTCTGCAGTTCGAGTTCGGCCTGTTCGACGGCGCGCGCGCTGGCGGCGTTGCCGTTCGCGTGCAGGTTGCGCGTGCGGGCGAGTTCCTGCTTCGCCGCGGCCAGCGCGGCCGTCGCCGCGGCGAGGTCCGCGGCTGCCTGGGCGCGCCGCTGGGTCAGGTCGGTGCGTTCGGCCACCGTCAGCCGCGGCAGCAGCAGCGCCACGACCGTGTCGGCCGCCACGGCTTCGCCGATGTGCGGCAGCTCGCGCGGGCCGGCGGACAGCCGCCCCGGCAGTGGCGCCCGCAGCACGAACGTCGCCGACGGATCGGCGACCAGGCGACCCGGGGCCGCGAACGTCGGCACCAGCGTGGCCGCGGCCAGCGGGGCGGTGACGATGCCGAGCCGCTGCACGGTCGCCTGGTCGAGTGCGACGTTGCCCGGTTCCGTTGCCGCCTCCGGTTCCGCAGCCACAGGCGCCGCCGCCGCCGTGTCGTGCGGGCGATGCCACAGCGCGTAGCCGGCGCCGAAGCCGACCAGCGCGCCGAACGTCACGCCGAGAACGATGCGAGTCGCCGTCATGGTGCCATCTCCGGCACGGCGCACTGCCATGCCAACAAGCCTTCGCCGACCGGCTGCTGCAGCGCCAGCTCCAATCGCAGCCACGCCGAACGGGCGCCGTGCTGCTGCTGCAGGAGAGCGGTGCGCGCGTCGAGATCGTCGATCGCCGCCGCGATCACCGCGCCCTGGTCGTCGGCGCCGAGATCGGCGCGCTGGCGCGCCATCGCGAGCGCCGCGGCCGTCGACGCGGCGAGCGCTGTGGCCGCGGCGAGTTCCCGCCGCTGCCGCGCGAACTGGTCGAGCGCCGCGGCCGCGTCGGTGATCGCCCGGGTCTGCGTGGCCTCGACCACGGCGGCCGCCGCCGCGCGCGCCGCCGTCGCGTGTTCGATCTGCGCGCCGTTGCCGTGGAACAGCGGCAGGGTGAAGCC
>JAEUHS010000094.1 GCA_016794035.1 Planctomycetota bacterium
TACGTGCACGGCGAGACGCCGGACCTGCGCGCGTTCGCGGACGGGTCGTTCGACTTCGTGCTGTCGGTGCTGGTGCTGCAGCACATGCGGCCCGACTACGCGGCCGGCTACCTGCGCGAGTTCCTGCGCGTGCTGGCGCCGGGTGGCACCGCGTTCTTCCAGATCCCGATCGAGCCGCTGGCGCCGCCGGGCACGGACCGTGTGCCGGACGCCGCGGCGGCCGGCGCCGTCAGCCCGCCGCCGGCCGCGCTGCGCGCGCGCACCAGCCTGCTGCCGCCGCAGGTCGCACTGGCGGCGGGGGACTGGCAGTGGTTCCGCGTCGAGGTGCAGAACGCCGGCGAGACGGCGCTCGCGGCCAGCACGACGGCGCTCGGCGTGCGCTTCGTGCGGCCCGACGGCAGCGTCGCGTCCCCGGTCGCGTGGTTGCCGTTGCCGTGCGGCCTGCCCGCGGGCGGCGCGACCTCGTGGCTGGTGCCGGCGCGTGCGCCGGTGACCGCGGGCGCCTACGCGCTGCAGGCGCTGCCCGGCAGCGACGGGGCGTTCTGTGCGACGGCGCAGAACGTCGCCGCGACCAGCCTGGTGCTGGTGCATGCGCGCGAGCCGGGTCACCCGCAGCCGCCGTCGCCGCCGCCGATGCCCAGCCCGCACCCGTCGGTCGCCGCCGACGCGCACGGCATCGAGGTGCACGGCACGCCGCTGGCCGCGATGCTGGCGGTGATCGAGGCTGCCGGCGGCGCGGTCGTCGACGTGTCGCCCGACGTCTGGGCCGGGCCGCAGTGGCTCAGCGCCCACGCCGTCGTGCGCAAGCGCTGAGGCTACTTCGGCGGCTCGAGCCGCGGGTCTTCGTCGCGCAGCACGACGTCGACCGGATCGTCGCCGGCGGCGAACTGCGTGCGCCTGCCGGACCAGGTGTGGCCACCGCGCGGCATCGACGCGAACAGCACCAGCCCGCGGTCGTCCGGCAGGCCGGCGAATTCGAAGCGACCGTCGTCGTCCGCCGCGACCGCGCGCTCGGCCGGCCGCAGCCTGCCGCTCGGATCGCGCAGCGTGATCACCGCGCCGACCGCCGGGTCGCCGCCGTCGAGTCGCGCGCGACCGTGCACGCGGCTGCCGGCCTCGAGCGCGATCGCCAGCGGCTCGAGCGGCACCTGGTCGAGCGCGACCTCGAGGTTGGCGAAGCGCGGGTCGCTGACGAACAGCGTGCCGGGCGCGGTCGCGAGTCCGAGCCGCGCGAGGCCGCGGCCGTCGCTGCGCGCGCGCACGGTCGCGGCGTCGGCGCCATCGGGCACGTACTCGACCAGCAGGTCGACGGCCGGATCGCCGTTCGGTGCCCGCGCCTGGACCAGGAGCGGCACGCCGCGCGCGAGGGTCAGTTCGCTGCCGACCGGGATCGTCGACCAGGGGCGGCCAAGCGGCGCGTGGCCGTCGGCGACCAGCAGCAGCCAGGTGTCGCCGTCGCCGGGCGCGGGCAGCCGCACGCGGCCGTCGGCCGCCGCCCGGCCGCCGCCCAGCAGCTGCCAGCTGCCGCTGGCGGCGCGCCGGACCGAGAACAGCGTCGCCGCCGCGGTCCCGAGCCGGAACTCGATCGCCTCGGCGTCGCTCGCCGGCGCGTCGGGCCAGTCGATCGGCGTCGCCCGCGGCGGCATCGGCAGCGTGCGGTCGGCGACCAGCGCGCCGGCCGCCAGGTCCACCGCGGTCAGCGGCGCCGCCAGCGCCGCGCCGCGCAGCACGCAGACGCCGCCGGGTTCGCACAGCGTCAGTTGCGGCCAGCCGGTCGGATGGATACGCGCGCCGCCGCGGCTCTGCAGCCGCTGGGCCGGGCCGGTGAACTCCAGGGTCGTGCGCTGGCCGGAGGCGAGGTCGAGGCGTTGCCAGGTCCAGCCGTCCTCGTTGCCGGCCCAGACCTCGTAGCTGCCGGCCGGCAGCAGCACGCGCGTGCCGCGCATCCTCGGCAGCGTGACGGCGCCGTGTTCGAGGGTGTGGGCGCGGGCCAGGAGCACGAACTCGTCGCTGCCGGTGCGGGTGGTGACCGCCGCCAGCGGCTGCAGCACGATGCGCTGCGCCGCGCCCGGCCGCAGCCGCGGCAGCAGCGCGCCGAGGCCGGCCGCGGTGGTGACCAGACCGCCGCCCGCGCGCGGCGGGCCGTCGACCGCGAAGCGCAAGAGCCCCTGGGCGTCGCTGCGGCCGGTGGCCGCGACCGCCGCGTCGGCCAGTCCCGCGAGGGCGACCAGTTCGTGCTCGGGCCCGCAGCGCAGCGTGCCTTCGGCACCGGCGACCGGCTGCCCGGAGGGATCGCGCAGCAGCACGACCAGCGGCGGCGCCTGTGCCGTCATCGCTGCGGTGCCGGCG
The DNA here is from genome assembly GCA_016794035.1 of Planctomycetota bacterium. Taxonomy (GTDB): domain Bacteria; phylum Planctomycetota; class UBA1135; order UBA1135; family UBA2386; genus JAEUHS01. Next base: position 2,350 of record JAEUHS010000094.1, read on the forward strand.
ACGAGCGCCAGCAGGAGCCGGAGGGCGGGGCGTGACGCCATGCGCGACCAGAACGGTGCCGCGGCCGGCGGGTTCAGCGGGCGCCCGAGTCCTACTCGGGCAGCTCTTCGCGCTTCTTGATCACCTTGGTCACGAGTCCGTACTCGAGCGCCTGGCCGGCGTCGAGCCAGAAGTCGCGCCGCGCCGCTTCGAGCACGTCGGCGGCCTGCTTGCCGCAGGCCTCGGCGATGATCTTGTTGTAGCGGTCGCGCAGCTTCAGGATCTCCTTGGCCGTGATGTCGAGGTCGCTGGCGGTGCCGCGGCCCATCGTCGACGGCTGGTGGATCATGAAGCGGCTCTCCGGCAGGCAGAAGCGGCGCTTCTTGTCGCCGGCGAGGTGGATCAGGATGCCGGCCGACGCGCACAGGCCGTTGACGACGGTGGTCACCGGCGGCTTGATGAAGCGCAGCAGGTCGTAGATCGCGAAGCCGGCGTCGGCGCTGCCGCCCGGCGAGTTGATGAAGACCGTGATCGGCTTCTTGCTGTCCTTCTGCTCCATCGCCAGGCAGCGCACCGTGGCCTCCTTCAGCATCTTGTCGTCGACCGGGCCGCTGAGCAGCAGCGTGCGCGAGTCGAACAGCGCCTTCTCGTAGGGGCTGGGCGTCGGCCGGTCCTTGTCACCGTGTTCGGCGGGACCGTCTTGCTCGTCGTCGTCGTCATCGTGGAGACGCAGGCGGCGGGGATCGAAGTCGAGGGGGTTCGGCATCGTGCTTTGGTTCGTGGGCTGCGGGCGCGCCCGCTCGGGTAGCTTCGGGTTTCCGGCTGCCGGGGGTTGAGCGGAACACCCCATCGCAGGGCGAGGTGGATAGCGCACTCGTCGGTGGGCCGCAACCTCGCGGTACGGAGCCGCGCCGACGCGGGGACAGTTTGCGCAGAAATCGCCCCGGTGCGCTTGCGCGCAAGCAGCCGCGTCGCTACCTTGCCCGCATCGCGCCGCCTGCATGGGTGGCCGATCTCGCCCCAACCAGTTCGCCCGCAACGGTGTGCTGGTGGGAGCCGGGCGAGGCGATGGGGTGGGCGCAATGCTCCATCGCACCCCAGAGACGCGGATTCCGGGCTCGGGTGCTACCCGGACGGAAGCCAGGATCTGGAGCCCGTCGGGCCGGCCAGTCGGTGCAAACTGGACAGCCGGTGCACGGCACGCCGTGCATTCGGGTCCGGTCGGAGACCGGGACGAGCCGGACGGGGTGACAGCAGGGAGGGCGAAACGCGATCCGAAGCCGCTCGCATCGGCAGGCGGGGATCGGCCGTCGCCCGGCAATTCGAAGGCACAGCGATCACGCGGCAACGCCCCGTGACGGGCCTTCGACGCAGACGATCAGACCGGCGCCATCCAGGTTGCCGGTCGGGATGCACGCATGAGCATCAGCGAGAACGACTTCTCAGGTGGAACCGAATCGGCCTCCGACGGCGGTGGGCCCGACCGCAAGCGCTGGCGCGGCGGCAGGCGGCGCCGTCGTCGGCGCGGTGGCGGTGGCGGTGGCGGTGGCGGCGGTGGCGGCGGTGGCGGCTATGCCGGCAACGGCGGCAATGGCGGCGGCGGCGACAACGGCGGCGGCGGTGGTGGTGGTGGTGACCCGCGCCCCGTGGTCGAAGGGCCGACCGAAGCAGCCACCGGCGTGCTCGAATACGGCAAGGACGGCAGCGGCTGGCTGCGCAAGAAGCAGAACAGCTTCATGCCCGACAGCATCCCGAACGGCGACGTGTTCGTGCCGTCGGGGCTGATCCGTTCGCTGCGCCTGCAGGAGGGCAGTGAGATCGTCGGCATGGCCGGCCTGCCGAACCGCGGCCCGCAGCGCTACACGCTGACCGAGGTCACCGAGGTCGACGGCCTGCCGCCCGAGGAGCGCCGCGACCTGAAGACGTTCAAGGACCTGACGGTCGTGGATCCCCAGCCGATGTTCGTGCTCGCGCCCGGCGACGACGACATCAGCCTGCGCATCGTCGACCTGCTGTGTCCGATCGGCCGCGGCCAGCGCGGCCTGGTCGTCGCGCCGCCGCGTTCGGGCAAGACCGTGCTGATGCAGAAGATCTGCCACGCGATCGCCAGCGCGTATCCCGACGTGCACATGATGGTGCTGCTGATCGACGAGCGGCCGGAGGAGGCGACCGGCTGGAAGCGCAGCGTCGAAGGCCCCAACCGCGAAGTGCTGGTCTCGACGCTCGACGAGGGGCCCAAGCACCACATCGCCGTCAGCGAGGTCTGCCTGAAGCGCGCGCAGCGGCTGGTCGAGACCGGCCGCGACGTGGTGATCCTGCTCGACTCGATCACGCGTCTGACGCGCGCCTACAACAGCTTCCTCGGCGGCCGCGGCGGCGGCACCATGTCCGGCGGCCTCGGCGCCAAGGTGCTCGAGGTGCCGAAGAAGTTCTTCGGCAGCGCGCGCAACTGCGAGGAGGGCGGCTCCCTGACGATCCTGGCGACGACGCTGGTCGACACCGGGTCGCGCATGGACCAGGTCATCTTCGAAGAGTTCAAGGGCACCGGCAACATGGAACTGGTGCTCAACCGCCAGCTGGCCGAACGCCGCATCTTCCCGGCCATCGACATCGAGCTGTCGGGCACGCGCAAGGAAGAACTGTTGCTCGGCGCCGACGTCACCAAGCGGCTCTACACGCTGCGGCGTGTGCTCGCGCGCATGAATGCGCTCGACGCGATGCCGTTGCTGATCGACCGCCTGATGAAGACCGACAGCAACAAGGAGTTCCTCGACTCGTTCCGGCTGGAAGAGTGATCGTCGGCCGGTAGGAGTGTTTCGGCACGGGTGTTCGTAGTCGCGCCACTTTCGGACAGGTAGCACATGATCGAGGTCGATCGGCTCGAGAAGACATACGGGTTCGCGCGCGCGCTGAAGGGCATCTCCTTCTCGGTGCGCAAGGGTGAGGTGGTCGGCTTCCTCGGTCCCAACGGGGCCGGCAAGTCGACGACGATGAAGATCCTGACCGGCTACCTGCTGCCGACCGGCGGCAGGGCCAGCGTGGACGGGCTCGACGTCGTCGACCGGTCGCTGGAGGTGCGGCGCCGGATCGGCTACCTGCCGGAGAGCACGCCGCTCTACGGCGAGATGCGCGTCGACGACTACCTGTCGTTCTGCGCCGAGATCCGCGGCGTGCCGCGCGGTCGCCGTCGCAAAGCGATCGAACGTGCCGTCGAGCTGTGCGGGCTCGCGCGCGTCACCGGCAAGAACATCGTCGAGCTGTCGAAGGGCTACCGGCAGCGCGTCGGGCTCGCCCAGGCGATCGTGCACGAGCCGCCGGTGCTGATCCTCGACGAGCCGACCTCGGGCCTCGACCCGAACCAGATCGTCGAGGTGCGCAAGCTGATCGAACGGCTCGGCGCCGAACACACCGTGGTGCTGAGCACGCACTACCTGCAGGAGGTCGAGAAGTCCTGTTCGCGCGTGATCATCGTGCACCAGGGCGAGATCGTCGCCGACGGCACGCGCGACCAGCTGATCGCCAGCCGGCCGGCCGGCGGCCTGCGCGCGCGCGTGCGCGGGCCCGAGGCCGCGGTGCTGGCGCAGTGCGCCGAGTTGCTGCCCGGTTGTCCGGTCACGGTCGTGCACCGTTCGGAGCAGGCGGTCGACTACCGCCTCGACGTCGGCGACGGCGCGGCGCCGGTCGAGGAGGCGCTGTCGCGGCTCGTGGTCAAGAACGGCTGGGCGCTGCTCGAACTGAACCGCGAGCGGCCCAGCCTCGAGGACGTGTTCCGGTCGCTGACCCTCGGCAGCGAGCAGGAGGTGGCCCGTGCGTGAGTCCTGCGTGATCTTCCGCCGCGAGCTGAAGAGCTACTTCTTCTCGCCGATCGCCTACGTGTTCGGCGTGCTGTTCCTCGGCGTGCTGCTGTTCGGCGCCGCGATGGGCAGCCTGGTCGACGGGACCAGCGCCAGCATGCAGGCGTTCTTCGGTTGGCTGCCCGTGGTGCTGTTGGGCTTCGTGCCGGCGCTGACCATGCGGTCGTGGGCCGAGGAGCGCAAGATGGGCACGATCGAGCTGCTGATGACCTTCCCGGTCCGGGTCTCGAGCCTGGTCACCGGCAAGTTCCTCGCCGCGGTCGTCTACCTGGGCTTCGTGTTGGTGTTGACGCTGGGCCTGCCGCTGACGCTCGGCGCCTACGGCAGGCTCGACTGGCCGCCCGTGATCGGCGCCTACGTGGCGTCGCTGCTGTTCGCCGGCAGCTTCGTCGCGGTCGGCATGTTCTTCTCGAGCCTGACGCGCGACCAGATCATCGCGATGCTGATCTCGCTGGTCGTGCTCGCGGTGCTGTTCGCGATCGGCGTGCCGGTGCTGGTCGCCCTGCTGGTCGACTGGATGCCCGCCTGGGGCGTCGACCTGATCACCGGCATCAGCCCCTACAAGTACTTCCAGAGCATCGCGCGCGGCGCGCTCGACACGCGCGACATCGTCTACTTCGCCTGCTTCTGCGGTTTCTTCCTCTACTGCAACGCGCTGGTCCTGCACTACCGGCGGCACAAGGGGTGACCCTGATGAACCGACCCGACTCCGAACGCGGCGCCGTGCTCGCCATCACGGCACACGTCGTCCTGCTGCTGGTGGTGCTCGGCCAGATCGTCTACCTGGCGTCGCGCCACCGCGTGCGGCTCGACCTGACCTCGGATCAGCTGTCGTCGACCACCGGCTCGACACGCACGATCCTGGACAAGCTCGACAAGCGGCTGGTCATCGAGGCCTACTTCAGCCCGAAGGACAAGCTGCCCGTCAACCTGCGGGAGACCCGCGAGGTGCTCGACAACTTCCTCGACGAGCTCACGCAGATCGGCAAGGGCAAGGTGGTCGTGCAGCGCTTCGATCCCAACGAGGACAAGGCGATCAGCGATCGCTGCACGCGCATCGGCGTGCAGCCGCTCGACCTGCGCAGCCAGTCGTCGACGTCGCTGTCGGTCGATCGCCACTGGCAGGGCCTGCGGTTCGTCTACGGCGGCAACAAGCAGAAGGTGCTGGCGCAGGTCGCGCCGCAGTACTGGGCCGCCGCCGAGGTGCAGCTGACGCCGGCGATCAAGGAGGTCGCCACCGAGTCGAAGCGCAAGATCGGCTACATGGAATGGCCGGCGACCGCGATCGGCCAGCAGGCGCCCGGCGGCATCGGCTGGAACGTGCTGCGCACGCACGACCAGATCGCCAAGCGCTTCGAGTTCCAGAACTACAAGGACGACGACGGCGCGCTGCTGCCCGCAGACCTCGAGACCCTGTTCCTGTACCGGCCCAAGGACCTGACCGACCGGCAGAAGTACGTGCTCGACCAGTTCGTGCTGCGCGGCGGCACGCTGGTCGTGTTCGCCGACGCGGCCGAGTACGCGATCGGTCCGAACCGGCAGTTCACGAAGCTGCCGCTGCAGCTCGACGCGGCCGGCAGCGGCAGGCACTTCGCCGACCAGCTGCTGTCCTACGGCATCGACTGGAAGCAGAAGGTGCTCGCCGACATGGCCAGCGAGGCGCAGCAGCCGCGCGACCGGCTGACGATGCCGTTCGAGTACCTGGCGGTGCCGCAGATGACGCCGTTCGGACAGCAGCTGACCCCGGTCGGCTACCCGTACTTCTTCCACGCGATGGCGCTCGACTGGAGCAGCGCGGCCGACCAGCTGAGCCGCCGCGACGGCAAGGTCGACAAGGAGCTCGCCGAGTCGTACCGCAAGCAGTTCGGCCCCGGCATCCCGACCGACGACTTCCTGTTCAAGGTGTTCAAGCAGATCGGCCGCGGGCCGGGCTTCTACTGGCCGACCTGGGTCGGGCTGCGCGAGCGCGCCGGCGTCGCGGACCTGCCCGAGGGCGTGACCGGGCGCGTGCTGATGCGGTCGAGCCCGGCCGTGCTGGCCGAGGATCCGCCGGCGATGCTCGATCCGCTCGGCCGCGGCGATGCCCGCACGCAGATGGCCAACCTGCAGAAGTTCCAGCAGAAGCTGGTCGAGCGCTTCGGCTCGGAGCCGCGCCAGCAGGCGCCGCTGATGGTCGACGTGCGCGGCACGTTCGCGTCGTTCTTCGCCGGCGCCGAGCGACCCAGGCGCCCGTCGGAGATCAAGGAGGAGGAGGCGCGCAAGGCCGCCGAGGCCAAGCAGGCCGCCGAGGCCGACGCCGGCGCGGCCGCGGCCGCCGACGCGCCGAAGCCCGACGAAGTGGGGCCGCCGGCGCCGCAAGAGACCGACTCTTCGATCCCGAAGGCCGCGCCGGAAGCCGAGGCGCTGGCCGCGGCCGAACGGCCGGGCCGCATCGTGGTGATCGGCGACAGCGATTTCATCCGCGACGACCTCGTGCGCGGCGACTACCGCCAGGCCGGCGGCCCGTGGTCGGCGCTCGGGCCGGCGTTCTTCGCCCAGCTGCTCGACTGGCTGGCCGAGGACCGCGACCTGCTCGAACTGCAGTCGCGCGTCCCGGTCGATCGCAAGCTGAAGTTCGTCGCCACCGACTCGATCGCCGGCGGCGACCCGCGGCTCGCCGAGCAGACGCTGCGCAACAAGACCGCGTGGCTGCGCTGGCTCAACGTGCTGCTGCCGGTCGGCATGCTGGCGGTGTTCGGTCTGCTGGTGCTGCTGGTGCGCCGCGCGCAGAAGCAGTCCTTCCTGGCCTCGCTGCCGAGCTGAGGCGCCACGAGAACCCGACCATGAATCTCGCCAAGTCCAATGTCGTGCTGCTGGTCGCGGCCGTCGTGCTCGCCGTGCCCACCTGGCTGCAGCTGCGCAGCGAGGCGGAGGTGTTCACCGACATCAGCCGCATTCCGCTGTTGTTCGACGGTTTCACCCCCGACAACGTCGGCCAGGTGCTGCTCGGCAAGCCGAAGGCCGAGCAGCCGCCGCCCGATCCGCAGAACCCCGACCAGAAGCGTCCGGTCGCCTACGACCAGCTGCTGCTGGTCAAGAGCGACAAGGGCTTCCAGCTCGGCGCCACGGCCGGCGACCGTGCCGGTGCACCGGTGCTGAAGGACCGCGTCGAACGCGACGTGTTCGCGCACCTGCAGGCGATCCGCGCCGACCGCGAGACGCTGGTGCAGCCGAACGCCGCGCCCGACCAGCTCGCCAACTACGGGCTCGACGAGGAGCACGCGTTCCTGATCAAGGTCGTCGACACCACCGGCAAGCACGTGACCGCCGAGCTGCTGGTCGGCCGTGACGCCGGCGCCGGCCAGACCGGCACCGAAGCGGTGCGCGGCGTGTTCGTGCGCAAGAGCGACTCGACCGACGTGATCCTCTACGAGCCGCAGCCGGCCGGCTGGCGCCGCGACGTCGACGAGACGCTGTGGCTCGACAAGGTGCTGGCGAAGCTCGAGCCGGACAAGGTGCGGCGCCTGTCGATCCGCAACACGGCCTCGGGCGAGGTGCCGCTGGTGTTCGCGCGCGAGGAGGGCAAGTCGGCGTGGCAGGCGGTCGACGCGCCGCAAGGGGTCGGCGCCGTGCGCCAGACCGAGGTCGAGACGCTGCTGCAACGGCTGCGCTACCTCGCGGTGCAGGATTTCCGGCTGCCGCTGGCGCGCGCCGGCAACCTGCAGCAACTCGGCCTGCTGCCGCCGGCGATCGAACTCGAACTGACGCTGCACGAGGAGGCCGGCGACCGCGTGCTGAGGCTCGCGGTCGGCAACAAGGTCGACGGCAAGAACGAGTACTACCTGACCAGTTCCGAGGTGCCGTTCCTGATGACCTGGCCGGCGGGCACGGTGACGCCGTTCGAGCTCGATGCCAGGGCGCAGCTGTTCGACCCGCCGGCGCCGCCGGCCGATGACGGCAGCCCGCCGGCCGACGGCAACAAGTAGCGGCCACCGGCTCTCGCCGCGTCGCGACTGAAGGCGACCTCGCGACCCCGTCCCGACCCGGGACCGCCGCGGCCGCGGCCGTGGCATCGACCACCGCGCGCGCGCCGGTCGCGCGGGTCGCCCGCCGGCGGACCGCGCCCGCGCGCCCGGTCGCGGTCGCCGTCGATGCAGGAGCGTCTCCTCCTTCCGAGAGGCTGGGGCAGGGGCGCGTTGCCCCTGTCCCGGCCGTTTTCTTCGCGGCGGCGAACGCGCATGATCGCGCCCGTGCGAGAGATCGCGAACGTGGGCGCCGCCGCTGCCGAGCCCGCCGAGCGCCTGTGGGCGTTCGCGGGGCGCTTGCGGCGGCAGCACGTGCGCCGCGCGGCCGAGGCGCTGGCGCTGCGCGCGGTGCTGCTGGCGACGGTGCCGGCCATCGCCGCGGCGTGGTGGTGGCCACCGCAGCGGCTCGTGGTGCTGGGCGGGCTCGTCGCCATCGTGCTGGCGGCGGCGGCCTGGGCGGCCCTGGGCGCGCGCCGCATCGCCGACGCCGCGCTGCTGCGCGGCGGCGACGCGGGCACCGGCCTCGATCCGGTCGGCGACGAACTCGCGACCTGGCTCGAACACCATCGCGGCCGCCGCCCCGACACGCCGATGCTGCGCTGGCTCGGCCGCGACGTCGACGCCCGCCTGCCGCGCCTGCCCGCCGCGGCGCTGGCGCACGTCGGGCGCCGCCGGCTCGGTCGCTGGCGGCGGCTGGTGCCGCTGGTGCTGCTGCTGCTGCTGGTGTGGCTGATCGCCGAGTGGCTGGCGCCGCCATGGTCGGGGCTCGGCGGCGGCGGC
>JAEUHS010000004.1 GCA_016794035.1 Planctomycetota bacterium
CCGCTGCCTGCACGGCGGCCGCGGCCCGACCTGCCTGGCGATGACCGGCGAGAACCGCTACCACGCGGTGCTGGGCTGGTCCGACTGCGTGCGCGTGCACCCGAGCAACCTGGCGCCGCCGCTGCTGGCGCTCGGCGCCGAGTACTCGACGCTGCTCGACGGCAAGGTGCGGCGGCGCGCGTTCGCGGACCTGTTCCCGGAGCAACCGCGCGCCGAGGCGCCCGAGCACACGCTGGCGCACGGCGAGATCGTCACCGCGATCCACGTGCCGGCGCAGCCCGCCGGCACGCGCACCAGCTACTGCGAGAGCCGCGAGAAGCAGAACTTCGACTGGGCGACCACCGCCTGCGCCGTGCGCGTCGTGCTCGACGGCGGCAAGATCACCGCCGCGGACGTGGTGCTCGGCGCCGTCGCCCCGGTGCCGCTGCCGCGGCCGGCGGCGGCGAAGCTGCTGGTCGGCCAGGCGCCGAGCGAGCCGCTGTTCCGCAAGGTCGCGGAGGTGGCGTTCGCCGGCGCCTCGCCGCTGGTGGGCAACGGCTACAAGGTCACGGTCGGCAAGGCGATCGTGCGCGAGGCCCTGCAAGGGGCGACGAGGTGACGCCATGGAACGACCCCACAAGAAGATCCGCGCCGACCTGATGCCGAAGGACCTGTGCCCGGCGATGGTGCTGAAGCACCTGCTGACGCACGGCCTCGACGAGGAGGTGTTCGGCGATCGGCGGTTCCCCGGCGACGGCTACTACTGGTGCGCGCGCACGTGCACCTGCGTCGGCCCCGACGACGAGGTCGTGCACCCGAGCACGTGCCTGCCTGGGCGCAGCTGCCACGACGGTCCGCAGGCGTGACGTCGTGAAGGTCTCCGGCACCTGGCACGGCGAGTACACGTACGGCGAGATCTACGACTTCGCCGGCAAGAGCGTGCCGTTCACGATGAGCCTGACCGAGTCGTGGCTGCGCCGTATCGCTGGCTACGTGCGCGACGACGCGTCGAAGGGCGGCATGCCGGAGCGCGGCCGGATCCTGGGCACCCGGCGCGGCTCGACGATCGAGTTCGTGAAGACGATGCCGGTGGGCTACGTGACCGACCCGGACGGCCAGATGGTCGAGACCCGCAGCTGGCTGCAACGTGCGTTCGGCATCGCGAACCCGCCGGCGGCACCACACTGCATCGAATACGTCGGCGAACTCGCCGCCGACGGCCAATCGGTGCGCGGCCAGTGGCGCATCCGCCCGCGCGTCGTGGCCGAGGACGAGCAGGGCCAGCACCTGTTCGGCGGCGGCACCGGCACCTGGTCCGCGCGCCGCATCGCCGACCTGCCGACCGAGGTGTGAGACGGATTTTCTCGTGCCGCACGCAGCACACGGCGCCGCTCCGGTCCAGGACCGGTGATGTTCCCCTTCCGCACGGTCGAGCTCGCCTTCCGGCGCTTCCAGACGCGGCGTGAGCCGCGGGCGCTGGCAGTGGTGTTCGACCGCACCGCCCCCGAACTGCTGGCCCTCGCGCGACACCTGGCACCGCCGGGCACCGAGGCCGAAGACCTGCTGCAGGCGACGTTCGTGACCGCGATCGAGGCGGCCGACACGCACCGCAAAGGCGAACGCGTGCTGCCGTGGCTGTGCGGCATCCTGGCCAACCACGCGCGCGCGGCGCGGCGCGCCGGCCGGCGCGCCGTCGACGCGGCGCGGCTGCCGCACGCGGTCACCGACGCCGGCCTCGACGCCGAGGCGTCGGAGCTGCGCGCCGAGCTGCGCGCCGCGATCGACCGGCTGCCGGAGGTCTACCGGCCGGTGCTGCGGCTCGTGTTCGAACACGGCCTGCCGGCGCAGGAGGTCGCGCACGCGCTCGAACGCCCGGCCGGCACCGTGCGCGCGCAGGTGACGCGCGGCCTCGAACTGCTGCGGCGCACGCTGCCGGCGAGTCTCGCCGGCGGTGTCGCGGTCGCGGTGGCGGGCCGCGGGCTCGCGGCGGTGCGCCAGTCGGTGCTGACGCAGGCAGGCGGAACCGGGGTCGGGGCCGGGTCCCCGCTGTTGCTCGGAGGTCTGCTCGTGCTGCACCACAAGTTCGTCGCCGCGGGTGCCGCGGCCCTGTTCGCCGCGCTCGGTCTGTTCTGGTTCCTGCACGAACCGCCCACCCCGGTCGCGCCCGATCCAGGCACGCGTGCGGCCCCCGCCGCGGCCGCGTCGGCGCCGCTCGAGGCGCCGGGGTTGGAGCCGGACCGGCGCACGGTCGCCGAGGCACGGCTCCCACCGGCCGACCCCAGCCCGGCCGAGCCGACCGCCGCGCCCACTGCCACCGTCGGCGGCGAAGTCGTCGTGCGGGTGCGGACGCCGCGGCACGAGCCGGCCGTCTCGGTGCGCGTCGCGCTCTGCCCGTTCGCCGAGCTGCAGGACTTCGGTCGGCGCATGGACTACCTCGCCACCGACGAGCACGGCACCGTGCACTTCGCCGCGCTGCCGAACGGCGACTGGGCGATCGACGTCGATCGCATCGGCACCGTCGGCGTGATCACGTCGCGCGCCGGCCGGACCGTCGAGCGCGAAGTGACGCTGCCGACCGGCCTGCGCGTCGAGGGCCACGTCGTCGACCGCCGCGGCGCGCCGGTGCCGGGCGCCACGCTGGTGCTGCACGGCAGCCGCGCGAGCGCCACGCCGGTCGGCACGGCCGACGCGCAGGGCGCCTTCGCCATCGAGCACCTGGTCCCCGGCATCGAACTGCAGGCGCGCGCGCCACAGCGGGAGCCGTCGCCGGCCCGTGCCGTGCGCGGGGCCACCGGCAGCACGGTCGCGATGCAGCTCGAACTCGGCGACCAGGCGCGCACGGTGCGCGGCTACGTCGTCGGCCCCGACGGGCGCGGCGTGCACGACGCCGTCGTCGCGATCCTGCCGGCGGGCGCCCGCACGGTGCAGGTCGTCGATCCCGCCGAGCCGCAGGTGCGCGCCACGTGGCTGCACACCGCCGCCGACGGCTCGTTCGTCAGCGACGAGATCGGTCTCGGCGCGCAGATCGTGTTCGCGCGCAAGCTGCCGTTCGCCCCGGCCTGGGTCGAACTCGACCGGTCGAACGCCACCGCCGAGCTGCGACTGCGCGCCGGCGCGACCCTCGCAGGGTCGGTGACCCGCGGTGACGCGCCGGTCGCCGGCGCCAACGTGCTCGCCTGGGCGACTGCCGCGGCACCGATCGGCTACCTGCAGAACCTGTTCGGCATGCGCCATGCGGTGACCGGCGCCGACGGTTCGTACCGCATCGACGGCATCGTGCCCGGCCAGCACACGGTGTCGCTGATGCAGCAGACCACCACGCTGCGCCGCGCGACCCTGACCCTGGACGAGGGAACGACGTATCCCTGGAGCGCCGACCTCGCCGCGGCGCAGAGCCTGAAGATCGTGCTGCGCGGCGAGCGGCTGCCCACCGACGCCCGCGTCGTCGCCATGGTGCGCAGCCAGCCGCTGCGCGACGGCGAGGCGCCGTCGATCGTGCCGATCCAGGCGGACGGCACCGGCGAACTGCCGCTCGCGCGCGACGGCACCGTCGAAGTGATCCTCACCACGCTGCCGGGCGGCATGAGCATGGTGCAGTTCGCGCTGGTTCGCGACGTGCCGACCGACCAGCAGGAGGTCGTGTTCGAGTTGCGGGCCGACCAGCTGCCGCAGCGCAGCATCACCGGTCGCCTGGTCGACGCCCGGCGGGCACCGGTCGCCGACGCGACCGTGACCGCGTCTCGCGTCGATGCGACGGGCCTGGTCGTGCGCCTCGACGCGACGACCGGCAGCGACGGCACGTTCTGCCTCGGCCCGCTGCCGAGCGCCGACTACCGGCTCTACGCCGGCCCGGCGCGGGCGCCCGTTGCCATCGGCGCGGCGACGCTGACGACCGAGCGCGACGAACCCGTCGGCGACCTGGTCGTCGAACGCTGAGGGCCGCCGCTTGCGCGCCGCCCCCGGTGCCGTCTGATGCCACCATGGGCACGCGCGAACGCACGACCTGGCAGCGCTGGCGACGGCGCCTGCTGCTCGCCGCCGCGGCGGGCGCGTTCGCGCTGCTCGCCGCCGAGGTCGCGCTGCGCGTGCTGAGGTGGTTCGGCCACGACGACGAACTGGCGCGCTGGCGCCAAGAGACCGCGGCCGGCACGCAGCTGCGCCCGGGCCAGCCGGTGCGCCTGGGCCAGATCGTGCGGCCCGCGCGCGAGCCCGACATCGTCTACGAACTGCTGCCCGACCTCGACGTCGAGTTCCAGCGCCACCCGCTGCGCACCGGCCACCTCGGCTGCCGCGGCGGCGATCCGCCGGACCCGCGGCCGGCGAACGCATTCGTCGTGGTCGGCATCGGCGACTCGGTGCTGTTCGGCGCCGGCGTCGCCGCCGAACAGACGTTCCTCGCGCGGCTGCAGCAGCGGCTCGCCGCACAGCTGCCGCAGCGCACCGTCGTCACCGTCAACACCGGCGTGCCGGGCTACAACACCGCGATGGAGGTCGCGACGCTGCAGGCGAAGTGCCTGCCGCTGCGGCCCGACGTGGTGCTGATCGACTTCGTCGAGAACGACTTCGACCTGCCGAACTTCCTGCTGCTGCCGCCGGACCCGTTGCGGCTCGACCGGTGCTGCCTCTACGACCTCGCGTACCGGGTGCTGCGCGCCGATCGCCGGCCGAACGGCCCGCTCGAACCGGCGCCGATGGCGGACCGGCTGCATTTCGAGCGCGACCCCGCGCGCGTGCCGGCGCCGTACCGGCACATGGTCGGCGTCGACGGCTACCGCCGAGCCCTCGAGCGGCTCGTGGCGCTGTCGCGCGAGCACGGCTTCCACCTGCTGGTCAGCTGCCACACCGAGATCGACCCTGCCGCGCGCGCCGTCTGCGACGCGCTCGGCCTGCCGGTCGTCACGGCGGCCGAACGGCAACGCGCATGGCTGCAGACGCACGCCGACGTGCCGCTGCGCGAGTCCGCGCTGGTCGTCGCCCCCGACGACCTGCACCCGAGCGCGCTCGGCCACGACCTGCTCGCCGAGGAGCTGTTCGCGTTCCTCACGCAGAGCGGCTGGCTGCCGCACTGAACGTCACGATCAGCACGACCCGGTCCGACGCGGCGTGGTTCCACGCCTCGTGCTCGATGGTGTCGTCGAACACCAGGCACCTGCCCGGCTGCCAGCGGCGCGTCTCGGTGCCGAAACGCAGGCCGACGTCGCCGTCGGGTACGACCAGCGGCAGGTGGCAGCGCAGCACGCCCTGCAGCTCGCCGCGATGCGGGTAGAGATGCGTGCCGGGGCAGAACCGCGAGAGGCCGGCGTTGACCAGGCCCGGCACCGCCGCGCAGGCGGCAGCGGTCACCGGGCACCGCGCGCGCTGCGGCGCGGTGTCGTGCGCCGGATCGAACAAGGCGACGTAGTGCCAGCCGCGTTCGTCGTAGGCGCCTTCGACGGTCGTCAGCGAGTCCGGCGCCTCGATCCAGTCGGCGGCCGCGAGCGCGCGCACTTCGGTGAGGATCGCCGGAAACGCGGCCTGCAGCGCCGGCACGAACACGAAGTCCTGCGGGTCGCGGAACGCGCTCATGCCTTTGCCGCCGCCGCGATCGCCAGCATCGCGCGCACGATCGCATCGGCGTCGGCGTCGCTGGTGCAACTCGGCGGCATCGCGTAGACCACCGGGCCGAGCGGCCGCAGCAGGACTCCGCCTGCGAGCGCGATCTGGCGCCAGCGCGGCGCCTGCGCCTGCAGGTGGCCCGCCGGCCCGCCCGCGGGCATCGGCAGGTCGAACGCGACGATGCCGCCGGTGCGCCGCACCCGCTGACCGCGTTCACGCAATCCGGCCTCGATGCGCGCGCCGAGGCTGTCGAGCCGTTCGGGCGTGCGTTCGCGCGCGAGCAGGTCGAGCGACGCCAGCGCCGCCGCGCACGCGATCGGATTGGCGGTGAACGTGTGGCCGTGGAAGAACGTGCGCCGCCGGTCCGCCGCACGGAACTGCTCGAACACCGCGCCGGTCGTCAGCGTCGCCGCCAGCGGCAGCGTGCCGCCGGTCAGACCCTTCGCGAGGCACAGGTAGTCCGGCGCGATATCGGCGCGTTCGCAGGCGAAGACCGCGCCGGTGCGGCCGAAGCCGGTCATCACCTCGTCGGCGACCAGCGGCAGCTCGCGCGCCGTGCACAGCGCGCGCACCGCGCGCACGAAGTCGACGCCGTGCATCTGCATGCCGGCCGCGCCCTGCACCAGCGGTTCGAGCACGACGCCGGCCGCGCGCGGTCCGAGTTCGTCGAGCGCGCGCGCCACCGCGGTGGCATCCGCCGGCACGCGCACGACCTCGAACAAGAGCGGCACGAACGGCAGGAAGAACGGCTCCGGGTCGCCGACCGCCATCGCGCCGAAGGTGTCGCCGTGGTAGGCGCCGGCCAGCGCGACGAACACGCGCCGCTGCGGCTGGCCGCGATGGCTGTGCACCTGCAGCGCCATCTTCAGCGCGACCTCGACCGCGGTCGAACCGTTGTCGGAGAAGAACACGCGCTCGAGCCCCGGCGGCGCCAGCGCCAGCACACGTTCGGCGAGCGTCACCGCGGGTTCGTGCGTGCAGCCGGCGAACAGCACGTGGTCGAGCCGCCGCGCCTGATCGGCGATCGCCGCGGCGATCTCCTGCCGGCCGTGGCCGTGCAGGCAGCACCACCACGACGAGATCGCGTCGACGATCGAACGGCCGTCGGTCAGCTCGAGCCGCGCCCCGTGCGCCGCCCGCACCGCCAGCGGCGCCGGATCGGCGCCGTGCTGCGTGTACGGATGCCAGACGGCGCGCGCGTCGCGGCGCAGCAGCTCCTCGTCGCGCGTCATGCCGACACCAGCCACGACAGATCGTGCGCGGCGAGCCAGGTCGCCAGCGCGCCCGGCGACAGCTCGGCGAACCGCGGCACCTCGTAGACGCGCGCGACCCCGCCCATCGCCTGCAGCGTCGCGCGGTTGCTCGGGTGCGGGTCGCCGACCAGGAACAGCGCCTCCGGTTCGAGCCGGCGACGGCGCAACGCTTCGAGCGACAGCAGGGTGTGGTTCAACGTGCCGAGGCCGGCGCGCGCGACCAGCACCACGCGCGGCCGCGGACGCACGTGCAGCAGCAGATCGAGCTGCGTCGTGCGTTCGTCGAGCGGCACCAGCAGGCCACCGGCGAGTTCGACGATGGTGTCGGCGGCGAGCGCGGCGAAGTCCTGCGCCAGCGTCAGTGGCTCGATCGTCGCGCCGGCCGCTCGCGCCGCCGCGTGCGGCGAGGCCGGCAGCGGCAGCGACCAGCGCGGGGCGCGCAGGGTGACCCCGGCATCGCCGGTGAGGCGCCGCACGCTGGCCGTGTCGTCGTCCGCGCCGGTCTGCACCGGCTTCCAGTAGCTCGCCGCGGGCACGGCGCGCGCGAGCGCCAGCGCCAGCAGCGCCGCGACCACGGTCTTGCCGACGTCGGTGTCGGTGCCGGCGACCACCAGCGGGCCGCGCCGCGCCGCGCGCGCCGCGGACGCGCCGACGGCCGCTCGGAACGGCTGCAGCACCGTCGCCAGCGCATCGATCTCGATCTCGCCGTGTCCGGCGCGGCACACCAGCCGCAGCCGCGAACTGCCGGCCGGCACCGTCGGCGGCCGCACGGCGCGCACGTCGAAGCCGGCGGCCTGCGCCGTCGCGGCGGCGGCCAGCGCCGTGCGTTCGTCGCCCAGCACGAACGGCACGATCGCGGCCGCCGGCGCCGGCACGCCGAGCGCCGCCGCGAGTCGCCGCGCCGCCGCCAGCGCGCGTTCGCTGGCGCCGCCGTCGGCCCGCACCTGCGACACCGCCGCCAGGAACGCGGCCGGCACCGCCGGCGACGCCGCGGTCGTGAACACGAACGACCGCGCGCGGTTGTGCAGCCAGTCGACCAGCGCGCGGCCGCCGACCACCACCGCCCCACCGGCGCCGAGCGCCTTGCCGCCGGTGACGACGCGCGCCGCGAGCTGCGGCGCGTCCGCGAACGGCGCCGCCAGCCCCGCGCGCCGCGGCCCGAGCAGACCGGCCGCGTGCGCCTCGTCGACGACCAGATGGGCGGCGTGTTCGGCGCACACCTGCAGCAGCGCCGCCAGCGGCGCCAGGTCGCCGTCCATGCTGAACACGCTCTCGGTCAGCACGAGCCGCCGCCGCGCCGCGCGCGCCGGCTGCGTTCGCAGGCAGGCCGCGAGGTGCTCGGCGTCGCCGTGGCGGTGCACCAGCACCAGCGCGCGCGACAGCCGCGCGCCGTCGACCAGCGACGCGTGCACCAGTTCGTCGGCGACGACGACGTCCCCCGGTCCGGCCAGCGCCGACACCAGACCGACGTTGGCCTGGTAGCCGCTGGGGAAGAACAGCCCCGCCGCGGCACCGAGCCAGTCGGCGACCGCGGCCTCGAGCCGGACCTCGAGCGGCGAACCGCCGCCGAGCAGGCGCGCGGCGCGACCGCCGGCGCCGTGCTGCAGGATCGCGTCGCGCGCCGCCGCGACCAGCGCCGGCGAGCGCGCGAGGTCGAGGTAGTCGTTGCTGGCGAAGTCGACACCGACCGCCGGCCCCGGCAGCGTGCGGCGCCGGCCCGCCGCCGCCAGCGCGTCGAGGTCGCGCGCCAGTTCGCGCTCGAGGCTCACGCGCGCGTGGTCTGCAGCGGCGACAGACCGAGCTTGTCCAGCATCGCCGCATCCGACTGCGGACTCGGGTTGGGCGTCGTCAGCAGTTCGTCGCCGAGGAAGATCGAGTTGGCACCGGCGAGGAAGCAGAGCGCCTGCGCCGCCTCGTGCATCTCGGCGCGGCCCGCGGACAGGCGCACGATCGAACGCGGCATCACGAGGCGCGCGACCGCGACCGCGCGCACGATCTCGGTCCAGTCGAGCAGCGGCTGTTCGCCGAGCGGCGTGCCCGGGATCGGCACCAGCGCGTTGATCGGCACACTGGTCGGCGCCTCGGGCAGGTTCGCGAGCTGCCACAGCAGTTCGGCGCGCGCCGCGCGCGTCTCGCCCAGGCCGACGATGCCGCCGCAGCAGGTCTTCAGGCCGGCGCCGCGCACCGCGTCCAGCGTCGCCAGCCGGTCGTCGTAGCAGCGCGTGGTGACGACCTTGTCGTAGTGGCTGCGACCGGTGTCGAGGTTGTGGTTGTAGTAGTCGAGGCCGGCCTCGGCGAGGCGCCTGGCCTGCGCCGGCTGCAGCATGCCCAGCGTGACGCAGCTCTCGAGCCCGAGCGCCTTGACGCCCGCGACCATCTGCAGCACGCGGTCGAACTCCGGGCCGTCCTTGACCTGCCGCCACGCCGCGCCCATGCAGAAGCGGTCGGCGCCGCCGTCCCGCGCCTGCTTCGCGGCGGCCAGCACCGCATCGACGTCGAGCAGCGGCTCGCGCGCGACCTCGCCGCCGTGGTGCACGCTCTGCGAGCAGTAGCCGCAGTTCTCCGGGCAACCGCCGGTCTTGATGCTCAGCAGCTGCGAACACTGCACCCGATCGGCCGCGTGGTGCCGGCGGTGCACCGTGGCGGCCTGGAACACGAGGTCGAGCAGCGGGCGATCGAACAGTTCGTCGACGAAGGCGCGTTCGACGCGCACGGCGGGGGTCTCGATCGAGGACATCGGCACCGATCCTACCCAGCGCGCTTCGGCGACAGCAGCTTCTTCAGCCGCAGCCACTGGAACTCGGCATCGAAGGCGCGCAGCTGGCGGTTCGGCCCGTGCCGCGACCGCGGGTGGAGCATCAGCTCGAAATCCTGCCTGCCGGCGGTCTGCAGCGCCCACGGCAGCTGCATCGCGCCCTGCATGTCCGCCGCCCACCGCGCCGCCGGCACGCGGCCCTGCGACGCCAGCGCCTTCCGCGTGTCTTCGAACGGCAGCCGCTCGGTGCCCTGCGCCCGCAGACCGGGCGCCAGCAGCGCGGAACCGACGACCAGCAGGACCCGGAGCGAGTGGAGCATGCGCATGGGCAGGTTCGGGAACGGGACCGCGCATGCTATGGACCGCGGCGGGGGTCGACGAACGGCAGCTGCTGGGAAATCGGCACCATTGCGGTGCGCCCCCGCAGTCCGCACGATGCCGTCGATGACCACGATCACCGCCGTGAAGTCCCCCGAGAAGGCCGCCGCGAGCGGCAGCGGCTTCGACGCCGTCGTGCTCGTCGGCCACGCGCCGGCGACCGTCGACGTGCCGGCGCTGCAGTCGCACCTGCTCGCGGCGGCCGCCGCCGACGCCCGCTTCCAGCACGTCGTCGGCCTGATCGCCGCCGCGGGCGTCGCCGGCGGCCGGCTGATCGTCGCTCCCACCGGACATCTGTTCCGCGACCACGACGACGTGCGGCGGTACGCCGAGGCGGCGGCCAAGGGCATGCGCCGCGCGCGCGACGCCGGCGCCACCAAGGTGCTGCTGCTGGTCGAGGCGCCGCCGAGCGGCGAGGTCTACCAACTGGCCGCGCGCGTCGCGGCGCTCGGTGCCGCCGGGGCGCTGTGGCAGCCGCTGGAGGCGCGCGAGGCGCTCGGCGAGAAGGCCGTCGAGCCAGTGCAGAAGATCGGCGTCGGCGTGATCGGCGGCACCTTCACCGACGCCGACGCCGCCTGGGTCGAGGCGACCGAGGCCGGCCTGCGCCTGACGCGCGATCTGTGCGGCACCGACCCCGAACGCATGGCGCCGCCGAAGTTCGCCGCCTACGTGCAGCAGGCGCTGGCCGACCTGCCGGTGAAGATCACCGTGCAGAAGGACGTGAAGAAGCTGCGGCAGGACTACCCGCTGCTGATGGCGGTCGCGCGCGCGTCGCTCGGCGTCGCCCGCCACCGGCCGTGCGTGGTGCGGCTCGAATACACACCGAAGGGCAAGATCGAGCACACGCTGCTGTTCGCCGGCAAGGGCGTCACCTACGACACCGGCGGCGCCGACCTGAAGACCGACGGCCACATGGCCGGCATGAGCCGCGACAAGGGCGGCGCGGCGGCGGTCGCCGGGCTGTTCCTGACCGCCGCGCGGCTGAAGCGCAAGGGCGTGCGGCTGATCGCCGAGCTCGGCGTCGTGCGCAACAGCATCGGCAGCGAGGCCTACGTCAGCGACGAGATCGTCACCAGCCACGCCGGCTGCCGCGTGCGCATCGGCAACACCGACGCCGAAGGTCGGCTGGTGCTGGCCGACCTGCTGTCGCACCTGCGCCTCGACGGCTGCAAGGAGGACGAGCCGCGCCTGGTCTCGGTCGCGACGCTGACCGGCCACGCCGGCCGCGCCGTCGGTCCCTACAACATCGCGCTCGACAACGGCCCGGCGCGCGCGCTCGGCGTCGCCGCGTCGCTGATGGAGCACGGCGACCGCTGCGGCGATCCGTTCGAGGTCTCGCGCCTGCGCCGCGAGGACTTCGACTTCGTGCAGCCGAAGAGCAAGGCCGACGACGTGCTGTCGTGCAACAACGCGCCGAGTTCGGCGACGCCGCGCGGCCACCAGTTCCCGATGGCGTTCCTGTGCCTGGCCAGCGGCCTCGACAAGCACGGCACCGACAGCGCGGTGCCGCTGCCGTTCACGCACATCGACATCGGCGGCAGCGGCTGCGAGGACGGCGACTGGCAGCACGGCCGCCCGACCGGACGGCCGCTGGTGGCGATGCTGACGGCGCTGTTCGGCGACGCGGAATAGCCGCGGCGCGGCACGCTGCCGGCGATCGCCGGTGAGCCGATCGGAGGGACGACACGTTGGTCACGGCCACGAGGAGATCCCCCCATGAGCAACCATCCCGAACCGGTGCCGGACGAGGCCAGGTCCGACATGACGCCGATGATCGACGTCGTGTTCTTGATGATCGTGTTCTTCGTCTGCATCGACTTCCGCGTGCTGGAGGCGAAGCTGGCGGCCTACCTGCCGAAGGACGTCGGCCCGGCGGCCGGGCTGGTCCCGCCGCTGGAGCGCGTGGTCGTGCGCGTGCACGGCGACGCGCCCGGCACCGAGGTCTACGCCGCCGGCTTCGCCGCCGGCACCATCGATCCGGCCACCGGTCGGCCCGCGCGCTACAGGTTGACCGGTCACAGCGCGCGCTGGGAAGTGGGACCGCGCCTGTTCACCGACCTCGCGGCCGCACGGCAGGAACTCGAACGCATCGCGCGCGACCCGCAGAGCCAGGTGCCCGATCGCGCGAACGGCGGCCGCAGGCTGATGCCGTGCGTGGTCGAAGGGCAGCGCGGCGCGCGCTACGACGACGTCGCCAGGGCGGTCGACGCCTGCCACGCGGCCGGCTTCGCCGAGATCGAGTTCGGCAGCGGCGGCTGACCGGCCCCGAACGCGCGCGGCCTCGCCCAACCCAGGCGAGGCCGCAGCGAGTCGATCGGGATCGATGGACGGGATCAGCCCTTCTTCTTGCCGCCGTCACCGTGCGGCGCCGGCGCCGGGTTGTCCTTCGGCTTGTCCTTCGGCTTCTCGTGGGCCTTCTTCAGTTCGGCGATCGCCTTCTCGGCGTCCGCCATCGAGGCGAGTCCGGTCTTGACGACGACGATCGTCTCCTCCTTGGGCGCCTTGCGGTCGAACGGCTGCTTGCTGGCCTCCGCCGCGGCCTTGGCCTTGTTGAACTCGGCCAGCGCGGCTTCGAATGCGGCGTGCTTCTCCTTGCGCATCGCTTCGACCGCACTGTCGGCAACGGCACTCATGTGATGGCCGGCCTCGACGACCGCGTAGGTCTCCTTCTTCTCGATCGGCTTGTCGCCCTGCTTCTCGGCCTTGGGCGCCGGGGTCGGAACGGGTGGCGTCTTGCCATCCTGGGCGATCAGGACCGAGCCGAGCACGGACAACGACACCGCGAACACCGCAGAACGTGATACAGCGAACATGACAACTCCTGTGGGATCGACGGCGAAACGCCGTCGTGGCGCCACGACGTTGTCGGGCTCGCCCGCGCTCCCGCGCGCCGGAGAATCTTCCGCAGATCACCGAACCGGGCCGCGGCGGCCACATTGCGTCACGCGCCGGCAGTTCAGCGCGGGGCGGCGGGCGGCGACGTGCTCGCGGCGGCGGCGAGCGGCACGTTGCTGCGGCCGACGTTGCTGCCGTCGAGACCGCCCAGCAGCTTGCTCATGCTCTGCTGCAGCGCCCGGCCGACCAGCCGGTAGGGGCTGACCGGGTTGAGCTCGAGCTCCGACAGTTGCCGGCTGGTGTAGAGCTGGTCGAGCACGACCGGCCGCTTGCCGGCGCTGTCGGCGGGACCGAGCACCTCGAGCCGCAGCCCGACTTCGGCGAACGAGCGGCGACCGGAGATCGCCTCGGTGGCGCCCAGCGTGAACGTCACCAGCGTCGGCTTCAGCACCAGCGTCGACGGTTCGGCCGCGTCGACGATGCGGCCGAACAGCTGGCTGTCGGCCAGCTGCCGCTGCAGCACCTCGGCCAGCATCTCGCGCACCGGCCGCTCCCAGAAGTCGTCGCCGCCGTAGACGATCGGGAAGCCGTGGTCGTGCGTCGGCAGCACGACCTGATCGCGCACGTCGACGATCGGCGCCACGAACAGCCCGCGGTCCCCGGGCGCCTTGGTCGCGAACGGCACGTCGGTGTAGAGCAGGTCGTTGGTGGCGAAGTCGGCGGTCTGGTTCGGCACCATGCAGCCCGCGGCGAGCGAGGCCAGGAGGAGGGACAGGACGCGCAGCGAGGGGAACTTCATCACGCCGATGCCATCGGCCGTTGCGGCCGCCGGACTGGAGCCGGCCGCGATCGGGTGCAGTTTTGCCTGCGGCGCGGGGAACGGATAGAACGGTTCGCCCACGCGGCGCGGTCAGCCGCGGGAACCTCTCGCCCAATGCCCTCCAGGAATCCGTTCTCGTCCCGTTCGAAGCTCGAAATCGGCAAGCAGACCTTCCGCTACTTCTCGCTGCCCGCCCTGGAGCGGGCCGGCGTCGGCCGCATGGCGCGGCTGCCCTACTCGATCCGGGTGCTGCTCGAGCAGGCGCTGCGCAACCTGGACGGCTACGTGGTCGCCGAGAAGGACGTGCAGAACATCGCCGCCTGGGGCCCGTCGACCGCCGGACTGGTCGAGATCCCGTTCCTGCCGGGCCGCGTCGTGCTGCAGGACTTCACCGGCGTGCCGTGCGTCGTCGACCTGGCGGCGATGCGCGCGGCGATGCGGCGCCTCGGCGGCGATCCGAAGAAGATCAACCCGCTGGTGCCGTGCGACCTCGTCATCGACCACTCGGTGCAGGTCGACGCGTTCGCGAACCGCGGCGCCGAGCAGGAGAACCTGCGGCTCGAGTTCCATCGCAACCGCGAACGCTACGAGTTCCTGAAGTGGGGCCAGCAGTCGCTGACCAACTTCCGCGCCGTGCCGCCGGGCATGGGCATCGTGCACCAGGTCAACCTCGAGTACCTCGCGAGCTGCGTGCTGACCCGCAAGGACGGCGCCGACACGCTGGTGTTCCCCGACACGGTCGTCGGCACCGACTCGCACACGACGATGATCAACGGCCTCGGCGTGCTCGGCTGGGGCGTCGGCGGCATCGAGGCCGAAGCGGTGATGCTCGGCCAGCCGACCTACATGCTGCTGCCGGAAGTCGTCGGCATGGAGCTGCGGGGCAAGCTGCCCGAAGGCGCGACCGCGACCGATCTGGTGCTGACGGTCACGCAGCAGCTGCGCAAGCACGGCGTGGTCGGCAAGTTCGTCGAGTTCTTCGGCTCCGGCATCGCCGCCATGTCGCTGGCCGACCGCGCGACGATCGCCAACATGGCGCCCGAGTACGGCGCGACGATGGGCTTCTTCCCGGTCGACGAGGAGACCTGCCGCTACCTCGAGCGCACCGGTCGGCCCAAGGACCTGGTCGCGCTGGTCGAGGCCTACCACCGGGCGCAGGGTCTGTTCTGGACGCCTGCCGCCGCGGTGCCGGAGTACTCGGCCGTGCTGTCGCTCGACCTGTCGACAGTGGTGCCGAGCCTCGCCGGCCCGAAACGACCGCAGGACCGCGTCACGCTGCACGACATGCGCGCGGAGTTCCGCGGCGGGCTGACCAAGGCGATCAAGGAGCGCGGCTTCGGCCTCGCGCCCGAACAGGTCGGCGCGACCGCCACCGTCGCGGGCGACGACGCCTCGATCGGTCATGGCGCGGTGGTGATCGCGGCGATCACGTCCTGCACCAACACCAGCAACCCGTCGGTGATGCTCGGTGCGGGCCTGCTGGCCAGGAAGGCGGCCGCACGCGGCCTCACGCGCAAGCCGTGGGTCAAGACGTCGCTGGCGCCGGGCTCACGCGTGGTCACCGACTATCTGCAGAAGGCGGGGCTGCTGCACGCGCTCGAGCAGGTCGGCTTCCACATCGTCGGCTACGGCTGCACGACCTGCATCGGCAACAGCGGCCCGCTGCCGGCGCCGGTGTCGGCCGCGATCAAACAGGGCAATCTCGTCGCCGCGGCCGTGCTCAGCGGCAACCGCAACTTCGAGGGCCGCGTCAATCCCGACGTGAAGGCGAACTACCTCGCGTCGCCGCCGCTGGTGGTCGCCTACGCGATCGCCGGCACCGTCGACATCGACCTCGACCAGGACCCACTCGGTGAGGACCACGCCGGCCAGCCGGTGTTCCTGCGCGACATCTGGCCGACGCAGCAGGAGATCGCCGACACGATCGCCCGCAGCATGTCGCCGCAGGCGTTCCAGCAGCAGTACTCGGTCGTCGACCAGGGCCCGCCCGCCTGGCAGGAGATCACCGCGGTCAAGAGCGACCTGTTCCCGTTCGACGAGACGAGCACCTACGTGCAGGAACCGCCGTTCTTCACGACGATGACGCAGAAGACGTCGTCGATCCCGCCGATCCTCGGCGCGCGCGCGCTGGCGGTGCTCGGCGACTCGGTGACGACCGACCACATCTCGCCGGCCGGCAACATCAAGGTCGACAGCCCCGCGGGCCGCTACCTGATCGAGAACGGCGTGCAGCCGGCCGACTTCAACCAGTACGGCGCGCGCCGCGGCAACGACCGCGTGATGACGCGCGGCACGTTCGCGAACATCCGGCTGCGCAACTTCCTGGTCAACCAGGAGGGCGGCATGACCAAGCACCTGCCCAGCGGCGAGGTGATGGCGATCTACGACGCGTCGATGCGCTACCAGCAGGACGGCGTGCCGCTGTGCGTGCTGGCGGGCAAGGAGTACGGCACCGGCAGCTCGCGCGACTGGGCGGCGAAGGGCACGATGCTGCTCGGCGTCAAGTTCGTGCTCGCCGAGAGCTACGAACGCATCCATCGCAGCAACCTGGTCGGCATGGGCGTGCTGCCGCTGCAGTTCCGCGACGAACAGACGCGCGAGTCGCTGGGGCTGACCGGCCACGAGCTGTTCGACGTCGCCGTCGACGACAGCGTGCAGCCGCGCCAGCTGCTGCAGGTCACCGCGACGCACCCCGAGACCGGCAAGGTGACGATGTTCCACGCGCAGTGCCGCATCGACACGCCGGTCGAGGTCGACTACTACAAGCACGGCGGCATCCTGCAGATGGTGCTGCGCAGACTCCTGCAACCGGCGGCGAAGGCGGTCGGCACGGCGCCATCCGAGAAGACCCCAGGCACGAAGACGAAGTCGACAGCGAAGTCCACGGCAGCGACGACGCGACCGCGGACGGCTGCAGCGGGCAAGAAGGCCGTGAAGTCGCCGGGCAAGCCGGCCGCCAAGAAGGCACCGGCCAAGCGGGCGACCGCGAAGAAGGCGACGGCCAAGAAGGCGACGGCCAAGAAGGCGGCCCCACGCAAGCCTCAGGCGACGAGCGCCAAGAAGGCGCCGGCGAAGGGCAAACCCGCGCCGCGGCGGCGCTGACCGCGCCGTGCGGTGCGGTTGTCCGGGCCCGGGACCAGCGCGCCGTGCTCGCTAGGTCTGAGCGGTGACCACGATCTCGACGCTGTCGGTGGCGGTGTTCGTGCCGTCGTCGACCGTGACTTCGAACGTCAGCGTCGTGTCGACCAGCAGGTCCGGCGCCGAGAACGTCGGCGCCACCGCCGTCGTGCTGCTCAACGTGACGGCCGGCCCCGCCGTCTGCGTCCAGCTGTAGCTCAGCGCCTGGCCTTCCGGATCGCTCGAACCCGCTGCCGTCAGCGTGACCAAGGTCGTCTCCGCCACCGTCTGGTCGGGGCCCGCATCCGCGGTCGGCGCATCGTCGTCGGCCGTCACCAGGATGGCGACCGAGTCGCTGGCCGTCGTCGCACCGTCGTCGACCGTGACCTCGAAC
>JAEUHS010000055.1 GCA_016794035.1 Planctomycetota bacterium
GCGAAGTGCGTGAACACGCCCTGCACCGCGAGCCGGCCCCGGTCGCGCAGTTCGCGCAGCAGCGCCGGCAGCTCGGCCGCGGGCACGCCGTGGCGCCGCATGCCGGTGTCGACCTCGACGTGCACGGGATGCACGCGGCCGGGCACGGCGGCGAGCGCGCGCGCGAGGTCGCGCGAGCCGAGGCCCGGCACCAGATCGAGTTCGAACAGCCGCTTCGCCTCGCCCGGCTCGACCGGGCCGACCACGAGCACCGGGGCCGTGACGCCCGCCGCGCGCAGCCGTTCGCCCTCCGACACGTTGGCGACCGCGAGCCCGCGCGCACCGGCCGCGAGCGCCGCCTGCGCGACCGGCACCATGCCGTGGCCGTAGGCGTTCGCCTTGACGACGGCGATCAGCTGGCAGCCCGGTCGCAACACGGAACGGAACGCGCGCACGTTGTGCGCGATCGCCCCGAGGTCGACCTCGATCCACGCCGGAGCCCCGGCGCCGGCGCGCGTTTCGATCGGTATCCGCCGCATGTCCTGACCGCCGCGCGGAGCGTAGCGAGCGCACCTCGGCCAGACAGCAGATTCCTGCGCGTTCCCTTCGCGCCCCACGCCGCGCACACGTCTAGTCGTTCGACGCCGCCACTGCGGCTAGTCTGGCAACACCAGGACCCACCATGAACCGCCTGCTGACGACCCTTCTCCTGTCCACGAGCCTGATGGCCCAGACGCCTCCGATGCCCACCCAGTCCTCCCCCACCGACGATCCCCACCAGTGGCTCGAAGACGTCGGCGGCGAACGCTCGCTGGTCTGGGTGCGCGAGCGCAACGCGCAGAGCGAGAAACTGCTGGCGGAGACGCCGTTCTTCCGCGAGGCACGGGCCCGCATCCTGTCGATCCTCGACAGCGACGCGCGCATCCCGTTCGTCGGCAAGCAGGGCGCGCACTACTACAACTTCTGGCAGGACGCGAAGAACCCGCGCGGCCTGTGGCGGCGCACGACGCTCGACGAGTACCGCCAGCAGAACCCGAAGTGGGAGGTCGTGCTCGACCTCGACGCGCTCGGCGCGCAGGAGGGCGAGAACTGGGTCTGGCACGGCGCCTCGTTCCTGCATCCGGACTACCGGCGCTGCCTGCTGTCGCTGTCGCGCGGCGGCGCCGACGCCAACGTCACGCGCGAGTTCGACGTCGAGGCGAAGGCGTTCGTCGAGGACGGTTTCGTGCTGCCCGAGGCCAAGAGCACGGTGGCCTGGCGCGACCGGGACTCGCTGTTCGTCGCCACGGACTTCGGCCCGGGCTCGCTGACCTCGTCGGGCTACCCGCGCATCGCCAAGCTGTGGCGTCGCGGCACGCCGCTGGCGTCGGCGACCGTCGTCGCCGAAGGCAAGGTCGACGACGTGTTCCTGTCGGCGTCGCGCGACCAGACCGAGGGCTTCGAACGCGACCTCGTCTACCGCGGCGTCACGTTCTTCACCAACGAACTGTTCCTGCTGCGCGACGGCGAGCCGGTCAAGGTCGACAAGCCCGACAGCGCCAACGCGAACGTGCACCGCGAGTGGCTGCTGCTCGAACTGCGTGACGACTGGACCGTCGGCGGCACGACCCACGCCGCCGGCTCGCTGCTGGCCTGCAAGCTGGAGGCGTTTCTCGCCGGCGAGCGCACGTTCGACGTGCTGTTCGCGCCGACCGAGCGCACCTCGCTGGCGGGCTTCTCGCCGACCAGGAACCACATCCTGCTGAACGTGCTCGACAACGTGCGCAACCGGATCTCGGTGCTGACGCACGCGGACGGCGCCTGGCGCCACGAGCCGCTGCCGGGCCTGCCGGAGTTCGGCACCATCGGCGCCTCGGCGATCGACGACGAGCACAGCGACGCCTACTGGTTGACGGTCACCGACTACCTGACGCCGACGACGCTGTCGATCGGCACGATCGGCGCAGGACCCGCGGTGCCGCTGAAGAGCCTGCCCGGCTTCTTCGACACCACGGGACTCGAGGTCACGCAGCGCGAGGCCAGGTCCAAGGACGGCACGCCGATCCCCTACTTCCTGGTCGGCCGGAAGGACCTGAAGCGCGACGGCAGCAACCCGACGCTGCTGTACGGCTACGGCGGCTTCGAGGTGTCGATGACGCCGAGCTACAGCGGCGGCGTCGGCTCGTGCTGGCTCGCGAAGGGCGGCGTGTTCGTGGTCGCGAACATCCGCGGCGGCGGCGAGTTCGGCCCGAGGTGGCACCAGGCGGCGCTGAAGCAGAACCGCATCAAGTGCTACGAGGACTTCGCCGCGGTCGCCGAGGACCTGGTCGCCCAGAAGATCACCAGCAGGGCGCACCTCGGCATCCAGGGCGGCAGCAACGGCGGCCTGCTGATGGGCAACATGCTGACGATGTATCCCGAGCTGTTCGGCGCGATCGTCTGCCAGGTGCCGCTGCTCGACATGCTGCGCTACCACAAGCTGCTCGCCGGCGCGTCGTGGATGGGCGAGTACGGCGACCCCGACGTGCCCGAAGAGGCGGTGTGGCTGCGACGCTACTCGCCGTACCACAACCTGAAGCCCGACGGGAAGTACCCGAAGGTGCTGTTCACGACGTCGACGCGCGACGACCGCGTGCACCCCGGCCACGCGCGCAAGATGATGGCGCGCATGATGGAGCAGGGGCACGACGCGCTCTACTACGAGAACATCGAGGGCGGCCACGGCGGCGCCGCGGACAACAAGCAGGCGGCGTTCATGGCGGCGCTCGCCTACACGTTCCTCTGGCAGAACCTGAGGTAGGGGCCGGACCGGCGCGCGGATCCGCCGCCGCCCGCCACGTAGCGGACCAGGCGGTGCCACCGGCCGCGCCCGCATGGGGTATCCTGTTGCACCCCGACCGGGCCCGCCCGCATGCACGCATGAGCAAGATCGTCCGCGAACTCAGGAACTACATGGCCGTCATCGCCGACCTGGCCAGCGGTGCGGAAGAATGGACGTCGCAGCCGGCGTGGCTGGAGTTCGCGCCCAACAACGTCTGCAACCTGCGCTGCATCATGTGCGCGCAGGCCGACGGCGTGCCGGTGCAGGTGATGAAGAAGGAGGACGCCGTCGAGTTGCTCGACGGCGTGCTGCCGATGACGACGCTGTGGACGCCGTCGGCGCTGTCGGAGCCGATGCTCGCCAACATCCGGCTGGTGGTCGACAAGTGCCGGGAGCACGAGGTCTACCTGAACATGTACTCGAACTGCACGCTGCTCGACGGCGCGAAGTTCGCGGACATGGCCGACCGCATCCACAAGCTCTGGATCTCGTTCGACAGCGCCGACAAGACGGTGCTCGAGATGCTGCGCGCCGGCGCCGACTTCGACCAGGTGGTGCAGAACCTGACCGAGGTGCTCGCGGTCGCCGCCGAACGCGGCATCCCGGTCGGCTTCGTCGCCGTGCTCGTGAAGGACAACCTGCGCGGCATGGCCGAACTGATCGACTTCCTCGCCGACCGCGGCGCCGTGAAAGCGAAGTGCGACCTGCGCGTGCAACCGATGCTCGACAACGCCGCGCGCTGCGCCGAGCAGAACGTGTTCGCCGCGTTCCCACCGGAGGAGATCGTGCGCGAACTCGACCGCGCCTGCGCGCGCGCCGAGGCGCGCGGGCTCAACTTCCACGTCGACATGGACGACCCGTACCGCCGCAACATCACGCCGCTGGTGCCGGCCGTGCGCGGCATCACCGGCGACGCGCTGTCGATCATGCTCGACGAGGTGCGCGACCGCTTCCCGCACTTCTGTTCGATGGCGAGCAGCTACGTCAAGATCGAGCCCGACGGCCGGGTCTTCCCATGCTGCCGCGGCCCGCGCGAACTCGAGATGGGCAACACCAACGAGCAGTCGCTGCAGGAGATCTGGAACGGCCCCAGGTACCGCGACTTCCGCCGCCGCATGAACAGCAAGGACTACCCCGAGGTCTGCAGCACCTGCGACGTCCTGATCGCCAACCCGAAGTTCGACAAGCGCTGGGTCCAGCAACCGGCCAACAGCGAGCCGAAGCAGGCGTAGCGCAGAGAGAGAAGAGAAGAGACCGACAGGCCCCGAACTCGGCCAACGCCGCCCCGAACGCCGACGCCCCTGCTCGCGCCCCTCTCCCCTTCGCCCCCGGCCCGTGGTCAGGTCCTCGGCCGTCGCCGCGGTGTTGGCTGCCCGCATTCGCCAGCGTATTGCCACCGCGCAGCGACGGCCCCGGCAAGCTCCCCGTCGGCGATCGCCCGTCAGGGCGCATCGCCGCGCCGCCCTCGCTTCTCGCACCTGCGGTGCGAGAGAAGATGGCGGAGAGGGGGGGATTCGAACCCCCGTGACCCTTGCAGGCCAACCGGTTTTCGAAACCGGCCCGTTCAGCCGCTCTGGCACCTCTCCGCGAGGGCAACCGCACCGGGGGGTGCGGGACGCCGAACAAGGCGAGGGATCGTGCCGACCCGCCGGAGGCATTTCAACAGCGAACGTCAGCTCCGCCGCTTGCCGCGGAAGAAGGTGCGCAGCAGCTCGGCGCTGGCCTCGGCCCCCACCCCTTCGACGACCTCGCAGCGGTGGTTCAGGCGCACGTCCTCGAGCAGGGTGGCCAGCGACCGCACGGCCCCGAACTTCGGATCGCGGGCGCCGAACACCACGCGGCGCACGCGGCTGTGCAGGATCGCGCCGGCGCACAGGAAGCACGGCTCCAGCGTGCAGTAGAGCGTCGCCTGCGGCAGCCGCTTCTCCCCCACCGCCGCCAGCGCCTGCTGCAGCGCCTCCAGCTCGGCGTGCGCCAGCGGCGAACGCCGCTGCTCGACGCAGTTCCGGCCCTCGCCGACGGCGGCGCCGTCGATCACCACCACGGCGCCGACCGGCACCTCGTCGGCCGCGGCGGCCGCGCGCGCGAGTTCGAGACATCGCGCGATCCAGCGCACGTCTTCGCTTGAGGGTGACGGCATGTCCATCTATCGTCGCCCACTCCATCGAAACCGGGACCCGTGAGCAAGCGCGACTTCCTTTCGACCGCCGATCTCACCCGCCACGAGCTGGACGACCTGCTGGACCTCGCCGCGCGCGCCAAGGGCAAGCGGCCCGGCCAGGTGCTGGCGGGCAAGACGCTCGGACTGCTGTTCTTCCAGCCGAGCCTGCGCACCCGCGTGTCGTTCGAGGTGGCGATGGTGCAACTGGGCGGCCACTGCATCAACCTGTCCAGCGACGACCTCTACGAGCTCGAGCCGCAGGACCAGGCGATCATGGACGGCCGCGCCGAGGAGCACGTCAAGGACGCCGCGCGCACGCTGTCGCGCTACGTCGACGCGCTCGGCATCCGCTCGGCCGCGCGCGTCGGCACCTGGGAACGCGACCGCCAGGAACTGCTGCTGCGCAGCTACGCGAAGTACTCGAGCGTGCCGGTCATCAACCTCGAGACCAACTTCGAGCACCCGTGCCAGGCGCTCGCCGACGCGCTGACGATGCGCGAGAACCTGGTGTCGCTGAAGGGCCGGCGGCTGACGCTGCTGTGGTGCAACCACCCCGAGCCGAAGTCGCTCGGGCCGACCCATTCGATCCTGCAGGTCGCCGCGCGCATGGGCATGCAGATCACGCTCGCACATCCGCTCGGCTTCGAGGTCGACGCCGAGGTGCTGGAGCGCAGCCGGGGCCTGGCGCAGGACGCCGGCGGCTCGCTGCTGGTGCAGAACGACATGCAGGCCGCGGCGCGCGGCGCCGAGGTGCTGTACGCGCGTTCCTGGGGCTGCACGAAGTACTGGGACGACACCGAGCGCGAGGCGATGGTGAAGCGGTCGCTGCAGGGCTGGCGCGTCGACGAGCAGCTGATGGCCAGCACCGACAACGCGCTGCTGATGCACCCGCTGCCCGTGCGCCGCAACGTCGCCGCCACCGACGCGGTGCTCGATGGCCCGCGGTCGGTGATCTACGACCAGGCCGCGAACCGGACCCACGTGCAGAAGGCGCTGCTCATGCAGTTGCTGCAGTGACGCCGCGCCGGAATCCCTCCCGACGCGCGACGTCGGCGAGGCCGGCGGCCAGCCGCGTCGTCGCGACGAAGTCGAGCCGTTCGCGCGCCGGACCACCATCGGCGACCCAGCCACACGCGCGGATCTCCCGCAACTTGTCGCGGCTGAAGAAGCCGGCGCTGCGCCGCAGCGCCGCCAACGCATCGCTGGCCGCGGCGCCGAGCGCCGCGACCGCCATCGGCACCGGCAGCAGGCGCGCGCGCCGGCCGCTGGCGGCGGCGATGGCCCGCACGAACGCGTGGGTGTCGGAACGCTCCGGTCCGTCGAGCGGCAGCACGGCCCCGGCGGGCCGCACCGTCGCGATGCGCAGCAGGGCCTCGGCGACGTCGTCGACGTGGATCACGGACAGCGGTCGCGTGCGCAGCGGCACCGCCGTCACCGGCGCGCACGCCTGCCGGAACAGCAACCGCGTCGCGCCGTCGCCGGGTCCGTAGACCACCGGCGGCCGCACGATCGTCCACGGCGCCGGGCCGGCCACCACCCGCAACTCGGCGTCGCGCTTGCTCTCGCCGTAGGCCGAGACGGGCCGGCAGGCTGCCGGCATCGCGTCGGTGCCGACGCCGTCGATGCTCGGCCCGGCAGCCGCCAGCGACGACACCAGGACGAAGTGGGCCGCGGGGGCCGCCGCGCTGGCCGCGCGCAGCAGGCGCTCGGTGCCGCCGACGTTGACCGCCGCGAACGCGCCGCCGCGCCAGCCCTTCAGTTCGGCCGCCAGGTGGAACACGACGTCCGCACCGTCGGCCGCGGCCGCCAGGCCCGGTCCGCCGTTGGCATCCCCGAGGTCACCGAGGCGGATGCTGGACGCCGGGATGCCGGCGCGCAGGGCCCGGTCGCGATCGCGCACGAGGCAGCGCAACCGGTCGGGCGGCAGTCCGCGGTCCTGCAGCAACCGGACCAGGCGGTTGCCGAGGAACCCGGTCGCCCCGGTCAGCAGAAGGACCGGTGGCACCGCAGCGTGCGATTCTGACCGGACCAAGCCAGTACAAAGGTTTTGTCAGCGCCGATGCCGGAATCTACCATCCCCCGGGCCTTGGACATCTTCCAAAAGTGCGACGGCTTCGGGCGGGCTCACGAGCTGCAGGCCCTGGGGATCTATCCGTACTTCATCCCGCTGCACGGGAGTGAGGGAACGGAGGTCGAGGTCGCCGGCAAGCGGCTGATCATGATCGGCAGCAACAACTACCTGGGCCTGACGCACCACCCGAAGGTGCGGGAGGCGGCCCAGGAGGCGATCCGACGCTACGGCACCTCGTGCTCGGGCTCGCGGTTCCTGAACGGCACGCTCGAACTGCACGAGGAACTCGAACGGCGGCTCGCGACCTTCATGGGCCAGGAGGCGGCGCTCTGCTTCTCGACCGGCTTCCAGACCAATCTCGGGGCGATCTCGGCGATCTGCGGCAAGGACGACGTGGTGCTGTGCGACCGCGAGAACCACGCCTCGATCATCGACGGCTGCCGGCTCAGCTTCGCCGACGTGCGCAAGTTCCGGCACAACGACCTGACCGACCTCGAGGGCCACCTGCAGCGGGCGCACGCGCAGAAGCGCGCGGTGCTGATCGTCGTCGACGGGCTGTTCTCGATGATGGGCGACCTGGCGCCGCTGCCGGAGATCCGCGCCCTCGCCGATCACTACGGTGCCCGCCTGATGGTCGACGAGGCCCACGCCGTCGGCGTGCTGGGCAACCACGGCCGCGGCGCCGCCGAACACTGCGGCATCCACCCGGACCTGGTGATGGGCACCTTCAGCAAGAGCTTCGCCAGCCTCGGCGGCTTCATCGCCGGCCCGGCCAAGGTGGTGCACTTCATGCGCCACCATGCGCGGTCGTTGATCTTCTCGGCCTCGATCACGCCGGCCTCGGCTGCCGCCGCGCTGGCCTCGCTGGATCTGATCGAGGCCAAGCCGGAGATGCGGCGGCGCGTACTGCAGCTCGCCCACCGCGTGCGCACCGGCCTCGCCGCGCTCGGCTTCTCGACCGCCGGCACGCTGGCCAGCCCGATCGTGCCGGTCATCGTCGGCGACCAGGAACGCATGCTGCGGCTCTGGAAAGTGCTGTTCGACTGCGGCCTGTTCACCAACGCGGTCACCCAGCCCGCGGTGCCCGCCGGGCAGGACCTGATCCGCACCTCGTTCATCGCCAGTCACACCGACGAGCAGATCGAGCAGGTGCTGACGCGGTTCGCCGAGGCCGGCCGCCGCACCGGCCTGCTCTCCAACCGGCCGCCCAACTCGGCGTCGCAGGCCGCCGGCCGGTGACGCGCGCCAGCGGACCGCGGGGCCGCTGACGCGCCCGACGCTCCGCACTGGGCCGCCCGCACCGGATTGCGTAGCCTGACGGACGATGAGCGACGCCCCGCCCTTCGTCCACCTGCATGCGCGCTCGCACTACAGCCTGCTCGCGGCCCCGGTCGAGGTCGGCAAGCTGGTCGCCGCGGCGGCCGAGGACGGACAGCAGGCGCTGGCGCTGACCGACAACGGCAACCTGTTCGGCGCCGTCGAGTTCTACCAGGCCTGCCGCGCGCGGCAGGTCAAGCCGATCCTCGGCCAGACGACCTACGTCGCCGGGCGCACGCACCGGGAGACCGCCGGCGCCGACAACCCGACGCACGACCTGACGCTGCTGGCCGCCGACAACCAGGGCCTCGACAACCTGAAGAAGCTGTCGAGCCGCGCCTGGCTGGAGGGCTTCAGCTACCGGCCACGCGTCGACCTCGAACTGCTCGAGCAACACCGCGCGGGGCTGATCGTGCTGTCGGGCACGGTGTCGTCGCAGATCGCCACCGCGGTGCAGCAGGGCGACCTGGCCGGCGCCAGCCAGTCGGCCGCGCGGCTGCGCGAACTGTTCGGCCCCGACAACTTCTTCCTCGAGGTCGCCGAGACCGGGTTCGAGGCGCAGCGCAAGGTCAGCGGCGCGCTGCGCCGGATCGGCGAACAGCTCGGCATCCGCTGCGTCGCCACCAACGACGTGCACTACCTGAAGCCGGACGACTGGCTGGCGCACGACATCATGCTCTGCATCCGCAGCGGCAAAACCGTCGCCGACCAGACCCGGTTCCGAATGGGCTCGCACGAGCTGTTCCTGAAGAGTCGCGCCCAGATGGCGGCGGCCTTCGACGACTGGCCGGACGCCCTGCAGGCGTCGGTCGAGATCGCCGCACGCTGCAACGTGTCGATGGAGTTCGGGGTCTACCACCTGCCGGTGTTCCAGCCGGCCTCCGGCGCCGATCCCGACTCGTTCTTCGAGCAGCTGTGCGACCAGGGCGCCCGGCAGCGCTACGGCACGCCGGGCGACGACGTGCGACAGCGCCTCGCCTACGAGATCGGCGTGATCAAGAAGCTGGGCTTCGTCAGCTACTTCCTGGTCGTGCAGGACTTCATCCAGCAGGCGCGCCGCATGGGCATCCCGGTCGGGCCGGGGCGCGGTTCCGCGGCCGGCTCGATCGTCGCCTACTGCCTCGGCATCACCGATGTCGACCCGCTGCGCTACGCGCTGCTGTTCGAGCGCTTCCTGAACCCGGGCCGCGTGTCGATGCCCGACATCGACATCGACTTCTGCGGCCATCGGCGCGACGAGGTGATCCAGTACGTGCGCGAGAAGTACGGCAACGACTGCGTCTGCCAGATCATCACGTTCGGCACGATGGCGAGCCGCGGCGTGCTGCGCGACGTCGGCCGCGTGCTCGACTTCCCGATCGCCGACGTCGACAAGCTGTGCAAGAAGGTGCCGCAGGGCCCGGGGGCCTCGCTGCAGCAGGCACTCGACTCCGACACGGAGCTGCAGCAGATCCGCGACAGCTCGCCGCAGCACAAGCGGCTGTTCGACCTGTCGCTGCAGCTCGAGGGACTCGCGCGCCACTCGTCGATCCACGCCGCCGGCGTCGTGATCGCCGACCGCCCGCTGCGCGACTACGTGCCGCTGGCCAAGAACGGCGAGGACGTGATCACCCAGTGGCAGATGACCGAGCTCGAGGAGGTCGGCCTGCTGAAGATGGACTTCCTCGGTCTGAAGACGCTGACCATCCTGCAGGAGGGCATGCGCCTCGTGCAGGAGGTGCGCGGCGAGCGGATCGACCTCGCCACGCTGCCGCTCGACGACCCGCCGACCTACGCGATCATGACGCGCGGCGAGACGCAGGGCGTGTTCCAGCTCGAGTCGGGCGGCATGCGCGAGCTGCTGACGCGACTCAAGCCCGACACCTTCGAGGACGTCATCGCCGTGCTCGCGCTCTACCGGCCGGGACCGCTCGGTTCGGGCATGGTCGACATGTTCGTGCGCAGGAAGCACGGCGAGGAGCCGGTCGTCTACCCGCACGACGACCTGCGGCCGGTGCTGGAGCCGACCTACGGCGTCATCGTCTACCAGGAACAGGTGATGCAGATCGCCAACCTGATCGGCGGCTTCTCGATGAGCGACGCCGACAACCTGCGCAAGGCGATGGGCAAGAAGAAGCCCGAGGTGATGGCGAAGTTCAAGGACCAGTTCGTCGCCGGCGCCAAGGGGCGCGGCTACGCGGAGCGGTTCGCGCGCGAGCTGTTCGAGACGATGGAGTACTTCGCCGGCTACGGCTTCAACAAGTCGCACTCGACGGCCTACGCGCTGGTCACCTACCAGACCGCCTGGCTGAAGGCGCACCACCCGCTCGAGTTCACGGCGGCCAATCTGACCGTCGAATCGGGCAACAGCGACAAGATCAAGGAGTTCGTCGACGAGGCGCGGCGCGCCGGCAAGGCGATCCTGCTGCCGGACGTGAACCGCTCGATGCGCTGGTTCGCCGTCGAGGCCGACGGGATCCGCTACGGGCTCGGCGCGATCAAGGGCGTCGGCGCCCGCACGGCCGACGCCATCGTCGAGGAACGGCGCCGCGGCGGCGACTACGGCTCGCTCGAGGACCTCTGCGAACGCCTCGACGGCACCCTGCTCAACAAGGCGGCGCTCGAGGCCATGGTGCAGGCAGGCGCGTTCGACAGCCTGGGCCGCTCGCGCGCCACCGACTTCGCGGCGATCGAACCGGCGCTGCGCGCCTCGGCGTCGGCGCGCGAGGACCGGCGGCGCGGCCAGAAGCTGCTGTTCGCGGCGCCAGCCGTCAGCATGACCGCGACCGCCGGCGACGACGTCGCCTGGCCCGAGCACGAACGGCTCGCGCGCGAGAAGGAGTCGCTGGGCTTCTACCTGTCGGGGCATCCGTTCGAGAAGCGCGGCGCGTTCCTGTGTCGCATCGCCGGCCAGTCGACCGCGTCGCTGGCCGGGCTGGAGCCGGGTTCGACGGTGCGCCTCGCGGGCATGGTCAGCTCGGTGCGCGTGCTGCAGATCAAGCAGGGCAAGAACGCCGGCCAGAAGATGGCGCGGTTCCTGCTCGAAGACCTCGAGGGTCAGGTCGCCGTGACCTGCTTCGCGCGCGCCTACGCCACCATGCGTGACCGCATCGTCGAGGACGCGATCGTGTTCCTCAGCGGCCGGCTGGACGCCAACAGCGAGGACAAGGCGCTGCTGCTCGACCAGATCGAACCCGCCAGCGAGGTGGTGCGGCGCGAAGTGGCCGGCGTCGTGCTGCACCTGCACGGCAGCCTGGCGACCGATGCGAACCTCGCCCGCATCGACGAGGTCGTGGCACGGCACCGCGGCCAGCAGCACCTGCACCTGGACGTCGACGACGGCGACAACTGCTTCCGCGTCCGCGCCGAGACCGGGGTGCGCGTCAGCGACCTGCTGCTGGACGAACTGGCGCTGCTGGTCGGCCCCGAGAACATGTCGTTCACGCGTTCGTAGCCGCCGTCGCGGCAGCGCCCGCGCTGCCGACCCGGGTCACGCGCCGGCGGTGGCCTGGTCGGCGTCGACCGTCTCGGCACCCTGCTCGGCGGCCTTCATCTTGCGCTCGAGCACGTCGTTCTCGACCAGCTCGAAGACGACCTTGCTGCCGCCGTCGCCGATGCGATAGTCGGCCATGCGCAGGATGCGGGTGTACCCGCCGGCGCGGTTGGCGAAGCGCGGTCCGATCACGTCGAACAGCTTCTTGACCATGTCCTTGTCCTGCAGCGCCGCGACGGCCTGACGCATGCGGTGCAGCCGGGTCTTCGCATCGCTGCTGCGCGCCAAGGTGATCATCTTCTCGACGAACGGACGCAGGGCCTTGGCCTTGGGCAGGGTCGTGACGACCCGCTCGTGACGGATCACCGCAACGGCGAAGTTCTTGCGCAGAGCGGCACGGTGGGCCGTGTTACGCCCGAGCTTCTTTCCAGCGACATTGTGCTTCATGGCTGCAGTCCTCTAGCGCCAGCAGGGCCGGCTCACTTGTAGTCTTCGACGTTCATTCCGAGCGACAGCCCGAGCGCGCTCAGCTTGCTCTTGACCTCCTTCAACGAGGTCTTGCCGAAGTTGCGGACCTTCAGCAGTTCGGGCTCGGACAGCGCGACGAGGTCGCGCATCAGCGTGACGCTCTCGCTGTCGAGGCAGTTCTTGGCGCGCACCGACAGCTCCAGCATGTCGATGCTCTTGCTCAACAGGTCGACCATCTCGCGACGGCGCGCACCCTCGTCGCCCTCCGGCGCGAGCACGCCACCCTCGACCGCCAGGTCCTCCTTCATGTCGAAGTACTGGACGAACGGGTTCAGGTGCTTGCGGTAGATCTTGCTGGCCTCGACCAGCCCCATCTCCGGCGAGACGGTGCCGTCGGTCCAGATGTCGAGCACCAGGCGGTCGTAGTCGGTCGACTTGCCGACGCGCGTGTTCTCGATCGCGTAGCGCACGCGGTGCACCGGGCTGAAGATCGAGTCGACCGGGATCGTGCCGATCTCCTGCTCGTCGCTGACGTTCTCCTCGGCGGTCACGTAGCCACGGCCCTTGCGGACCTGCATCTCGCAGTAGAAACGCACGTCTTCGGTCAGCGTGCAGATCTTCAGCTCGGGGTTGGCGATCTCGACGTTGTGGTCGCCCTCGATCTTCTCGGCGCGCACCTCACCCTTCTGGTTGACGTCGATGCGCAGCGTCGTCGGCGCGTCGGTGTGCAGCTTGACGCGCAGCTTCTTGATGTTCAGCACGATCTGCGTGACGTCCTCGAGGATGCCCTGGATCGTCGAGAACTCGTGCACGACGCCGTCGATGCGCACCCACGTGACCGCGGTGCCCTCGATCGACGACAGCAGCACGCGCCGCAGCCCGTTGCCGATCGTCGCGCCGAAGCCCTTCTCGAACGGCTCGACGACGAAACGACCGAACTGCGGGGTCGCGGTGTCCCGGTCCATGCGGACCTGAGAAGGCAACTCGAAGTTACGCCAGCGGATACGCATCTTGGATTCTCCTGACTCTGTGGGTCGGCCGACCAGCTGTGCGGCGACCTGTTACTTCGAGCACAGCTCGATGATGAGCTGCTCGTTGATCTCGACACTGACGTCCTCGCGCTTGGGCAACTGGATCACCTTGCCCTTCAGCTCGGTCGGCACGGCCTCCAGCCACGCCGGCAACGGACGGCCCTTGTTCATCTCGATGGCGTCGCCGGCCTTCTTCTTCATCTTGTCGTCGCCCTTGACCTCGATGGTGTCGTTCGGACGCACGAGGTAGCCGGCGATGTCGACGCGCTTGCCGTTCACGTGGACGTGTCCGTGCGCGACCATCTGCCGCGCGTCGAAGCGCGAGAAGGCCAGGCCGAGGCTCAGCACGACGTTGTCGAGGCGCCGCTCCATCAGCACCAGCAGGTTCTCGCCGGTGTTGCCCTTCTGCCGCATCGCGATCGTGAAGTAGTGCTGGAACTGCCGCTCGAGCACGCCATAGATGCGCTTGCACTTCTGCTTCTCGCGCAGCTGGGTGCCGTAGTCCGTGCCCTTCTTGGGACGCACATGCTGACCCGGCGGATAGTTGCGCCGGTTGACGCCACACTTCTCCGAGAAGCACCGCTGTCCCTTCAGGAACAGCTTGACGCCTTCGCGGCGGCAGAGCTTGCAGACGTTGTTGCTGTTGCGGGCCATTTCAGTCCAGATTGAGTTCGAGCTTCAGGTGTGTGCGGTGCGGCAGGGGCCGATCAGACGCGACGACGCTTGCGCGAGCGACAGCCGTTGTGCGGCAGCGGGGTGATGTCCTCGATCGACTTCACCTCGATGCCCGAGTTCGACAGGGCGCGCACCGCCGACTCGCGTCCCGAACCGGGGCCGCGCACCAGGACTTCGAGTTCGTGCACGCCCATCTTCTTGATCTTGTCGGCCACCTTCTCGGCGGCGCGCTGGGCGGCGAACGGCGTGCTCTTGCGCGAGCCCTTGTAGCCGATGGTGCCGGCCGAGTCCCACGCCAGCACCTGGCCGGCGCTGTCGACGATCGTGATGATGGTGTTGTTGAACGACGCCTTCACGTGCGCGACCGCCTTGCCGACGTTCTTGCGCACGCGCGCCTTGCGTTTCTCGCCCGATGATTGGGTGCTGCTCATCTCACTTCCTCAGGATCTTCTTGTTGGCGACCGTCTTGCGCGGACCCTTGCGGCCGCGGGCGTTGCTGCGCGTGCGCTGTCCCCGCACCGGCAGACCACGGCGATGCCGCAGACCGCGGTAGCAGTAGATCTCCTTCAACCGGTTGATGTTCTGCAGCGTCTGGCGACGCAGGGCACCCTCGACCGGGAAGTTCTTCTCGAGATAGCTCGCGATGTTGGCGACCTCGTCGTCCTTCAGGTCCTTGGCGCGCACGCCGGCGTCGATCGCCAGCTCCTTGAGGACCTTGCGCGCGAGCGCCGGGCCGACGCCGTAGATGTACTGAAGCGCGATCTCGATGCGCTTCTCGTTGGGGATGTCGACGCCGAGTAGACGGGGCATGTTGGTTGCTGCCTTGCTGGATGCGACGGTGCTGGTTGCGGCGGTGCGGGGTTGCTGCCGTTACTTGCCCTGGCGCTGCTTGTGCCGGGGATTGGTGCAGATGACGCGAACGATGCCGCGCCGTCTCACGACCTTGCAGTGCTCGCAGATGCGGCGGACGCTGGCTCGGACCTTCACGACAGTTCTCCGTTCAACAGGTTTCGGTGCGGGAATGGGCGGTGGGAGACGGCTGATCGCTGTGATGCGGTGACTTGATCAGGCGACAGATGCGGGCGCGACCTGGATCGAAGGGCGACAGCTCCACGAGCACCGGGTCTCCCGGCAGCAGGCGCGTGAACGCCTTCCTGAGCTCGAGGGCGGCGTGTGCCACCACCTCGCGACCGTCTGTCAGCTGCAGTCGGAACAAGCCGTTCGCCAGACTGCCGACCACCTTGGCCCGGAGACCTTCGGCTGGACGGCCACCCATCGGGTGATCGGCGGGCTGTTCGGGCTGGTTCGTCATTGCATCAGCTTCAGCAACTCCTTGTAGACGACATCGGGAGACCGATTCGCATCGATCTCCCGCAGGATCCGGCGGTCGCGGTAGTACGCCAGCAGGGGCGACGTCTGCGACCGATAGACTTCGAGACGCTTGCCGATCGCCTCGGGGCGATCGTCGGAGCGCTGCACCAGTGCGCCACCACACTGATCGCAGATGCCGGGGGTCTTCGTCGGCTGGTGTTCGACGTGCCAGATGGCACCACACTTCGAACAGGTCCGGCGGCCCGAGAGACGTCCGATCAGGACGGACTCCGGGACGGCAAAGTAGATCACGTGCGACAGCGCGGCCGAACCCGACAGGTTCCTGTCGAGCGCTTCGGCCTGCGGCAGTGTACGGGGGAAGCCATCGAGGATCCAGGCAGACCTCGCGTCGGGCTGCTGGATGCGGGCGCGGACCATGCCGATGATCACCTCGTCGGGGACCAGCTTGCCGGCATCCATGAAGGTCTTGGCCTCCAGGCCCAGCGGCGTGCCGGCAGAGACCTCCTGCCGCAGCATGTCGCCGGTGGAGATGTGGGCGACCGAGGCGGCTTCGGCGACCCGCTTGGCCTGCGTGCCCTTGCCGGCGCCTGGCGCCCCCAGGAACACGCAGCGTGCCTGCAATGAAACCGCCGTGGCCATCAGCTGGATCGGCGGCCCCAACCGCTGCCGGCGGACGCACCTTGTCCGACCCCACGACCCGCGCCGCCGGGGCCCGGATGGCCTTCCTCGAGGAAGCCCTCGTAGTTGCGCATGACCAGCATCGCGTTGAGCTTCTCGACCATGTCGAGAGCCACGCTCACGACGATGAGGATCGACGTGCCGGACATGAAGTAGATCAGGACCTGGTCCATGCCGCCGCCCCGGCTGGCGCCGAACAGCGTCGGCAGCACCGCGACGACCGCGAGGAAGGCGGCGCCGGCCAGCGTGATGCGGACCATCGTCTGCTCGAGGAACTGGGCCGTCGGCTTGCCGGGACGGATGCCCGGGATGAACGAACCGCCTTCCTTG
This sequence comes from Planctomycetota bacterium, assembly GCA_016794035.1. Taxonomy (GTDB): domain Bacteria; phylum Planctomycetota; class UBA1135; order UBA1135; family UBA2386; genus JAEUHS01. Next base: position 16,315 of record JAEUHS010000055.1, read on the forward strand.
AGGTTGGTGGCGATCTCGTTGGGCTGGAACATCATCGACGTCCAGAAGAACGAGAAGAAGAAGATCAGCACCGTGTAGCTGAGCACGAACCAGAAGCCGTGCTGGCCGCCGAACGCGGTCTCGAGCCAGGTCAGGCCGAGCGCCTTGCCCACCATCGCCGGGATCACCAGCAACGCCGAGCCGAAGATGATCGGCATGACGCCCGCCTGGTTGACCTTGAACGGCAGGAAGTGCCGCTGGCCGCCGTAGACGCGCCGACCGCGCGTGTGCTTCGCCTGCTGGATCGGGATGCGCCGCTGCGCCTTCGTCATGTAGACGACCGCGACGACCGCCACTCCCCAGGCGCCCAGGAACAGCAGCAGGCTCTGCCACGCGTCCCGGTCCATGCCGTATTGGAAGTAGGTGCCGAGCGACGGGTAGAGGTTCGAGACGATGCCCGCCATGATGATCAGCGAGATGCCGTTGCCGATCCCGTGCTCGGTGATCTGCTCACCGAGCCACATCACGAACATCGTGCCGGCGGTCAGCGCGACCATGACGACGATGCAGTAGAGGCCGAACCACTCGCGCACGCCGGCCTGCAGCAACTTGCTGCCATCGGCGCCCAACGGCCCGAAGATCACGAACCAGGACTGGATCAGGCAGATGCCGACCGTCGCCAGACGCGTGTACTGATTGATCTTGCGCTGGCCGCTCGCGCCTTCCTTGGCGATCTTCTCCAGCGCCGGCACCGCCTTCGTCAGCAGGCTGAAGATGATGCTCGCCGAGATGTACGGCATCACGCCGAGCGAGAACAGCGTCGCGCTGTGCAGCGAGCCGCCGGTCAGCACGTTCATCATGCCGAAGATCTGACCGATGCCCCCCAGGTTCTTGGTCTGACGCAGCGCCTCGGCGGTGTTCACGCCCGGCAGCGGGATGAAGAAGCCGATGCGGTACACCAACAGCAGACCCAGCGTGATCAGGATCTTGTTCCTGATCTCGGGGATCTTGAACAGGTTGCCGAAGGACAGGTTCATGGGATGGTGCGGCGATCAGCGGCGGCGGGGCGAGCCAGGCGTACGCTTGGTGCCGTCCTTGGCGACGAACTTCGGCCGCCGCGGCTTCGCCTCGATCACCTGGACCTGGCCGCCCGCCTTCTCGACCTTGGCGCGGGCCGTGCTCGTGATGGCGTCGACCTTGACCGTCACGGCCTTGGTGAGTTCGCCGTTGCCGAGCAGCTTGAACAGCTCCGAGTGCTTCTCCTTCGAGGTCAGGCCCCTGGCCAGCACGGCCTGCAGGTCGACGACCGCGCCCGCCTCGAAGGCGTCGAGATCGCTGACGTTGACGATCGTGTAGACCTTCTCGAAGTTCTTGTTGTTGAAGCCGCGCTTCGGCAACCGGCGATAGAGCGGCATCTGGCCACCTTCCCAGCCGATGCGGCTCGACCAGCCCGAGCGCGCCTTCGCACCCTTGTGGCCGCGGCCCGAGGTCTTGCCGAGACCGGAACCGACGCCGCGGCCGACCCGCTTGCGCTCGGGGAACTTGAGGCCGAGGGCCTTTGCTTCGGCGAGATTCATTCGAGAGTCACTCCCCGCAGCGCGGCCGTGTCCTCACGGCTGCGCAGCTTGCTGAGGGCCATCATGGTCGCCTTGACGACGTTCAGAGCGTTCGTCGAGCCGTAGTTCTTGGTCAGGATGTCGGTGATGCCCGCGCGCTCCAGCACCTTGCGCACCGCCTTGCCGGCGATGATGCCGGTGCCCGGCGCGGCCGGCAGCAGGCGAACCTTGGTCGCGCAGTAGATGCCCTCGGTCGCGTGCGGGATCGTCGTGCCCTGGCGAACGACGCGCATGATCTGCTTGCGCGCGTCCTTGACCGACTTCTCGATCGCACCGGGGACTTCTCGACCCTTGCCATAGCCGATGCCGACCAGGCCGTTGCGGTTGCCGACGACGCTCAGCGCGCTGAACGAGAAGCGACGGCCGCCCTTGACCACCGCTGCGGAGCGGTTGATCGCGACGACGTCGTCCTCGACGTCAGCCGACAGGGCTTCGTCGATCGGAACCAGTTGATACTTGCCTTTCGCCATTGCTAGGAATCCTGTCAGTCGAATCGGTCAGAACTCGAGGCCGGCCTCACGCGCGGCATCCGCCAACGCCTTGACGCGACCGTGGTACTTGTAGGCGCCGCGATCGAAGGCGACCTTGACGAGGCCGGCGCGCTTGGCGCGCTCGGCGACCAGGGAGCCGACCTTCTTCGCCACGTCGGTCTTGCGCAGGCCCTGGATGCCGCCGCGCACCTCCTTCTCGAGCGACGACGCCGAGACGAGCGTGTGCCCACGCAGGTCGTCGATGATCTGCGCCGAGATGTTCGCGAGGCTGCGGTGGACCGAGAGCCGGGGCCGGGTGGTGACCTGGCGCAGGCGCTTGCGGATCGAGGCCGACTTGCCGCGGCGCTTCTGATGCTTTTGGAACGTGGAGCTCATGCTGTCTTCCTCCGGTCGCGGCGCCCGTGATCCGGACTGCCGCACACCGAATCATTGTTACCCACCGCCACCCGAAGCGAACGCCTTGCCGGCCTTCCGCTTGATGACCTCGTCGCTGTACTTGATGCCCTTGCCCTTGTAGGGCTCCGGCTTGCGCAGCTTGCGGATCGAGGCCGCGACGGCGCCGACCTGCTGGTTGTCGATGCCCTTGACCAGCAGGGTCGTCGGGTTCGGCACCTCGATGGTGACGCTCGCCGGCACCGCGAACCGCACCGGCCGGTTGAAGCCGAGCTTCAGCACCAGCGTCTTGCCCTGCAGCGCGGCCTCGTAGCCGACGCCGGCGATCTCGAGCTTGCGCTCGTAGCCCTTGGAGACGCCTTCGATCATGTTGGCGATCAGGGCACGGGTCGTGCCCTGCATCGCACGTGACTTGCGTTCCTCGCTGGCGGCGATCACGGTCAGCGTGGCGCCCTCGAGCTGCACCTTCACACCGGGCCGGTTGGTGAGCTTGAGTTCACCCTTCTGACCCTTGACGGCGACGGCGCCCTTGTCGACCTGCACGGTCACGCCCTTGGGCACCACGATTGGTTTCTTGCCGATTCTCGACATTGCAGTTTCTCGGTCGTGTTCTCAGTCGCCGGTTGGATTCGGGATCAGCCTGATTCGGGATCAGTCGATCGTGCAGAGCACTTCGCCACCGACACGGCGCTCGCGGCATTCGCGATCGGAAAGCACGCCCTGGTTGGTCGAGACGACGGCGATGCCGAGGCCACCGCGCACCTTCGGCAGGTCGCCACAGCCGCGGTAGCGACGGCAACCGGGCTTGCTGTAGCGCGCCAGCGACGTGATCACCTTCTCGCCGTCCGGCCCGAACCGGAAATCGACGCGGATGGCGGAACGCACGCCCTCGCTGGCGACCTGGTAGGAGTCGAGGAAACCCTCACGCTTCATCGCGTCGAGGATCGCCACCTTGAGACGGCTGCCCGGAATCACGCAATGGCGCGCACCGCTCATCAGTGCGTTGCGCATCCGCGTCAGCATGTCAGCAATCGGATCGGTCATCATGGCTCTGGATCTCCTACCACGAAGCCTTGCGCACGCCGGGGATCTCCCCCTGCAGTGCGAGTGAACGGAAGCAGCATCGGCAGATGCCGAACTTGCGGTAGTAGGCCCGGGCCCGCCCACAGAGTTGACAGCGGTTGTAGCGCCGAGACGAGAACTTCGGCTTCTGCTGCTGTTTGACCCTCAAACACTTCTTGGCCATGGTTGATCAGTACCCGTGAGCGGGTGAGTCGGTTCTGTGGAGTGGTGTGGGGTTCACTTGCGGAATGGCAAGCCGAGGTGCGTCAACAGCGCCAGTCCTTCCTTGTCGGTCGGCGCCGTGGTGACGAAGGTGATGTCCATGCCCTGCACGAACTCGACCTTGTCGAGCTGGATCTCGGGGAACACGCTCTGCTCCGAGAGGCCCATCGTGTAGTTGCCGCGGCCGTCGAGCTTGGTCGGCAGGCCACGGAAGTCGCGGATGCGGGGCACGGCGAGGGAGACCAACCGGTCGAGGAACTCCCACATGCGCGCGCCGCGCAGCGTGACGGCGACGCCGATCGCGTAGCCCTCGCGCAGCTTGAAGCCCGACACGGCGCCGCGCGCCTTGCGGACCAGCGGCCGCTGGCCGGTGATCGCCGTCAGGTCCTTGGTCGCCGCTTCCATGCGGTTCTTGTTCTCGACGGCCTTGCCGACGCCCATGTTGACGACGATCTTCGTCAGCCGGGGCACCATCATCGGGTTCGGGTAGCCGAACTCCTTGGTCAACGCCGGCGCGACCTTCTCGCGATAGGTCTGCAGCCGCCGCGGCAGCGTCTTCGGGGTCTTGGTGGTCGTGGTCATGGTCGCTTGGACTGTGGAATGGCGTCGGGGGCAGCTCAGTCGAACTGGGTGCCGCAGGACACGCCGACGCGGCGCTTCTTGCCGTCGACGATCTGGATCTTGGTGCGCGTGCCCTTGCCGAGCTTCTCGCTGAACAGCAGCACGTTGCTGCAGTCGATCGGCATCTCGAGCTGCACGCGGCCGCCCTTGGGGTTCTGCTGGGAGCGCTTCTGGTGCTTCCAGCGCAGGTTGACGCCCTGCACGATCACGCGGCCCTTCTCGGCGTCGACGCGCAGCACTTCGTGCGGCTCGTTCGACTTGTACTGGCCGGCGGTGACGACGACCTTGTCGCCCTTCTTGACGTGCAGGTGACGGCGACGGGGCTTTGGCTTGTTGGCGAGCATCAGACGACCTCCTCCGCCAGCGAGACGATCTTCATGAAGTTGCGGTCACGCAACTCGCGCGCGACGGCGCCGAAGATACGGGTGCCGCGCGGGTTGCCTTCCTTGTCGATCACGACGAGCGCGTTGCGATCGAACTTGATGTAGGAGCCGTCGGAACGGCGCACGGGCTTCGCGGTGCGCACGACGACGCCCTTGACGACCTCGTGCTCCTTCACCTCGCCGGTGGGCAGCGCCTTCTTGACGACGGCGATGACGACGTCGCCGACCGACGCATAGCGGCGGCCGCTGCCACCCAGGACCTTCACACACATGGCGCGCTTGGCGCCGGTGTTGTCGGCCACGTCCAGCATCGACATTTCTTGGATCATCGGAGTTCTCTTGGCTCAGCAGTCGGTCGGTATCACCACGTCGGCCCCGGCAACCGGGCGCCAGCCCTTTGGCGTGCCTTCTGCACGACCCTATTGGCGTGCCTTCTGCACGACACGCACGAGGCGCCAGCACTTGGTCTTGCTCAGCGGCCGTGTCTGGCAGAGCTCGACGACGTCGCCCATGCCGGCCTCGCTCTTCTCGTCGTGGGCGTAGAGCTTGGTGCGCTTGGACACGAACTTCTCGTAGACCGGGTGGCGGACCTTGCGGTCCACCTGCACGACGATCGTCTTCGCCATCTTGTTGGAGATGACCATGCCGCGCATCAACTTGCGCGGGCTGCGCTGCGCCGGGGCGTCACCACTGCTCGGTTGGTTCGTGCTCATTGCTGGATTCTCGCTGGTCACTTCTTGCCCTTCGCGCCCGATCCGGCGGCGCCCGATCCTGCGGCGCCCGATCCTGCGGCGCCGTGTGCGACGGCCGTGGTCGCTGCCGACCTGGCCCGTTCGTCGAGCACCATCAGGATGCGGGCGATCGTGCGCCGCACCTCGCGGTGACGCGTGGTCTTCGCGACCTCCTCGGCGGAGCCGTGGAAGCGCAGCTTGAACTGCTCCTTGCGCAGGTCGCTGAGCTTCGCCTTCAGCTCGGCGCTGTCCTGACCGCGGATCTCGTTGATGGCCTTTTTCATCGTCGCTACGGGAGCTGCTGGGAAGTCGTGTCGGGTTACTGCGGGGCTTTGCTGCCAGGTCTGCTGCGGATCGGCCTAGCCGTGACGACGGCGCACCAGGCGCACCTTGATGGGCAACTTGTGGGCGACGCGATTGAACGCCTCCTTCGCACCCTCCTCGGTGACGCCGTCGAGTTCGAAGATCACCGTGCCGGGCTTGACGACCGCGGCCCAGAACTCGACGTCACCCTTGCCGGTGCCCATTCGGGTCTCGGCGGGCTTCTTCGACACCGACTTGTGCGGAAACACGCGGATCCACAGCTTGCCCTCGGGCGCGCCACGATTCGCCGCGACGCGACCGGCCTCGATGACGCGCGCCGACAGCCAGCCGGGCTCGAGCGCCTGCAGACCGTACTCGCCGAAGCTGACCTCGTTGCCGCGCGTGGCCTCGCCGCGGATGCGTCCCCGCATCTGCTTGCGCCACTTGGTTCTCTTGGGCATCAACATGGGCTGTTCCTCAGTTCAGTTCGCTCGGTTCCATTCGATCGGACGGCTCAGGCGACCGGGGGGCGATCGCTCGCGGTGCGCACCGGCAACAGGCCGCAGGTGGTCTCGCCGGGGCCGTACTCGCCCTTGAAGATCCAGACCTTGCAGCCGAGCGAGCCGTACTTGGTCGCCGCGGTCGCGAAGCCGTAGTCGACCTGCGCGCGCAACGTGCCGCACGGCACGCGGCCCTTGCGGAAGTTGCCGACGCGCGACATCTCGGCGCCCTGCAGGCGACCGGCGACGCGGATCTTGATGCCCTTGGCGCCGGCGGCCATCGAGGTGTCGGCGACCTTCTTCAGCGCGCGGCGGTAGTTGATGCGCTTGCCGAGCTGCTCGGCGACCGCTTCGGCGACCAGGTTGGCCTCCATCTCCGGGCGGTGGATCTCGATGATCTTCATCCGCACCGGCTTGCCGGTCAGCTTCTCGAGTTCCTGGCGGAACTCGTCGACCTTGGTGCCCTTCTTGCCGATCAGCACGCCGGGGCGCGCCGTGTGCACGAAGACCGTGACCAGCTCACCGGTGCGCTCGATCTCGACCCTCGGGATCGCGGCGAACACCCACTCGCGGCGGATGAAGCGACGGATCTTGAAGTCCTCGATGAGGTTCTTCGAGAAGTCCTTCTTGTTGGCGTACCAGCGGGAACGCCACTGTTCGGTGATCGCGATCCGGAAGCCGGTCGGATGGACTTTTTGACCCATGGTTATTCCTCGCCCCCGGCGGCGGCACCGACCTCGGAGATGTCCGCGCTGGCGGCACCGGCGACCTGCGGATCGGCGACGTAGACGTGGATGTGGCAGGTGCGCCGCTTGATCGGCATCGCGCGACCCTGCGGCCCCGGACGCATGCGCATGCCGCCGGCGAGCAGCGGCCCGTCCTGCGCCCAGGTCTTCGACACGACGAGGCGGTTGGCCCGCACGTCGGGGTTCTGCAGCGCATTGGCGACCGCGGACGCGAGCACCTTGTAGATGGCACGCGAGGCGCGGTGGCGATCGTGACGCAGCTCGTCGAGCGCCGCGTTGGCCGAACGGCCGCGGATCAACGCCAGGATCAGACGCGCCTTGTAGACACCCATGCGGGCGCCACGGTGCACGGCACGGACCTCGAAGCTCATCAGGCGTCCTTCTTCATCGAGTGGCCACGGAAGGTGCGCGTCGGCGAGAACTCGCCGAGGCGGTGGCCGACCATGTCCTCGGTCACGTAGACCTTGAGGAAGGTGCGGCCGTTGTGCACGTTGAACGTGTGCCCGACGAACTCGGGCAGGATGACGCTGGGACGCGACCACGTCTGGATCGGATCCTTGACGCCGCGCTTGTTCATCGCCTCCACCTTCTTGAGCAGGCTCGGGTGGACGAACGGTCCTTTGGTGATGCTGCGACTCATCGTGCTTCCTGGGTGCTGCGTTCCTTGCTAGCTGCCACTGCCGACGGCGACGTGCTTGCCCGGCGGCCGGCGCCGGAGGATGAACTGGTTGCTGCGCGCCTTGCCGCGACGCGTCTTGCCGCCCTTGGCCAGCTTGCCGGTCGGCGAACACGGGTGGCGACCACCGCCGGTGCGGCCTTCACCACCACCCATCGGGTGGGCGACCGGGTTCTGCGAGGTGCCGCGGTTGTGCGGCCGCCGGCCGAGGTGGCGCACGCGGCCGGCCTTGCCCCAGCGCACGTTCTGCCAGTCGGCGTTGCCGACCTCGCCGATCGTCGCGCGGCAGTCGCTGTTGATCTTGCGCATCTCACCGGAGGGCATGACGATCACGGCATGGGTGCCGTCGCGCGCCATCAGCTGGCACGAACGGCCGGCGGCGCGCGCGATCTGGCCGCCGCGGCCGGGCTGCAACTCGACGTTGTGCACCTGCAGGCCGAGCGGGATCGCGGTCAGCGGCATCGAGTTGCCGACGTCGGGCTCGCACTTCTCGCCGGACACGACCTTCATGCCGACGGTCAGACCCTTGGGGGCGAGGATGTAGCGCTTCTCGCCGTCGGCGTAGTGCAGCAGCGCCAGATCGGCGGTGCGGTTCGGGTCGTATTCGATCGCCGCGACGACGGCGGGGATGCCGTCCTTGTCGCGCAGGAAGTCGACCTTGCGGTAGATCTTGCGCGCACCACCGCCGCGGAAGCGGCTGGTGATGTGACCGAGCGCGTTGTGGCCGGTACGGTCGGAGATCCGCTCACACAGAGCCTTCTCGCGCTTCTTGCCCTTCGTCAGGTGCGAGAAGTCGAGCACCGACGAGTTGCGGCGGCCGGCGGACGTTGGCTTGTAGACCTTGACGGGCATCGTTGGGACCTCGGCTTGGATTCGTCGGTCAGGAGACGTCGATGGTGTCGCCGGCGCGCAGCGTGACGACCGCCTTCTTCCAGGCGCGGATCTGGCCGGGACGGCCGAACATGCGCCGCGACTTCGCGGGCATGGAGACCATGTTGACCTTCGTGACCTTGACCGAGAACAGCGTCTCGACGGCCTTCTTGACCTCGGACTTGTTGGCCGAAGGCGCGACCTCGAAGCGGAACTGGTTGCGCAGCCCCTGCAGCTTCGAGGACTTCTCCGTGATCAACGGGCGACGGACGACATCGTAGTACTGGAGCGGATTCGCCACGGTCAGGACTCCTTCTTGGCGAAGCGCTGCTCGAGGGCAGCGAAGGCCGCGGGGGTGAGGACGAGGTAGCGGCGCAGCAGCACTTGGCGCGCGTTCAGATCGTCGAGCGTGCGCACGTCGACCAGCGGCACGTTGCGCAGCGACAGGCACAGGTTGCGATCGACGGCGCTGGTGACGACGGTGGCGCTGCGCGCCATGCCCAGCTTGCTCAGGATCGTCGCGGCCGACTTCGTGTTCGGCTGCGCCGCCGGCCAACCGTCGGCGATCGCGACCTCGCCGTCGCGGAACTTGGTGTAGAGGGCGTTGCGCAGCGCGACGCGGCGCGCCTTCTTCGGCATCGCGTAGCTGTGGTCGCGCGGCTCCGGCGGATGGATGCGGCCACCACCGCGCCACAGCGGCGACTTGGTCGTGCCCATGCGCGCGCGGCCGGTGTGCTTCTGCTTCCAGAGCTTCTTGTTGCCGCCGTGCACCATGCTGCGGGTGCGGGCCGCCACGGTTCCGGCGCGGGCATTGGCCTCGTACATCACGACCGCGTCCTTCAGGGTCCGCCCCAGGACGCGCGTACCGTAGGCCAGCACGTCGACGTCTTTCGACTTGACGGCGCCACCCTCGAAGACCTTGACCTCGACCATGTTCGGAATGTGGGTTCTGCGTTGTGGACTGTGGACCGTGGCTGCTCAGCGGGCCCGTCTCAGTGGGGCCGCCTCAGCAAGCCTTGATGCGGATGTCGACGCCGGCCGGCATGTTCAGCTTGCTCAGCGCGTCGACGGTCTTGGTGGTCGGCTCGGAGATGTAGATCAGCCGCTTGTGCGTGCGGATCTCGAACGACTCGCGGCTCTTCTTGTCGATGTGCGGGCTGCGCAACACCGTGTAGCGCTCGATGCGAGTCGGCAGCGGCACCGGCCCCGCAATGCGGGCACCCGTGCGCTTGCTCGTCTCGACGATGTCGAGTGCAGCCTGGTCCAAGGCCTCGTGGTCGTAGGCCTCCATCCGGATCTGGATTCGCTCTTGCATGGCTCGTGTGTCCCGCTGTGTCGATCCGCCAGGCGCGGCCTGGATCGGGCGGCCGGATCGCAAGCGCCGAGGTGGGGATTTCGGCGCAACCTTTAGCGCGGCAAGGGGTTACATCAAACGATGTGCTCCCTGGAGCGCAACCGGGGCGCAGAGGTTAGCCAGCCCGGCATTCCACGTCAAGCGTGGAGAAGGCCAATTTCAGCGGCTGCGCGGCGCCCGCTCGGGCACCGGCGGCCCGGTCTCGCGCGCGCTGCGCGCCGGCGCGAAGCCGGCCGGCTGCAGCGAGACCTGGCCCATGCCCCGGGTCATCGAGCGCAACTTGGTCACATAGCCCAACATGCGCGCTAGAGGTGCGCGGCCCTGCAGGCGCGCGCCGAGCCGCCCGGAGGCGACCCCGGAGACGCTGGCGCCGCGTGCGCCGAGGTCGGCCAGCACGGCGTTGGCGGCGTCCTCGGGGCACCAGAGTTCCAGCTCCACCCATGGCTCGAGTTCGATCAGGTCGGCGGCCGCCAGCGCGCTGGCCAGCGCCTTCGCCGCCGCCTGTTGCCGCAACGCCTCGCCGACGCCGTCGGCCGCGCGCACCTCGACGACCGCGACCCTGGCCCCGACCAGCGGCCCGACGCGCGCGCCGGCGCGCAGACGCGAACGCAGCTCGTCGATCACCGCGGCGCCGGCGTGCGCCGCGTCGACCACCTCGGCCGGCGCGTCGCCCGCCGCCAGCGGCTCGATCGTGAGCCGGCAGTAGGCCGCCGCCTCGCGACCGCCGACCAGCGCCCGCACCTCGGCCTCACCGCTGCCCGAGCGGCGCACGGTCTCGCGCCGGTCGACCTGCGGCCGCGATCGCTGGAACGGCACCTCGGTCCGGTCGCGCACGAGGTCGGCGACGATGTCGAGGTGCAGCTCCCCCATGCCGCGCACGACGATGCGGTCGTGGTCCAGCTCGACGCGCAGCGTCGGATCGTCGACCTCCAGCTCGCGCAGTGCCGCCGCGAGCGCCGGCGCGTCCTCGGCGCGCGACGGCTCGAACGTGACCGCCAGCACCGGGCTCGGAAACTCCGGCATCGGCAGTTCCACCGGCTGCCGCGGGTCGCACACCGTGTCGCCGGTGCGAAGCCCCGACTCGCCGGGCAGCACGACGATCTCACCGGGCATCGCCCGTTCGGTCACCTGGTGCCGGTCGGCCTGCACCAACCACAGCTCGCCGAACCGGCCGCGGGTCTGCGGCGCGCGGCCGAGGCACCACTCGGCGCCGCGTTCGACGCAGCCGCGCACCACGCGCACGAAGTTCCACACCTCGCCGTGGTGCTGCACCTTGAACACCATGCCGCAGAACGGCGCCGCCGCGGCGCCGGCGTCGGCGACCGACCACAGGCCGCGGCGCGGCAGCTCGTCGAGTCCGGGCAGGTAGCGCACGACCGCGTCGAGCAGCCAGTCGACACCCCGGTTCCACAGCGCCGAGCCGCACAGCACCGGCACGATGCGGCCGGCGCGGAACTGCACCCGCAAGGCCGCGTGCAGGCGGTCGGCGGCGACGGGACGGCCGGCGAGGGCATCCTCGAGGATGGTCTCGTCGGCGAACGCCGCGGCGTCGACGCAGCGCTCGTGGGCGACGAGCAGTTCCTGCTGCAGGCGCGGCGCATCGGCCGGATCGGGCCGCCCCTCGAACCACTGCACGGCGCCCGAACAGGCGTCGCCGAGCCCGGCGAAGTTGCCGCGCCCGTCGCGCAGCGGCACGACCAGCGGCAGCGGCGCGCATTCGAGCCGCTCCTGCACCTCGGCGGTCACCGCGGCGAAGTCGGCGCCGGCCCGGTCGAGCTTGTTGACGAACAGCAGCCGCGGCAGGCCGCGCGCCACGGCCTGCTGCCACACCGCCTCGGTCTGCGACTCGACGCCGCGCACGCCGTCGACCAGCACGACCACGCCGTCGAGCACGTGCAGACAGCGCTCCACCTCGGCGACGAAGTCGACATGCCCCGGCGTGTCGACCACCTGCAGCACGTGCTCGCCCCAGTCGACACGGGTCGCCGCGGCGGCGATCGAGATGCCGCGACGACGCTCGGTCGGCATCCAGTCCATCGTCGCGGTGCCGTCGTCGACGCTGCCGAGCCACGACTGCGCGCCGGCGTCGAACAGGATGCGCTCGGTCAGCGTCGTCTTGCCCGCATCGATGTGCGCCACGATGCCGAAAGTGCGCAGGCGGGCCATGACCGGCGACACAGTAGCCGGGACCCGTCACCGGCGCACGCGCGCGGGGCGCGGGGCCGGCGCGGCTCAGCTGCCGGCGGGCCGCGTCGCGGCGCCCTGCGTGATGCCGCGCATCTGCATCTTCAGCTCGTCGGGGTTGTCCGACGACGCCAGCGCGTCCTCGAGGCTGATGTTGCCGGCCTGGAACAGGCGGATCAGCGACTGGTTGAACGTCATCGTGCCGTAGTAGCTGCCCTCGGTCAGCGCCTTCGGCAGCATGCGCGTCGAGCCCTGTTCGAGCAGTTCGCGCACGGTCGGCGTGTTGATCAGCAGTTCGACGGCCGGCACCAGCGCGCTGCCGTCCTTGTTCTTGATCAGGCGCAGCGAGCAGACCCCGGCCAGGTTCAACGCCAGCTGCAGACGGACCAGCTCGTGCTGGTGCGGCGGGAAGAACGTGATGATGCGTTCGACGGTCTGCACGGCGTTGACCGTGTGCAGGGTCGAGAACACCAGGTGCCCGGTCTCGGCGGCCTGGATCGCCGCCGACACGGTCTCGGCGTCGCGCATCTCGCCGATCAGGATCACGTCGGGCGACTGGCGCACGGCCTGCCGCAGCGCCGACGCGAAGTCGACCACGTCGACGCCCACCTCACGCTGGTTCACGATCGACCGCTTGTCCTCGAAGCGGAACTCGATCGGATCCTCGATCGTGATGATGTGCTTGTTCATCGTGCGGTTGACGTACTCGACCATCGAGGCGAGCGTCGTCGACTTGCCGGAGCCGGCAATGCCGGTCGCGAGCACGAGACCGCGTTTCAGCGAGGCAAGCCGCTTCAGCGGTTCGACCGGCAGGTTGAGGTCCTTGAACGAAGGGATCTCGCCCTTGATCGCGCGGAAGACGAAGCCGACCTCGCCGCACTGGTAGAAGGCGTTGCAGCGGAAGCGACCGACGCCGGGCATCGCGACCGCGGTGTCGGATGCCCCCATGTCGGTGAACTCGCGCTTGCCCTTCTCGGTCAGCACCTCGTCGACGAAGCTGCGCATCAGCTCCGACGGCAGCGGCTGGTCGCCGAGGAAACGGATCACGCCGTTGACGCGGACCGCCGGACAACCGTTGGTCTTCAACACCAGGTCGGAGGCGTTCTCCTTCACCATGATGCGCAGGAAGTCGCGCAGCTTCGGCATCCTGCTGGCGACGGTCTGGCTTGGGCCCACGTTCTGGCTGGTCACACGCTTTCCTCCGTCCCCCCTATCGGCAGGCTGCGCGCCGGGCACAAGGCGGGTCGGACGCGGTCGCGGATCAGCGGGCGGCGGCGGGCGGAAGCGCCGTCAGCATCGACCAGACCGCCAGCACCAGTTCCCGCAGCCCGGCGCCGGTCGCGCTGCTGATCGCCTGCACCGGGGCCCCGACGGCGTCGGCCAGGGCCATCGCCCGGGCGCGCGCGGCCTCGTCCTCGACCTTGGTGGCGACCACGAGGCTCGGACGCGCCGCCAGCTCCGCCGAGTGCTGCGCGAGTTCGTGGCGCAGGACGCGCCATGCCTCTTCGGCCGGGACCAGCGGCAGATCGCCGCAGTCGACCAGGTGCAGCAGCAGACGGGTCCGGTCGACGTGCTTCAGGAACTTGTCGCCGAGCCCCTTGCCGTGGCTCGCGCCCGCGATCAGCCCGGGGATGTCGGCCACCACGAACGTCGCCTCCCCCGGCCCCTGGGCGATGCCGAGCATCGGTTCGAGCGTCGTGAACGGGTAGCCGGCGATCTTCGGCCGCGCCTTGGTCAGCGTCGCCAGCAGCGTCGACTTGCCGGCGTTCGGCAGGCCGACCAGGCCGACGTCGGCGATCAGCTTCAGGCTCAGCAGCACGCGCCGCTCCTCGCCCTCCTTGCCGGGCTCGGCGGTGCGCGGCGTGCGATGCGTCGGCGTCGCGAAGTGCGAGTTGCCGCGGCCGCCATGGCCGCCGCGCGCCAGCACCCACGGCCGATCCGGGGTGTCGAGGTCCTGCAGCACGTTGCCGCGCTCGGCGTCGAACACGATCGTGCCGACCGGCACCTCGATGACGAGGTCCTCGGCGTCCTTGCCGCCGCAGTTCTTCGCCATGCCCTGGCCGCCGTTCGGCGCCTCGAACTGGCCGCGACCGGTCAGGTGGAACAGCGTGTTGCAGTGCGTCGTCGGCAGCAGCACGACGTCGCCGCCGTCACCGCCGTCGCCGCCGTTGGGCCCGCCGCGCAGGATGCGCTTGTCGCGCAGGAACGAGACGCAGCCGTTGCCGCCCTTGCCGGCCCGCACCGAGATCTCGAGTTCGTCGACGAACATTGCGTTCCTTGCGCCGACGTTGCGAAACGGCGCAGCGGCGCGCCGGCTCGACTCGCGTCAGCTCGTCGCTTCGGCGACGTCGACGTGGACCTTGCCGTTCGACTGGAAGCGCACGGTGCCCGGCGCGACGGCGAACAGCGTGTCGTCCCCGCCGCGGCGCACGTTGCGCCCCGGATGGAACTTGGTGCCGACCTGGCGGACGATGATCGTGCCCGAGGTCACGCGCTGGCCGCCGTACGCCTTGACCCCGCGGTACTGCGGGTTGCTGTCGCGGCCGTTCTGGGTCGAGCCCTGTCCTTTCTTGTGAGCCATGTGCTTGTCCTTCGACGCTGCTAGCCCTGGATCGACTCGATCTGGACCACGGTGTACTTGGCGCGGAAGCCGGTGCGGCGGCGGCTGTTCTTGCGCTTGCGGAACTTGCCGATGATGACCTTCGGGCCCTTCAGCTGGCGCACGACCTTGGCGGTCACCGACGCGCCCGGGACGTGCGGGGTGCCGATCCTGCCCGCGCCGCCGCCGGTCCCGTCCCCACCGACGAGGCAGACCTTGTCGAAGGTCACGGTGTCGCCCTCGTTGGCGTCCGCACGCAGGTGGATCTGGATGCGGTCGCCCGGCTGGACTCGATACTGCTGATTGCGATCGTCGACGACGGCGTACATGGGCGTTGGTCGGGTGGAAAGGGCAGGGGACGATAGCGACCGACGGGGTCGTTTCAAGCCCCCGCGCAAGGCCGTGGCTCCGGACGCCGACCCTGGCAGGGCGGCGTCAGGCCTTCACGCCGAGCCCCGCCGGGATCGCGATGCGCGCTTCCTGGCCGTCGCCGGTCAGGAACCGGTAGTGCACCACGTCGATCGGGTAGCTCGGCTCGGGCCGGAACACGATCGTCTTGCCGACGGCGTCCTCGAGTTC
The DNA here is from genome assembly GCA_016794035.1 of Planctomycetota bacterium. Classification (GTDB taxonomy): domain Bacteria; phylum Planctomycetota; class UBA1135; order UBA1135; family UBA2386; genus JAEUHS01. Next base: position 31,624 of record JAEUHS010000055.1, read on the forward strand.
GAGGGTCGCCCGCCGCTTGTAGTTGACCAGGTAGTCCGTGACCGCTGGCGCGGCGAAGATCTGCACCACCGAGTAGCCCTTCAGGTGCAGCAGCGCGCGCACCTCGCGCAGCACCGACAGGGCCTTGCTCTGCACGGTGCGCGACCAGCCCGCACCCTTGCAGTGCGGGCACTGCATGAACACGGTGCGCTTCAGGCCCGGGCCGACGCGCTGGCGCGTGATCTCGAGCATGCCGAACGGCGAGATCCGGCCGACCTTGATGCGCGCGCGGTCACCGCGCAGCGCGTCGATCAGGCGCTTCTCGACGCCGCGCCGATGCTTCTCGTGCGACATGTCGATGAAGTCGATGATGATCAGGCCGCCGAGGTCGCGCAGCCGCAGCTGGCGCACGATCTCGGGGATCGCGTCGAGGTTGGTGCGGTAGGCGGTCTCGTCGGTGTCGCCGCCGGCCTTGTACTTGCCGGAGTTGACGTCGATCGCGACCAGCGCCTCGGCCTGGTCGATGACGATCGAGGCTCCGTTCGACAGGTCGATCTTCGGCTGGTAGAGCGCCTCGACCTCCTTCTCGATGCCGAAGTGGTGGAACAGCGGCGTCGTCAGCGAGTGCTGCTTGATGCGCTCCGCCATGTGCGGCATCAGCTTGTCGGCGAAGTCGCGGATGCGCAGGAACACGTCTTCGCTGTCGACGACCACGTCGGCGATGTCGGGCGTGAACTGGTCGCGCATCGCCTTGAGCACCAGGTCGGACTCCTGATAGAGCAACGCCGGGGCGCGCGTGACCTTGAGTCGCTGCGCGACCATCTCCCAGATCTTCTTCAGGTAGTCGCGATCGCGCTGCAGGTCCGCCAGGCTCTTGTTGATGCCCGCGGTCCTGACGATGAAGCCGATGCCGCCGCTGCCGGTCTCGTCGAGTTCGCGCACGATCTTCTTCAGGCGCTTGCGCTCACGGCCGTCCTCGATCTTCCGCGACACGCCGCACTTGGGCAGGCTCGGCATCAGCACCAGGCAGCGGCCGGGCAGCGACACGTAGGTCGTCAGCGTCGGCCCCTTGCTGCCGATGCCCTCCTTGGTGATCTGCACGACGACTTCCTGGCCCCGCTTCAGCAGCTGGTCGATCGTCGGGCGCGGCCGGTTGGGCCGGCCTTCGCCGCCGCGGGCCTGCGGGCGCTCGCGGCGCTTCTTGCTGCGCCGCGGCCGCCGCTCCTCGCCGGTCTGGGTGTCCCCGCCGCGGGCCGGCGCCGGCCCAGTCTCCGCGTCCCCGGCCGCCGCGGATTCCGACTCCGGCGGCACCTCGGGCAGCTCCGGGATGTCCGAGTCCGCGTCGTCGTCCGCGCCGGCGGCCGCCATCGCCAGCGGTCGCTCGTCGACGCCGCGGCCGAAGTCGGGGTCGTCGTCCAGGCGCGCACGGCCCGTCGGCGGCTCGAAGCCCTGGTCCTTGCCGGCGTCGGCGAACGGCGTCAGCGGATCGTCGCCGGCCGGAAGCTCGGCGCCCTCGTCGCCATCGCCGCCACCGTCCATCTCGGTGACCGGCGGCATGCCGCCGTCCTCGTCGTCGGCCACGGCGACGACGTTCGACTCGGCCTCGGCAGGCTCCTCGGCGCCGCGGCGCTCGGTGCCGCCGCCGTCGTCGTCGTCGTCGTCCGCCAGCGCCTGCTGCATCGACTCGGGACCGTCGTCGACGTCGACGCGGGCGCGCCCTTCGATCACGTCGTCGAGCAGGAACTCGGGGCGACCGTAGGCAGGCAGCACGTCGGACACGTGCAGGAAGCCGTTGACGCGGCCGCCGAAGGCCACGAACGCCGCGCCGATGCTCGGCTCGATGTTGACGACCTTGCCTTTGTAGATGTTACCGAGATAGGCCTCTCGGTTCGCCAACTCGACGTGCAGCTCTTGCAGCACGCCGTCCTCCACCACCGCGATCCGACTCTCCTCCGGATCGATGGCGTTGATCAGCATCCTCTTCAAGGGAGACTTCCTTTTGCGCTTTGGCGCCGGCGATGCCGACGACCCCGCGTGACCATGGACCATTGGCGCGACGGCGGACGGCCATGATTGCCGTCAGAGCCTCGTCCGCTGCCTGGTGGTGTTCCGGCGACCGCGGGAAGACGAACGAATGGAGCCCAAGCCGAGTCGGCGCTGTCCCTCTGCACGTGGACGACGTGCCACGGCAGGTCCGGTGTCGGACCGTGCGGTGCGGGTGCTGGCGCGCGACGGGCATGGCAAATCCTGGGGGGTCCACGGCCGGCGATCCCGCATCCTGGCGATGCGCGGAGTCGACGTGCCGCGCTTCCTGACAACAGGAAGCGGCGCCGAGCATAACACCCGGCCGCCGCCACTCAACGCCGAGCCATCAGGCGAACGGACGCCGAACGGACCGGGCGTCACCCGCGTGCTCGCGGACGCGCCCGGCGTGCCGCCGGGTCACTTGTCGGAACCGAAGATGGCTTCGCGCTGCTGCGCGACGCTCGACCGGTGGTCGCGCACGCGCTCCTCGAGCGCCCGCTGCATCGACTGCTCCATGTCCTCGGCGCTGCGGATGACCTGCGGCGTGATGAACACCAGCAGGGTCGACGTGGTCTCCTGCTTGGTGCGCCCCTTGAACAGGTAGCCGAGCACCGGGATGTCGCCGAGCAGCGGCAGCTTGGTCACGGTCTCGTTCTCGGCCTTGGTCTTCAGACCGCCGAGCACCGCCGTCTGGCCGCTGCGCAGCAGCACCGTCGTCGCCAGCGTGCTCGAGGCGATGCGCGGCAGCGCGATGGTGCCTTCCTGGCCGCCGGAGCCGACCGTGAACACGTCGAAGCCGGCCGGAGCCAGCGACGTGCTGCCGGTGCCCGTCAGCGCGGTGCGCTGCGGGATGATCTCCATGATGACCTTGTCGGTGCCGGGCACGATGTGCGGCGTCGCGAGCAGCTGGAAGCCGACGCTGACCGGTGACTCGTCGCCTTCCTCGAGCGCCAGCAGGAGACCGCCGGCCTGGCCCTGTTCGACGCGGGCCTGGGCATAGCGCACGGCCTCGCCGACGAAGATCGTCGCGGTCTGGTGGTCCAGCGCGGTGATCTGGGGCGCCTGCACGATCTCCGAGCGGGCGTCCTTCTTCAGCAGACGCAGCGTCGCGGTGACCTGCTGCAGGTTCAGCGCGCCGAAGACGACGTTGGGGATCGTCGTGGCCGCCGGTGCATTGAGGCCGTCGTCGGCGAACGGACCCGCCGCCTGGCCGCTGTTGTCGCCGGTCGGGTTGGCGATGATGCGATCGTCCCAGCCGCCGCTGCCGAGGTTGAACGGCAGGCGCGTCGGGATCTGGCCGAGGCCGAGGCTGGCCGTGTAGCCGTTGCCACCGGGCGAGATGCCGATGTCGAGCAGGTCCTCGTTGCTCGTCGTCACGAAGCGCACGTCCAGCTGGATCTGCGACGGCTCGACGTCGATCATCGCGACCGTCTTGCGCACGTCGTCGACCACCGGCCGCGTGTCCTTGACCATGATGACGTTGGTCTCCTGGACGTACTCCAGGCTGCCGACGTCCGGGGTCACCATGCTCTTCAGCGTGTCGAGCAACGTGAAGTTGATCTCACCCTTGGCGAGCTGCTGCTTGCCACGCTTGTTCTCGATGTACTCCGAGTTGATGAACGGCACGTAGACCGAGCTCGGCCGCACGTAGCGCAGCTGGATGGTCGCGGTCTCGAGATCCTGCTGGATGTTCGAGGCCGGCACCACGCGCAGGATGCCACGATCCTCCTGCACGACGACGAAGCCCAGGGTCTTGACCGAGGCCTCGAGCGCGTCGCGCCAGGGGATGTTCTTCAGGCGCACCGTGATCGTGCCCTTGACCTCGGGCGCGACGACGATGTTGGCGCCGGAGATCTTGGCGATCGTGTCGATCACCTTCTGGATGTCCGTGTTCTCGAACGCGAAGTAGACGCGCGGCGGCTTCTCGACCCGCAGCACGCCCCCGTCGACCTCGCTGACGATGCAGCCGGCCTGCTCGGCGACGAGGGTCAGCGCCTGGCGCCAGTGCACGTCCTGCAGGTCGATCGTCACGGTCGCCTCGATGCCGGCGTCCATGATGATGTTGACGTTCGCCTTGCGGCGGATGCTGAGCACGACGTCCCGCAGATCGCGGTCCTTCAGCTTCAGCGTCAACCGGCTGGCACGATCGCCCTCCGCTTCGGAGCGGATGTCCTCCTTGCCCTGAGCGTCCTTGGTCGCAGCGCCCTCCTGGCCCGGAGCGGTCGCGAACGACACACACCACGCCAGCGCGCAGATGATCCCATTCCTGACTGCCTGCATCGTCGATCCTTCTCCCTCGCGGGGACTTCGTTTGATTCGCCGAAGGCCGGTGCCTGCAAGGTCACCGACCAGAATGCCTCTCCCTCATCGAACGCTCGATGCCGCCGGCTTGAGCGAACTCTGCGGTTCGCCGCCGGCGCATCGCACGCTCACATCGTGCGCACGAGCGTGAGCCCGCGGAACACGAACCAGACCTGCTCCTCCTCGACCATCTTGACCAGCAGGTCGTCGGAGATGTAGTCGCCTTCCTCGTAGACTTCGCCGTTCAACAGCACGCCCGAACGGCCGGTGCGGTTGACGACGACGCCCTGGACCCGGAGGTCCATGCCCTTGAAGTCGATCGCGGTGCTGGCCTTGTGGTGCCAGGCCTTGGCCGCGACCGCCAGTTCGTGGCGCGGGTCGGTCGCGGGAACCGCCAGACGGTTCGCGACCGTGTCGTAGCGGCTCTTGGCCTCCTCGAGCTGGCCGTTGCTGCACTCGCGCGCCATCTCGGCGACCAGCAGCTCCATCTCCGCCTTCGGCAGGAACGGATCGACCCGCTTGACCTCGGCCTTGGCCACGTCGTGGATCTGCTGCCGCAGATCCTCGAGCGGCGCGACGACCTCCTTCGCCCAGCGCAGCCGGTACGGCGCGTAGGACAGGCGGGTCTCGTCGACGCTGACCTCGTTGCCGAGCTTCTCGAGCCCCTCGCGCAGCCCCTTCTCCAGGGCGTACTGCTCGAACAGGGTCGTGTCCTGCTTGCGCATGCGTTGCAGCATCTCGCGCAGGCGGCCCACCTCGGCCACGTACTTGTCGACCAGGCCGCGCTGTTCGGCCGGCGAGGGGCCGTCGGTGCGCAGATCGCCGCGTTCGCGCGGGTCGACGAAGATGTCGCGGCGGCCCTGGTGGCCCCGGTGCTCGTACTTCTCGATCTTGATCGCCTGCATGCGCTTCCAGATCTCCTCGCGCAGCGCCTCGCGTTGCGCCGCGTAGTCGGGGATCTCGACCTCCTTGCCGGCAGCCTTGCCGTTGTAGGTGTAGGTCTGCATCGTCAGCCGCACGGTGTGCACGACGTCGCCATCACGCGTGTCGTCGTTCTTGCCCTTGCCGCCGGTCGTGATGCTGAAGTCGGTGATGCTGACGAAGCGCTCGTAGTTCTCGATCAGGTTGATGAACTTGAGGAACTGCCACAGCGTGGCCGTCATCTCGTAGGTGTACTCGATCGCCGCGAAGCTGCCCTTGGACTTGTCCGCGCGCGCGTTCTTCTGGATCAGGCCCGTGCCGACGATGCCGGACTGGCGCTCGAACTGGTTCAGCATGCGCACGAAGGCGTTCAGCTCCTTCGTGTCCGGCAGGATCTTGACGTACTCGTCGAGATTCTCGCGGAGGATGATGACTTCCTTCTCGAGGTTGGGGATCTGCGCGATCTTGGTCTCGGCGGCGGCGATCGCCTGCTGCTTCTCGTCGGTCACGCGCGTGAGCTCTTCGATCTGCCCCTGCGCATGATAGACGCCGCCGGCTGCCAACATGCAGATGGTCGCGGCGCCACCCAAGATGGCGATCAGCTGCTTCTTCTGGGTCCAGTTAGCCATGGTGACTCACCTCACTTGCCCGGGGCCTTCTTCGCGCCCTTGTTGTCGTCGACCGTCGACTGGAACTGCAGCGTCAGCGGGAACGCCAGCGACTGCGGGGGAATGCGCACCTTGTCGATCTCGAGCTTGAAGTTCGGATCGGTCTTCGCGGACAACTCGTGGGCGAACGGCGCCGCCTCGAGGTCCTCGTGGAAGTTCGCGATGCGCGACTTGTCGGCGTCCTGGACGTTGCCCGGCAGGGTCACCGTCGCGCCCTTCTTCGGGTCGGTCTTGACGTTGATGCCGTCGAACCAGGCGAGATGCCGCTCGGTGTCGCCGTTGTTGTTGACGACGTCGATCAGCTCGTCGCAGAACTTCGACCACAGCCGCCGCGACTTGGCGATGTCCTGGATCGTCTGCACGCGGCCGCTGTATTCCTTGCGGTTGGCCTGCAGCTGGTCGTGGTAGACGACGCGCTTCTCGCGGTCGACCAGCTTGGCCTCGACCTCGGTCAGCTTGTTCTCGGCAGCGCCGAGGTCGCCGAACCAGACGATGCCGAACCAGCCGACGGCGGCGCTGGCGGCGATCGCGCTGCCGAACGCGGCGGCGAGGACCTTGGGAGAAATCCGATTGCCGCGGCGCAGATCGGCAGGAAGGAGATTGATGCGGATCACGTGTGGTCTCCTAGGAGGCGGCGGCGAGGCCCAATGCCACCGCGAGCTGTGGTGCGAACTGGTTCAACGCTTCGACGTCGACGTTGTCGGCCTTGACCTTCAGGCCCTCGATGGGGTTCCAGGTCTTGGTGCGCTTCTCGAAGATCTTCTCGAAGCTCTCCTCGAGGAACGGCAGCAGCGCGGTGCCGCCGGTCAGCCAGACCTCCTGCACCTCGCCGTCGAACTGGTTCTCGAAGAAGTCGAACGACAGGTTGATCTCGTTGCCGAGGTCTTCGAGCACCTGGCCCGAGGCCTCCTGCACGCTCGCCAGCTGCTCGCCTGGCTCGCGCTTGAGCGCCTCGGCCTGGCCGGGCTCGACGCCCAACCGCCGCGCGATCGCGTTGGTCAGGTCCTGGCCGCCCATCGGCACCTCGCGCGCGAAGTAGCTGATGTTGTCGCGCAGGATGTTGATGCTGGCCTTGGTCGCCCCGATGTCGATCAGGGCGACGGTGCGCCCCGGATCCTGGATGCCGGGATTGACCAGGTCGCTGAGTTCCCAGGCGTTGCCGAGCGCGAAGCCGTCGACGCCGACGGACACCGGCTGCAGGCCCAGGTCGGTCAGGATGCGGCTGTGGTCGGCGACGACCGTCTTCTTCGCGGCGACCAGCAGCACCTTCATCTCGGTGCGTCCGGTCTGGTCGGCGGTCACCGCGAGCTTCTGGGCATCGAGTTCGACCTCGCTGACGTCGAACGGGATGTACTTCTCGGCCTCGAGGCGAACCGCGGCCACCAGCTTGTCCTCCGACATCTCGGGCATGCCGATGTAGCGGAAGACCACGTTCTTGCCGCTGACCGCGGTCGCGACGCGCTTGCTGCGGAACTTCGCCGCGCGCATCAGCTCGGCGATGGCGTCCTGACGAACGGATTCGTTCGGGACTTCGATCTGGGCATAGCCCGTGACCACGTGGTCGTATTTCTCACGAGTGAGCTCGACGGCCTTGATGCAACTACTGCCGATGTCGAGTCCGACGATGCTCTTGCGCTGCTTCAGCATGACGAGTGGCGCTCCTTCGGGGGATGCCCGCTTCCGCCTCCCTATCGGCCGCGGCCATGGCCCACATTGAGCCGCTGTGTCGGTCGGCGACGAAATCGCCGGAAGCCGCGTGGCGCGGGCCCGTTGGCGCCGCGCCGCCGCCGTCGCCTTGCGCGCCGCGCTGCGCCGACCGCTGCCGGCGGGGACGGCCCGACCGTGAGCCCGAGGCGAAGGGGTCAGCCGGCGCCGGTCATTCCTCGCCGAAGTTGGCGACGACCAGTTCGGTCAGCGCCCGCAGCAGTCCGTCGGCGTCCGGGCCTTCGGCCACCAGCTCCAGCTCGGTGCCGCGCTCGGCGGCGAGCATCATCATGCCCATGATCGACTTGCCGTCGACGCGCTCGGCGTCGTCGATGCGACCGACCTGCAGCTTCGACGCGTAGGCGTTCGCGGTCTGCACGAACAGGTGGGCCGGACGGGCGTGCAGCCCGTGGCGGTTCGTCAGCGTGATGCGAGCGGTTCTCGGTTCCCAGTCGGACACGGTCACACCTTCGGCTGCATCTCGCGCAGCAGGTCGCGCATCGCCCCCTGGTCCTTCGCGTCGAGCAGGAACCGCCGGAAGTCGGCGTTGCGCGCCAGGGTTGCGATCCAGCGCAGGCACTGCAGGTGCAGCTCGGGCTCGTCGGCTGGCGACACCAGCAGGAACAGGATGTGCACGGGCCGACCGTCGATGGCGTGCCATTCGATCCCCTTGCGGGAGCGCGCCAGCACCAGCACGACGCGGTCGACGCCCTCGCTCTTGACGTGCGGGACGGCGACTCCGTTGCCGAGTCCGGTGCTGCCCATCGCCTCGCGATCGAGCATGCGCTTGTGCAGGCCCTTCTGGACCTTGGCGCCGAACACGCCCAGCGCCTGGGCGGCGGCGAGCAGTTCCTTCAGGGCGCCGTCCTTGTTCGTGGCCACCAGTTCGGCCACGAGCGCCGCGCTGTCGACGAGCTGTCCGATCATGGCCGGCAGTGTCGGGAAACCGCGGCCGACAAGCAATCGTCGTGCGATGCCGGCTGGTCGCCGGCATGGCTCACCCGCGCAGCGTACGGCGCACGGCCTGCTCGTAGGTCTCCTCGTCATCGGCCGTTCCGGCCTTGCCGCGGCGGCGCGCCGGCTTCGTGGTCCCGTTGCGCACGGCCTTGCCGTCCGGGACCTTGTGGTTCTTCTTCTTGTCCTTCAGCTTGCGCAGCTGCGCCTCCATCTTGTCGACCAGCAGGTCGATCGTCGCCGAGAACGAGGTGCCGCGGTCGCTGCAGACCAGCGGCGCACCGCGGCGCTGGTGCACGATCAACTCCACCTCCGGGTTCTTGTGCACGTGGTCGGCGACCACCTCGATGCGGACCAGCCGGTCCTCGAAGCGCGCCAGGCGCGCGAGCTTGCGCGCTGCGTGGGCCTGCATGCGCTCCGTGATGTGGTCATGGCGGCCCTTGAACTCGATCGTCACTGCACTGTCGCCTGTCATCGATTCACCTGTCGTTGCCTGTTGCTGCGGCTGCGGGCCAGCAGACCGGCATCGTCGCCGAGGCGCAAGCTTGCGCCCGACGAAGCTGCGCACGCCGATCCGACACCGGCCGGCGGAACAGCGCTGCCGGCGCGACCGGGCCCGATCCGCACCGCGAACGCGGCCGCGCTCAGAATCCCCAGAACTTGACTTCGGGCTCCAGCTCGACGCCGCTCTCGGCGCGCACCCGCCGCTGCACCTCGTGCATCAGGGCCAGGAACTCGGCCGCCGAGCCGGCGCCGTGGTGCACGAAGTAGTTCGCGTGCAGGCCGCTGACCTCGAGACCGCCGATGCGCAGCGTCTTGCAGCCGGCCGCCTCGATCAGACGACCAGCGGCATCGCCGGCCGGATTGCGGAACACACAGCCGACGCTGCGCTGGCTGACCGGCTGGGTCGCGTTGCGCTTCTTCAACGAGGTCGAGAAGCGCTCGAAGATCGCCTTGGGGTCGTCGGGCTCGAGCTGGAACGTGGCCTGCACCGCGATCGCGCCGCGCAGGCGTCCGTCGCGGTAGGTGGCGTCGAAGCGATCGCGGCCACGCACCTCGATCGAGCCGTCGGTCTCGACCAGGGTCAGGGACACGAGGCGATCGAACGTCTCGCCGTCGCGCGTGCCCGCGTTCATCGCCACGGCACCGCCGACGACCGCGGGGATGCCCGTCAGGCGCTCGAGCCCCGCCAGCCCGACGTCCTTGGTCGCGCGCAGCAGGCTCGGCAGCGTGACGCCGGCCCCGGCGGTGATGCGCGCGTCGTCGCGCACGATGCGGTTGAGGCTGGCCAGCGACAGCACGACGCCGCGCACGCCGCCGTCGGCGACGACGATGTTGCTGCCGCCGCCGAGCACGCGCAGGGGCACGTCGAGTTCGCGGCACACGCGGACCGCGAGCGCGACGTCCTCTTCGGCGTAGGGCTCGAGGAACCAGTCGGCCGGGCCGCCGATGCGCAGATGCGTCAGCGGCGCCAGCGGCACGTTCTGGCGCACGGCTCCGCGCATGCCGGACAGCGCGCTGCGCAGGTCAGAGTCCCGCAACGATGCCCCCCACCGCCCGGTCGATGTCGCCGGCCCCCAGCAGCAGCACGATGTCGTCGCGCGTGCGGGCGGTCCGGACCGCCTCCGGCACCGCCGCCACGGCGCCGGCGGCGACGCACGAACCGCCGAGCGCGCACACCGCCTGCACGAGATCGGCGGACGACACCGACGCCTTCATCTCGGCGCTCTCCCGCGCGCCGTAGATGTCGACCACCAGCACATGGTCGGCGGCGGCCAGCGCCTCGGCGAATTCCGACAGCAGGCACAGCGTACGTTGGAACTGGTGCGGCTGGAACACCACCAGCAGCCGACGCCCCGGAAAGCGCCGGCGCGCGGTGTGCAGCACGGCGCGGATCTCGGCCGGATGATGGGCGTAGTCGTTGACCAGCAGGCCGCCGCCGGGACCCGTGTGCATCTCGAATCGCCGGCGCACGCCGGTGAAGCCGGCCATGCCGCGGCAGGCGCCGTCGAGGTCGGCGCCGGCGACGTGGGCGAGCCCGAGCGCGAATAGCGCGTTCTGCATGTTGTGGCGGCCGGAGATCGACAGCTGCAGGCGTTCGAGACGACGGCCCAGGATGACCGGCACGAACGAGAACTGTCCCAGCTGCTCACTGACCTCGACCGCGCGGATGTCCGCCCACAGGCCCGAACCGACGGTCAGGATGCGCACGTCGTTGCGCAGGCTGCTCAGCACGGCCTTGGGCACCGCCTCCTCGACCAGCGCCGTGCCGCCGGGCCGCACCCGCGCCAGGTAGCCGGCGAAGGCGTCGACCAGTTCGTCGGTCGACGGGTAGCAGTCGAAGTGGTCGCGGTCGACGTTCAGGATCGCGGCGCCGAACGGCCGCAGGTTGTGGAAGCTGCGGTTGAACTCGCAGGCCTCGACGACGAACTCGGGACTCTGGCCGCCGTGGCCGTTGCCACCCAGCTGCGGCGCCTCGCCGCCGATCAGGTGCGACGGATCGAGCCCGGCGCCACGCAGCGCGCTGACCAGGAGACCGGTCGTCGTCGTCTTGCCGTGCGTGCCGGCGATCGCCAGCGTGCGCCGGCCCTCGCTGAGCCGGCCCACGGCCTCGGCGTAGAGCAGCGACGTGAACCCGCGCCGCACGCATTCCTGCACCTCGGCGTCGTTGGGCGGCACGGCCGCGCTGCGGATCACGTAGCCGTCCTGGCCGTCGATGCGCGACGGCTGGCAGCCGACCCACACCTCGCAGCCCTCGGCCAGCAACGCGTCGGTCACCGCGCCGCCGCTCGAGTCGCTACCGGAGACGACGCCGCCGCTGCCGGTCAGCAGGCGGGCGAGTCCGCTCATGCCGGCACCGCCGACCCCGACGAAGTGGAACCGCCGGCTCGCGAAGCTGGTGTTCGGGATGCCGCCCGCGGCGGCGCTGACGTCGGCCTCGCCGCGGCGGCCGGCGCCGACCGGCTCCTCGTCGATCACGATCCACCTCCGGCCGGCACGCAGGCCGGGCAGGGTTCGTCGGTCAGTCCCATGTCGCGCAGGATCGCTGCGGCCGGATCGTCGGTGCGCAGCCGGCGCGCCGCGGTCCCCATCGCCTCGAGCCGCGCCCGATCCGCGAGCAACGCGGCCAGCAGTCCGGTCGCGCCCTCGACCGACAGCTCGGGCTCTGCGACGACGATCGCCGCCGAGGCCCGCTGCAGCACCTCCGCGTTGCGCAGCTGCTGCCGGTCGCGGTGGTGCGGATACGGCACGATCACCGCCGCGCGGCCCGCCGCGGTCAGCTCCGCCACCGTCGTGCCGCCGCCGCGGCAGACCACCAGGTCCGCGGCGCCGAACATGCGATCCATGTCGCTGGCGACGGGGCGGACCTGCGCCACGACCCGGCTGTCGGCGCCCGCATAGAGTCGCCGCACGGCCTCGTCGCGGCCCGGCCCGGCGAGGTGCAGCACGTGGACCTGGAACGGCAGGCGGCACAGCGCCGCCGGCACGATCTCGTTGAGCGGGCGGGCGCCCTGGCTGCCGCCCGTCACGAGCACCACCAGCGCCGACGGCGGCAGACCCAGTTCGGCGCGGCAGCGCCGGCGATCGATGTGCTGGAACTGCGGCCGCAGCGGCGTGCCGGTCAGCAGCGCGCGCGCACCCAGCCCACCGGGCACCGGCAGACCGTGGTAGATGCGGCGCGCCATCGGCGACAGCCAGCGATTGACGCGACCGGTCACGGCGTTCTGTTCCAGCAGGAACAGCGGCTTGCCGAGGCTCTTGGCGGCCAGCCCCACCGGCAGGCACGGCCGACCGCCGGTGCTGACGACGAAGTCGACCGCGTGCTCGCGCAGCATCGCCCGCGCGGCGACCGTCGCCCGGGCGAGCCAGAACGGCATGCCCAGGGACGGCAGGCCGCCCCGGCCGGGCGCGGCCGGCAGCCTCGCCTCGGCGACGTCCGGCAGCTCGCGCCGCAGCAACTCGCGCTCGACCTCGCGGCCCTCGGTCACCAGCATCGCCTCGTGGCCGCACTGCTGCAGCGCGCGCGCGAGCACGAGCGCCGGCATCAGGTGGCCGCCGGTGCCGCCGCTGACCAGACACACCCGTCGGACCATCGGGGCCTACTGCTTGGGCAGGCGGATCTTCTGGCCGATGCGCAGGCGGGTCGGGTCGATGCCCGGGTTCAGCTCGCGCAGGTCGGCCACGCGCTTGCGATCGCCGAGCTGGCGCCGGGCGATCGCCTCGAGGGTGTCCCCCTTGCCGATCGTGTAGCTGACGACCGCCTCGGCGACCGGGCCCGCACCGGCCCGGACACCGGCGTCGGCGACGACCTCGGTCGACGGCGAGAGCTCGGCGCTGCTCGGCAGCACCAGCAGCTGGCCGACCTGCAGCCGCTCGGGCCGCACGGACGGATTCAGCCGCGCGATCTCGGCGCGCAGCGACGCGCGTCCGAGCTTGTCCTTGGCGATGCTGTCGAACGTGTCGCCGCGCACCACCTTGTAGGTCGGTCGCGGCGCGCTCGGCGGCTCGACGGCGGGCGTCTCCTTGCCGGCGGCCTTGGCCGCCGGCGCGTCGGCGCTGCCGCCGCCCGCGTTCAGCGTGCCGCTGGCGTCGACCGGCTGCGCGTCGCGCGGCGGCGCGACCACGGGACGCGGCGCGGGCTGCAGCAGCACCTGCAGGTTCGGCACCTCGGAACCGACGTTCGCCAGCGGCCGCTCGACGTCGTTGCCGCGCGGGTTCGCCGCCGACGAGGCGTTGAGCGTCGTCGCCGGCGCGCGCCGCGACGGCTGCGTACCCCCGTCGCCCCAGATGGTGACGCCGAGGATCAGGAAGATCACGAGACACAGAACGTAGAGGCCGTACTTTTCGAGCTGGCCCATCACACCCTCCCAGGTTGATCGGAAACCGGATTGTTTGACCGCGTCGCAGCGACCGGACCGGTCACTGCGAAACCACCGCCGACGAGAACTCGCCCGAACGATCCGTTCGCGCGGCGTTGCCGATCAGGCCGACCGCCGCGAGACAGAACATCAGGCTCGTGCCGCCCGTGCTGACGAACGGCAGGTCGATGCCCTTCGCTGGAGCCCACCCGCTGACCACGAGCAGATTCGCAGCTGCCTGCATGCAGACCATCAGAGCGTAACCGCAGACCACATAGCGAAGGAACGGGTCTTTCACTTTGCAGACGAGACGATAGCAGACGTAGCCGAAGGCCGTGAACGCGACGAGCACGAACAGCGAGCCGACGAAGCCGAGCTCCTCGGCGACGATCGCGAACACGAAGTCGTTGTGCGCCTCCGGCACGTAGTTCATCTTCATCCAGCCCTGCCCGAGGCCGCGGCCGAACAGGCCGCCCGAGCCGACCGCGATCAGGCCGAGCCCGACCTGCGAATCGGGTCGCGTGGCGAGGAAATCCGTCAGGCGACCGCGCACGTAGTCGTGCTGCACCGCGGCGAGCGCGAAGCCGCCGAGGCCGAGCAGCGCGAACGGCAGGAAGTGCAGGACGCGCACGCCGGCGACCAGGGCGATGCAGCTCGCCAGCCCGAGCACCAGCAACGCGTTGCCGTGGTCGGGCTGCGCCAGCAGCGCCCCCACCAGCAGCACCGCGCAGCCCATCGCCGGCACGAAGCCGCGGCGGAAGCTGCGCAGGCCCTGGCCGGCGCGCGCCAGGATCCAGGAGATCGCCAGCACCAGGAAGAAGCGCGCCGGCTCGACCGGCTGGAACTGGATCGTGCCGATGCGGATCCAGCGATAGGCGCCCTTGACGGGCTCGCCGATCAAGGGCACCAGCAGGCAGGCGATCGTCGCCAGCAGGAACGCCGGCATCGCCACGCGGCGCACCAGCGACATCGGCAGCAGCGCCGCCAGCAGGAACGCGACCAGGCCGGCCAGCAGCTTGACGCCCTGCTGCTTCATCACGTCGAACGGGCTGACGCCGAGCTGCGAGCCGCGCACCGACACCGCCATCACCAGACCGAGGCAGCACAGCGCCACGGTGACCAGCATCAGCCAGTCGAGTTCGCGCAGGTGCACGCCCGCCTGCTCGCGGAGCCGACTGCGGTTCTTCGGGGCCACGGCCACGTTCGTCATCAGCGCACCTTGAACAGAGCGAGACTGCACAGGGCCAGCAGCGCCGAGACGACCCAGGTGCGCACGACGACGCGGGTCTCGGGCATGCCGCCGAACTGGAAGTGATGGTGCAGCGGCGCGCAGCGGAACACGCGCTTGCCGCGCAGCTTGAACGACGCCACCTGGACGATCACCGACAGCGCCTCGACGACGAACACGCCGCCGACGACCAGCAGCACCAGTTCGGTGCGGCTGACCAGCGCCGCGTAGCCGAGCGCGCCGCCGAGCCCCAGGCTGCCGACGTCGCCCATGAACACCATCGCCGGGGCCGCGTTGAACCACAGGAAGCCGAGCGCGCCGCCGAGCAGCGCCCCCATCAGCACCGCCATCTCGCCGGCGCCGGCGACGTGCGGCACCAGCAGGTAGGCCGACCAGTCGACGCGCCCGACGGCGTAGGTGATCACCGCATAGGCGATCGCCGCGGTGATGATGCAGCCGGTGGCCAGCCCGTCGAGGCCGTCGGTCAGGTTCACCGCGTTCGCCGAACCGGTCAGCACCAGCACCGCGAGCACCAGGAACGGGACGCCGAACGCGACCGCGAGGTCGACGGACACGTCCTTGAGGAACGGGATGTAGAGGTGCGGTCCGCCGATCGACTCCTGCAGGCCGGCCGGCACGAGCAGCCACAGCGCGACCAGCAGCGCCAGGATCGTCAGCGCGCCCTGCTTCTCACGCTTGCCGATGCCGCGCTTGCTGCCGTCGTGCAGCTTGACCCAGTCGTCCCAGAACCCGACCGCGGCGAAGCCGCCGATCAGCACGATGCCGGGCCACGAGAAGCGGTTGCCGCCGTCGAAGCGCAGCCAGCACAGCGACGCGACCAGGATCGCCGCGACCACGAACACGCCGCCCATCGTCGGCGTGCCCTGCTTGTGCGCGTGCAGCTCTTCGAGTCGCTGCGAACCGGTGCCGTCGACCCGTTCGCCGACGCCGAGCCGCCGCAGCCAGCGGATCACGCGCGGGCCGAGCAGGATCGCCAACAGGAACGCGGTCACGGCCGCACCGGCGGTCCGGAAGGAGATGTAGCCGAGCAGACGGCACATGTCCTCCGACAGGATCCAGGGTGCGAGCCAGTGGAACATCGCTCAGTCGTGCTCCAGCGCGCCGGCGTCGGCTGGCACCGAGGCGAGCAGGTGTGCCTGCAGCCGATCGACCAGGCGGTCGAGGCCGATGCGACGCGACGCCTTGCACAGCACGCGGTCGCCGGGTCGCAGCAGCGACCGCAGCAGGTCGAAGGCAGCGTTGCCGTCGGCGACGCGGTGCACGCAGCGACCGTTCATGCCCGCCGCCAGCGCACCGTCGGCGATGTGGCCGGCGCCCTCGCCGATGCACAGCAGCAGGTCCTGCCGCGTGCGCACCACTTCGGCACCGAGCGCCTCGTGCAGCTCGCGGCTCTGCACGCCGAGCTCCAGCATCTCGCCGAACACGACCAGGCGGCGACCGGGATCGCCGGCGTGCGCCTGCAGACCGGCGACGGCCTGCAACGCCGCGCGCGCCGACTGCGGGTTCATGTTGTAGGTGTCGTCGAAGATCATGACGCCCGCCGCGCACTTGGGTTCGAGCCGCCGTGCGGCCGACGGCACCGCGGCGAGCGTGCGCAGCACGTCCTCCTCGGCGACGCCGAGGTGGCAGGCCGCGGCGATCACCGCCAGCGCGTTGTAGACGTTGTGCGTGCCGAGGCGCGGCAGCGTCACCGGCCGTTCGCCCTGCAGCAGGAACGTGGTGCCGAGCGCGTGGAAGCGCACGTCGGTCGCGAACCAGTCGGTCTGGCGCGTGACACTGGTGAACTGCACCCTGGCGCGCGTGTGTTCGGCCATCGCCCGGCACGACGCGTCGTCGCCGTTGAGGATGCAGAGGCCGTCCTCGGGCAGGCCGGCCGGCAGCGCCGACTTCTCGCGCAGCACGCCCTCGAGCGAACCGAGCCCCTCGAGATGCGCCGGGGCGATGCAGGTGACGATGCCGATGTCCGGACGCGCGACGCCGGTCAGCTGGGCGATCTCGCCGGGCGCGTTGGTGCCGATCTCGACCACGGCCGCGCGCGTCTTCGGATCGATCGCGAACAGCGTCAGCGGCACTCCGACCTGGTTGTTGAACGACGCGGGCGAACGCACGGTCGGCATCGACGCCGCCAGCACCGCGCCGAGCCAGTCCTTGGTCGAGGTCTTGCCGCAGGAGCCGGTGATGCCGACCACGCGCGCCCGATGGCGACGGCGATGTTCGCCGGCGAGGTCGAGCAGCGCCCTGCCGGTGTCGGGCACGCGCACGACGAACGCCGGGTGCAGGCGGTCGATCGCCGCCGCGGCGTCGGCCTGCCGATCGATCAGCAGTCCGGCGGCGCCGCGCTGCAGCGCGTCGGCGCAATAGCGGTGGCCGTCGTGGTTCGGCCCGCGCAGGGCGACGAACAGGCGGCCGTCGCAGTCGCCGCGCGAGTCCGTGGTGACCGTCGCCGCGGCGGTGCCGCGCGCCAGGACCTCGCCGCCGGTGACGCGCGCGACCGCCGCGGCGGTCAACCACGATCCCCGCGCCGGGCGGCCGCGGCGGGCGCCGCCGCCGCCGTCCGTGCGATCGGGAGAACGACGACTCATCGGTGCAACCATCCTGCCTCCCTCGCTGCGAGTGCGCGCGCAGCCTCGTGGCGGTCGTCGAAGGGCACGACACTGTCCTTGAACACCTGGTACGTCTCGTGGCCCTTGCCGGCGATCAGCACCGTGTCGCCGGGCGCCGCCGCGGCGACGGCGCTGCGGATCGCCTCGGCACGGTCGACGATGCGCTGCTGCTCGCAGGCGCTGCCGGCGAACCCCGCCACCATGTCGTCGAGGATCGCCTCGGGATCCTCGCTGCGCGGGTTGTCGCTGGTCAGGTAGGCGAGCTGCGCATGGCGCGCGACCGCGGCGGCCATCGGCCCGCGCTTGCCGCGATCCCGATCACCACCACAGCCGAACACGACGTGCAGCCGGCCCTCGCACAGCTCCGCCAGCGTGCCGCAGACCTTGTCGAGCGCATCGGGCGTGTGGGCGTAGTCGACGAAGGTGCGCACGCGGCCGCCGCGGCCGATCGGTGCCTCGACCAGCTCGAGCCGGCCCGGCACCGGGCGCGCGTCCTCGAGCGCCGAGGCCACGGTCAGCTCGCTGGCGCCCAGCGACACGGCGGCGGCCGCCGCGGCCAGCGCGTTCTGCACGTTGTGCATGCCCACGAGCCGCAGAAACAGTTCGACGCGGCCGTGCGGCATCACCATCGTGAACCGGGTGCCGTCGGGGCCGAGCTGGATCTGTTCGGCGCGGATGTCGGCATCGGGCGAGAGGCCGAACCACAGCACGCCGACGCCGGGGCCGAGCTCGTCGGCCATCACCATCGACGCGGGATCGTCGCGGTTCAGCACCGCGGTCGCGCCGGCCTGCAGGCTGGTGAACAGGCGCGCCTTGGCCCGCCGGTAGGCCGCCATCGACTCGTGGTAGTCGAGGTGGTCCTGGGTCAGGTTGGTGAACACGCCGGTCGCGAAGCGCACGCCGCGCACCCGATCCTGGTCGAGGCTGTGGCTCGAGACCTCCATCACGCAGGCGCTGGCGAAACGATCGACCATCTCGCGCAGGTAGCCGTGGATGCGCACCGGGTCCGGCGTCGTGTTCGCCGCCGGGATGCGGCGGCCGCCGAACTCGTAGGCGATGGTGCCGAGCAGGCCGACCTGGCGCCGATCCGCCTGCAGGCAGCCCCGCACCAGGTGCGCCACGGTCGTCTTGCCGTTGGTGCCGGTGATGCCGACCACCGCGAGCGCCCGCGACGGGTCGTGGTAGTAGTAGCGGGCGGCGTCGGCCAGCGCGGTGCGCGCGTTGGCGACCACCATGACCGGCACCGACACCGGCAGCGCCTCCTCGGCGACGATCGCGACGGCGCCGCGGGCGACGGCCTGCTGCGCGTAGGCAGCCCCGTCGTTCTTGGCGCCGCGGATCGCGAAGAAGAGGTTGCCCGGCCGCACCTCGGTGGAATGGAACGCCAGGCCGTCGACCGCGAGGTCGCGCCAGCGCAACACCTCACGCGGCTGCAGGCAGTCCCGCAGCTCGCGCAGGCGAACGAATCCCTGGCCGGACGGGAGTCCGGACGGGTAGGCCAACTCAGTCATCAACCGCCCTACCGACCTTTGCCTCTGGGGTCAGCGACCCCAGCCTGAATCACCAGGAGAGCCCTGCACCACGCGAACCTGACCGTTCGCGTCGTGCTGCGGTTCCTTGTGCCGCTGCCGCCGTCGCTCCAGGTTCTCACACTGGAGCAGCAGCCGCACAGCCGGTGGCGCAGCATAGCTGCCGCCGTAGAACCGCGCACTATCGTCCTTTTGCAACACGCACACCGCGAGCCAACGCGGCGCCTCCGCGGGGAAGACGCCGACGAAGCTCGCGTTGCGCACCTCGACCTTGCCGCGGCCGGGAATCCCGATCCGACTCGCGGCAGTGCCTGTCTTGCCGGCGACGACGCCGTGCAAGTCGATACCTGTCTCCTTCAGCATGCGGCCGTGCATGTGGAAGCCGGTCGCGTGCGGGTCGGCGCTGACCACGTCGACCATCGCCTCGCGCACCAGCTCGACCACGTCGGGCCGGAACTTCGGCCCAGGGCCGCCGGCCGGCGGGGCCGCGTGCCATTCGCCGCCGATCTCGAGCCCGCGGCAGACGCGCAGGTCGGCGCCGGCGCCGCGGAACAGCCGCAGGTAGGCGCGCGCCATCTGCATCGCGGTGACCTGCATCTCGTAGCCGAACGAGAACGAGATCGCGCTGTTGCGCCGGAACGATCGCAACGGGATCGACGGGTCGAAGGACTGCGCGTTCGGTCCGCCCCGGCTCTCGTTCGGCAGCCGCAGCCCCAGCGGCGCGCCGAAGCCGTAGAACTGCATGTAGTCGTGCCACTGCTCGCGTTCGAGCTGCAGGCCGACGTAGGACGCGCCGATGTTCGAGCTGTTGACGAGGATCCCGTGCGGCGTCAGCACCGAGCAGTGGTGGTCGTCGCGCACGACGCGGCTGCCGAGCGATCCGATGCGTTCGCGGTAGTCGGCGCTGCCCGGCGCGCAGTCGAACTCGTGCGACCAGTCGAGCCGGCCGGCCTCGAGCGCATAGGCGAACACCAGCGGTTTCACGATCGAGCCGGGCTCGTAGAGGCTCTGGGTCGGCGTGAAGGCGGCGTTCGCGGGATGACGGGCGTCGCGATGCCACGACGCGGCCGCGAGCAGGTCACCGGTCGCCATCTCGACCAGCACCAACGCCCCCCACTTGGGCACCGTGACGCTGCCTTCGCGGGCCCCGGCCTCGGCCTGGGTCGTCAGCTGGCGCACCGCCTCGCGCTGCAGCTCGAGGTCGATCGTGCTGTGCAGCACGTTGGCCACCGGCTGTGCGTGCAACGGACCGACGAAGTACGGCTGGCCGCGGCCGTCCTTGAGGAACGGCCGCGATTCCGGCTCGGCCGGCGCCAGCGCCGCCCAGGTCTCCAGCCCGCAGACGCCGCGCGTCGCGAGCCGCCGTTCGTTCGTGCCGGGCACGACGGTCCAGTCGGTGGCGACGTGGCCGACCAGGCCGTAGGTCGCATCCCGGTCCGGATGCACGCGCCGGAAGGTGCGCAGGAAGTGCATGCTGACCGAGCTGCGGCGCGCGCCGATCTCGCGCAGCGCCTCGACGACCGACAGCACGTCGATCTCGCCGGCGATGCGCACGTCGGCGACGCGCGGATGACCGTCCGGCACCGGCCCATCGGCCGGCAGGTCGTCGGTGCGGAAGGCGTCGCCGAACAGCCGGCGGAACGCCTCCCGATGCTGCTGGAACGACTCGGCTCGATCGGCGAGATCCGGGTCGGCGACCATCGCGCGGGCGAAGTCGGTCGCGACGTCGCCGATCCACGCGCGCATCGACTGCACGCTCCGGCCCTCCCGGGCCGGCACCGCGAGCACCGCGCGCACGTCGTAGGTCTGGCAGTCGACCGCGAGCACGCTGCCGTTGCGGTCGACGATGGTGCCGCGCGGACACGGCACCGCCTCGGTGCGCCAGGCCTGCTGGTCGGCGGTCTCGGCGACGAGCCGCAGCGGCGCGCGGCCTTCGCGTTCGAGCTGACCGGCCTGCGCGACCTGCAGGTAGCCGAGCCACCCGGCCAGGAACGCGGGCACCGCGCCCAGCAGGCCGAACGCCGCGCGCACCCGGATGCGTTCGCCGGCCTTCATTGCAGGCGCTCCAGGCGGCGCTGCTGCTCGGCCCGCAGCTGCGCCCACATGGCAGCGGCCAGGTATTCCGGCGTCGCCGTCTCGGCGCGCTCGAGCCCCAGCCGCTCCAGTTCGCCCATGCGATCCTGGATGTCGCGGTAGGTGCGTTCGACGTCGTGGCGCAGCGCGGCGTTGCCGGCGCGGATCGCGACGGTGCCGATCGCCAGCGCCACCGCGAGCGCGAACAACAGCCCGGCGAGCATCCACCTCATGCGGCCTCCTCGCGGCGGATGCCGCAGCGCAGCTTGGCGCTGCGCGCGCGCGGGTTGTCGCGCAGTTCGTCGCCCGAGGCCTCGATCGGCTTCTTGGTCACCACGTCGAACCGGGCCCGCAGGAAGTGCTTGACGATCCGGTCCTCGAGCGAGTGGAACGAGATCACGCACAACCGCCCGCCGGGCCGCAGACAGTCGTGGGCGGCCTGGAGCCCGCGTTCGAGCTCGCCGAGTTCGTCGTTGAGACGGATGCGGATCGCCTGGAACGTGCGCGTCGCCGGATGGATGCGGCCGTGACGGGCGCCGCCGGGCAGCGCTTCGGTGACCAGGTCCGCGAGCTGGCGGGTGCGCACGATCGGCGTGCGGCGCCGCACCGCGACCAGGTGGCGGGCGATGCGCCGGCTGTGCCGTTCCTCGCCGAACCGGAAGATCGTGTCCGCGAGTTCGGTCTCGCCGACCGTCGCCAGCCAATCGGCGGCCGTCGTCGGTTGCGAGGCGTCCATGCGCATGTCGAGAGGGCCGTCGGCCATGAAGGAGAAACCGCGTTCGGGACGATCCAGCTGCAGGGAACTCACGCCGAGATCGAGCAGGACGCGGTCGCAACGGGGCTGACCGGCCGCCGCCAACGCCTCGCGCATGCTCGAGAAAGGAAGGTGGTGCAGCGAGACCCTGGCCTCTGCGCGGCCGCCGCCGACGTCTGCCAGAAGCAGCGCCCGCGCAGCAGCCAGGATCTCGCTGTCCCGGTCGAGCCCGACCAACACGCCGCCGGAGCCGATGGCCTGCACGATTGCCCTCGCGTGTCCACCCGCTCCGACCGTACCATCGACGACCACGAGTCCCGGGCTCAGCTGGAGACTCGCCAGCACCTCGCGCAGGAGCACCGGACGATGCACGGGTTGCCTGGACCCGTCACCGCCAGTACCACTGCCCGTGCCTTCGTCGTTCATGCGCTGCTTCCCTTGACCACCCGACAGCAGACGCAGAACTCACACCCTGACCGAGGGTGCGCCGGCACGCCTGACCGGCCGTGCTCAGGACTCGACCGCGGGCATCGATGGTTTGGTGGAACCGACCAAAGTGGCAAAGAGCGTCTCTTCCTCGGGACTCGCCTCGGCCAGCGAGGCGTCCAGGTGCGCGGCGGACCAGATCTCGACGACCCGACCCGTACCCACCAGGACGACCGGCTGGCTCGCAGCGAGCCCCGCGTACTTGAGCAACGGGTCGGGGATGCGGATCCGCCGGTTCCCGTCAGGCACGACCGCCTCCGAGTGGCCGAGAAACCGTCGACACAGAGTGCGGTGGGCGCGGCTGCCAGCTACGGCCCTACCAATGCGGTCGACGAGTTCTCGGAACCCTTCGGAGTCGTGCAGGAGCAGGCAGCGGTCCAGCCCGGCGGTCAGGTGGAACTTCCATTGGCTCTTCGGGACCTCGTCCAGGATGCGACTCGGCAGCACGAGTCTGCCTTTGTCGTCCAGTCCGTGTTCCGAGCTGCCAAAGTAGGTGACCATCGCGCCGGGACCGGGGCTGCTGCCCCATGTCGAGTCGCACCATACCGACGCTCAAACCACTGTCAACCCTGCTGAACCACTCTGCACCCCCAATGAACCACCCTCTACCACCGACCACCCCTTGCTGGTAGATCCCATGGTGCCGGCACGGTGGCCCCTACCCAACTGGCAGGGGTCCGCCAGCCGGCGCGCGCCGAACCTGTCGGCGCGGGATTTTCGCCGATTCCGTGCTCACCTCACCCCCATCCGCTTCCATCGCGTCCCACCCCCCATGCGCCCCCCCCACCTGATCGCGTCGAGTCTCCTGCTCGCCTGTCTCTGCAGTTGCTCCGGCGGCGAACTCGTCGGCGTGCACGTGAAGCTGCAGAAGGACGGCACGGGCGTCGTCACCGTGCGCACGCTGATGGAGCCGGCCAGCACCGGCGCCGCCGAGTCGCGCGCGCAGGGCGTGACCTGGGAGAGCCGCGCCGGACTGGCCAGCGCGCAGGGCCGCTTCGACCAGATCAACGACCTGAAGCTCGGCAACGGCGGCATCCGCTTCCTCGCCGAACTCGGCGACGACCGCCCGAACCTGCGCGTGTTCCTGCAGCGCGGCCCCGACGCGGAGTGGGTCAAGGCGCTGGTGCCCGACCAGGCGGCGCGGCAGCAGATGGCGAAGGTCTACGACCCGACCGGCCGCACCCGCGAGATCGGCGACGTGCTGCGCATCGAGGTCAGCGTGCCCGGCGAGGTGTTCGCATCGGGAGTGCGGCCGAGCGGCCGCGGCGTCGAAGCGGCGCACGAAGGCAAGCGCGCCTATCTGCTGGTGCCGGTGCGCACCGCGCTCGAGGCCGGCGAAGAGCTGGAGTGGTCGTTCAGCTGGTGAGATGGCAGCGGATCAGGACTGATGGCTTGAGTGTGCATGCGGCGGGCAGGTTGCCCAGGCGGCTCTGGACTGCACCCGCTGCACCTGGGACCAGCGATCCGCGAGCCCGGTCGGCAGTTCTCAGGGCCGCTCGATCCGCCCCGCCCCCTCACAGCACACCGAGCAGCAGGTGGGTGCTCGAAGCGAGCGCCGGCGACGACGCGGGGCCGTATCCACCCGATCCGCTGCACGGCGATGCCACGGTCCCTCGGTGGGAAATCTGCGAGGAATCTCACCGCTCCGATGCACGTCAGGGCAAGCATCCCGAGCGCGCACACGCAAGACATCAGTTCTGAGGGTGCACCCGCGGTGCGATTCTCCGGAATGTCCGCCACCGGCGCGGGCTTCCGCCCACTGATGCCGCATGCAGGACGCGCCCCAGCCCCGGCCGAGGCTCCAGTTCCGCGCGGGCCGGATCCTCGCCTTCGATTGGCCCGCCGCGGTGCGCCCGCCGCTGGGCATGCAGCCGATCGAAGCTCCGCCCGCTGGCCCCCTGGCCGGGCCCGCGCGGCTGCGCTGGCGACTTCGTGCCGCCCTGCACGCGGTTGGCATCCCGTATCTCGACACGCTGGGCATCGGCACGATCGGAGCAGCACTCGACGAACGGGCCAAGGCACCGAACGCCGACCCGAACTGGTCCGCAACGCTGCTCGCGCTGCGCCAGGCAGGCTACCGCGGCCTGGTGCAGGGTCTCGGTGATGCCGCGCGGCTGGGGCTGGTAGGAGCCCTCGCCCACGCGCTCCACCAGACCGCGCTCGTCGCCGTCGCCGACTCTGCCGTCGAGTACCGCTGGCAACGGGCGGCTGCAGCCGCCGGCCTCGCCGACGTCGTCACCCCGGCGCGGATCACCGGGCTTGCGCGCGACATGCACTGGCTCGGCGCGCGCCACGACCTGCTGGTCGTCGACACGCCCGAGGCGATGCCGCATGGGGCGCTCGCGCAGGCCTGCGACGCCTCGGCGGCGCTGGCCCGCGTCGGTCTGGTCACGCGCATCGACTCCTCCTCGGCGGCCCGCTGGGCGACCGGCATCGGCCCGCTCGTCACCACCCTCGAACGACGCGCCGGTGCCGACCACGTCGAACTGCGCACGGCGTTGCCCGACGAGGTGCGCGCCGGCTACGAAGCGGCGTGGCACACGTTCCTGGCCGCCTTCGATCGCTTCGCCGCGGCGCGGCCGAATGCCGGCTTCGGCACGTTCGTGCAGCAGGCGCGCGACGACCCGATGCAGCGGCCGGCCCTGCGGGCCTGGCACGAGGCGGTGCGGCTCGCGGCCTGGCACGCGCACAAGGCCGCCATGGTCGCCGAGCTGCTGCAACGACACCGCGGCCGACGCACGCTGGTGTTCACGCCCGATCGCCGCGCCGCGTACGAACTCGCCGGCCGGCACCTGATCCCGGCGATCACGGCCGAGATCCCGCGCGCCGAGCGCCAGGCGATGCTGGACGCGTTCCACCGCGGCTCCCTGCCGGCCCTGGCGGGTCCACGACTGCTCGACCTCGGCATCGCCGAAGGCACCGCCGACGTCGCGATCCTGGTCGGCGGCGGCTACGGCCGGGATCAACGCGACGCGCGCGTTCGCCGGGTGCGTCGCGATGGGCTGGTCTACGAACTGACGACGCTCGACACCGTGGAGGTCTCGCGTGCCCACCGCTGGCGCAGCCGCGATGTCGCCGCAGCGCGTGCCGTACACGATCGCTGACGGCGAATTCGTACCCGCCTGGCTCGGCGATCGCGACCGGCCCTGGCTGCGCGATCTGCTGGACGAGTCACGGGCGTACGTGGGCCGGCCGATCGGCGAGCTGCTGTTGCGCTTGCGCCGCAGCGACGTCGACCCGCGCGCGGGCAGACGCCAGGCACCGGCGGTGCACGCGCTCGTCGCCTGGCTGCGGCGGGCGGCGAACGGCCCCGCGCGATCGACCGCGCGCCAGCACCTGTTTCGGCTGTATGCCGCCGGCGTGCCGGGCGCCGAAGCCATGCGACGGATCGCCGCGCAACACGGCCTGTCCCCCGACGTGCTGGCCGGCAGCCTGTTCGCCGACCTGCCGGACCAGCGACTCGTCCAGTGGCCCGAACCGCCGCCCGATCCGACCCGCCTCGCACTGCAGGCCAACACCAGCATGGTGCAGGGTCTGCTGCGGCACGCGCACGTGCTCGAACTCCGGCTGCTGGGCGCCTCGCGCGCACTGCTGCGCACGGCCTGGCTCCATGGCGCAGGCCTGCAGACCGTCGACCACCGCGACGGCTCCGCCACCGGCCGCTGGCGACGCGGCGCGTCGGCCGGCACCGCACGAACGCTCGCCAGTCTGGTGCCGATGCTGCCGTGGACCCACCGGTATCGACTGATCGCGCAGTGCCAGGTCGGCATCGATCGCGGTCGCGTCGTGCTCGGCACCGGCGACCCGATCCTGCCGGCGCCCGAGCCGCGGCAGCACGACAGCCAGCTTGAACGCGCCTTCGCCCGCGACTTCGCTCGCGCGCGGCCGGACTGGCGGCTGCTGCGCGAACCGGCGCCGCTGGCCACCGCCGACGGCCTCGCCTTCCCCGACTTCGCGCTGACGTCGCCCGACCGGCAGCGCACCTGGCTGTGCGAGATCGCCGGCCTGCGCTCCGCGAGCGCCCTGCCGGCCAAGCTCGCCCTGCTCCAACATGGGCAGCTGGTGCTGTGTCTGCCCGAACGCGCAACCCCGCTCGAGTACCGGTCCCATCCTCGCGTGGTGCCGTTCCGCCGGCGCGTGCCGATCGAGCGCGTGCTGGCGATCCTCGAGCGAGGCTGACGCGCGTCCCGCCCCGGTCACGTCGCCGAGGCCGGCTCGACGCGACCTGCTTCGCCGACCCGTCTGGCGCCGGACGGTCCGAGGCCTACCCCGCGTCGGCGTCCTTGCCGGCGTCCTCGCCGATCGCCGCCAGCAGCTCGTCCTTGATCGCAGAGAGGTCCGAGATGTCGATCGCCGGTGCGAACAGCGCCACCGGCTCCATCTCCTTCAGCTTCGGGTCGACGACCACGAGGTCGGCGCGCTCCTGCTCCTTGGTGCGCGGCGCGACCATCTTCAGCACGCGCTTGCGCAGCAGCAGCAGGGTGCAGAAGTAGCGCAGCGCGCGGGCCCGGTCGTCGTCGACGGTGCCGAGGCGGTCGAACAGCACGCGCAGCGACGCGAGGTCCAGCACCGGCTCCCTGCTGCCGCTCTGCTTGCGCAGGGCGCGCCAGAAGATCGGCGCCCCGGCGCCCTGACTCTGGCAGCGCCGTTCGTGGTCGACGAAGCACGCCTCGCACATCTCGTGGCGCACGCACGCGGGCCACTCGAGCACCGCCACGTAGGCGCGGCTTGCCGGCAGCGGACAACCGGGCTTGTCGCAGGCGGTGCGGTCGCGGTGGATCTTCCAGTCGTCAGCCATGCGTTCCTTCGAGTTCGGTTCCGCCGTCGGAGTCGGTCAGGGTGGCGGCGAACGCGCGCCACGCGGCCGGCGTGCGCGGGCCGTGCGTGCCCGCGAACACCTGCAGGCTCGCCTGCGCGGCCTCTTCGCCGCGGTAGTCGCGCTCGCGTTTGCAGCGTTCGAGATAGTCGATCAGCGCGTTCGCCGCCGCGGCGCCGGGGAAGTGCTGCAGCGACTGCGCGGCCGTGCGCCGGACGAACGCATCGTCGTCGTGGCCCAGGCGTTCGACCAGCAGGTCGCGCACCGGGGCGCCGCCGTCGTGCAGGTCGCGCAGCGCATCGGCGCGCACCGCGAAGTCCGCGTCGGCGGCGAGCCGCCGCAGGGTCGGCAGCACGTCGCCCGCGACGCCGATCGCGCCCAGCGTGCGCGCCGCCGCGCGCCGCTGCCGCGCATCGCTGCTCGTCGCCAGCTGCTGCACGGCCGGCACCGCCGGCGCGCCGACGTGCGCCAGCAGCTCGATACCGAGTTCACGCGGCTGCGGCTGGCCGTGGCACAACAGGTCGCCGACCAGCGTCGGCACTGCCGCGGCGCCCAGCGCCTCGATCTCGGCGATGGCGCGCGTCTCGACCGGATCGGCGATGCGCGCCGCCGCGCGCAGCAGCCCCTGGTCCTCGCCGAGCGGCCGCCCCTCGCGCACCGTGAACACGTCGCGGATGAACATGCGGGTCAGCCAGACCGCCGTCGTCGGGTCGGCGGCGGCGCGCTGCCGCAGCGACTCGTAGTCCGGTGCGCGGCCGCGGTAGGCCTGTTCGGCGGCCCGGCACAGCTCCGCCTGTTCGGCCGACAACGCGGCGGGGCGGAACGGCGGCGTCGAGGTGCCGGCGCACGCCGCGAGCAGCACCGCCAGCACGGCGCCGCTCCGGCGACACACGTTCGTGGCGGCTCGGCATGGCATCGCCTAACCTCTACCCGGATGAGCGCCCCCCTGAAAGAGCCGCGTGGCGCGGTCGCGATCCGCGCCGTGCCGCACCCGGCGCGCTTCCTCGACCTGCAGCGCGACTTCTACCGCCGCGACCCCGACTACGTGCCGCCGATCACCAGCGCGGAGGCGTGGCAGATCGACCTGCGCAAGAACCCGTTCTTCCGCCACGCCGAAGCCGGCTTCTTCGCCGCCTACGACGGCAGCCGCTGCGTCGGCCGCGTCAGCGCCTGCCGCGATCGGCTGCACGACGAGTTCCACGGCGACCGCATCGGCTTCTTCGGCCACTTCGAGGCCAGCGACGCGGTGACGGCGCAGGCGCTGGTCGAGCACGCCGCGACCTGGTGCCGGCAGCGCGGCGCCGAGGCGCTGCGCGGACCGGTCGACCTGTCGACGAACTACCGCTGCGGCCTGCTGATCGACGGCGACAAGGGGCCGCCGGTCGTGATGATGCCCTACAACCCGCCGCAGTACGCCGAGTGGCTCGCGGGCTGCGGCCTGACGAAAGCCAAGGACCTGCTGGCGCTGCACGTCACCGACCAGGCGCTCGACCTGCGCCGCGTCGACCGTATCGCCGACCACCTGCGCAAGAAGACCTCCGCGACCATGCGGCCGCTCGACATGCGCCGTTTCGACGCCGAGTGCCAGGTGCTGTGGGACCTCTACCACCGCATCTGGGAGCGCAACTGGGGTTTCGTGCCGATGACGCAGGACGAGTTCCTGGCGCAGGCGCGCGACCTGAAGCGCGTCGCCCATCCGGCGCTGATGCACATCGCCGAGGTCGCCGGCGCGCCGGTCGGGTTCGTGGTCGCGCTGCCCGACGTCAACGTCGGCGCACTGGCCTGCCGCGGCCGCCTGCTGCCGTTCGGCTGGCTGCGCTACCTGCGCGCGATGAAGACGACCAGACTGATCCGCGTGATCACGCTCGGCGTCGTGCCCGAATGGCGCCGCGTCGGCATCGAGATGCTGCTGATGCACAAGGTGATCCGCAGCGGCCTCGACGTCGGCTTCCGCGCCTGCGAGGCGAGCTGGATCCTCGAGGACAACCGCGACATGCTCGGGCCGCTCGAGACCCTCGGGCACCGCCCCTACCGCCGTTACCGCATCTACGAGAAGACCCTGCGCTGATGGAGATCAACCTGAACCGCGGCATGCCCGGCATGCCGCCGCTGCCGAACCAGTTGCCGACCCTGCTGCTGCTGCTCGGCGGCGGCGCGATCTTCCTCGGCCTGCTGCTGTTCCTGAACGAGTGGCTGCTGCGGTGGCTGGTGGCGAGCCTGTTCTGCGTGGTCGGTGCGGTGCTGGTGCTGACCGGCCTGCGCGCGAAGCGCATGCTGGGCTGATCGCGCGCCGATCACGGCCCCGGCGACGGCGCGGGCGTCTCACGCAACCACGTGGCGGCCTCGGCTTCGCCGAGCCCGAACGCGAGGGCGTCGAACCACAACCACGGCTGCGTCGAGCGTTCCGGCCCACCGGTGACCGGGATCTGCTGCCCGGTCTCGACCAGTGTCGCCCGGCCGTTCGCCAGCGTGCCGCGCACGCGCAGCTGGATGCCGCCGACGCCCATGTTGTTCTTGATCACGCCGTCGGCGATCGCGCGCAGGTCGAGCGGCTGCGGCCGTTCGATGCGCGCGCGGCAGAGCTGGCGATCCAGGTCGATCTGCGGGGTGGAGCCGAACCGGCTCTCGAAGAACTGCTGCAGGCCCAGCAGTTCCTCGTTTCAAGTTCAACCGAGCAGCTGGATCTCGACGAACGCGAAGTCGCCCGGCTGCGGCGCGATGTCGACGCCGGGCGCCATGCACGCGGCGAGCAGCACCGGCAGGAAGCGGGACGCGGTGGTTCTGGCCATGTCAGAAACGGTAGCCGAGCGACAAGTCGCACGTCCAGTCGACGTCGAGCTGCGTGCCGTTGAGGTCGCGCCACACCGGTACCTCGCCGGTGAGCTGCAGGTCGATCGCCGGCCGGGGCCGGAACGCCAGCGTCGCGCCGGCCAGCAGGCGGCTGCCGCCGGTGTCCGTCAGCAGCACGTCGTCCTGACGGTCGCGGCGCTCGTGGTGGAAGCGTGCGAACAGGTCGAGGCGCATGAACGGTCCCGGATACGGCTCGAGCCAGAACCGGTTGCCGACCGCCAGCTCGGCGAACAGCGAGTCGCCGCGCCGGTCACCATCGCCGTCGGTGTCGGTGTGGCAGCGATAGAGCACCGCCGCGTTGAAGCGCCAGCGGCCGGGCTCGGGCGTGATCGCGAAGCCGATCGCGGGATCGACGCCGCCGCTGCCGACCTGCTGCTCGGGCTCGAGTTCGCGTCCGGCGGCGCGCTGGTCGTCGTCGCCGGTCGGCAGCGACACCATCGCGATCAGCGCGGCGTTGACCGCCACGCTCGGAGCGTCCCATCGCTTGACGCGCCACTTCGCCAGCAGCTCGACGTCGCCGATGCCGGCGTCCGCCTCCTGGCCGCCGGCGAACTCACGCTCGACGTCGACGTACGGCACGGCGACGCCGACCTGCAGATCGTGGCGCAGGCCGTACTGCCAGGCCAGCGTCGAGGTGAAGCGGAACCGATGGCCGGCCTCGGGATCGGCGCTGCGCGCGCTGCCGGCCCGCCGCGACTCCTCGCGCTGCAGTTCGTTGCCGAAGCTGACCAGGTGCCCGCCCTCGTAGAGCGTCTCGCCGTCGACGACGTCGAGCACGGCCTGCGCCGGCAGGCCCGCGCCGAACAGCAGCAGCCACAGGGGAGCACGCATCGGCAGCGCAGCCTACGCCGGTCACTGCACGACGGCCACCGCTTCGCTCGGCGCGTAGCCGACGTGTTCGCCGGCGGCGATCCGGACGAACGTGCCCTGCGCACCGCCCAGCAGCTCGACCTCGACGCCGGGGCGCACGGTCGCGACCGGTTCGAGGCCGGCGCGCGGCTCCGACACCAGCGACAGCTTCTGCAGCGCGATCGCGTGCGCCGGCCGCTGCGGCGCCAGCAAGACGAGGTCGAGCGCCACGACGGCGGACGGCACCAGCACCAGCACGCCGACCCAGCGCAGGCCGATGCGGCGCCAGCCGAGCACCAGGCACAGCGCGGCGAACGACATGCCGAGCGCGCACAGCAGCAGCCGTTCGCCCGGCAGCAGGCGATCGCGCAGCGCCACCAGTTCGGCGACGAAGCCCTGACCGCCGTCGTCGAGTTGCAGCCGCCGGCGCACGAGCTGCACGTTGGCGAGCAGTTCGGCGTCGCGCGGGCGGCCCAGGCGCGCCGATTCGTAGGCCCACAGCGCGCGCGGCAGGTCGCCGAGCCGGAAGAAGCAGTTGCCGCGCGCCTGCTGCAATCGCCGGTCGCCGGTCGCCGCGAACGCATCGGCGAACGCGGCCTCGGCCTTCCGGTAGTCGCCGGCGCGATAGGCGGCGACGGCGGCGGGCACGTCGCCGCCCGCCTGCGCGGGCAGGGCGCCACCGACCGCCAACGCGCCCAGCAGCGGCAGCAGCACGACCAGCGGCGAACGTGCGACCGCGCCGAAACGCAGGCGTTCGAGCCGCTGCACGAGGTCCCGCACGGCACCGGCGTCGAGCGCCGCGCCGCCGCCGTAGCGGGACGCGGTGCCGCGTTCGACGGCCGCCGCGATCTCGGCCGCGACGGCGACCTCGAGCCCCGCCGCCTGCAGGCGCTGCGCCAGGTCCGGCGCGATCACCGCGGCCGCCGGCACGCCGAGCCGATCGCCGAGGTAGTTCGCCAGCGCCTGCAGCGGCTCCTCGCCGGCCTGCAGCGCCCGCCGGCAGGCGCGACCGGCGCCGCGCGCGCGCTGCGCCGCCGGATCGGCCGCGCGCCGCCGCGCCGCGCCGCGCCCGAACGCGACCAGCGCCACGAGCAGCCAGGGTCCGAGCACCGCCAGCCACACCCACCAGGTCGGCAGCCGGCCGCGCCGCGCCGGCTCGCCGTCGAGCGGCGGCAGGTCGTAGACGTCGTCGACGCCGGGCGTGACCGCGGCGACGGTCGTGTCCGGCAACGGCGCCAGCGTCTCGCCGTTCTCGAGCGGCTTGACCACGAGCGGCAGCGCCGGCGTCGTCACCTGCACGAACCGCTCGACGCCGGGCGTGGTGTCGAACCAGTTCCAGCCGATCGCCGGCACCGCGTGCACGTCGGTCGACAGCGGCGTCAGGTCGTAGGTGACGACGACCTTGTCGGTGTCGCGCGCCTCGGTCGCGCCGAGCTTGTGGAAGCCGTCGAGGCCGTCGAGTTCGGGCAGGCGCAGGAACTCGAAGTTGCCCTGGCCGCGCACGGTCAGCACCAGCTTGACCGAGCTGCCGACGCGCACCGTGTCCTTGTCGAGCCGCGCGTCCAGCGAGAATCGCCCGACCGCGCCGTAGTACGGCGTCGGCCGGCCCGCCTCCGGGATCGGCAGCACCTCGAGCGTGATCGGCTGGCCGTAGACGTAGTAGTTCTCGGCCTGCGCACCGCGGCGGCCGCCGAACAGGTCGGGCTGGCCTTCGCGCAGCATGACCTGGTAACGCAGCATCGGCGCGGTCAGCTCGATCGTGCCGATGCGGGTCGGCAGGAACGAACGTTCGAACGAGTACTGCGCCCAACGGCGGCCGCCGCGCTCGCTGCTGCCGTCGAAGAACGACGGCTGCAGCTTGCGGTTGGCGACGATCAGCCGGATGTCGCCCTTCGGGTCCGGCATCGAGATCGGTTCGCCACCGGGGAACGTGTCCAGCCACGGCGCCTGCACCTCGACGTCGAGGTAGCGGTAGCGGTTGGCGACGTCCTGCACGAGCCGCAGCCCCGGCTCGATGCCGAGGTCGACGTGGATGCGGATCGGCTCGTGCACGTAGACGCGACGCGGCTCGACCTTCACGTCGAGCCAGGCGAGCTCCTCGCCGCGCAGGTCCTTCTTCACCTCGAGCCGCAGCTCGGGCGTCATCTGCTCCCTGGTGCCGGTCCAGATCGGAAACGGCGGCACCACGAACGTGCCCTCCTGCAGCGGCTGCAGGATCAGCTGGTACTGCACGCCGACCCGTTCGGTCAGGTTGCGGCCGTCGAAGAACGTGTAGCTGTTGCGCGACGGCGGCGTCAGCTGCAGCCGCAGCCCCGGCACCTCGGGCAGCGTCGGGGTGCGCGGGTTCGCCTCGCGGCCCTCGATGCGCAGGTTGGCGCGCGCCGTGTCGCCGAGGCGGATCGTCGACGGCGACGGCGCCTCGACCTCGAGCTTCTCCTGCGCCGGCAGCGACGCCGCGAGCGCCGCGAGCAGCAGCCCGAGTGGCCACGCGGTGCGCATCACCAGTCGCGCCCCACCGGCCGGCGTCCGGTCTTGCTGCCCTGCCGCAGCTGCTGCAGCTTGCCGTCGAGCTGCTTGAGCTGCTCGAGCAGCCGCTGGGTCTGTTCGGGGGTCAGCTCCTTGGGCTCGACGGTCTCCCCGGGCGCGTCGGTGCGCGCCTGCTGCGGTTCGCCGTCGGGCTTCGGCTCCGGCTTCGCCGCATCGGGCTTCGGTTCCTGCGCTGGTTGCGCATCGTCCTTGCCGTCCTTGCCCGCATCCGGCTTCGGCTCCGGCGGCGGTTGCGGTTCGCCGGGCTTGCGTTCGCCCCCGTCGTCCTTCTGGTCGCCCTGGTCCTGGTGCTGCTGCTGGTCGCCCTGCTTGTCGTCGCCCTTCTGGTCCTTCTGGTCCTGCTTGTTCTCGTCCTGGTTCTCGTCCTGCTTGTCGTCCTGCTTCTGCTGCTCTTCGCGCTGCTGCTTCAGCTCGTCGATCTTCTTCTGCAGCTCGTCGAGGTAGCGCAACGCGCGCTCGGTGTTGCGCAGCAGCTCGGGGGTCGCCTTGGCCGCGGCACCGGCGACGAAGTGGTCCCTGGCCTGTTTCGCCTTGGCCAGCGCCTGCTCGAGCACGGGCAGCGGATCGGGCGGCGCCACGTCGGCCTGGCCGGCCGCCGGCGGCGGCACGCCACCACCCTGCGACATCGCATCGGCCTCACCCTCGAGCTGCTGCGCCTCGGCGAAACGAACGGCACCGAGCAGCCCGCGGTGCAGGTCGACGCGCGCGTCCTTGGCCAGCGCCGCGTACTTCTCGGCCGCCGTCTCGGCCGCGGCGAGGTCACCGGCGCGCCAGCTCGCCAGCGCCAGGTTCCACTGCAGGTCCGCCGCGTCGCCATCGTGTGCGATCGCGCTGCGGAACGCCGCCGCGGCCTCGGCGAACCTGCCGTCGCGGTAGAGCTGCAGGCCCTGTTCGCGGTCGCCCCCACCGCCGGCACACAGACAGGCGAACAGCAGCAGCGTCTTCATCGGTGTCGACCTCCGGCCATCGCGATCTCGAACAGTAGCAGCACCAGCAGCGGCAGCAGCACCCACTGGTAGCGCGCGCGTTTGCCGGTCTGTTCCCCGGCGTCGTAGCTGCGCTTCTGCATCGGCAGCAGGCGCTTTGCGTGCAGTTCGTTCAGCGGCAGCACCATCGCATCGGCGCGCAGGAACTCGCCGCCGGTCACGTTCGCGACCGCGCGCAGGCTCTCCGGGTCCATCTTCGAGACGACCTCGGCGCCGTCCTGGTCGCGCAGGAACGTCTCGCCGCCGTCCGCGGCGACCGTGATCTTGCTGCCCATCGAACTGCCGTAGCCGATCGCGTGCACGACGATGCCCTGGTCGTGCAGTTCGGTCGCCGCCTGCCGCCCGGCACCGGCGAGGTCCTCGCCATCGGTCAGCAGCACGACGGCAGTGGTCTTGTTGTGCTCGACGTCGGCGGTCTCCAGCGCCTTGCGCAGCGCCGCGGCGAGGTCGGTGCCGCCGGTCTTGACGGTCTCCGTGTCGACCTCGTCGAGCAGCCCGCGGAACGAGTCGAGGTCGTGCGTCAGCGGGATCCACAGGCGTGCCTGGCCCGCGAACACGACCAGACCGACACGGTCGCCGCCCTCGAGATCCGGCAGCACGGCGCGGATGTCCTGCAGCGCGCGCGCGAGCCGCGTCGGCTCGAGGTCGCGCGCCAGCATCGAGCGCGAGGTGTCGAGGCAGAAGATCAGGTCGAGGCCGCGCCGTTCGACCGACACCGGCTCGTCGCCGTAGCGCGGGTCCATCCAGCAGACGAGGCCGAGGCCGAGCAGCAGCGTCAGCCGCAGCGACTGCAGCAACGGCCGCGGCACCGCGTCGCCGCCGCGCGCGCCGTAGCGCCGCACCGCGCGCCGCGAACGATCGAACAGCGCCCACAGCAGCGCCCACGCGACCGGCAGCGCCAGCAGCCACGGCCAGAGGTCGGCGCGCGTGAACTGCAGCTCGTTCACGGGATCCTCCGGAACAGCAGCACCTCGGCGCAGAGCGCCAGCAGCAGCAGGCCGAGGCCGGCGCCGAGCGGCCACTCGAAGCGGTCGATCGTGCGGTAGCGCGGGTCCTCGAGCTCGGTCTTCTCCAGCTCGTCGATCTTGTCGTAGACCGCGCCAAGGTCCGCGTCGGTCTTCGGCTGGAAGAACGCGCCGCCGGTGGTCTCGGCGATCATGCGCAGGTCGGCGAAGTCCAGCCGCTGGAAGCCGAACGGCGTCGGCACGCCGTTGCCGAGCCCGATCGTGTGCACGCGGATGCCGCTGTCCTTGGCGAGCTTGGCGCCGTCGGCCGGCAGGATGTCGACGATCGTGTTCTCGCCGTCGGTCAGCAGCACCGCGACCTTCGCCTTCGCCTTGCTCTTGGCCAGCACCTGCACGGCCTTCGCCAGCGCGGTGCCGATCGCGGTGCCGTCGTACTCGGAGTTGGTCGGCACCGTGTCGACGCCGTGCAGGAACGCCGCCAGCGCGCGCTCGTCCAGCGTCGGCGGGCAGCGCAGTTCGGCGTAGTGCGCGAACGTGATCAGGCCGACCCGGTCGTGGCTGCGCTTCGCGGCGAACTGTTCGGCGCGCGAGCGCGCCGCGTCCATGCGCCGGATCGACTCGGTCTGGCTCATGTCGTCGATCGTCATCGACGAGCTGGTGTCGACGACCAGCACGATGTCGACGCCTTCCTCCTCGATCGGCACGACCTCGCGCTGCACCGGCCGCGCCATCGCCACCGACAGGCACAGCACCGCCAGCAGGCGTCCGGCCTGCGGCAGCCAGACCAGTCGCTGCCGCAGCGTCGGCCGCAGACCGGCGAACAACGACACCGACGCGGTGTGCAGCGCCGCGCGCGGACGCCACCAGCGCCACCCGACCGCCAGCACGGCCAGCGGCGCGACCAGCAGGAACCACGGGTCCAGCAGCGTGACCTCGCCGAACGTGAGGCTGGCGCTCATGCCGGCACCTCCGTCGCGGCGCGGTCGCCGGCGGTGGTCGCCACGAACGCCTCGGCCAGCGCGAACGTCGCCAGGTGCTCGGGCTCGCCCGGCGTCGCCGCCGCGAACTTCACCAGATCGCACTGCGACAGGAAGCGTTCGAGTTCGGCGCGGTGCTCGCGCGCGAGCTGGTCGCCGGCCTCGAGGTCACGCAGGAACTCCTCGGTGGTGCGCTCGGGCGCGCGCAGGCCGAAGCGCTCCTCGAGATACGTGCGCAGCACGTCCGACACCTCGACGTAGAACCCGGCGACCTGCGCCGAGGTGCCGCGCGGCGCCGTGCGCAGCCGCGCGAGCGCGCGCTGCGCCTTCACGTGCGGCGGCAGCGCCACCGCCTCGCGGTGCGGCACCGCGCGCCGCCGACGGCGCCAGGCGACGAAGCCGAGCGCCCCGAGCAGCAGCAGGCCGGCGGCGCCGGCGATCCACCACGGCAGCCGCGACGGCGGCGGGAACGGCGCGCCCGGCGCTTCGATCGCCGCGCCCTGGTCGACCAGCGACGACAGCACGGTGATCGTCTGTTCGGGCGTGCTGGCGGCCGACGCACCGTCCTTGGCACGGGCGACGAACGACGGCAGCACCAGGTCGGCCGGGCCGCGCACCGGCCGCAGCGTCAGCAGCGTGTGCTGCCACCGGCCGTCGCCGAACGCGGTCTCCGGCAGCGACACCTTGTCGACCAGGAAGTCCGCCGGGTCGACCGCGGGCGCGAACTCCACCTCGACGTCGTTGCGGCGGTAGAGGTCGAGCTGCACCAGCACCGGCTCCAGCAGGTGCACCTTGCGCGCCGACACCCGGATCTCGAGGGCGAGCGCGTCCGGCGGCGGTGTCGGCCACGGCGGCACAGGCCCGCCGCAGGCCGCGACCAGCGCGACCAGCAGGCACCGCACCACCGCCGAGCGCGCGCGCGTCGTCACCGTTTGGCTCCGCGCAGTTCGCGCATGCGGAAGAAGCGCACCAGCGGGTCGGCGACCGAGCCGGTGGTGTGCACGTCGAGCAGGTCGACCTTGGCGCGGCGGCAGGTGTCGAGCAGCTGCTGTCGTTCGAGCTGCCAGCGCTGCTGCAGTTCGCGCCGCACGCGCGCACTCTGCGTGTCGACGACGATCGTGCGCCCGGTCTCCGGATCGGCGACGTGCAGCAGGCCGACCTCGGGCAGCGTGCCGACCGTGCCGTCCGGCAGCAGCCCGGCCGCGAACGGGTCGCGGATGCGCACCGCGATCACGTCGTGCCGCTGCGACAGCAGCCGCAGCTTGTTGCCGACGTCGGCCGCGAGGAAGTCGCTGACGACGAACACGATCGCGCGCCGGCGCTGCACGCGGCCGGCGTAGTCGAGCGCCGCCACCAGGTCCGAACGCGACTTCGGCACCGGCGGCGCGCACGCCTCGCGGATCAGCCGCAGCACGTGGTTGCGGCCCTTCTTCGCCGGCACGTAGCGTTCGATGCGGTCGGTGAACGTGATCAGCCCGGCCTTGTCGTTGTTGCGCGCCGCCGCGAACGCGACGCAGCCGACGAACAACGCCGCCGTGGTCGCCACCGTGCGCCGGCTGCTGCCCGGCGGGGTCGAGCCGAACGCCATCGACGCCGACACGTCGAGCAGGAACAGCACCGTCAGCTCGCGCTCCTCGACGAACTTCTTCACGAACGGCCGCCCGGTGCGCGCGGTGACGTTCCAGTCGACCGAGCGCAGCTCGTCGCCCTCGGCGAACTCGCGCACCTCGTCGAACTCGATGCCCGAGCCGCGGAACACGGAGCTGTAGCCGCCCGCCATCACGTCGGTGACCATGCGGTCCGCGCGCACCTGGATGCGCCGCGCCTCCGCCAGCAGTTCGGGGTCGATCACCGACGCCATGACGGCTCCTCCGTCAGGGCACCTTGACCGTGTCGAACACGGTCTGCAGGACCTGTTCGCTGGTCACGCCTTCGGCCTCGGCCTCGTAGGTCGTCAGCACGCGGTGGCGCAGCACCATCAGGCCGGTCGCCTTGACGTCCTGCGGCGTCACGAAGCCGCGGCCCTCGAGGAACGCGCGCGCGCGGGCCGTGCGCGCCAGCGCCAGCGAGGCGCGCGGCGAGGCGCCGTAGAGGATCAGCGGCTTCAGCTTCGCGAGGCCGACCGCGGCCGGATCGCGCGTCGCGAACACCAGGTCGACGATGTAGCCCTTGACCTTGTCGTCGAGGTAGATCGTGTCCAGCAGCTGCCGCATGCGCAGCAGCTCCTGCGGCGTCGTGACCGGCCGGACGTCGGTGCTCGCCGCGAGGCCGGCCATGCGGTCGATGATCTTCAGCTCCTCCTGCTTGCTCGGGTAGCCGACCACGAGCTTGACCAGGAAGCGGTCGATCTGCGCCTCGGGCAGCGCGTAGGTGCCTTCCTGTTCGACCGGGTTCTGCGTCGCCAGCACCAGGAACGGGTCCGGCAGCTTGCGCGTGTCGCCGGCCAGCGTGACCTGACGCTCCTGCATCGCCTCGAGCAGCGCCGACTGCACCTTGGCCGGCGCGCGGTTGATCTCGTCGGCGAGCACGAAGTTGGCGAACACCGGCCCTTCCTTGACCTGCCACTCGCCGGTCTTCGGGTTGTAGACGTGCGTGCCGACCAGGTCGGCCGGCAGCAGGTCGGGCGTGAACTGGATGCGGCGGAACTGGCCGCCGACCGCGCGCGCCAGCGACGACACCGCCAGCGACTTGGCGAGCCCGGGCAGGCCCTCGAGCAGCACATGGCCGTCGGCGAGCAACGCGATCAGCAGACCGTCGAGCAGGGCGTCCTGGCCGACGATCACGTTCTGCAGCGCCTGCCGCACGGCCTGCAGGCTCTTGCTCTCCGACTGGATGCGTTGGGCGATGGCGACGACGTCGGTCATGCGAGACTCTGCGCGCGGGGTGGTTCCAAAGTGGCGGACGACGATACCGGCGCGCCCGGACTCCTCAATTCCGCAGACTCCTCAATTCTGCAGACTCCTCGCTCGTGCGACTCGTCAATCGCGCGCGGCGATGCGCGCCGCGAAACGCTCGCGCACGACCAGATAGCGCAGCCCGGGCAGCGCGCGCGCGTCGACCGAGAACCGCTGCCATGCCACCACCGCGTCGCCGGCCGCGGCGAGGGCCGCCTCGGCCGCATCCCGCTCACCGGCGACGGCGACGGCCGCCAGCGCATCGCCGAGCCGCGGTCGCAGCCGGGCGAAGTCCGCCGCGGCGTCGGCCCAGGCCGAGGCCGGCGCGGCGACGCCGACCAGATCGCGCAGCGCCAGCGCGTCGGCCAGCGACAGGCCGTGCGCGGCGGCCACCGCGGCGGCCGCCGCGCGATCGTGTTCGATGGTCAGGAACGACGAGCGGTGCCGCAGCCAGAAGAACGCGACCAGGAACGTGACCGTCAGCAGCACGATCGCCGGCCACGAACCGACGCGGCCGCGCACGAGCGGGTCCGCCGCCACCGGGTCGGGCGCACCGGCGTTCAGCGACCCTGCGCCGCCCGCGCGTTCTCGGCCAGCAGACGGTAGCGCGCGGCGATGCCCTCGCGCACCTCCACCGGCGTGTCCGGCGACACCACGCCGAAGTCCTCGTTGGTCAGCGTGCGCAGCACCGCGGCGCTCAGCACGCGCAGCCGCGGCGTGCGCGACTCGACCAGCAGGCGCGCCAGTTCGGGCACCGCGCCGAGCCCGGCCGACGCCGCGAACTGCTCCGGCCGCAGCGTCGTCGTCTCGTCGACCACGCGCAGCGCGTCGAGCAGCCATTGCCACTGCGGATCGTTGCGATGATCGCGGTACCACTTCTCGATGGCGCCGACCCGATCGTCCTGCGACAGCAGGTCGGTGCCGGTCGTCGAGGCCAGCAGGCCGGCCGCGGCGAGGCCGTGCTGCGGGTGGCGCAGCAGGTCCATCAGATCCGGCACCGTCGCCGCGTCCTGGTAGCTGCCGAGCAGCAGCACCAGCTGGTCGCGCGTCTCCGGATCCTGCACCACCTGCAGCTGCGCGCGCAGCGCCGGCACGGCCAGCGTGCCGCCCATGCGCTGCAGGTAGTAGCGCGCCAGGTCGCCGAGGTCGCGGCCGTGGCTGACGACCACGAGGTCGGCCAGCAGGTGCGCGGCGCGCAGGTCGCGCAGTTCGCCGAGGCCGCGCAGGGCCGCCTCCTTGTCCTCCCTGGCCGGCGCCGTCAGCGAACGCTGCAGCACCGCGAAGGCCTGGTCGCCGCCGACGCGGCCGAGCGCGCGCAGGCATTCGCGGCGCAGCGCCGGATCGGTGGCCTCGGCCACGACCTTGCCGATCAGCGGCGTCGCGGCGCCGGGCAGCTGCAGCTGCCCGCAGGCGTGCGCCGCGACGACGGCGACGTCGAGGTCCGGGTCGTCGAGCAGCCGGATCAGCCGCGGCCCGGCGCGCAGGTCGCGCACGCCGACAGTCTCCTCGACCGCCGCGCGCCGCACGACGGGGTCGTCGTCGCCGAGCGCCGCCAGCACGGCGTCGACGCCGAGCACCGCGAACACCGAACGCACGGCCGGACGGCCACCGCCGGTGCCGGTGGCGGCCAGCGCGACGCACTCGCGCCAGACGCGATCGCCGGGCACGGCCGCCGCCAGCTCCAGCAGCCGCAGGTCGAGGTCTTCGAGGTGCGGCTGCGTGCGCAGCAGCGCGACGACGCTGGCGCCGTCCTCCTCGCGCAGCAGGTTCGCGCGCTGCGGGTCGCGCAGCAGACGCTCGATGCCGCGCGCGCGCAGCTGCGGCGACAGCGAGGCCCACTGCTGCACCAGCCGCTGCGCGAAGCGCTGGCCGTGCGCGAGCGGGTCGGGGTGGGCCTGGAACCAGCGCCGCTCGGCGCGCCAGAACGCGGCGCGGTCCGGCTCGTCGGTCGCATGGCGGTACAGCTGCCACAGTTCGGCGGTCAGCTGCTCCTCGAGCGCTCGCACCAGGCCGTCGAATGCGGGCCAGTCGCCGGCGGGCACGGCGAACTGCGACCGGCCGTTCGGGATCTGCAGCGTCAGCGACCGCACCGGCGACAGGCCGGTCGCCTGGCGCATGACCTCGACGTCGCCGAAACCACCGCGGTGCAGGGTCGCGACCAGCTGCACCATCTGCTCGGCGCCGAGCAGGATCTCGGTCGCGCCGGCGACCGGCGGCGTGTCGGCCAGGCCCTCGGCCAGGAAGCGCAGCTGCCGCTGCGAATCCTGCAGCGCCACCACCGCGAACGGTGCCGACGCCGCGTCGACGTCGATCCGCGCGCGCATGCCGACGAACGTGTCCTTCTGCGCCTGCCACCAGTCGCGCCACGGCAGCACGTCGGTGCTGGTCAGCAGGCGACCCGTCGCGCGCAGCAGCCGCTGTTCGGCGGGCCGACGCAGCAGATCGAGGTTGGGCACGAACTGCAGCGGCGACACGACCTCGATCAGCGCCTCGACCAGCTGCCGATCGCGGTCGACCGCCACGCCGCGGTAGCACAGGTCGGCGAGCGGCACCGCGACCAGGCTGCGCGTCAGCGCTTCGTGGTCGGCCAGCCGCTCGAGCAGGATCGGCGCCACCGCCTCGGGCACCACCGGCCGGCCGGTGTCCTGCTCGATCTGCGCCAGCGCGAACGCCGCGTAGGCATGGCCACGATCGACCGGCGGCTCGCCGCACAGCCGCTGCAGGTGCGGCACCGCCGCGTTGCCGAGCCGCACCAGCGCGGCGCAGGCGGCGCCGGCGAGCGCCGGATCCTTCGACAGCAGTTCCACCAGGCGCGCGCGCGCGCGTTCGTCGGGCACCGCGCTCAGCAGGTCGACGCCGCGCAGCTGCAGGTCGAGCGTCTGGTCCGAGGACAGCTGCAAGGCGAAGTGCAGATCGTCGGCCGCTGCCATCGTCACCAGCACGTCCATCGCGGCGCGCCGCGCGCCGGCGACGCGGCCGAGCACGCACTGCTGCAGCGCCCTCTTCGCGTCGTCGCCCTTGAGCGCCACCATCGTGTCGATCACCGTGCGCGTCGCGTCCCCGAGCGGCCGGGCCAGCAGCTGGAACAGCAGCTCGTCGGCGACCCGCGAGCTGCCGGTGGTGCTGCCGAACCGCCGGGCCACCACCATCAGGTTCTGCATCTCGTTGGCGCGCGCCGAGCGGGCGACGTCGAGGATCAGCGGCTCGAGCACCGGATAGGCGAGCGCCATGTCCTGCAGCTTCGACTCGACCTTGGGCCCCGGCCCCTGCATCTCGGTCAGGTCGCGCCGGAAGCGTTCGATCTCGCTGAGCGGCCGCTGCTGCGGCACGGCGGTCGAGTTCGGCTTGCGCGGCGGCAGGCGCAGGTCGCCCTGCGGCAACGGCACGGACGCACAGAGGGAGAGCAGGCAGGCGGCGAACGTCATGGGGCAGGGCGGGTTCGGCGCCGGCCGGGGGTCTTGGCCAGCGCGACTCGGAGGGGCGGGATGATAGCCGCGCCGGCGGCCGATGTCCCGCAACCGACCGACACCCGGGCGCTGCCTTGCGCGCCGGGCGAAAGCGGCCACGATCCCCCCGCTTGCCCGTCTCTCCGCTGCGCGTCCACCTGGCCCTGATCACCGTCTCGGTGCTGTTCGGCGCCAACTACGTGTTCACCAAGCGCATCCTCGCGGCGGTGCCGCCGCAGTCGTGGGTGCTGTTCCGCATCGCCGCGGCGACGCTGGTCATGGTGCCGCTGGCATTGGCGCTGCGGCCGCGGCGTGCGCTGCCGCGCGGCAAGGTGTGGCTGGGACTGCTGGTGGCGTCGTTCTTCGGCGTCGTGCTCAACCAGGTCCTGTTCACCGAGGGCATGGCGCGCACGACGCCGGAACACAGCGCGGTCGTCAACGCCTGCATCCCGACCTGGACCCTGCTGGTCGCGGTCTGCGCCGGCCAGGAACGGCTCGGCCGGCTGCGCGTGCTGGCGATCGGCTGCGCGCTCGGCGGCGTGTTCTACCTGCTCGGCGTCGACCAGATGCTGCTCGGGCAAGGGCCCCCGGTGTTCGCCAGCGGCGCCTCGGTGCTCGGCGACCTGCTGACGATGGGCAACGGGGTCGCGTTCGCCGTGCACCTGGTGATGATGCGGCGGCTCGGGCGCGAGGTCGATCCGTGGCTGGCGACCGCGGTGATGTTCGTCGCCGCGACGGCGATGATCGGCAGCTGGAGTGGCCCGCAGATCGAGGCCGCGCACGTCGACGCGGTGCGGTGCTCGCCGACGCTGTGGTTCGCGATCTATGCGGTGCTGTTCGCGACGGTGCTGACCTACCTGCTGAACACCTGGGCGCTGCGCCACGCGCACAGCTCGCAGGTCGCGCTCTACATCAACGTGCAGCCGCTGGTCGCCGCGTCGCTGGGCACCGCGCTCGGCGCGCCGCTGCCGGGGCACCGCTTCTTCGTCGCGCTGGTGTTCGTCGCGGCAGGACTCTGGCTGCAGACGCGCGCGGCGCGCGCCGCGTGACGCTACTGTGCGCGGTGATGGAACTGCCCGCACTCGGTCGCCAGCTCGACGTCACCGCCGAACGGCTCGGCTTCGGCGGCTTCGCGGTCGCGCGCCACGACGGGCTCGCGGTGTTCGTGCCGTTCGCGGCGCCCGGCGACCGCGTGCGCGTCGAGGTCACCGAACACGGCAAGAACTTCGTGCGCGCGCGCCTGGTCGAGGTGCTGGCCGCCGGCCCGCACCGGGTCGAGCCGCGCTGCCGGCACTTCGGCGAGTGCGGCGGCTGCCAGTTCCAGCACGTCGACTACGCGGCCCAGGTCGCGGCGAAGGGCGAATTCGTGCGCGATGC
Organism: Planctomycetota bacterium; assembly: GCA_016794035.1. Taxonomy (GTDB): domain Bacteria; phylum Planctomycetota; class UBA1135; order UBA1135; family UBA2386; genus JAEUHS01. The sequence continues at coordinate 75,436 of JAEUHS010000055.1, forward strand.
GCTGCTGCGCACCGGCGGTTTCGACTGGCCCGAGCCGATGGTCGTGCACCACGCCGAGCCGTGGGGCTACCGCGCCCGCACCCAGCTGAAGCTCGAGGCGACGTCGGGCGCACGCAGCGACGGCAGCTTCGGCCGGCTGAGCCGCAGGGACCGCAAGCTGCGCAGCGAACGCAGCGGCGGCGTCGATGCGGCGGCGCCGCCGGTGCTCGGCTTCCACCGCGCGTTCACGCACGAGACGCTCGACGTGCAGCAGTGCCCGGTGCTGGCGCCCGCGCTCGAACAGGGTCTCGCCGCCGTGCGCGCGGCGATCGCCGAGCTGCCGCGCAAGGACTGGCCGTACCAGATCGACGGCGCCTGCGGCACCGACGGCGCGTCGTGGGCGCCGGACCTGCCGGGCATGAAGAAGGACCTGGTCGAGCACGTCGTCGGCGGGTTCCGCTACCTGATCGAGCCCGAGTGCTTCTTCCAGGGCAACCGCCACCTGGTCGGCGAGCTGGTCGCGGGCGCGATCGGCGAGGAGCGCGGCGAACTGGCGTTCGACCTCTACGCCGGCGTCGGCCTGTTCTCGCTGCCGCTCGGCAGGCGCTTCACGCGCGTGGTCGCGGTCGAGGACGAACGGCGCGCCGCGACGCTCGGCCGCGTCAACGCCAAGACCAACGGCTGCGACAACGTCGGCTACCTGCGCGCGACGACCGAGCAGTTCCTGCGCGGCAACGAGGCACGGCCGGACCTCGTGCTGATGGATCCGCCGCGGCTCGGCGCCAAGCCGGCGATCCCGCTGCTGCTCGAGCTGCGCGCGCCGCGTCTGGTCTACGTGTCGTGCGATCCGCAGACGCTGGCGCGCGACCTGCGCCGGCTCTGCGACGGCGGCTACGTGCTCGAACAGGTCGAGGCCTACGACATGTTCCCGCAGACCTTCCACGTCGAGGCGGTGGCGCGGCTGCGCCTCGCCGGCCCGGAGTGAGCCGATGGAGACCCGTTACCTCGCGTTCGAGCAGACCCGCCTCGCCGTGCACGTCACCGGCCGCGGGCCGCTCGCGGTGCTGATCCACGGCTACCCGCTCGACCACCGCATGTGGCTCGACGTGCTGCACGGCCCGCTCGCCGAACAGCGCACGCTGGTGGCGGTCGACCTGCGCGGCCACGGCGACTCGCCGTGGTGCGGCGACGACGTGCACCCGATGGATCTGTTCGCCGACGACGTCTCGGCGGTGATCCGCACGCTCGGCGACGGCCCGCTCGACGTCGTCGGCCTGTCGATGGGCGGCTACGTGGCGCAGGCGCTGTGGGCGCGGCACCCGGCGCTGGTGCGGTCGCTGGCCCTGGTCGACACGCGTTCGCGGCCCGACGACGAGGCGGCGAAGGCCGGACGCGACGCGGCGATCCAGACCGTCGTCGAGCAGGGCCGCGCCGCGATCGCCAATGGCATGCTCGGCAAGCTGCTGGCGCCGCGGCCGGAACGCGACGTGCGCGCGCTGCTGCTGCGCGCCCGGCTGCACACGATGATCGAGTCGCTGCCGGTGGAGACCATTGTCGCCGACCTGCGCGGCCTGCGCGATCGCCCCGACCGCACGCCGATGCTGGCCGGCATCACAGTGCCGACGCTGGTCGTGGTCGGCAGCGACGACCGCATCACGCCGCCGGCCGAGGCACGGCAGATGTCCGCGGCGATCCCCGGCGCGCGACTGGCGACGCTGCCCGGCTGCGGCCACATGACGCCGATGGAGGACCCGGTCGGCTTCGCACGCGAACTGGGCGCGTTCTGGGCCGGCATCGCCGCCGGTTGAGGCTGCGCCAACGGCCTCACCTGTCGGCGGCGAGCAGCTTCAGGCGGTCGACGCTCGGCAGGCGCGGCACGACCCAGAGGTCGCAGGAGACATCGACGTAGCAGCGGATCCCGCCGCTGGTCTCGAGACCATGACGCCACTGCCCGGTGGCGACCACGCCACGGTCGTGCGGGATGCCGCCCCCCGCCTTGCGGATCGCCTGCAGCGCCGACTTGGCCGCCGCGCGGGCGGCCGCGACGTCGCCGCGCTCGCTGTGCCCGACGGCGAGCGCGGCGTGCAGCACGGCCGCCGACTGCGCGACCGCCTGCGCCGCGGCCGCCTGCACGCCCTCGATCGTCGACGGCGACGTGCCGTCCAGCATCGCCGCCACACACTGCATCGACAGGCCGAGACCGCGCTCGCCTTCGCCGCGCAGCGGGGCCCGCGCCACGAACGGGTCGAGGTCGACCTCGTGCTGCAGCTCGAGGTCGGCGACCTGCAACGCCGACGCCACGCCCCACCAGCCCACTTCCGCCGGCGAACGCTGGGCGGCGACGAACAGCTCCCGTGCCCGGCGCATCAGATCCACGCTGGCGCCCGGCCTGCAGGCCTGGGACCAGCAGAGCACGCCGCGCAGGTAGTTCGCGTCGCGCGGATCGCCCTGGATGCGCTCGAGGTCGCCGAACACGCGGGCCGACTCCGCCTCGGTCGGCACGCGGTCCGCCGCCAGGGCCCGCCGCACGAAGATCTCGGCGCGGCGCAGCGCGAGGCCGTGCAGGTCCGCGAAGGCCGCCGGGATCGGGCGCAGCAGCGTGTTCCATGCCAGCTCGTCGTCGTCGCTGAGGACGGCGGCCACGAGCTGCATCGCGTAGGCATCGAGCGAATCGGGCAGGTCCTGCTGCAGTTCGACCACCGCCGGCAGGCAGGCCTGCAACGCCGGCAACGTCGGCTGCGGCCAGTCGACCTCCCGGCGCAGCCAACCGAGCATGCGCGCCAGCTCCGACGGGTCGGACTCGCCGACCCTGTCGACGTCGGCCCGCAACGCCGCGAGTTCGGCGAGCACGCGTTCCCCCTGCGCTGCTGTGTCCACACGGCCACGGAAGATCGGCAGGCTGCGCGCCAGGTAGGTCGCCGCGACCACGCGCATGTCGAGACCCGGCAGCGTGCGCGCGTGTTCGATCAGGCGCGTCGGGTCGCCGGGCCCCTCGTGCAGCGACGCGCCCATCGCGGCCAGCGCCCACGGCAATGCGTGCGGAACGTCCGCATCGACGAGGTGTCGCGCCAGTGCCGTTGCCGCTTTCGGGTCGACGACCAGCAGGAACTGCAGGCGAGCGATGTCCGCCGCGGTGCCGGTCAGGTCCGGCGCCGGCAACGCCGCGCGGGCCGCGGCCAGATCGTGGCGCAGCGCGCACAGGCCTTCCGCGGCGATGGCCCGCTCCACCTGCAACGCTGCCGGCGGCGCCGCCGCCGCGCGCCCCAGCCAGGACGCGGCCGCGTCGAGTCGTCCGGCCTGCAACGTCGCCCTGCCCATGCGCAGCAGTTCGAGGCGGCTCGCGTGCGCACCGCGGCGGCGCAACACTTCGGCGTGCAGCCGCTCCGGCGCGACGTCGTCGCACAGACCGTCGAGCAGCGCCAGGGCGTCGCACACCGCGGGCGCCTCGGGATGCTCGCGCAGCAGGCGCGCGCACAGACTGCGAGCGCGCCGGCGCGTGGGTTCGGCCGCCGCCGTGAGCCACGACTCGTCCTGCCCGGACGCGTCCCGCAACCGCGCCGCGGACCTGCCGAAGCTGGCGAAGGCCCGCCATGCGCGCATCGGCAGCAGCAGGGCCGCGGCAGAGGCGTCCGGCGGCGGATCCTCCGCCAGCACGGCGGCCGCGGCCGCGAAGACGGGCAACGGATCGCCGTTGCGGCCCAGGGTGGCGGCACGCCAGCACAACATGAGCTCGCGCTCCGCGGGCGTCATCCGGCGCCCCAGCTCCTGCAGGCGCCCGAGGTGGGTCGCCGGGATCGCGTCGGTGATCGACGGCAACGCCCCCGGATCCAGTTGCTGCGCCAGCGCCGCGAAGTCGAGCGGCGCGTCGTCGGCCGGCGGCGCCGGCGGCGGCGCCTGCGCCGGCAGCATCGTGAGACAAACGGTGCTCAGGACGGCGGCGAACAGGTTCCTGCCCATGGCCGCGATGCTATCTCACGGCAGGCCCAGGCCCACGACGACGACCCTGCCGCAGTGCAGGGCGCCGTTCGCCGTCACCATGCCGCGTTTCTTCGCCACGAACGTGACCGTGACGTCGGCGTGGCACGCCACCCCGAGCACGGCGCCGGTGTCGCCATGCAGGCCGGACGGGATGTCGATGCTGAGCTTCGGCCCGACGGCGCGGTCGAACGCCTCGACCCAGGCGCGCGCGGCGCCCTGCAGCTCGCGGTCGAGGCCGGTGCCGAACAGCGCGTCGATCCAGACCGCGCCGCGGTGCGCGTCGAGGTCGGGCAGTTCCCCGACCACCAGCGCGGCGCCGGCCGCGCGCAGGACGTGCGCCTGCAGCGCGGCGTCGGGCGCCTTCTCGGCCGACGGTTCGGCCAGCAGGTGCAGGGCGCAGCGCCGCCAGCCGAGGTGGCGCGCGACGGCGAGGCCGTCGCCGCCGTTGTTGCCGGTGCCGGCCAGGATCACGAAGCGGTGGCCGAGCGGGCGCGCGACGTCGGCGACCGAACGCGCGGCGTTCTCCATCAGCAGCACGGTCGGCATGCCGAGTCGTTCGGCGGCGTCGCGGTCGATCGCGCGCGCCTCGGCGACCGAGAGAATGCGTTCGCCGGTCATCGCGCCCCCCCGACGGCCTGCACCGCCTTGCGCACCTCGAGCAGGAGATCCAGGTCCTCGACCGGATCCAGCGCGCGCAGGTCGCTGAACCCGCTCTGCGCCGTGCCGAGCAGTTCGCCGCTGCCGCGGATCGCGAGATCGGCCTCGGCGAGTTCGAAGCCATCCATCGTGCGGCAGACGGCGGCGACCCGTTCGGTGCGCGGCCCGCACAGCAGCGCGATGCCGCGCCGCGAACCGCGGCCGACGCGGCCGCGCACCTGGTGCAGCGTGGCGATGCCGAAGCGGTGCGCGGCGACCACCACCACCAGCACGGCCGCGGGCACGTCGACGCCGACCTCGAGCACGGTGGTGCCGACCAGCACGTCGAGCGCGCCGTCGCGGAACGCGCGCAGCACCGCCTGGCGCTGCTCGGTCTTCAGCCGGCCGTGCACCAGCCCGCAGCGGAACTGCGCCGCCAAGGCCTCGTGCACGCGCACGACGCCGCCCTTCTCGCCGTCCTCGCCGACCGCGGGGCAGATCACGAACACGCGGCCGCCGCGCCGCACGGCGCGCTGGATCGAGCGCACGGCGCGCGGCCACTGCTCCTGCGGCAGCTGGAACGCGCGCACGCCGCGGCGGCCCGGCGGGCGTTCGCGCAGCGACACGCTGTCGAGGTCGCCGAACAGGACCAGCGCCAGCGTGCGCGGGATCGGCGTCGCGGTCATCACCAGCACGTGGGGGTTGTCGCCCTTGTGCACCAGTGCCATGCGCTGCGCGACGCCGAAGCGGTGCTGTTCGTCGACGACCACCAGCCGCAGGCGCGGCAGGGCCAGTTCACCGGCGAACAGCGCGTGCGTGCCGAACACCAGCAGCGGGCCGGGTGCCGTGAGGTCGGCGTCGCGCTGCGACGCCGTGTGCAGCACGACGCGCACGTCGCTGCCCTGCAGCCAGCGCGCGACCACCGCGGCGTGCTGTTCGGCCAGCAGTTCGGTCGGCGCCAGGAACGCGACCGTGCCGCCGCGCGCCAGCACCGCCAGCGCGGCCGCGATCGCGACCGCGGTCTTGCCGGTGCCGACGTCGCCCTGCAGCAGCACGCCCATCGCCGCCGGTCCGGCGAGCCGCTGCCACAGCGCCTCGACCGCGGCGCGCTGGTCGCCGGTCAGCTGCAGCGGGATGCGCGCGAGGATGCGCTGCGCCAGCACCGGATCGACCGGGAACGCCGCCGCCGGGCGCTGCGCGCGCGCCCGCCGCGCCCGTTCGACCTCGGTGAACAGCTCGACCGCCTCGCGCACGGCGAAGTGGCGCCGCGCGTGCTCGTGGTGGGCGACGTTGCGCGGCCGATGCATCGCCACCAGCAGCTCCTGCAGGCTGCCGTCGTGCGCGGCGAGCCCGGGCGGCAACGGCGGCAACGCGACGCGCGTCCAGTCGACGCGGTCGAGACACTGGCCGATCCACTGCTGCAGCCGCAGCGACGAGATGCCCTCGACCTCGGGGTAGCGCAGCTGCACCTCGCCGACCGGCTGCGCCGCCACCGGCAGCACCCGCGCGCCTTGCACGAGGAAGCGCCGCCCCTTCAGCTGCAGCGTGCCCTCGACCAGCCGCGGCTGGCCCGGCGGATACGCCTTCTTCAGCCACGGCTGGTTGAAGAACTGCACCTCGAACGTGCCGCCGCCCACGGCCGCGAACACCACGGTGACCATCGACCGCCGCCCCGGCAGCCAGGCGCTGCGGCACGAACTCACCTCGCCGCGCACGCGCACCAGCGCGCCGACCGCGGCCTCGTCCGGGGCGTCGAGTTCGAGCAGCGCGCGGTAGCGGCGCGGCAGCCAGGCGACGAGGTCCTGCACGCAGCGCAGCCCGACCGCGGCCAGGCGCGCGGCCGTGCTCGGACCGATGCCACCGAGCACCGACAGCGGCGCGCCCGGATCGAGCGGCGACGCGGCGATGCGATCGGCACGAGCCTCCATGCGGCAAGGTGTAGCCGCAGCACGCTCGCCACGAAACCACCGGCCGGGTAGGCTCTGCGCGCCGTGAGCGGACCGTCCGAGCAGCAACTCGCCTTCCTGCAGCAATTCGGTTTCGACCCGGAGCTGCAGCAGAGGTGGCAGGAGGACGTCGCCGCCGGCCGGCTGTGCGTCGAGACCAACGCCGTCACCGGCGACCTGCTGGCGCCGCCGCCGGGCTCCGTGCACAAGCTGCCGGGCAGCGGCACCAAGGCCTGGCGCGAACTCGACCGCCTCGGCCGCGAGGCGATCGCCCAGGGCAGGCTCGGCGTCGTGGTGCTCAACGGCGGCATGGCGACACGCTTCGGCGGCGTCGTCAAGGGCGTTGTGCCGGTGCTCGGCGAGACACGCTCGTTCCTGGCGCTCGCGGCCGAGGACATCCTGGCCGCCGAGAAGCTGACCGGCGGCCGCGTGCCGCTGTTCCTGATGAACAGCTTCGCGACGCACGTGGCCACGCAGCAGCACTTCGCGCAGCACGAGCACTTCGGCCTCGACCCGACGCAGATCGAGCACTTCACCCAGTTCATCGCGCTGCGCATGGACAAGAAGGGCGCGCTGTTCCGCCAGGACGACGGCGAGCTGTCGCCGTACGGTCCGGGCCACGGCGACTTCCCGGCCGCGTTCCGCCGCTGCGGCGCGCTGCAGCGCTTCCGCGACGGCGGCGGCCGCTATCTGCTGGTGCGCAACGTCGACAACCTCGGCGCACGCATCGATCCGGTGGTGCTCGGCCACCACGTCCAGAGCCGGTGCGAGGCCACGGTCGAACTGGCGCCGAAGTGGCCCGAGGACGTCGGCGGTTCGCCGTTCCAGTACCTCGGCCGCACGCAGCTGATCGAGCAGGTGCGCTACCGCCCGGGTTTCGACCCCAACATCGTCGACGTGTTCAACACCAACACGTTCTGGTTCACGGCCGCCGCGCTCGACCGCGACTTCGACCTCGGCTGGTACTACGTCGAGAAGACCGTCGAGGGTCGCAAGGCCGTGCAGGTCGAACACCTGGTCGGCGAGCTGACCGCCCACCTGTCGACCAACTTCCTGCAGATCCGTCGCAGCGGCAGCCGCACGCGCTTCCTGCCGCTGAAGACGCCCGAGGACCTGCAGGCTGCCCGCGAAGAGATCGCGGAGATGTACGACGGCGCAGTCGACGAGCAGTGAACCTGGCGGCCACCACCGGCCGATAGCACCGCGACGAGGATGTCGCCCCCGACGAAGTCGCAGGTGCTGCGCACGCAGTACGAGGCATGGCCGTACCCACAGGTGCCGCTGCTGGCGGCGCTGCCGAGCACGCACCCGTTCGAACTGAACGTCGCGTGGCTGTGGGACCGCAGCGGCAGCGGGCCGGCGCCGGCGAAGCCGCGCCTCTGGATCGCCGGCTGCGGCACGTTCCAGCCGTACGCGTTCGCGGTCGCGAATCCCCGCGCCGAGATCGTCGCCACCGACCTCAGCGAAACGAGCCTGCGCATCGCCCGGCGGCGGTGCGCGGTGCATCGCCAGAAGCACGTGCAGTTCGCGCCGGTCGACCTCGGCGACGCCGCGACGTGGCCGGACGGGCAGTTCGACCTGATCGAGTGCTACGGCGTGCTGATGAACCTCGCCGATCCGCTGGCGACGCTGCGCGGGCTGCGCCAGCGGCTGACGCCACGCGGCGTGCTGCGGCTGATGGTCTACCCGCACTGGTCGCGGCAGCGCGTGTTCCAGCTGCAGCGGCTGGCGCAGCTGCTCGGCCTGACCGCGACCGACCGCCACCACCCGGCGCTGCTGCGCAGCTTCGTGCGTGCGCTGCCGAAGGCGCATCCGCTGCGCTTCGCGTTCACGACCTACGCCGACAGCCGCAACGACGCCGGCGTCGTCGACGGTTTCCTGCACGCCGGCGACCGCGGCTTCACCGCGTTCCAGCTCGGCGCGCTGCTGCGCGATGCGGCGCTGGTGCCCGGCTACTGGTTCCACCGCCCGTGGGCGCAGCCGGACACGATGGCGCAGCGGCTGCAGTTCCCGGACCGCGACCAGAGCTTCGTGCTGAACTACCTGGACCTGTGGCAGGAACTGCGCGGCAACTTCGTCGTCTGCGCGCGCCGCGCCGACGCGCCGCCGCGCGACGTGCAGCCGGCCACCGCACATCCGCTGTTCGCCGGCGACGGCCACGCGCTGCGCCACCGCCTGCGGCTCGCGCGCCTGCGCCTGCTCGGCGGTCGCGTGCCGACCCGCACCAAGGACGGCGACGTCGTGCTGCGCGCCGCCGACGTGCGCACGTTGCAACGCGAGGAACACGCGGCGGCGCTGCACGATTCGGGCCTGGTGCTCGGTGGCCGCGACCACGGGCCGCGATTGCCGGCGCACGTCGACTTCGCCGACGAGGCCGGGTTCCTGCAGCACACGACGGCCCTGCGCGTCGGCCGCCGCGCGCCGAACCCGCTGTTCTCGCACCTGTTCGCCGCGTTCGAACTGGCGGCGCGACATCCCGAACTGCGACTGCCGGACCTCGAGTCGCAGCTCGGCCGCTGGCTGCCGTGGGCCGATCCGCTGGAGCAGCGGCCGATCCGCTTCGGACTGACGCCGTACGGCACCTGCCAGCGCTACCGCACCAACGTGCTCGAGCACCTGGCGCGCGGCGCGCTGCCGACCGCGGCGAGCTGGGACGACACGCGCCTGCGCCACGACGCCGAGGCCCTCGGCCACGTACGTTCGCTGCTGCGCGACCACGGTGAGCTGCCGGCGCGGGCGCACACCGGCGGCGAACTGCGTGAACTGGCCGTGCTGTTGTTCACGCACGACCAGCTGTTCCTGACCTTCGAGTAGGCGCCGCCGTCACCGCGGCGGTGGCATCCGTGCGCCCCACATGCGCGCCCACAACCAGGTGAGGCCGGGACCGAGTTCCATGCGCGCGCGGCGCAGTTCGGTCCGCGCCAGGGGCTGCACCGGGCTGTGCACCTCGCCGACCGCGAACGTGAACACGTAGCGCGGCTCCATGCCCATGCGCACGTCGGCCATCAGCACGCGATCGCCGTCGCGCCACATCTTCCAGCAGCCGTGGCTCTGATCGGCGAGCCCGTCGACGGCCGGCGTGCCGCGCAGCGCCTCGTAGTATTCGACGCCGCGCGAGGCGCGCGTCCACTCGAGCGCGGCGTCGCCGTCGAACGGCGACCAATGGGCCTCGTAGAGATCCTGCGGCGTGGTCGCGAGCAGCCGCCACAACACGGTCTGCAGCGGCGCGGGCGTCGCGAGCACCTGCTCGGCGACGATGCCCTGGGCGCGCAGCGAGCGATCGGCGACCGTCAGCGCCTGCTGCTGCGCGACGAGGCTCCACGCGGCGTAGAGCGTGCTCAGCACCAGTCCGGCCGCGTTCCAGCGTCGGCCGCGCGCGCCGCCGCGGGTGGCCAGGAACACGCCGGCCCCGACCAGCAGCGGCAGGGTGTAGAGCGGGTCGATGACGAACAGGCTGCCGGTGCCGAGCGCGCGATCGTCGAACGGCAGCAGCAGCCGGGTGCCGTAGATCGTCATCGCGTCGAGCAGCGGGTGCGTGACCAGCGCCAGCCACAACGCCCACCACCAGCGGCGGAACAGGTGCCGTTCGCGGTGCAGCGCGGCGATGCCGAACGCGAGCAGCGGCGCCGCCAGCGTCAGCCAGAACAGCGCATGGCTCTCGGCGCGGTGACGGATCATGTTCTGCACCGCGTCGCCGTGGTCGATCAGCACGTCGAGGTCGGGCAGCGTGGCGACGACACCGCCCCACAGCACGGCTCGCCCGGCGCGGGTCCGCGCGCCCATGGCGGCGGCGGTGACGGCTGCCCCGAGGGCGAACTGGGTCACGGAGTCCATGCGCGGCCCCCGTTGTGGGGCAACGGGCCCGTCCGCGCAACCCAGGTGCGCGGATCGCGACCCGGACCGGTCACGGCAGGTCGACGGGGATCAGCACGCGGTCGATCGTGTGAACGATGCCGTTGCTGGCCGACAGATTGAGCGGGAAGGCGACCCTGGGGTTCTGCAGGTCCGGCTCGTTGTCGCGCAGCACGAGGAAGAACGGCCGGATCGTCGCGCCGGCAACCAGCGTGTCGATCTCCGTGCCGAACAGCGACTTGACGATCACCTGGAACAGCGAGATGCGGGTCGGTGCGACGTGGTACTTCAGGATGTCCTGCAGCACCGGGATCGGGTCGCCGTTGCCCAGCGTGGTCAGCGTCTGCACCAGGAAGTTCCAGGTGCCCTGCTCGTCGGTGCCGGTGTAGCCGAGGTCGCGCGCCAGGCGCACGAAGGCCGCGTCGCGCGGCGCGAACACCGTCAGGGAAGCGTTCGGGTCGGCGACCGCCGCCGTCAGGCCGGCGGTGTTCAGCGCCGTGAGCAGGATGTCGTAGTCGTTGCCGTTGGCGTCGAACGTGCCGGCGCTGGCGCCGCCGCTGGCGGCGACGACCTTGTCGGCGATGGTGTCCTGGGCAACGGCCGGTGCGGTGGCGAACAGCAGGGACGCGGCCAGCAGGCCGCCGAGACGAACGTTCATGGATTCCTCGTAGTGGAGATGGGTGGCAGGCGCGCACGCGTTCGCGCCGGCCCCGATTCCGGATGCACCTGCACGCCCACTTCCCGCCGCGACCGCCCGGCGGCTGTCCCCGGCATGCGCGGCGGCGGTGCGTCAGCCCGGTGCGAACTCGGCCAGCACGGCGCGCGGCAGCTCGGCCTGCAGTTCGAGCCGGCGACCGTGCTCGGGGCGCGGCAGCGACAAGCGGAACGCGTGCAGGCACAACCTCGCCGCCCGCGTGCCGTAGCGATCGTCGCCGACCACCGGGCAGCCGATCGCGGCGAGGTGGGCGCGGATCTGGTGCTTGCGGCCCGTGTCCAGTTCGACTTCGAGCAGGCTGCGGCCGCCGCGGCTCGCCGAGGTCGTGTAGCGCGTGCGCGCCGGCCGCGCCGCCGGGTGCTCACCGGTGCGCACGCGCAGGTTGCGGTCTTCCCACAACGGCAGGTCGATCGTGCCGGCCGGCGGCTCGGGTCGGCCCTCGACGACGGCGCGATAGACCTTCTGCACGCTGGCCCAGTCCCCGCGCACCCGGTCGCACACGGCGCGCGCCTTCGCGAACAGCAGCACGCCCGAGGTCTCGCGGTCGAGCCGGTGCACCGGCCACAGGTCGCCGCCGCTGCGCTGGCGCAGGAGCGCCAGCGCGGTGCGTTCGCGCTCGGCGTCGGTCGACACCGCCAGCAGACCGGCGGGCTTGTCGATCGCCAGCAGCGCGTCGTCGTCGAACAGCACCGGCAGCGCGGGTCCTGCCGTTCGCGCCGCGCGCGCCTTCGCCGTGCCGTGCACCTCGACGACGTCGCCGGGCACGAGCCGGTGGTCGTGGCGCGCCACCGCATCGCCGTTGACGTCGATGCAGCCGAGCCGCAGCCGCTGGCGCAGCGTGTTGCGGCTCCAGCCCGGGAAGTGCCGCGCGAGCTGGTCGAACAACGCGCCGGGTTCGGCGGCGACGAAGCGATCCGCCATTCAGCGCACCTCGACGCGCGCGACCGGCAGCCGGGTGCGGTCGAACCGTTCGACGAAGTCGCGCAGCAGCACCGCGGCATCCGGCGTCACCGTGCGCTTCTGCGTCCGGTTCTGCCAGCGCACCTCGACGGCGCCGTCCTTGCCGAGCTGTGCGGCGGCGAGCGACAGCGCGAACGCCGTCACGCCGCGCCCTGGCGCCATCGCCTCGAACCGGCCGAACGTCGCGCAGGCGGCGAGCCAGTCGTCGAGGCTGGCGCCGGGTTCGCGCGCGAGCCGGTCGGCGTCTTCGCGGCGCGCGGCCGCGGTCGGTCGGTCGGCGGCGCGCGCCAGATGCGCGGCGAGGTCGGGGCCGACCGGCGGCTGGGGCGCGGCGAGCAGGGCCAGGAGCGCGGCGGCGACGGACACGGCGTCAGCGTAGCAGCCCGGAACGCAACCGCCGCGGGCGCGGCGTCACGCCAGGTCGAACCAGACCGACGACGGGTCGTCGGGTTCGCCGTGGTAGTTGATGGTGATCTCCTCGCCGGCGACGAGGTCGCGCACCGCCGTGAAGGTCAACGTGCGCGCCGCAACGTCGCGGTCAAAGCGCGCGTTCGCGGGGCAGGCGTGGTTGTAGAGCGACGCGCAGCCGAGCCCGAGCGCGTTGTGCCCCTCGTCCCACCAGAACCAGTAGCTGTCGAGCAGCCGTCCCTGCAGCAGCGCGGCGTCGCTGCGCGGCACGACCAGCACCGGCGCGACCTCGATGCGTTCGCCGGCCGCGAACGAACGCGCCGCCAGCACGCCGCGCCCGCGGCCCGGGAGTTCGGCGACGCAGAGACCAGACGGGACGGTGCATGCGTGCATGGCCGGGGGCTTACCGGCGCCGCCGCCGCGGCACAAGCCGACGGCCCACGGCAGCCGAAGAGACCCGCGTGACCGCCCGCGCCGCCGACCGCCCCCTGCTGCTGGTGCTCGCGCACGGCATCGGCGCACGAGAACTCGACCACGTTCGTGGCGACTCGGCCTGGGGCGGCACGCTGCCGACGGCCCCGCTGCGCCTGCCGGAGCAGCCGCTGCAGGTGGCCCTCGACGGCGGCGCCGCGGCCGAACTGCGCGACCTCGGCATCGCCGTCGATCGCAGCAGCGTGGTGCTGCGACCGGCGGGCCGCAGCGACGCGACCGCGGTCGAGACGATCGCACGGCGCGCGACCGGGCCGGCCGAGGTGACGCTGTTCGCAGCGAACGACGTGCTGGCGCAGGCAGCGGTCGGCGGTGCGGTCGCCGCCGCGGCCGCAGCCGAACGGCTCGGTGCCCTGCTCGATCACCTGGGTGTGCTGCTGCGCCGCGGCGACGCGCCGGAGGTCTGGTTCGTCGGCCTCGGCTCGCCGGTGACCGTGTCGACCACGTTCGACCTCGCCGCCGCGTGGCGCCATCACGTGCTGGCGCCGCTCGCGCACGACCTCACCCTGCACGGCGGGCCGGGCGCCGCCACCGTGCGCGCCGACAACCAGCGTGCGCTCGACCTCGCCGTCGACCGGCTGCGGCGGGCGCCGTTCGCCCGGCACGGCCGCGCGCGGCAGATCGGCAACGGCCAGCTGCAGTTCGCCGCCGCGCCTGGCGTCGCGTTCGGCCCGCGGCGCATCGCGGCCCGCGCGCCGCTGCCGCACGAGGCGAACGGCATCGCCTGCGCCCCGCTCGGCGACCTCGCGCGCGCGCCGGACCTCGACCTCGCGCAGCTGATGGCACGTTTCTGGCTGCGCGCGGCGGCCCGTCACGTCGAGGTCGACGACACGGACCTGGCAGCCCGAGTGGCGGTCGCCGCACCGGCCGGACCGCCGGCAGCCCCGACCGCCGACCGCGCGGCCGCTCTGCCCGGCGCGCCCACCCCGCGCTGACGGGGCGGCGAGAGCGGCGCGCGCAGGGCCCGACTACTTGCCCCGCTTCGCCCGCGCCGTGCGCCGCCGCGCCGCCCCTCCCGCCTGCGGCAGGTCCGGCGACCGATCGCCCGGCACATGGTAGCGCGACAGGATGCGCGGCATCGACGCGCGCGCGGCGTCGGCGTCGAGCAGCACCTTCGCACCGCTCGACAGCAGCAGCACGACCTCGCCGGTCGCCCGGTCCATGCGGCGCACGAAGTCGGCCATGTCGACCGGCGCTTCGCCGTTGACCTGTTCGACGACGTCGTTGTGGAACGGCTCGTAGCCGACGTTGACGGCGTCGGCGAGCACCTGCGCCAGCACCACGACCTCCTGCCGTTCGGGCTTCTTGTTGGCGGCGTAGAACAGGTGCAGCAGCTCTTTCGGCGCCTTGTCCCACCAGTGCTCGCCCCAGATGCGCAGGAAGTCGGCCGTCAGGCGCTGGAACACCAGCCCGCCGTACAGGAACCACATCGGCCGGCGGTCGAACTCGGTGCGCGGCACCAGCCAGGCCATCGGCTCCATGCGCAGGGACACGGCGTGCACCTTGCCGGCGCGCAGGATGCGCGCGGCGACACGGTCACCGATGTGGTGGTCGCCGACGACGGCGTCGAACTGGCAGCGGAAGCGGCCGCGATAGCGCACGGTGCCGTTGTCGGCGACGCGCAGGCCGTCGACCTGCATCAGCACGTCGCCGACCTGCAGCCGGCCCCAGGCGCTGGAGCCGTATTGCACGGCGGTAACCAGCACGCCGCTGTGCTGCGGCTGCATGCCGAAGTGCGCGCGCAGCGCCGGGTTCTCGAGCGGCTGCGTGGTGATGCCGAGGCCGGGCACGCGCGGGTCCTTGCCCTTCTTCACGCCGTCGAGGAAGCGGCGCAGGATCGGCGCCGGCACCATCTCGCCGACGTTCTCGGCGTCGACGATCGCCTGGAACGCGATGCCGACCACCTTGCCGCGCGCGAACACCGGCCCGCCGCTGTTGCCCTCGTTGATCGCCGCGTCGACGGTCGCCGCCAGCAGGTGGCGCTGGCTGTGTTCGTAGCGCTGCACCTCGATGCGCGACACGACGCCCTCGGTGATCGACACCTCCTCGCCGCCGATCGGGTAGCCGACCACCTGCACGGCGTCGCGCAGCCGCGGCAGGTCGCCGACCACCGCCGGCCGGATGCCGCGCGCGAACGCATGGTCGTCGATCTCCAGCAGCGCGAGGTCGCTGTCGTGGCTGATCGCCGCGACGCGCGCCGTGACCTTGGTCGGGTCGCTCTGCTTCTGCACCTGCACGAAGGTCGCGTTCGCGACCACGTGCGCGCCGGTCAGCACGCGGTTCGGACCGATGATCACGCCTGAGCCGGTGCTGCCGCGCGGCGCGACGTTCTGCCACGGGCTCTCGTAGTCGGGGTCCTGGTAGGTGCTGTAGACGCGAACGACCTGCGGGTGCGACATGGCGGGATCGGGCTTGGCGGCCCCTGACCGGGGCGAAGACCGTAGCAGCGGCGGCGGCCGAATCGAGCGCCAGAGGCAGTTCTCGTCCGCCTGCCGCGAAATCGCCGAGAACGGTCGCTAGCGCGCCGGCTGCGGCCGCGGCAGAGGCCACCGACGGCACCAGTCGCTCCGATGCGAACGTAGCGCCGAGACTCGCATCGCACTCCTCAGAGCGGCGCCACCCCGCTGCCCCCATGATCACATCGGGCTGCGAACATGACGGCATGGGACGCACCGTCGGTGATCCGTACTCTCTGCCCTCGACGACCGAGACTCGTCCGCGGCGACCATCCGATCGCCACGTCCTTCTCTCCAGAGGAGTGAAGACAATGAAGCGAATCCTCCTGACTTTGACGACGGTCACGCTGTGCGCGGCACCTGCGGCAACGCAGTGCTTCGACGCCAGCGTGCCGGGCACGCTGATCGCGACCGCCGGGAGCATCCCGGGCGACGATGCGATCAGCACCACGTTCCTGCCGCTCGGGTTCAAGCTGGTCCTCGGCGGCGCTGCGCTGCCTGCCTACACGCACTTCCGCGTCGGCACCAACGGCTGGCTGTTCCTCAGCGACGGCGTCAGTACGGCGGGCATGCCGTTCGACAACAGCTACGGCAGCACCGGGATCTCCAATGAGGGCCTGCGAGGCAGCACCGGCTACCACCCGCTGATCGCGCCGTACTGGGGCGATCTCGTCGTCGCGCCGACCGGGGGCATCTACTTCCACGGCACGCCTGGCGCCAGCTGCAGGATCTCGTGGATCGACGTGTACGACTACAACCTGGCGACGCTGAAGAGCTTCCAGGTCGAGTTGTTCGCCACCGGCGAGATCCGGTTCGGCTACAGCGCTGGCATGAACGTCGCTGCCGGCGGCAGCAAGTACGTCGCGGTCTCGAGCCGCAACGGGGTCGCATTGCCCGCCGTCGGCGACTTCGTGCCCGGGCCGGCGACCACCACCACGGGCCTCATCTACCAGACGTTCCCGTACGGGATGTTCGATCTCGGCGGCCGGTCGATCACGTTCGCACCGGACGGCAGCGGCGGCTGGCGAGAGGACCTGACGTGCGAACCGGCGAGCCACACCAGCTACGGCGCCGGCTGCTACGACTTCGCCAACCCCGCCCAGTCGTTCTACCAGTTCTTCCCCGACTCGGCGCTCGCCGCGGCGGTCCTGCAGGGCAACGCCATGATGCTCGCGCCGACCGCGACCGGCTACACCGCCACCTGGCTGCCCGGTGGCGCCACGGCCTATGTGATCCCGACGGGCCTGGCGGCGGCGTTGCCGCGCACGGACGACGGCTACACCGTGATCACGCCATCGAGGTCGATGCCGGTGCCCGGCGGCACGGCGCCGCAACTCACGATCGAGCACAACGGCAACATCCTGGTCGGCAACGGCGCGAACCACAGCTTCGACTGGACGCCGACGAGTTCGGAGATGACGTCGGCACCGCTGGCGGGCTTCTACAGCTGGCACGACTTCAACGACACCGAACCGGGCAGTGGCGCGATCCTGACCGAGGAACTCGGTGACGTGCTCTACGTCACCTGGGACAGCGTCGAGAGCTTCGCCACCCCGGAGCTGCGCAACCCCAGCACGATGCAGTTCCAGATCGACCTCGCCACCGGCGTCGTCACCTGCCTGTGGGTCAAGGTGGACAACAACACGACAGCCAACACGGGCAGCGCCTTCCTGGTCGGCTACACCGGCCCGGCAGCGGCACCGGATCCGGGGCCGATCGCGCTGGCCATGGATCTGCCGATCACGACGGCGAACAACCTGAAGGCGCTGAAGCTGACCGCTGACGTGCCGCCGATCTGCACGCCGGCTCTCGGCACGATCGTGACCTACGTGACGAGCAACATGCCCGAGTTCGCCCCAGGCACCCAGTTCTACGTCGGCGCGCTGGCACTGAGCTTCGGCCCCGTCGCACCGTTCGATCTCGCCAGCATCGGTGCACCGGGGTGCTTCGTGCACATCGTCTCGGTCGACGGCATCAGCGACCTGGTCGCGATGGCGCCCGAACACCTGACGCCGATCTTCTATCCGCCCGGCACGCCGGCGGGCCTGAGGATCTACGCCCAGTCGGTGGCGCTGTTCGATGCCGACCATCCGCTGCCGAATGGCCAGAACGCCTTCGGCATGGTGACCAGCAACGCGATCGAGAGCCTCGTCGCCCCGTTCTGACCACCCCGACGGCCGCTGCGCGGCCGGTCGCACGACGAGCCCGGAGACTCGACGAGTCGCCGGGCTCGTCGCTCCTTGGCGCCGTTCTGGCAACGTTCCGTATCCGCCCAGAGCAGCGTTGCCTGCACCCGCGGCGCGCGCTCTCCTTCGGCGATGCCACTGCGCGAACGCCTGCACGAGATCGTGTTCGAAGCCGACACGCGCGCCGGCAGGGCGTTCGACGTCGGGCTGCTGGTGCTGATCCTCGGCAGCGTCGTGGCGATCGCGCTCGAGAGCGTGCCCGACCTCGGCGCCGAGCACCGCGCCGGCCTGCGCGCGCTCGAATGGGTGTTCACGGCCCTGTTCACGCTCGAGTATGCGGTGCGCCTGTACTGCGTGCGGAACCCGTTCGCCTACGCGCGCAGCTTCTTCGGCGTGATCGACCTGCTGGCGATCCTGCCGGCGTACCTGGGCCTCGTGTTCGTCGACACCCACAGCCTCGGCATCGTGCGCGTGCTGCGGCTGGTGCGCGTGTTCCGCGTGCTGAAGCTGGTGCAGTTCCTCGGCGAGGCGAGCGTGCTGCGCGCGGCGCTGCGCCGCAGCCTGCACAAGATCATCGTCTTCCTGCTCGCCGTCATCTGCATGGTCATCGTGCTCGGCACCGCGATGTACGTCGTCGAGGGCTCGGCGAGCGGCTTCGACAGCATCCCGCGCGGCATCTACTGGGCGATCGTCACGCTGACCACGGTCGGCTACGGCGATATCGCGCCGAAGACCGTCGCCGGCCAGGCGCTGGCGTCGTTCGTGATGCTGCTCGGCTACGGCATCCTCGCGGTGCCGACCGGCATCGTCTCCGCCGAACTGGTGCGCCAGCCCCCGCGCACCTCGACGCAGCACTGCCCGCACTGCGCCGCCGAGGGCCACGCCGACGACGCGATCTTCTGTCGCCGCTGCGGCAAGTCGATGTGAGCGGGCCACGGCGACCGCGGGAGGCAGAAGAACGTCAGGAGCACCCAGGCGCTGCGCGGGACGACCGCGGACGCACCGCCGGCTGTTCGCGGGCCCGTGGCCGGGTCCACCACCGCCGCCGCGGTGCTGGTTGCCCGGGTTTCCCCGCGTGTCGCCGACGCGCAGCGGCGGTGCCGGTATCGACACTGGCTCCTGCCGTTCGTCTCGCCGGCGGCGAGACGGACTACAGGAACCAGTCCCGCTGCTCGGGCGCCGGCGCCTCGTCCGGCAGCGGCGCACTCGCGTTCACCAGTTCCTCGAGCCACCAGTTCGTGCTGTTGTAGAGGCAGGTGACCTCGCGGCACTCGTGGCTGGCGTCGAACGCGTCGAGCAGCCTGCCGGTCGCGTGCTGGCCGGCGGCGGGCACCTGCCACAGGTCCTTGCCGCCGAGTTGGGCCTTCTCGACGCCGCGGTGCGCGGGGCAGTTGAACGAGCCGAGCGGCGTCACGACCTGGCGCAGCATCTGCATGTGGCAGGTCTTCGGCTGCCTGGTGTAGTCGCGCCAGGTGCCCGACATCAGCACGCGCAGGTTGGTGCTGGCCAGCACGCGGAAGCCGTCGCGCACCACGGCGCGCGCCTGCTCGAGGTTGTGCTGGATGCGCGCCACCACGGCCTTCAGCTCCGCCTCGGTCTTTTGCGGATCCATGACCTCGGCGCCGTCCTCCTGGCGCTCGAGGAACGGCTTGAACGAGATGTAGTCGAACTGCGCGTCCGAGGCGCGCTTGGCCGCCATCACCATCTCGTGGATGTTCTCGACGATCTTGACCTCGCCGCGGCTGCCGCCCTTCCAGGTGATCACGTAGGAGAAGCCGAGCTGCACGGCCGGGTTGGCCGCCTTGATCTTCGGCATCCAGCTGCAGATCTCGTCGAGCGTCAGGGTCTTGCTCGACGGGTTGTGCATGCGCCGGAACACCTCGTTGCTGCCGGAGTCGAGCGACAGGCGCACCCAGTCGCCGTCGGTGAAGAACGGCGCCGCCGCCAGCAGGCGGTCACCGCGGCTGCCGTTGCTGACGACGGCGACCGACAGGTCGAGCCCCTTGAGGAACTCGACGAACGCGGCGAAGCCCGGATACAGCGTCGGCTCGCCGCCGCCGATCAGGATCACGCTGCGCAGGCCGCGTTCGGCCATGCGGGAGATCGAGTCGCGCAGCTCCTGGTCCTCGTGGCGCACCTTGCTGTTGAGGATGTCCCAGTCGATGCAGTGGTCGCAGGCGTAGTTGCACGCGGTCGTCAGGTCGAGGTTGATCGACAGCGGCGCGATGTCGGGCAGGTCCGGCACCGCCTGGCCGGCGGCACGCGCGGCGCGCGCGGCACGCTGCCAGCGCACGTAGTCGACGACCTGCGGCCACATGCTCGGCTGCTGCAGCTTGCGCGCGAAGTCGTGGATCTGCTCGACGGAGCGGCGGTCCGCCTGCGTCCCGTCACCCGTCGCAGACGTGGCGGAGGAGGTCCGCGTAGAGCCGGAGCCGGGCGTCGACGAGATTGGCGAGGGCTGTGGTTCGGTCACGGGATCGCTGGGTCAGGAGTCCGGCGAAACGATACACGAGCTGCCGCAGCGGATCAGGTGTCTTCACCTCGCGTCCGCCGCCGGCGAACGAGATCGTGTAGCCGGCGCCGATGCGGCGCTCCATGCGGCAGCCGTCGACCTCGATCCACGCCGGCCGCGGCTGCTGTGGACAATGCTGCACGTGCAGCTCGACCCGGACCTGGCGGTTGCCGGCGCGCAGTTCGAAGCGCACGACGTTGTGCTCGGCATCGGCGCGTGCGTCGCTCTGGCCGATCTCGGCCAACAGGGCCGCCGAGGCCCACGGCACCAGTGCCTGCACCACGCTGAGCACGTGTGACAGCGAGTCCTCGACCATCGACGGACCACGGCCGACCGGCGACAGACGCATCCGGACTTCGCGCGGCGGCTCGGTGCGCAGCTGCGGGAACAGCTCGAACAGCGCCGGCAGCACGAACGGCCACTGGCAGTTCTCGTCGAGCAGCAGCCCGCGCGCCGCGAACGTCCGGATGCGCGCGCGGCCGGCTTCGGCCTCGCGCCAGCCGACCAGCGGCTTCTCGCACAGGCACGCGACGCCGGCGGCGAGCGCGGCGTCGAGCGCCGCCGCATGGCTCGGCACCGGCGACGCGATCACCAGCGCATCGACGGCGCCCGCGAGCGCGGCGGTGTCGGCCGCCGCATCGACCGGATGGCCCAGCGTCGCCGTCAACTGCTTCGCGCCGCGCAACGCGCCGTTCGCGTCGCGGCCAGCGACGGCCGTCACGCGACAGCCGGCCGCTGCGAACGCCGCCGCGAGGTACGGCCCGAGCCCCTGCTGTGTGCGGCCGGCGCCGACGATGCCGATGCGCGGTGCGTGGTCGGGGACTGGAACCGTGCTCACGCGCCGAGGGTAGCAGTTCGCCCGCGACGGGTCAGCTGCACGTTGTCCGGCAGCCGCGCGTCAGCGCGTCATGCAGCCGCGCGTGCTGTCCCACAGGTGGAGGCGCAGGCACCGCCAGATCTGGCGCGGGCTCAGCGAGGTCGCGCCCGGCGTCTGGAACTCGGCGATGCCGGCCATCGCCTCGGGCAGGCGATAGAACGGGATGCGCGCGTTGACGTGGTGCACGTGGTGGTAGCCGATGTTGCCGGTCAGCCAGTTCATCACCGGCCCCATGCGGATGTAGCTGGACGAGTGCAGCGCGGCGCCGAGGTAGGTCCAGTCCTTGCCTTCCATGACGCGCGCCTTCGGATAGTTGTGCTGCGCGTAGAACAGATACGCACCGACCGCGCAGGCGACGGTCATCGGCAGAAGCAGCAGGAACAACATCAGCGCCGGCGCGAACACCGCGAGCAGCGCGATCAGCGCCCCGTGCATGCCGATCGACAGCGCCGAGTCGAAGTGCTGGCGACGATCGACGAGGAACGAGCGGATGCACATCCCGTAGAGGAAGATCGTCAGGTAGCCGAGCGCGATCGTGATCGGATGGCGCTGCAGGGTGTAGCGCAGCCGTTCCATGCGCCCGGCCTTCGCCCAGCTCGCGGTCGTCATGATCGGGTACGAGCCGATGCTGCTGCCGTACAGCTTGCCGACGTTGCGGTGATGGTGCTCGTGCGAGCGCGACCAGATGCTCGGCGGGTTCAGCACCAGCAGGCCGTAGCAGTACATCAGGGCACCCGCGGTCCGGGAGCCCTTCAGGATCGCGCCGTGCTGGTAGTCGTGGTAGATGATGAACAACCGCACCAGCACGAAGCCGAGCAGGATGCTCGCCGGCACGCGCAACAGCCAGGTCGGCACGACGCAGATCGCGGCGGCGAGAGCGAAGGCGACCGCCAGGGTCGAGACCAGGTGCCACCAGCTGCGGCCGCGCTGCTCGTGGGCATAGACCAGACTGTGCCGGATGATCTCTTTGGAGTCTCGCATGGGGCTCGCGCAGCGGAAAGCAGGGCGAGCGATGCGAGGCTCTGCCTTGCGCCACCGCCGCAGCACGGAATCGCGCTGCCCGACGATGACCAGACGGGCGGGATGTTACCACGAGGCCGACGCCGGCAGACCACGCACTTGTCTGTAGTTGGAGGCGAACGTCCCGCATGCCGCACAGCCGGCCCGGCTCAGCAGGTCCTCAGCCCAAGCACGCCAGCCCCCCGGCCGTGCCGACCTTCTCGGCGTCTTGGCTGTTCCGCCACCGCGGCGCGCGCGACACTCGCCGCATGCCGCTGCGCCCGCTGCTGCTGTTGCTCACCGCCGTCGCCACCACCATGCTGCCGGCGCAGGATCCGCCGCGCCTCGTCACCAGCCGGCCGACCGGCGCGCCGCTGCTGCAGTTGCCGAAGGAGGACGACGCGTTCGGCTTCGTGGTCTTCGGCGATCGCACCGGCGGGCCGAAAGAAGGCATCCACGTGCTCGAGCAGGCGGTCGCCGACACCAACCTGATGGACCCCGACCTCGTGCTGACGGTCGGTGATCTGGTCAACGGCTACAACGGCCACGACGAGTGGCACGCACAGGCCGCCGAGTACAAGGCGGCGATGGGCAAGCTGCGCATGCCGTGGTTCCCGGTCGCCGGCAACCACGACGTCTACTGGCGCGGCCCCGGCAAGCCCGACGGCGAGCACGAGCGGGACTTCGAGGCGGTGTTCGGGCCGCTGTGGTACGCGTTCCGCCACAAGCAGTGCTGGTTCGTCGTGCTCTACTCCGACGAGGGCGACCCGACGACCGGCAGGAAGGACTTCAACGACCCCGCCTGCCAGCGCATCGGCGAGGCGCAGTTCACCTGGCTGTCGCAGACGCTGCAGCAGGCCAGGGGCGCACGGCACGTGTTCGTGTTCCTGCACCATCCGCGCTGGCTGACCCAGCAGTACGGCACCGACTGGGACCGCGTGCACACCTTGCTGGCCGCGAACGGCAACGTCACGGCCGTGTTCGCCGGCCACATCCACCGCATGCGCTACGACGGGGTGAAGGACGGCATCCAGTACTACACCGTCGCGTCGGTCGGCGCCTATCTGGAGTTCGAGGCGCCCGAGGCCGGCTACCTGCACCAGTTCCACGTCGTCACGGTGCGGCCCGCGGGCATCACGGTCGCCGCGCTGCCGGTCGGCACCGTGCTGGACGCCCAGGCGATCACCGGCCAGCTCAGCGAGGACGTCGACCTGCTCGCGACCGAGCTGCGGCCCGTCGTCACGCAGTGCGTCGCTGCCGGCGCCGAGGCGCCGATCGCGCTGGACGGCGCCGTCGACGCGGTCGTCACCGTGCAGTACCACAACCCCGCCACCCGCGCGATCGAACTCGAACTGATCCCGGCTGCCGAGGCCGGCTTCGTGTTCGCCCCCGACCACCAGCACCTGGTGATCGCCCCGGGCGGCGACGGCGCGACGACGTTCGCGGTGCGGCGCGCGGCCGATCCGGCGCTCGGCTTCACGCTGCCCGCGCTGCAGCTGCGCTGCGACTACCTCGCCACCCACCGCCGCGTGGCCGTGCCGACCCGACCGCACGACCTGCCGCTGCCGCCGCCGGCCGATCTCGGCCGCAGCGACGCCGCCCGCGAGGGCGTGCTGGTGCTGGACGGCAAGGCGGCCTGCCTGCAGGTCGACGCCACCGCGATCCCGCTGCCGGACGGGCCGATGACGCTCGAGGCCTGGGTGCGCGGCGAGGACTACGGCGCGCGCTGCGCGCTGGTCGCGAAGACCGACGACAGCGACTACGCGCTGTTCGCCAGCAAGGGCGCCGCCGAGTTCACGCTGTGGCTTCGCAACGGCTACGCGCGCGCGACGGCGCCGGCGGGCACGCTGCAGCCCGGCCGCTGGCACCACGTCGCGGGCGTGTTCGACGGCAGCGAGGTGCGCTGCTACGTCGACGGCCGGCTCGTCGCCGCCAACCCGGCCGACGGCCCCCGCCGCAGCAACCCGCTGCCGCTGTTCGTCGGCGCCGACCCGGACGGCAAGGGCCGGCCCACGTCGCACTTCGCCGGCACGGTCGACGAGGTGCGGCTGTCGCGGGTCGCGCGCTACGCCGGCGCGACGTTCGTGCCGCCGGCTCGGCACGTGCCCGACGCCGACACGCTGCTGCTGCTGCACCTGGACGCCGACTTCGGGCCGTGGACGGCGGACGCGTCGGGCCACGCCGCGCATGCGATCCGCCGCGGAACCGCGCACTGCACGGTGGAGTCGCGCCCCGCGCCCCGCTAACCATATCGGCATGGTGAGCCGCAGTTCCTCCAAGCCGACGCCGGCCGCGGCGGGCAAGCGCCTGACCGCGCGCACCGCCGACCGCCACGACCTCTACCAGCGCAGCGTGCAGGCGCCCGAGACCGACGCGGCGTTCTATGCGCGCTGGTTCAAGAAGTACGCGGGCCGCGAACTGCGCGTGCTGCGCGAGGACTTCTGCGGCACCGCGCTGCTCGCGTGCCACCACGTGAAGCGCCATCCCGACAACCGCGCCATCGGCGTCGACCTCGACGGACCGACGCTGGTCTGGGGCCGCGAACACAACGTGCGCCCGCTGCTCGACGCCGAGCAGCAGCAGCGTCTGACGCTGCTGCAGAAGAACGTGCTCGACGTGCAGTCGCCGAAGGCCGACGCGATCCTGGCGCTGAACTTCAGCTACTCGGTGTTCAAGACGCGCGCCCAGCTCGCCGCCTACGTCCGCAACTGCCACCGGTCGCTGCGACCCGGCGGCGTGCTGTTCGTCGACGCCTGGGGCGGTCCGGACGTGCTGCGGCAGCAGACCGATCGCACGCGCCAGCGCGGCTTCACCTATCTCTGGGAGCAGCGGCGCTACGACCCGATCAGTCACGAGATCACCTGCGCGATCCACTTCGAGTTCGCGGACGGCACCAGGCTGCGCGACGCGTTCGTCTACGACTGGCGCCTGTGGACGCTGGCCGAGCTGCGCGAGCTGTTCGTCGAGGCCGGCTTCGTGGACGTGCACGTGCTGTGGGAAGGCACCAACCACAAGACCGGCGGCGGCAACGGCGTGTTCCGCCGCAAGGAGCGCGGCGACATGGACGAGGCCTGGATCAGCATCGTGGTCGGCCGCAAGCGCGACTGAAGCGACGCGCGCGAACTGCCGCCGCCAACGCGGGTTCGGCGGCAACCGCGGCCGTATCGCGACGACGCTTGCGCACGTGAGGCACGATCCCAACAATGCCCGCCCCCTTGCACTCTCACGCTGCGCCCGCGCCGCCGACGGCGGCCGCGAGCAGGCAGGACACTCGGTCATGAACACCCTCGTCATCCTCGGCGCCGGCAAGATCGGCCGCATGGTCTGCCATCTGCTGGCCAAGTCCGGCGACTACTCGGTACGCATCGGCGACGCGGCGCAGGCGCCGATCGACATGCTGTCGCGCCGCTATCCCAACGTGCGCGGCCAGGTGGTCGACTTCGGCAACTCGCAGAGCCTCGACGCGCTGCTGCAGGGCGCCTGGGCGGTGATCAGCTGCGCCCCGTACCACTGCAATCCGCTGATCGCGGAGCGCGCCAAGGAACACGGCGTGCACTACTTCGACCTGACCGAGGACGTCTGGGTCACGCAGCAGGTCAAGGAGCTGGCCGCCGACAGCCGGACGCTGTTCGCGCCGCAGTGCGGGCTGGCGCCGGGCTTCATCACGATCGTCGCCAACCACCTGATGCGATCGATGACCGAGGTCACCGACCTGCACCTGCGCGTCGGCGCACTGCCGCGCTACCCCAGCAACCGGCTGAAGTACAACCTCACCTGGAGCACCGAGGGGCTGATCAACGAGTACTGCAATCCGTGCGAGTCGGTGCTGCACGGCGAGCTGACCTCGGTGCCGCCGCTCGAGCAGCTCGAGCGCCTGACGATCGACGGCGGCGAGTACGAGGCGTTCAACACCTCGGGCGGCCTCGGCACGCTGGCGATCACGCTGAAGGACCGGGTCAAGAACGTCAACTACAAGACGATCCGCTACCCGGGGCACTGCGAGCTGATGAAGTTCCTGCTGCACGACCTGCAGATGCAGGAGCACCAGGGCATGCTGCGCGACATCTTCGAACGCTCGATGCCGGCGACGTTCCAGGACCAGATCGTGATCTTCGTCAGCGCCACCGGCACCTACCACGGCCGGCTGACCGAGCGCACCTATGCGAAGACGATCTACCACCAGCAGATCGACGGCGAGAACTGGAGCGGCATCCAGATCACGACCGCGGCCGGCGTCACCGCGATCGTCGACATGCTGCACGAGGGCAAGCTGCCGTCGAGCGGTCTGCTGAAGATGGAGACGATCGACTACGAGGCGTTCCTGCAGAACCGCTTCGGCAAGTACTACGCCTGAGCCACCGATCCGGCGGCAGCGGACCGGGCGCGCCGCCGGCAGGATGCGGCCCCACCGTGGACGTCGCGGATCCCGTCGTTCGAGGTCGCACCGCGGTCAAGTCGGGTTCCCCGGCGGGCCGATGGGACCGGACGATGGGAGCATCTTCGAGAGTCGGCGCCGTCCTCGCCCTCGCGGCCGGCGTCGCCACCCAGCAGCCTGCCGTCGGCACCGATCTGGGTGAACACCAGCACGGTTCGATGCGCGAGGCGCTCGGCTCGGCGACGCGAACGCTCGACGACTGGATCGACCGCTTCCAGCTGTCGGGCTTCGTCGCGGTGCGTGCGTTCGACACCGAATCGCGCGGCGCGGCGCCCGACGGAGCGGTCGGCATCCAGGCCGCGAGCCTGTTCGTCGAGGCCGACGTGCACGACGTGGGCTCGGCGTTCCTCGAACTGCGGCTCGACTACTTCCAGGAAGCGGGCCAGAACGAGAGCGGGCTCGGCGAGGCGTACTTCACCATCGACGACGCGTTCGGACTCGGCGCCGACGCCGCCGTCGCGCTGCGCCTCGGCCGCTTCGACCTGCCGTTCGGCGAGTACTACCTGGCCGAGGATCCCGGCGACAACCGGCTGATCGGCTTCCCGGCGGTGATCCCGTACCGCTGGGACGAGGGCGTCATGGCGTTCGCCGACCGCGGCAGTTGGGGCTGCCACGCGGCGCTGACCGACGGCACCTACAGCCGCAACTCGCAGTCCGGCATCGCCCCGGCCGTCACCGCGCGCCTGCACGCACGGCCGGCCGAGTCGCTGTACGTGAGCGTCAGCGGCATGTACATCCACGCCGCGGACGCGAGCGCGATCTGCTTCGGCGGCTCGGTGATCACGCCGGTGACCGGGTCGGCGACCGGCTCGAGCCCGAGCACCGAGGTGCGGTCGCTGCTCGGCAGCGTCGATGCCTCGTGGCAGCTCGCCGAGGCCCTGCACCTGCAGGCGTCGTTCGGCGGTGGCCGTATCGACGACCGCATCGGAGCGTTCGATCGCACGATCCTGTGGTGGATGGTCGAGCCGACCGTGCAGCTCGCCGCCAATCTCGACGCGACGCTGCGCTGGAGCGGCGGCGGCACGTTCGACGACGCCGAGGGCTTCCGTTTCGAGGCGCGCCCGTACGGCAACGGCGCCGCGACCTACGGCTTCGACCTGTCGAGCCTGCAGCGCGTGGCGCTGGGCCTGCGACAACACGTGCACCCGAACCTGATCGTCAAGGCCGAGGTCGGGTTCGACCACTTCGTCGCCACCGACGTCAGCGGGCGGCCGAACGACACCCGCACGTTCACGGCCGCCGAAGCGGTCCTGACCTTCTGAGCCGGATGCGCCCCCTCGCCGTGCTGCTGCTGTCGACCGTGGCCTGCGCCCAGGAGGCGCCGGAACCGCTGCCGACGATGAAAGAGATGTCGACGGCGGTCACGGCGCTCGAACACGCGCTCACCACCGGCACCCGCGCGCACTTCGCCGCCCCGCTGCGCCAGCTCACGGATGCGCTGCCGCGGCTGCGCCGCGCGACGTTCCGCGACCCCGAGGCGGCGGCGGCCGCGATCGCCGAACTGGCGGCGGCGGTCACCGACCTCGGCACCCCCGTCGGCGACGGCGCGGCCAGCGATCCGTGGGACCTGAAGCGCCTGCGGCGGGCCTGCACGGACTGCCATCTGCAGAACCGCGCCGGCAACCAGGACCGCGGCCTGTTCCCGAACCACGGCGGCCTCGTGACCGGCGTGCTCGCCGTGACCGAGAAGGACGGCACCGGGCGCACCGACCGCAGCGGCGTGGTGGTGTTCCTCGAGGCCGAAGGTCTGTCGGCGCCACCGCTGCCGCGCAAGCCGCAGATCTCGCAGCAGGGCCGCCGCTTCGCGCCTTCGGTGCTGACCGTGACGCCCGGCACGACGGTGCGTTTCCCGAACGACGACGTGGTGTTCCACAACGTGTTCTCGCTGTCGCGCGGCAACGCGTTCGACCTCGGCATCTACGGCCAGGGCATCGAGCACGAACGCGTGCTGGCGCAGCCGGGCCTGGTGAAGGTGCACTGCAACATCCACCCGGACATGGCCGCGGACGTCCTGGTGCTGGCCACGCCGCACACGGCCATCTCCCACGGCAGCGGCTTCTGGGCGATCCCCGACGTCGCGCCCGGCGACTACACGCTGCGGGTCTGGCACCCGCTCGCCGACGAACAACGGCTGCCGCTGCGCGTCGGCGACGGCGCGGCCGTGACCCTGCCGCTGCTGGTCCGGGAGACCAGGCCGCGCGTGCAACACCTCGACAAGAACGGGCGTCGCTACGACGCGAAGTACTGAGCAGCACGATGCGACTCGGCTTCCGTGGACGACTGGTGCTGGGCGTGACGACGCTGGTCGTCGCGTTCGCCGGCGCCGCCGTCTCGGTGCTCAGCGTGCTTACCGGCCAGTTCGTCGCCCGCCAGGCGCAGCGGCAGGTGGAGGAGTGCCGCGACGGCTTCCGCCGCCAGATGGAGAACCGGCTGGCGGCGTGGCGCAGTTCGACCGAGGCGATGGCCCGCACGCCGTTGCTGCTGGCGATGGCGGCGATCCCGGACGTCGACGAGAAGACGGCCGCGGACTGCCTCGACGACTTGCGCGCGCCGCTGGTCGTCGTGCTCGACACGAACGGTCGTGTGCTCGCCAGTCGCGGCTGCTGGCCGCCCGGCAGCGACCTGCACGCGATGCCCGGCGTCGCCGAGGGCCTCGCCGGCACCGACAGCGACCGCGCGTGGAAGCTCGGCAAGGGGCTGGCGCTGGTCGCGGTCGCGCGGCTCGAGCAGGGCGACCGGGTGCTCGGCCTGCTGGTGCGCGGCGAACGGGTCGACGACACCCTGGCCGCCAGCATCGGCGCGATCGCGGGGCGCGACGTGCTGTTCCTGCGCGACGGCAATCTGCTCGGCGCCAGCTGGCGCGGCCCGCGGCCGCAGCACACCGACTTCACCTCGTTGCGGCACCTGCGCCACGACGGCGTGCCGATCAGCGGCCTGACGGCGACGCCGACGGTGGACAACCTGCCCCGGGACGGCCTCGCGGTGCGCCTGCACGCCGACGCCGGCGTCGCCTGGCTGTCGCACGACCTGCAGGAAGTGCACGCGCTGCGTCGGCAGGCCTACGCGTGGCTGCTGCTGGCCGGCGCGATCCTGGCCCTGCTCGGCATCGCGTTCGCCGCGCGCATCGCCGAGCGCCTGTCGCGACCGTTGCGTCGCCTCACCAACACGTCGGATCGCATGGGCCGCGGCGACCTGGCGACGCGCGTCGACGACGCGGGCCTCGACGCCGAGTTCCGCCAGCTGGCGCAGTCGTTCAACGCGATGGCCGCGACGGTGCAGACGCTGGTGCGCGAGGTCACCGACAAGGCGGCGCGCGCCGAGGCCGGCAACCGGGCCAAGGACGCGTTCCTGACTTCGATGAGCCACGAACTGCGCACGCCGCTGACCGGCATCCAGTCGACCGCGGCGCTGCTGCAGCAGTTCGGCGACGAGGCGTCGCCGGCCGAACGCGCCGAGTTCCTCGACACGATCCTGCGCGAGAGCGAACGCCTCGGGCAGAGGATCAGCAGCGCGCTCGAGTTCGCCAGCCTCGCCGGCGGCCGCGTGCGCTGGACCGTCGGCCGCGTCAGCCTGCTGGCGTTGTGCGAACAGGCCTGCCGGCGCCTCGCCTGCCTGCTGCCGCTGAAGCACGTCGACCTGCAGGTCGTCTGCGCGCCCGACGCGATGCTGCAGGGCGACCGCGAACACCTGACGCAGGCCGTCTACCACCTGCTGCACAACGCCTGGACCTGGAGCCCGACCGAAGGCGCCGTCGAGGTCACGGTGCGCGACGTGCCCGGCGGGTTCGTCATCGAGGTCGCCGACCGTGGTCCCGGCATCCCCGCGCACGAACGTCAGCGCGTGTTCGATTCGTTCTCGCAGGGCGGCGACGTGCTGGTCGACAAGCCGGCCGGCATCGGCATCGGGCTGAAGATCGCCGCCGAGATCGCCGCGATGCACGGCGGCGCGATCGACTACGACGACCGACCGGGCGGCGGCGCGTGTTTCCGCATGCTGCTGCGCTGCGAGGACCGGCCGATCGACCGGGTGGTCGCCAGCGCCGCCGAGACCGCCACCGCCGACTGAGCAGGCTGGTTCGCCCGGCGGGCAGCGGCCAGAATCCCCGGCCATGCCGAAGTTCCCGCTGCTGTGCGTCATGATGTTCCTCCAGTTCTTCGTCTGGGGCAGCTGGTACGTGACGGCGGGCACGTTCGTGCCGGCGATGCAGTGGGACCAGTCGACGACCGGCTGGGTCTACTCGGCGGGCCCGATCGCGGCGCTGATCTCGCCGCTGTTCCTCGGCCTCGTCGCCGACCGCTACTTCGCGTCACAGCGCGTGCTGGCGCTGCTGCACGCGCTCGGCGGCGGCATCATGCTGGTGCTGATCCCGGGCGCGATCGAGGCGAAGGACGCGCCGTCGTTCGAGTGGTACGTGCTGGCCTACATGTTGTGCTACATGCCGACGCTGGGCCTGTCCAACACCGTCGCGTTCAGCCACATCGACGACGCCGAGAAGCAGTTTCCGCTGGCGCGCGTGTTCGGCACGCTCGGCTGGATCGCCGCGGTCACGCTGGTCAGCAAGGGGCTCGAGGCCGACACCAAGCCGGTGATGTTCGTGGTCGCCGGCGGCAGTTCGCTGGCGATGGCGGTGTTCTGCCTGCTGCTGCCGCACACGCCGCCGCCGGCCGCCGGCAAGCAGGTCAGCGTCGGCGAACTGTTCGGTCTCGGCGCGCTCGAACTGCTGCGCGAACGCGCGTTCACGGTGTTCCTCGTCTGCTCGTTCCTGATCTGCATCCCGCTGGCCGGCTACTACGGCTTCGGCAACCAGTTCGCCGCCACCGTGTGGGAGAGCCCCGGCTTCTACCTGACGTTCGGCCAGTGGGCCGAGGTGTTCTTCATGCTGGTGATGCCGCTGTGCTTCCTGCGGCTCGGCGTCAAGTGGATGCTGGCGATCGGCATGCTGGCCTGGGTCCTGCGCTACGGCCTGTTCAGCATGGCGGCCGGCAACACGCCACCGACCGGGTGGATGGTGCTCGCTGGCATCCTGCTGCACGGCATCTGCTACGACTTCTTCTTCGTCACCGGCCAGATCTACGTCGACCAGAAGGCGCGGCCCGAGATCCGCGGCCAGGCGCAGAGCTTCCTGGTGCTGGTCACGCAGGGCCTCGGCGCGCTGATCGGCGCGCAGGTGATGACCGCGATCGTCAAGGGCAACACCGACGGTGCCGAGGTCGGCTGGAACACGGTGTGGCTGTGGCCGTGCCTCGGCGCCGGCGCGATCCTGCTGGTGTTCGTGCTGCTGTTCCGCGCGCCGAGCCGCGCGGTGACGGCGTAGTCGGACCGCGCCCACGATCGGCTGCAGCAGGCTCGTCCGACGCTGCTGCCGCCGCCATGGACACCAGGGCCGCCGCCGCGATGATCCCGGCCATGCCAAACCGCTTCGCAGTCCTCTCTGCCTGGCTGCTCTTGTCGCTCGCCGGCGCGAACGCCCAGGACGCGCCCTTGCGCCGTGGCTATGCGCATCCGACGTTCGACTTCGCCGGCACGTTCGCCGACGTGATCAGCACCGTGCTGTTGCAGCGCGAGGGCGATCGGGTGATCGGCACCTTCGATCGCGGCGCCTGGCAACTCGACGGCACGGTCGAGGACCGGATCGTGCGCGGCACCGCCAAGAGCCCCACCGCCGAACAACCGTTCACGGCGCGCTTCGTCGACGACGAATTGCGGCTGCGTATCGGCGAGAGCGAATCGGGGTTCCGACGGGTGCTGGCGACCGACCCCAGGCTCGCCGACCTCGGCGACCCCGTCGTCGATCCCGAGCGCCGGTGGACGATCGCGGTCTACCTCGGCGGTGACAACAACCTCGAGAACGGCGCGATCGACGACCTCGGCGAACTGCAGCGCGGCTTGCCCGACAAGGGCGTGGACGTCGTCGTGCTGTTCGATCGGCGCGAACATCCCGGCAACCAGGAGGAGGGCGTGTGGAGCGAGACGCGCGTGTTCCACCTGCAGCAACAACCGAAGGGCGACCTCGAACTGCTGGTCGACGCCGGCGAACGTGACACCGGCGACGGCCGCACCCTCGCGTCGTTCCTGACCGGCGCGTTCCGGAAGTACCCGGCCGAGCACACGGCCGTGGTGATCTGGAACCACGGCGGTGGTTGGACCGGCATCGTCCAGGACGAGAAGGTGCCCGGCCAGGATGGCCCCGACATGATGGGTCTGGTCGAGGTGCAGCTCGCGCTGCGGACCGCACAGCTGCGCGCGCCGATCCTCGAACCGATCGACCTCGTCGTCTACGACGCCTGTCTGATGGCCCACCTCGAGACGGCCATCGCGACGATGGACGCCGCACGCTGGATGGTCGCTTCGCAGGCGTCGGTGCCGGGCGAGGGCTGCCCCTACGAGCAGGTGCTGCCGCTGTTCGCCGCCCACGACGACGCCGGAGAGATCGCCAAGGGCATCGTCGCCGCGTTCGGCACCGACTACGAAGGCCGACACGATTCGTCGGTCACCTACGCGGCGGTCGACCTCGCGCAGATCCCGCGCGTGGCGCAGCTGCTCGACCGCTTCGCCGACGAACTGCTGCCGGCGATCGACGACGCCACCTGGCCGGCGATCGCCCGGGCGCTGTTCTACGCCGAGTCGTACCAGCCGCGCAGCAAGCGCACGACCGAGAAGTGGCGCGCCAGCCTCGACCTGCAGGACGTGCTCGCGCGCCTGCGGACCGCGGTGCAGCCGATGCCCGAAGCCGCCGCGCGCACGCTGGGCGAACTCGAGACCGCACTCGCCGCGGCCGTCACGGCGAGCCACCACGGCGAGCAGCGCACGCAGAGCCACGGCCTGTCGGTGTTCGCGCCGTACCGGATGAACAAGCGCCTCGAAGCGTACGGGCAGACGTCCCTCGGTGCGGGCAACCACTGGACCCACCTGCTGCTCAAGCTGCACATCCTCGGCACCGGCGACGTCTCCCCGGTCGCCTTCGCCGACGTCGTGGTCCACGGCGAAGCGCGCGACGGCAGGCAGGTCGTGCAGCCGTTCCACGGCGACTCGGTGTCGTTCACGCTCGAGGGGCGCGGCCTCGTGCACGTCGAGCAGTGGGACTGCGTGCGCGACGGCGAGGGCTACGTCGTGCTGCGCAAGAACCTCGTCGTGGACCGCATGTGGCCGCGGCGCCTCGAGCTGGCGGTCGCGGACGAGGCCGACCGGCTGCTGCCCCGATTCGTCGACGGCAGGAACGAGCTCGGCAGCGAGCTGTTCGGCATGCAGTTCCTGGTCGACAACCGCGGCGACACGCTGCGGCCGGCGACGATCGACATGTCGGCGCCGTCGTCGCAGGCGCCGTTCGTGCTGCGCGCGCAGCTCACGCAGCCCGGCGAACCGGCGCTCGACGTCGAGGTGCACTTCGACCGCGCCTGGTGGCGCGTCGTCGGCATCTACCCGCTCGGCGCCGACGAGGACGAGTTCGAGCAGCGCAGCATCACGGCCACGGCCGAGTCCGAGTTCCGGTTCGTGCTGGAGACGATCGGCGACGACGGGGCTTCGGGCCAGGTGCTCGGCGAGCCGATCAAGTGGCAGCAGGGCCTCTGGCTCGTGCTGTCCCGCGACGAACCCGGCCAGTACCGCTCGTCGTTGCGCGCGTACACGCTGGACGGCCGCACGGCCGAGGCTCACGCCGACTACGAACTGGTCGCCAGTCCCGACCTCGAGCAGTGGATCGCGAGCTGGCAGACCTTCGATCGCGACCTGCTGACCGATCGTTGGTCCCAGTTCGAAGTGACCGGGCCGGGCCAGCAACGCGAGACCGGCGCGGTCGCGCACTTCGTCCGGCCGAGCCCGCTGGGTCCCGGCGTGTTCGACGTCGAGACGAAGCTCGGCGCGGACGGCGCGGACGGCACCACGCACCAGACCTGGGTGTTCGAGCAGCGCGGCATTCCCAACCTGCGCATCATCACCGAGATCGCCAGCCACACGCGTGACGACGCCCGCACGTTCTGCTGGTACGGCCCGGCCATGTGGGGGCTCACCGCACAGAAGGCACCGACGATCGCGATGAAGGCGATCAACGTCTCGGGCGTGCTGTGGCGCTGGGAGAAGTCGCTCGTCGACATGATGCGCCTGCGGCCGCAGGACAAGTGACGGGCTGGCGTGCCTCGGTCCGCCGCGGCAGCCCCAGCACCACGACCGCCGACCCCAGCGCGCAGGCGATGCCGACCCACAGTGCCGGCGCGAACGAGCCGGTCGCGGTGAACGCCGCGCCGAGCGCCGGCTTGGTCGGCAGCTGGATCGCGCGCGCCAGCGCGTAGAACGTCGCCGCGGCGGTCGCGCGCAGCGCCGCCGGGTAGTGCTGCCCGAACAGCGCGCCGAAGCACGACCAGGTGCCGGCGCCG
>JAEUHS010000064.1 GCA_016794035.1 Planctomycetota bacterium
TCACCAGATACGGGATGCCCGACACCTCGCCCTTGTCCTCGATCGACACCAGGTTCGGGTGGTCGATCTGCGCGAAGTACTGCACCTGGTCGAGTTCGGCCAGCACCGCGCGCCGCACCTCGCTGTCGTCGACCTGCAGGAACTTGATCGCGTAGTCCTTGCCGATCGACTGCTTGCGGGCCCGGTACACCAGCCCGAACATGCCGCCGCCCAGCTTGGTCGTGATCTCGAAGCCAGGCACGAAACCCGGCTTGCGATAGTCGCGGTAGAAGGCTTCCCAGTCCGGCAGCGGGGCGGCGGGCGCGGGACCTTCGGCGGGCGGCGGCATGGCCGCACAGTCTACCAACCTACCAACGCCGCGCCTCAGGTGCCGGTCGCATGGCGATGCGCGAGCTGCACGACCGCGACGATCTGCTGCGGGGTCGCGGTCAGGCCCTCGAGCGGTGCGGCCAGGTCCTTGCCCTTCGCCAGCTGCGCGAGCTGTCGCGGCCAGCGCCCGCCGGGCCGCTTGCGGCGCGCTTCGGGCGTGCGGTCCACGACCAGCAGGGAACGCTTGCCGATGTTGACCAGCCGCACGCGCTCGATGTCAGCCCACGGCACGATGCCGAAGCCGGGCAGGCGCGCGCGCAGGCCGCGATCGTCGAGGGCGATCACCGGCACCCGCAGCAGCAGCGGCAGCAGCAACGCCAGCAGGATGCCGACGCCGCTGACCACCGTCACCCAGCCCACCGTCTGCAGCCTGCCGGTGGCCATCGTGCCCAAGCCCGTGCCGACGAGGCCGATGCCGACGTGCAGCGCCGGCTTGGCCCGCGACCACGCGTGCGGGAACGACTGCGCCGGAACGCTCGGCATCGGCGAGAGACTGCCGATCGCGGGTCGCGGGCGCAAGGACGCGGCTAGACTGCGCGCTTGTCCCAGCCCGCTCTCGACGCCCCGCTGCACTGTCCCCACTTCGGCCGCTGCGGCGGCTGCAGCCTGCTCGACGTGCCGATCGCCGACCAGCTGCAGGGCAAGTACCGCCGCGCCCGCGACCTGCTGGCGCCGTTCCTCGAGGGCGTCGAGCCGGCGATCTCGCTGCCGCCGCACCCGCCGCGCCACGACCGCACGTCGATCCTGTACCCCGCACGCTGGCAGCACGGCCGGCTCGAACTCGGCATCTACCGCACCGGCACGCACGACGTCGAGCCGATCGGCGACTGCCGCATCCAGCACAAGACGCTGACGCGCCTCGCCGTGCAGGCCACCGAAGTGATGCGCAACCTCAACCTGCCGGCCTACGACGAGACCACCGGCCGCGGCCTCGTGCGCGCGTTCCGCGCCCGCGTGATGCCCGGCAGCAACGAACTGCTGCTCGGCGTCGTCGTCACGCGCGCCGACTTCTCCGAACGCGTGCGGCTCGGCAAGGACCTGTGGGCGATCACCCGGGACCTGCGCGACGAGCAGGGCCGCCCGGTCACGTGCGTGGGCGTGGTCGGCAACGTCAACGCAGCGCCCGGCAACGTGCTGCTCGGCGCCGACAGCGAACCGATGCGCGGCGATCTCTGGCAGACCGACACCGTCGCCGGCCTGCGGCTGCGCGTGTCGTTCGGCAGCTTCTACCAGCAGAACCGGCACGCCGATGCGATCCTGTTCCGCCCGGCGCTGGCGATGCTCGGCGACGTCAAGGGCCTGCGGGTCGTCGATGGCTACGGTGGCGTCGGCGCGTTCGGTCTGCGGCTGCGGCGGGCCGGCGCCGCGCAGGTCACGATCGTCGAGAGCTCGCCGAGCGCATGCGACGATGCGCGCGCGAACCTGGCGGCGAACGCACTGGCGGGCGACGAGGTGCGCGAGCAGCCGTTCGGCAGCGCGCCGTTGCCCGCGTGCGACCTGCTGGTCGCCGATCCGCCGCGCGCCG
Source organism: Planctomycetota bacterium (assembly GCA_016794035.1). GTDB lineage: Bacteria > Planctomycetota > UBA1135 > UBA1135 > UBA2386 > JAEUHS01. The sequence continues at coordinate 1,895 of JAEUHS010000064.1, forward strand.
GCCTGATGGCACCGGGCGCCAACGCCGTGCTCGCAGCGTCGCCGGCGCGCGTGCTGCTGGTGTCCTGCGCGCTCGAGTCGCTGGCGCGCGACCTGCCGTTGCTGACCGCGCGGTACCGCGTGACCGCGCTGCGCCTGTGCGACCTGTTCCCGCACACCGAGCACGTCGAGGCGGTCACGTTGCTGGAACGGCGCTGAGCGACGACGCGGCGGAATCCGGCCGCTGGTCGCCCCCTGGCCACCATGGACGCATGGGCATCCGGGCGGCACCGCGTCGACGACTTCGCGTGCCACGGCGAAGCGCAGCTGCACCGCCCAGCTCGGCAGCTGAGGCGGATCGCCGGCGTCACCCGCCGAGCTTCGCCTTGATGCGCGCGCGGAAGATCTCCATCAGCTTCTGGCCGACGTCGGAGGACTTCGCCACCCACTCGGCCTTCTCGAACGAACGTGGGCTGGTCGCCTTGCGGATCGCCGCCACGTAGGGCTCGACGCGCGCGAACAGCAGCAGGCCTTCGCCGTTGCTGTCGAGCAGGAACTCGGTGTTGACGATGCCGTGCTTGCACAGGCCATAGACCATCTCCCAGTAGGTAGACACCTGCCGGTAGGCGCGATTCAGCGGATGCTCGGGCTTCAGTACGGCAACCGCCTCGGCCTCGTTGCGCGGCCAGTAGTCGCGGTTGATCGCATCGCGCGACTCGCGCATTACCGGTTCGCGGCGCAGGTCGTAGACCTTCAGGGCCAGTTCGGCATCGTGGTGGTCGGGTGCTTGCTTGCTCATGGGCGGCAAGCGTAGCGCCGGCTAGCGCCGCAGTCGCAGTCGCAGGTTGTCGCGCTCGACGAAGACCCGGTGTTCGCGGGTCGTGTCCGGATAGTCGATCACGACCCGATACTCCCCGGGTGGCAGGCACGACTGCCATGCCGCCCGATCCGGTTCGTCGCACGGGGCGACCAGCGTCTCACCGAGGAAGACCCGCATGCGGGCTCGCGGCGACTGCCTGCCGCTCCTCTCGCAGGCGACCAGTTCGACCAGCGCGCGCGGTTGCACGCAGAGCATCAGCGTGTCGCGGCCATCGCCGATCACGTCGATGTGCGGCGCCGGTGCCGGTTCGAACGGCAGGAAGTGCCGCGCACCGTCGACGTCGACGTCGCGCAGCGACCACTCGGCCGCACCGAGCGGCACGGCGGCGAACCCCAACACGGTGCCATCGGGCCGCGGATCCAACAGGGCGGCGACGTCGCGGCATGGCCGCTCCCGCGTGCGGCTGCGCAGCGGTGGCAGTCGTTCGACGACCGCCTTGCCGAGCCGTTGCAGCGGGAACGGCTGCCCGTCGAGGTCGCGCAGGTCCAGCCGCACGACCGCGGCGCGCCGACCGGTGATGACCATGCGGTGCATGCCGTGGCTCTGCGGGACCTCGATCTGCTGGGGCTCGGCGTCGAGTTGCGGCGAGATCGCCGTGACCGTCCAGGTTCCGGGCGGCAGTTCCCGGAGCTGCCCACGATGTCCGTCGACGGCCACGAACTCGAACGTCGCTTCGCACGGCGCGATCGCCGTCGTGCCGGCGATCGTGAACTTCAGGTCCCGAAACGGTGCGCTGCCACCGTCGCTCGCCGTCACTTCGAGCGACGGCACCGGCACGTCGAGGCGGACTTCGAGCGTCCGCCGCCCGGCCGGAATCTCGAGCGGCAACTCGGCGACGAACATCGCGCCGCTGCTGCGCAGCGGCGAGGACCGCGCCGTGGCGCCCGCCGCGCAGACACAGAGCCGATGCTGCCCCACGGGCGCGACGAAGCGGAACACGCCCGCGGTCGGCACGTGGAAGTGCGTGTCGCCGCCGGCCAACGCGACCATGACGCGGCCGCTGGTCACGGTCTCGCCCTGTCGCATCAGGACCAGTTCGACCACGCATCGGTCGTCCGCGAGCCGCAGGTCCGCGCGAACCCGCCTGCCCTGGGGCAGCGTCACCGCGCGCTCGACGCCACGGTCCGACTGCAGGCGCACCCGATAGCTGCCGGCCTCGAGCTGCTCGAACCGGAAGGAGCCGTTCCCATCGCTCGTCGCGAGCGGGGTCCGGCCCGGACGCAGCGGCGCCTGCTCGGTCGGCTGCCGCACCGCCTCGACCTGCAGATCGGCCAGCGCGACGCCGGTCGCGTCGGTCACGCGACCGTAGATCGAGGCCGACGCGGCGACTTCCTGGCGTTCGGCGGCGACGACGTCCGCCGTCTCCGCTGCCAGCACGACATCGGCGCCCGGGGGTCGCGCCGCGGGCGGTGGTGGCACCCCGCCCGTGGAGCCCGCCAGGCACCACGCGGCCGCTGCCAGCGCCACCACGACCACCGGCAAGGCCAGGCTGCGGGCGCCGCGCCGGCGATCAGGCACCGCTCGGCCTCAGCTCGATGCCGCCGAACGACAACGCGCCCGGCGACGACCAGCGGAAGATGTGGGCGGAGTGCCCGCTGTGGGCCAGCAGCGCCTTCTTGATCCGCAGCGCCTCGTACCAGACCTTGCCGCGTTCGCCGAGCAGCACCACGGCACCACCGCTGCCGTGCCCCATCAGCTTGCCGCCGTATACCGGCGCCCCCGCGGCGCGGCGTGCCCGCACCTGCTCGATCAGGAAGTCGGCGGTGGCACAGCCGCGCCCGGCCGCCGCATACCCGGCGTGCACGTCCAGCAGCAGGTCGCCGAGCTGCTCACGGCGCGCGGGCGTCAACTCCTGCTGCAGCAGGCCGAGGAACCGCTCGGCGCGCGCGTCCTGGCCGTTCGCGGGCAACGCCGGCGCGGATCCGCGGCGCCGCACGCCGGTGTCGAGGCCGACGAACTCGAGGTCCATCGGCACGTGCACGCTGTCCACCACCTGCCACGGCGCGCAGCGCACGGCCAGCAGTTCGTCGGCCTCGGCGACGACCGCGGTCGCCTGCGCGATCATGCCGCTCTCGACGCCCGCGACCTCGGTCTCGACCACGTGGCACAACCGCGCCAGGTCCTCGCCGCCCAGCTCGACACCGTAGGCGGCGGCGAACGCCTGCATCGCGGCGACCTCGACCGCGGCCGACGAGCCGGCGCCCACCTGTTCGGGCACGTCGCTGTGCAGCAGCACCTCGGCGCCGCGCGTGAACTCGACGCCGCGTTCGCGGGCCAGCACCAGCAGGCAGCCGAGCAGGTGCGCGGCCCATTGGTCGCGCGCATCGGCCCCGAGCAGCGCGCGCGCCTCGGCGTAGTCGATCGGCGCGTCGGGCAGCCCGAGATCCGCCAGCTGCATCGACAACAGCTGCGTGCGCGACCCGTCGCGGCACGGCGACCACAGCCGCACCAGCGTGTCGTCGCGCAGCTGCACCGCCGCGCACGCGGCCTCGGCGGTCGGGATCTGCAGCACCAGCGCCCCGGCGTGGTCGGCGAGTCCGCCGAGCACGTCGAGCCGCCCCGGGGCGCGGGCGATCTGGATCACGCGGTCGGCGCGGAAGAACGCCGGCACGGCGCCATCGATCAGCTCGAACAGCAGCATCACGCCGAGCCCTTCGGCCGGGGTCGACGAGGGGACGAAGTGCTTCACCGGCGGGATCCTGCCACAACGGCGAGCATACGACAGCACCGGGTCACCGGCGCCGGCGCAGCACCGACGCCGAGCGCTGGACATGCCGCACGACCGGCGTATCCTCGCCATCCCGTCCGCCCGCCCGCCGAACCCATGACCACGACTCCTCTTCCCGTTCGCTCGCGTCGCGATCGCGTCGGCCCCGCCCTGGTGCTCGGCCTGCTGGCCTGCGCGGGCTGCGGCTCCACGACCTACAAGGTCCCGGTCGTCATCGATCCGCCGACCGCGTCGTTCTACGTCAACGGCGAACGGGTCGGCCAGGGTGGCCGCCGCGTCTACGAGATCGACTTCGGCCAGAGCGAACGCGTCTGCATCCAGGTGGTCGCGGCGAGCCACGAGCCGGTGACCGAGATGCTGACGCGGCGACAGATCGCCGACCAGCTGGACAAGTTCGGCGAGTACTCGTGGATCCTGAAGCAGGAGAAGTGAAGCCGATGCCCATGACGACGACCTCCGCGCCGCCGCTGCGATCCCGCCTGCGTTCGCTGGCCGCGACGGCCGGCCTCGCGCTGCTGGCCGCCTGCGGCAGCATCCCGACGCGCACGCTCGAGATCCGCGCCATCGACAACGACGAACGGCCGGTGCCGTGCATCGTCGTCATCGGCGGCCAGGACTGGACCACGGCGGCGCAGAACAAGCAGTTCGTGCACCTGAAGGGCGGCGAGCCGCTGCGGCTGCCGGTCGCCTTCGAGCATCCCGAGGTCGACATCATCGTCGCCGCGGTGCCGGTCGACGAGCAGGGCAACGTGCGGCAGACGCCGCGTTCGCGGCCCGAGTCCACCGAACTGACCGGACTGCTCGGCGACAACCGCGCCGTGCGCCTCACCGACCCGGCGCGGCTGCTGTTCGTGCTGCGGCGCCGCTGACGCTCAGCGACCGCCGGGCAGCCGGCCGGTCGGGAAGTCGCTGCCGAGGAACTGGCGCGGCCGCAGGATCACGCGGAAGCCGAAGCCATCGAGGTCCTTGACGAGGCTGGCTTCGTGGAAGTCCTCGCCCGCGGCGCGCCGGCGCGCGTCGCTCGGGGAGTCCTGGCAGCGGCCGCCGGCCAGGTAGCCCAGCGTGGCACCCGGCTCGGCCTGCAGCCACTCGGCCGCGTTGCCGGCGAGGTGGTGCACCTCCTTGCCGGTCGTGCTGCGCCAGGATCGGCCACCCGACGTCACCGCGACCAGGCGGTTGCCGATGTTGCGGCTGGCGTCGTCGGGCTTCCACTCCTGGCCCCAGGGCCACGCGTACTGGTGGTTGTCGCCGAACGCCGCGAGCGCCCACTCCGCCTTGGTCGGCAGCGACATGCCGTACCAGCGCGCATACGCCGCCGCCTCGTACCAGCTGACGTCGTCGACCGGCAACTCGGGCGACGGCAGCCGGCCGCGGCGGCCCAGCATGCGCTGCAGCTGGTCGGCCGGCAGCACCAGGTCGCCGAGCCGCGCGGCCAGCTTCGCCGGGCGTTCGGCCGCCGGCACGCCGCCGACCAGCCCGTCGAGCTCGTCGAGGAAACGCGCGTACTCGGCCTGGCTCACCTCGGTGCAGCCGAGGAAGAACGCGGAGACCGGCCCGGACTTCGTATTGCCGGCGGGCACCGCGACCATCGCGGCGGCGGCGCGGCGCAGGTCGGCGAGGCGCTCGCCCCATGCGGTCATGCGCGCCACCGCCGACGGCGCCAGACCCGAGTAGTCGCGCAGCAGCCCGGCCGCGTCGTCGAGCAGCGCCAGCGCGCGATCGACGTCGAGTTCGCCGTCGAGCACGCGGAACGCGTCGGCGCACTTGCCGACCACGGCGCCGAGCGCGCGCAGCTCGTCGCGGCCCTCGCTGCCGAGCACGCTGGCGTCGGCGACCCCGCGCGCACCGGTCAGGTCGCCGGCCGCGAACCTGGTGGCGAACTCCTCGACGCGCGCGCTGGCCTGGATCCAGCGGTCGCGGACCTGTTCGGCGTTCCGCAGCTCGCGCTGCACCTCGGCATCGTCGGCGAGCGGCTGCGCCTTGGCCTGCAGCGCCGCCAGGTCCGCGAGCCAGGCCTCGCGCTGCGAACGCCAGTCGCCGATCGTGCGCACCTGCAGCAGCTGGTTGCGCAGCGTCGGCAGCCCCGCGAGCAGGTCCTTGCGCTGCTGCGCCCGGTCGAGCCGCGCGCGCGCCGTGGCCAGCGCGTCCGCCGGCACGACCTGCTCGAGCGCTTCCTTGGCGGCGGGGAACAGCGTCACCGCCTTCTGGATGCCGCGCGTGATGCTGCCCAGCGACGCTTCGAGCGCGGCGACCGCGGCGGTCGGCGACTCGCTGGCGCGTTGCCAGGCCTCGAAGGCGGTGCGGCAGGCGACGAGCGCCTTCTGCTGCAGGTCGGGCTCGCTGCGCAGGCGCGCTCGCAGCTCCTTGGCCCAGGTCGGCAGCTGCCCGTCGCGGCGCAGCTCGTCGAGCACGTGGTCGAGCTTGCCGTAGTAGGTCTCGATGTCGTCGAACGGCGGCAGCGGTTCCGACGGGTAGTCGTTGGCCTTCGCGGCCTCCGCCTCGCGCTTGCGCGCCTCGGCGGTCTGGAACGCGTTCAGCAGGCGATCGCGCTCGGCGATCTGATCCGTATTGGTCGAGAGCAGCTTCTTCGTCCGCTCGTCGAGCGCGCTGGTCGGTCCGGTGCGTTCGAACTCGACCGCGATCTCCGCCAGCGCCGCGCCGATGTCGACGTCGACCGGCGACACGGTCTTGTCGGCCAGACCCCGCCGCGCCTCGTCGAGCGACTTCACCGGCAACGCCGCATCGAGGTCGGCCGTCAGGGCGGGCAGCGCCGACAGCAGCTGCCGCCGGCCGGCCTCGATGCGGGCCAGCTGCTCGCCGAGCCGGGCCAGCTGCTTCTCGCCCACGGCGCGGCGCCGTTCGTCCTGCCACTGCGAGAACGCGGACAGCAGCGCCGACTTGGCCTCGAGCCCGAGCACGTGCTCGTTGCGCGCGGCGCTGCGCGCCGTCGCCACCCACGCCTGCAGCTCCTTGCCGGCCGCGCCGTCGAGCCGGGCGGCCGCGTCGACCGCGGTCAGGTGCGCGGCCAGTTCGTCGAACGGCAGCGCGGGCTTCGGCGCCTTGCGCGCCGCGAGCCGCGCCTCGATCGCGAGTCCCAGCTCGACGTCCTTCTGCAACTGCTCGCGCTCCGCCTTGGTCGTCGGCTCGACCGCCACGGCCGCCACGTCCTTCTGCAGGGCGGCACTCGGCCCGTCCTTGGCCAGACGGCCGCGCAGCGTCGCCAGCCGCGACCGCACCGCCGCGGCGTCGCGCGCGCCGCTGTCCGCGGGGCCGCCGCCGGTCGACGCCGAGTGGTCCGTCGTGTCGCGCTGCGACCACCAGTAGCCGCCGCCCGCCGCCGCGAGCACCAGCAGACCGGCCACCCAAGCCACAGCCCCGCCCGACCGCTTCTTCGGCGCCAGCAGCTTCGGCAGCTCGCCCTTCGACGGCGCCTTCCGGGCGATGCGATCGATCGTGCTGCCCTGTTCGACCAGCACGATGTCGTTGAGCAGCGCCTCGTAGCTGGGGTAACGGTCCTCGCGGTCGAGCGCCGTCATGCGTTCGATGACGCGCGACAGCGGATGGTTCTCGTCGAGCTCGGGCAGCGCCTTCCACAGGCACAGGTTCTCGAGCTTGGTCTTGGTCTGGATCAGCTCGTAGACCGAGCTGGCGCGCACCGGCGGCTCGCCGGTCAGCAGGTAGTAGAACGTCGCGCCCAGCGAGTACATGTCGCTGCGGAAGTCGAGGTCGGCGATGCCCTGGCACTGCTCGGGGCTCATGTAGAGCGGCGTGCCGATCAGCTCCGACGACATCGTCAGGCTGAAGTCGTCCTGCACCGGCTTGGCGATGCCGAAGTCGGCGATCTTCAGGATGCCGCGGTCGGTCAGCATCAGGTTGTCGGGCTTGATGTCGCGGTGGATCACCGACAGCCGCTGCGCCTCCTCGAGGCCCTTGCACGCCTGCCGCAGCAGCGGGATCGCCTCCGCGGCGGGCAGCCGCCCGCCGGCGAGCAGCTTGACGTGGTCGCGCAGGTTCTTGCCCTGCACGAACTCCATCACCAGGTAGTGCACGCCCTGCTCGAAGCCGACGTCGTGCACCATGACGACGTTCGCGCTGTTGAAGCGGCCGACGGTGCGCGCCTCGACCTCGAAGCGCTTCAGCGTGCGCGGGTCGGTCATCATCTCCGGCCGGATCACCTTGACGGCGACGCGGCGGTCGAGCCGCACCTGATGGGCCCGGTAGACCGCACCCATCGCGCCGCGGCCGAGCAACGACTCGATGCGGCAGCCGCCGAGTTCCTTGCCGAGCAGCGGGTCGCTGCCCTTCGCCGGCGGCGTCTTCGGCGGCGGTGGCGGCGGCGGCTGCGGCTTGCCACCCTGGCCCATCGACGGCACCGTGCGATCCTCGGCGTCGGGCGGATTGCTGCCGCCGAAGCGCGTCGGCGTCTCGTCGGGGTCGTTCTTCGGGTTCATGGCAACGGGCACGATGCCCCGCGATGCGGGCACCCCGTGCTTGTAGTGGAGAACCGCCGCCGATGGCAACTCCGCGGGCTGCAACCGGGCGTTTCCCGGCCCCCACGTCGCAGCGGCCCGCGCCCGTCGCGCCGCCGCGACACCGACCGCGCCGTCGCGTGAGCCTCACATCAGGCTGCCGGGGTCGACGTCGAGCGTGATCCGGCAGGTGCGCGTCGCCAGGTCCTCGACGGTGCCGATCGCCGCCATCGCGGCCGCGAACGACGTCGGCTGGAAGCACTTGACCAGCATGTGCCAGCGCCACTGGTCCTTGACCCGCACGATCACCGCCGGCGAGGGACCGAGCACCTCGATGTCGTCGATGCCGTGCAGCGGCTCGACCGCCCGCTGCAGCAGCTGCTGCGCCTCGGCCTCGGTGCGCGCCTCGGCCAGCACCCGCAGCAGGCGCGAGAACGGCGGATAGCCGGCGATCTTGCGGAACACCAGTTCCTGCTGCACGAACGAGTCGTAGTCGTTCTTCGCCGCCGCCTCGACCGCGTAGTTGTCGGGACAGAACGTCTGGATCACGACGGTGCCGGCCTTCTCGCCGCGGCCGGCGCGACCGGCGACCTGGTGCAGCAGCTGGAAGGTGCGCTCGGCGGCGCGGTAGTCGGGCACGAACAGGCCGGTGTCGGCCGAGACCACGCCGACCAGCGTGACGTCGGGGAAGTCGAGGCCCTTGGCGATCATCTGCGTGCCGATCAGCACGTCGATGTGCCGCCTGCGGAACGCCGCCAGCACGCGCTCGTGGGCGCCGCGTTCGGCCATCGTGTCGGCGTCCATGCGCGCGACGATCGCCTCGGGGAAGCGCTGCTTGACCGCCTGCTCGAGCCGTTCGGTGCCGACGCCGAGTTCGTGCATGCCGGCGTGCTGGCAGGTCGGACAGGTCTCGGGCCGTCGCTTCTCGCGGCAGCACCAGTGGCAGATCAGGCGCCCGCGGCGCACGTGCCACGTCATCGACACCGAGCACGACTCGCACTTCACCGCCTCGCCGCAGCCCGGGCACAGCAGCACCGGCGAGTAGCCGCGGCGATTCAGGAACAGCAGCACCTGGTCCTTGGCCGCGAGCCGCTCCTGCATCATCACCAGCAGCGTGCGCGACAGCACCACGCCGGCGCGGCGCGCCTCCTTCGGCTCGGCGCGCAGGTCCTGCACCAGGATCTTCGGCAGCCGGCCGGCGCCGGCGCGCTCGGGCAGCGTCAGCAGCTCGTAGACCGAGCGACGCGCCTTGCCGATCGACTCCAGGGTCGGCGTCGCCGAACCGAGCACGACCACCGCGTTCTCGATCTGCCCGCGCACGATCGCCAGTTCACGCGCGTGGTAGCGCGGCGTGCTGTCCTGCTTGAACGACGTCTCGTGCTCCTCGTCGATGACGATCAGCCCGAGGTTCTGCACCGGCGCGAACAGCGCCGAGCGCGCGCCGACGGCGATCTTCGCCTTGCCCTGCAGCAGGCGCTGCCACTGCCGGCCGCGCTCGGCGTCGGTCAGACCGCTGTGCAGCACCGCGACGTCCGGGAAGCGCGACGCGAAGCGGCCGACGGTCTGCGGCGTCAGCGAGATCTCGGGCACCAGCACGATGCCGCTGCGGCCGTGGCTGCGCACCTCCTCGAGGATGCGCAGGTAGACCTCGGTCTTGCCGCTGCCGGTGACGCCGTGCAGCAGGAACGTGCGGTGCGCGCCCGCGGTGACCGACTGCACGACCCGGTCGACGGCGGCGCGCTGGTGTGCGTTCAGTTCGTGGCGCACCGCGTGCTCGTCGAGCGACGGCACCAGCTCCTCGAGTTCCTCGGCGAGCAGCACCTTCTTCAGCAGGCCGTGCTTGACCAGCGTCTGCCACGGGCTGTCGCTGGTCTGCGTGCGGCGCCGCACGTCCAGGATCGGCATCGGCCCGCCGTACTCGATCACGGTGCGCAGCACGCGCGACTGCGCCTGGTGCTTCTCCTCGAGTTCGAGCACGGCCTGCCGCGCGAGGTCGTGCGGCGCCTTCAGCTCGACGTGCGGGATGCGGCGCTGGCCGCGGCGCTTGGCGACCGACGGCAGGGTCGCGTCGAGCGCTTCGCCGAGCGAACAGCCGTAGGTCGCGGCCATGCGGCGCGCCAGCTCGAGCAGCGAATCGGGCAGCAGGAGGTCGCCGTCGAGCACCGACTCGATCGGCTTGACCTTCGCCGGCGGCAGGTCCGTCGTCCCGCTGACGGCGGTGACGATGCCGCCCAGTGCGCGGCCGTGGAAGTTCACGCGCACGCGGTTGCCGGGCCGCGCCGTCGTGCCGGCCGGCAGTCGGTAGGTGAACTCACGCCGCAGCGGCAGGTTCAACGCCACCTGCACGAAGGTGGCGGCGGGCTCGGGGCTGAGTTCGGTCATTGCCGCACGGCTGCCCAGTGGAGCGCGCACGGCCGCGAACGCAACCCGTGCATCGCGCCTGCGACTCCAGTTCCATGCCGCCGGCGCTGTCGACGAACAGCACCCGCGGCAAGCGGCCGGCGAAGGCCTCCATGCGCTGGAAGAAGCCGACCAGCTGCCCTCGGGCGGCGGCTCGAAGCCGAGGATCACGATCGCGGCGTTCGCCGAGGTGCGCTGGATCAGCTCCGCCGGCCGGTCGCCGACACCGCGCCGGCCGATCCCGCGGGCTCGGGCGGCAGGCCGCCGAGCCGCCATGCGATCCGTTCGCGCACACCGTCGAGCGGTAGCACCACCGCCGCCCGAGCGTCGAGCACCTCGAATGTGGTGTCGCGGCTGTGCGCGGCGACCACGCAGAGCGCGAGCAGCGGCGGAGCAGACCCATCACGAGGATTCCAGGGCCAGGTCGCCCGACACCGCAGCATCGGTACGTTCCCGGGCCTGCCCGGTTGCGGCGGAGCCGGCGAGCGGTTCCAACATCGCTCCCGCTCGCGACCATCCCTGCATGTCTCACCCCTCGCCGTTGCCGCTCGTCGTCGCCTTCCTGGTCCTCTGTGCCGGCCATGGCACCGCGCAGGCGCCGAATGCGCCCGCGCGGGTCGTGCCCTACCCGATCGACCTGCCGCCCGACTTCGAGGCCGCGGTCGCGAACGGCACCCGCACCCTGACGGGTCGGCCGGGGCCGAACCACTGGACCAACATCGCGCGCTACCGGATCGAGGCCGAACTGGATCCGGCGACCGCGACGCTGCGCGGGCACGCGACGATGACCTACGTCAACCGGTCGCCGCAGGTGATCGACCGGCTGGTCGTGCACCTCTACCAGGACCTGCTGAAGCCCGAGGCCGAGCGCACGCGGCCGAACCTGACCTCGACCGGCGGCATCGAGCTCGGCGAGGTGCGCATCGGCGACCAGCCGGTGCGCGCGCGGCCGTACGACACGCGCCTGTCGCTGCGATTGCCCGAGAAGCTCGCCGGCGGCGGCGAGGTCACGTTGCAGATCGACTGGTCGTTCCCGGTGCCGCGCGCGGGCACGGCGCCGCGCATGGGCCACGAGGACGCGGACGTGTTCTACCTCGGCTACTGGTACCCGCAGTTCGCGGTCTACGACGACGTCGACGGCTGGGTCGCCGACCCGTACCGCGGCAACGGCGAGTTCTACATGGACTACGCCGACTACGACCTGGCGATCACGGTGCCGCAGGGCTACCTCGTGCGGGCGACCGGCGACCTGCAGAATGCCGACGAAGTGCTCAGCGAGAAGGCGCGCGCGGCGCTGACACGGGCGCACGACACGCGCGACATCGTGCACGTGATCGACGCCGACGACCTCACCGCCGGCACCTGGACCGCGCCGTCACCCGGCGGCAAGGCGACCTGGCGGTTCCGCGCCGAGAACGTGCGCGACGTCGCCGTCAGCGTCGCGCGCACCTACCTCTGGGACGCGACGCATGCGGTGGTGAAGGACAAGGAGGGTCTTGGCAAGGACGGCATCACCATGATCCACGCCGTCTACGAGCCGAAGTCCGGCGACTGGGTGCGCGCGGCCGAGTACGCGCGCCACACGATCGAGTTCATGTCGGCCCACGTGCATCCGTATCCGTGGCCGCACATGACCGCGTGCGAGGGCATCATCGGCGGCGGCATGGAGTACCCGATGATGACGATCGTCGGCGGCCGGCGGCCGGAGAGCACGCTGATGCACGAGCTGATCCACATGTGGTTCCCGATGCTGATCGGCAGCAACGAGAAGCGCTACGCGTGGCAGGACGAGGGTTTCACGTCGTTCTGGACCACGCTGTGCCTCGACGAGTTCCGGCACCGCACCAGCGGGCCGCGGCGCGACATCCTGTCGTACGGCAACACCGTCGCGCGCGGCGGCGACGTGGTGTGCATGCGACACGCCGACACCTACGGCGAGGACGACTTCGGCTTCGCCAGCTACGGCAAGCCGGCCGCCATCCTGCACCAGCTGCGCGCGCTGCTCGGCGACGAGACGTTCTTCGCCGCGTTCCGCCGCTACGCCGCCGACTGGGCCTTCAGGCATCCGACGCCGTACGACTTCTTCCGCACGTTCTCGGACGTGTCGGGTCAGGACCTGGACCCGTACTTCCGCACCTGGTTCTTCGAGGCCTGGCGGCTCGACCACGCGATCGCCAGCGTGACCCCGCACGACGGCGGCACGACGATCGTCGTCGAGGATCGTGGCCGCGCGCTGCACCCTGCCGTCGTCGCGGTCACCCACGGCGATGGACGCACCGAGCGGCAGACCGTGCCGGCGAGCCACTGGCGCCAGCACGCGCAGGCGACGCTCGAGGTCGGCCCCGACGTCACCGAGGTGCTGCTCGATCCCGACACCACGTCGCTCGACTGCGACCGCAGGAACGACCGCTGGCGGCGCGAGCAGTAGCCCGCGCCCGACGCGATCGAGCCGCCGCACCAGCGACCGATCAGCGCGCGCGGCGCAGGCTGCGGTAGACCGTCCAGGTGCGCTCGGTGTGCGCGACCTCGTTGAGGAACCACGACCACAGCTCGCCGACGTGCCGGTTGCCGTGCGCGATCGCCACCAGCGAACCCTCGTCGACCAGCGGCATCTCGTGGCACCCGGTGGCCCGCTGCAGCACCGCATGCAGGCGCCGCGCTCGCTCGACGTCGTCCCGGCTGTCGTAGCGGATCTGCGCGAGACGGGCGGCGAGCGACGCGAGCGCGACCGGACCGAGCGCCGTGAGCCGCTGCACCAGCGCGTCGTCGTCGCGACCGGCGAGCACCTGGCCGACCAGCACGTCGAGTTCGGCCTGCGGTCCGGACGGCAGGGCGCGCAGCCCGCCGAACGTCGGCAGGTCGTCCGCCTCGGCGCGCGCGTCGGGCAGGAACGGCACCCGTTCGCGCAGCTGGTCGAGCCGCTGCTCGAGCGCGAGCGAGGCGCGATCGTGGTCGCGCTGCGCCAGGGCCACCCACTCCGGCTCCGAGGTCGAGACCAGGTCGGTGAAGCGACGGGGGACGCCGAAGCGGCTGAACGTCGCGCTGCGCGACGTGTCGGCGATCCGCACCGGCTCCGACCCGATCACCAATTCCTGTGGCGCTTCGGCGAACGGAGTCGCAACGGGGCTGATCCACAACGCGACGAATCCCAGCATGCCGAGGCCAACCGCCAGCACGCCGATGATCGTCAGCGCCCTGCCCAGGCCGCTCGAACGGTGGATCGCGGCGCGGCGCGGGCGTGGCGCGCGCGGCGGCCAGTGGAACCGCCCGCGCAGCCGGGCCATCGCCCGGCGATGGCGCGTCGGCCGCCCGCGGCCGTCGTCGCGCAGCTCCTGCAGCGTGTCGCGAAGCGTCTCCGTCGCCACGCGGGCGACCTGGCGCGCGCCGTGCACCGCCTGCTCCGCCACGTACTGCGCGTATCTCCTGGCGCCGGATTCGGGCAGCGGCTTCGGCGGCACCGCCGGCAACGGCGGTGGCGTCGCGGACCCGGTCGGCACCGCGCCGGCGGCCGCGCCCGCGCGCACGTCGCTCCAGGCGGCGGCCCCGACCCCCGCCTGCGCCCCGAACGCCGCGATCAGGTCGAGCACGCTCTGGTAGCGCGCGGCCGGGTCCTTCTGCAGGCAGCGCTGCAGCACCGCGCGTTCGAGCGAAGACAGGTGGCGTGGCAGTTCCGGCGCCTTGGTCTCGTGCTGCTTGAGCACCTCCCACTCGCTGTCGCCGGTGAACGGCACCTTGCCGCACAGGATCTCGTAGAGCATCACGCCCAGCGAGTAGACGTCGCTGCGGTGGTCGCCGCGCCGCTGCAGCAGCTCCGGCGCCATGTAGTACGGCGTGCCGCGGCCCATCGACAGGCTGCCGCGGCTGTGCGTCACCAGCTTGGAGAGCCCGTAGTCGCCGAGCCGCGCCACCGCGCCCTTCAGGAACACGTTCGCCGGCTTGATGTCGAAGTGCACCAGCGATCGTTCGTGCAGCGCCGAGAGCCCGCGGCAGCACTGCAGGAAGTACCGCAGCAGCTCGTCGCGCTCGGCCGGCGTCGGCAGCGCGCCGCCCTGCGGCATGCGGTCGCGCAGCGTCTCGGTGCCCGCGAACGACATCACCAGATACGGGATGCCCGACACCTCGCCCTTGTCCTCGATCGACACCAGGTTCGGGTGGTCGATCTGCGCGAAGTACTGCACCTGGTCGAGTTCGGCCAGCACCGCGCGCCGCACCTCGCTGTCGTCGACCTGCAGGA
>JAEUHS010000111.1 GCA_016794035.1 Planctomycetota bacterium
GAAGCGGTGCGCAAGCAGCTCGGCGCCGACGAGGCCTTCAACAAGGAGTACTCGAACGTCTCGCTGAACTCGATCGGCGAGCGCACGGCGGACGGCACCGGCCAGCAGTACAACGTGCGCCTGAAGCTGAACGATGCGCAGCGCAAGGTCATCGACGAGGAGCGCAAGGCGCATCGCGAAGCCCGCAAGAAGGCGCTCGACGAGAACCAGGCGCCGCCGGCCCCCTACCAGCCGCCCTACGTCAAGGAGCTGCAGCGCGTGTTCGCCAGCGACCTCGTGCAGCCGGCGTTCGCCAACCCGTCGGTGACCGAGCACGCGACGCAGAAGACGACCCTGCAGTACGCGCGCATCGAGGTGCACTTCGCCGGTGACGTCGACGTCGAGACGGTGCGCACCCGCCTGCAGAAGCCGCTGGCGCAGAGCCAGGTGACGCCGCTCGGCGACGCCACCGCCAAGAACTCGAAGGACCTCGCGATCGAATGGGTCGCGCCGATCTCGCTGCGCGCGTGGCAGCTCGCCGAGACCGTGCAGAAGGAACTGGTCGGCCTGAACGGCACCGACAACAAGCCGGTGCTGCTGTCCGACCCGTTCCCGTCGGCGCAGGAGATGCAGGGCCGCCTGGTCAACGACCTGCGCAACGCCGCCATCGGTGCCTTGATCCTGTCGTGGCTGCTGATCGTGTTCTACCTGCGCGTGCGCTTCCACGAGTACAAGTACGGCATCGCCGCGGTCGTGGCGCTGATCCACGACGTGCTGGTGGCGCTGATCGCGGTCGTGCTGGCCAACCAGCTCGGCATCGTCGAAGGCGAGATCAATCTCGCGCTGATCGCCTGCTTCCTGACGATCATCGGCTACTCGGTCAACGACACGATCGTCATCTTCGACCGCATCCGCGAGAACGCGATGGAGAACGTCCGCCAGGGCAAGAGCGAGCCGTTCCGCGTGCTGATCAACCGCGCGCTGAACCAGACGATGTCGCGCACGCTGTTGACCAGCGGCCTGACGCTGCTGGTCGTCATCGCGCAGTTCCTGGTCAACTGGGGCCGCGGCTCGGACCTCGAAGGCTTCGCCTTCGCGATGATCGTCGGCATGATCTCGGGCATCTACTCGACGATCTACATCGCTGCGCCGATCCTGATCTGGCTCGACAAGGGCGACCTCGCCAACCCGAAGCTGCGCGAAGCGATCGTCGACGTCGACGTGCAGGCCGAGAACGAAGCGCGCGCCGCCGCCGAGGCCGAAGCGAAGGCCGCCGAAGCGAAGGCCAAGGCGTCGGGCGCCTGATCGGGCCCGCCACCGCGATGCACACGCCCCACGCCGCCCCGCGGTTCCCGGAGCGGCTGTCGCCGTTCGAGCTGCGCAGCACCCCGCTGCTGCGCACCGACGTGCTGGTGATCGGCAGCGGCATCGCCGGCGCCTGCACCGCGCTGCACGCCGCCGACGCGGGTGCGCAGGTGCTGCTGCTGGCGAAGGGGGAACTCGCCGACACCAACACGGCGTGGGCGCAAGGCGGCATCGCCGTCGTGCAGCTGCCCGAGGACAGCCTCGCCACCCACGTCGGCGACACGCTGCGTGTCGGCGCCGGCGTCGCCGACCCCGAGGTCGTGCAGCGCATCGTCGGCGGGGCCCAGGCAGCGGTCGACTGGCTCGAACGCCTCGGAACGCGCTTCGACCGCCAAGGCAGCGACGGCACGTCCCGCGGCGGTGACCCCGACGGCGCGCTCGAACTGTCGCGCGAAGGCGGCCACAGCCACGCCCGCGTCGTGCACAGCCACGGCGACGCCACCGGCCGCGAGATCCAGCGCGCGCTGGCGGTCGCCTTGCGCCAGCATCCACGCGTCACCGTGCGCGAGAACGCGTTCGTGCGCGACCTGTTGCTCGCCGACGGCCGCTGCGTCGGCGCCGTCGGCCAACAGGGCGACATGCAGTTCGCGGTCGAAGCGGGCGCGGTGGTCGTCGCCACCGGCGGCACCGGCCAGATCTTCCGCGAGACGACCAACCCGACCGGCGCTTCGGGCGACGGCCACGCGCTGTGCTTCCGCGCCGGGGCCCGCCTCGCCGACTGCGAGTACGTGCAGTTCCACCCCACCACGCTCTACATCGCCGGCGCCTCGCGCTTCCTGATCAGCGAAGTGGTGCGCGGGGCCGGCGCCGTGCTGCGCGACCGCAACGGCGAGCCGGTGATGGCGGGCGTGCACCCGATGCGCGATCTGGCGCCGCGCGACGTCGTCAGCCGCGCGATCCTCGATCGCATGGTGGCGACGAACGACACGCACGTCTACCTCGACCTCAGCACGGTGCAGGGCGATCCGCACCGGCTGTTCCCGTCGATCGCGCGCATCTGCTCGACGTTCGATCTCGACCTGGCGAAGGATCCGATCCCGGTGCGTCCGGGTGCGCACTACTTCGTCGGCGGCACCGTCACCGACGGCGAAGGCCGCACCAGCGTGCCGGGCCTCTTCGCCGTCGGCGAAGCCGCCGCGTCCGGTCTGCACGGCGCCAACCGCCTGGCCTCGAACTCACTGCTCGAAGGTGCGGTGCTCGGCCAGGTGACCGGCCACGCCGCCGCCGAACTGTCGCGCCGCCCCTTCCCCGGGCTGCCGCGCTCGGCGCCGGGCCCGCTGCTGGCGCAGGACCCGCCGCGCCTCCTGCACGACGACCTGCTCTATTCGCTGAAGAGCCTGATGTGGCGTCAGGTCGGCCTACGCCGCCACCACGACGGCCTGCAGGACGCGCGTTCGCGCATCGGCTACTGGCACCACTACCTGGCCAAGGCGCCGCTGCCGCTGCGCGCCAACTGCGAGCTGGCGAACATGCTGACGGTCGCCGCCCTGGTGGCCGAAGCCGGCCTGCTGCGCGCCGAGTCGCGCGGCACCCACTTCCGCGACGACCATCCGCAGCGCGACGACGCGCGGTTCTGCCGCCGGATCTTCCTCCAGCGCGGTGCGGATGGTTCGATCGAGGCTTCGCTCGGCCCGCAGCACGCGCCGACCGACAAGACGCACGCGTGAAGAACGACACTCCGATCGACGCCAGCAAGGGCCATCAGACCGAGGCCATCCTGTTCGGCATCGTGCCGATGGGCGATCCGCGCACCGCCGCCGAGGCGTTGCACGAACTGCAGTTGCTCGCCGACACCGCCGACTTCGTCGCCGCCGGCTGCATGGTGCAGCACCGCCGCCACGCCGACCCGCACAGCTACCTCGGCAGCGGCAAGCTCGAAGAGCTGGCCGAGGTCGTCAAGCTGGCGCACAGCGGCGCCGTCATCTGCGACGACTCGCTGACGCCGAACCAGGCGAAGAACATCGAGACCGCGGTCGGCGTGCCGGTCATCGACCGCAGCGAACTGATCCTGCAGATCTTCGGCATGCACGCGCGCACCCCGCAGGCCAAGCTCCAGGTCGAGCTCGCCGCGATCCAGTACGAGATGCCGCGCCTGCGCCGCCGCTGGACGCACCTCGAACGCCAACGCGGCGGCATCGGCGTGCGCGGTGGTGCTGGCGAGAAGCAGATCGACGTCGACCGCAACCTGCTGCGCACGCGCATCGCCGCGATCCAGAAGGAGCTGAAGAAGGTCGAGGAGCACAAGGTGCGCGAAGTGCAGGGCCGCCCGGACCTCTTCACCATCGCGCTGGTCGGCTACACCAACGCCGGCAAGTCGTCGCTGATGAACCGGCTGACCGACGCCGGCGTGCTCGCCGAGAACCGGCTGTTCAGCACGCTCGACACGCGCACGCGCCCGTGGCGCCTGCCCGGCGGCCGCACCGTGCTGCTGACCGACACCGTCGGCTTCCTGCGCAAGCTGCCGCACCAGCTGGTCGCCAGCTTCCATGCGACGCTCGAGGAGGCCCTGCACGCCGACCTGCTGCTGGTCATGGTCGACGGCAGCTCGCCGGAGGCCCAGGACCAGCTGCGCACGGTCGACGAAGTGCTGGAGACGCTCGGCGCCAACGAGCTGGCGCGCATCACGGTGTTCAACAAGACCGACCTGGTCGCCGATCCGGCGTCGCTGAGCCCGCTGTGGCAGCTCGAGCCGCGCGCGGTCGCCCTGTCGGTGGCCACCGGTGCCGGGCTGCCGGACCTGCTGGCCGCGATCCAGGGCCACCTGGCGGCGGTCGAGAACCGGGTCGAGATCCTGCTGCCGCACTCGGCGAGCAACCTGCACGGCGAGATCCGCGCCAAGGCGACCGTGCTGTCGGAGTTCTACACCGAGGAGGGCTGCCTGATGGAGCTGCAGGCGTCGCCGGCCCTGTTGGGCCGCATCCTCGCCGAAGGCGCGCGCGTCGCCGAAGCGAAGGACCGCCCGTCGCCGTCAGCCTGACGCGCCGGCCGCGCGCGACAGCGGCGACGTCGCCGGTGCCGGCAGTTCGAAGTACCGCGCCGTGAGCGCCGGCTGTTCGAACGCGGCCAGCGACCGGTAGGCGCCGTCCGGCAACACCTCGAAGCCGTCGATCAGCAGCGCCGCGCGGCACTCGGCCAGCCGCGGATCCTGCACCGCCGCCGTCAGCGCGCGGCGCAGCGCGTGCCGCAGTTCGGGCCCGCTGTGCACCGAGGTCACGTACGGCGGCGCCCAGGCCGCGGCCGTCGTCGCCAGCACGCGCAGGCCGTGCAGGGCCCCGGGCCGCACGCGCTGCAGCAGTTCGATCACGACGGTGTCGATGCAGGCGGCGTCGGCGGTGCCCTGCTGCACCGCGCCGAGGCTGTCGGTGTGCGACCCGCTGGCGTGCACGTCGGCGAAGAACCGCCCGTCCGAACAACGCGGCGCCACCAGCGGGCGCACGGCGTTGTTGCCGGAATGCGACGACGCCTCGTTGACTACGAAGCGCGCGCCGCGCAGGTCGCCGAGCTGGCGCCGCGCGCTGTCGTCGCGCACGACGACCGCGCTGGTGTAGCGCGGCCCCTGCGCGCCACCGACGCGGTAGCAGGGGGTCGCGATCGGCACGATCCACGGGGCCGCGTCGTAGAGCACGTCGTAGCCGCAGGCCTGGCTCAGCAGCAGGTCGCGGTGGCGCCAGCGCTCGATGTGACAGCCGTCGCGCTGCAGCCGGTCGGGCACGCGGTCGACGCCGAGCTGGCGCAGATGGCCGGCGATGCCGCCCCACCACGCATCCGTGGCGGCTTGCAGCTCCGGCAGGTCGTACCACGGCAGATCGGCGATCCTCACGGCTCGGGGAGCATACGGTCCCGGCGCCGCCCGTGGGGGTCCGGTGCCGGCGGCCGGGTCACTTCTTCGGGTCGAGCACCACCAGCAGGTCCTGCGCCCGGACCTGCGCCTTCTGGTCGGTGCACAGCTCGCGCACGGTGCCGGCGACCGGCGCGCGCACGATGGTCTCCATCTTCATCGCCTCGAGGGTGACCAGCGGCTCCCCCTCGTCCACGACCTGGCCCTCGCTGACGTGCAGCACGATCACGCGGCCGGGCATCGGCGCGCCGACCTCGCCGGCGACCTCGGGGTCGGCGCGGCGACGCACCTCGGTCTCCCGCTTCTGCGAACGATCGGGCACCGCGACCTGGCGGTTCTGGCCGTTCAGCTTGAAGTACACCGTGACCAGCCCTTCCTCGTCGGTCTCGCTCCTGGCCTCCAGCGAGATCACCAGCGTCTTGCCCGGCTCGATCTCGATCCAGACCTCCTGGCCCATCTCGAGGCCGTAGAAGAAGATCGGCGTCGGCAGCAGCGAGACGTCGGCGCAGCGGTTCTGGAAGGCGAAGAAGTCGTCGAGCACGCGCGGGTAGAGCGCGTAGCTGACGACGTCGCGCATCGGCGGCCTGCGGCCGGTGCGCGCGGTCACGTGTTCGGTGGCGCGCTCGAAGTCGAACGCCGGCATGCCGTCGCTGGGCCGGCCTTCGAGCCGCGGCAGGCCCTTCAGCACCGCCTCGCGCAGATCCTCGGGGAACCCGCCCGGCGGATGGCCGAGGTAGCCCTGGAAGTACTGCACGACGCTCTGCGGGAAGTCGAGGCGCTTGCTCTCGACCAGCAGCCGCTGCTTGGTCGCCTCGGTCGACGAGGCCAGGTCGCCGCGCATGTTCAGCAGGTCGTTCTGCACCAGGAACACCGCGAAGTCGCCGACCATCTTGCTGCTCGGCGTGACCTTGGGGATGTCGCCGCAGAGCTGGTTGACCACCGCGAACGCGTGCTTGACGTCGCTCCAGCGGTGCAACAGCCCGAGCGACGCGACCTGGGGCCGCAGGTTGCTGTACTGGCCGCCGGGGATCTCGTGGTAGTAGATCTCGCTGGTGCTGCTCTTCAGGCCGCACTCGAACGGCGCGTAGAACTCGCGCACCGCCTCCCAGTAGTCGGCCAGCGGCTGCATCGTCCTGTTGGTCAGGCCGGTCTCGCGCGCGTGGCCGCGCAGCGCCGCGATCAGCGCGTTCATGCTCGGCTGCGAGGTCAGGCCGGCCATCGGCGCCAGCGCGACGTCGACGATGTGCGCGCCGCTCTCGATCGCGGCGATGTAGGTCGCGATGCCGTTGCCGGAGGTGTCGTGGGTGTGCAGGTGGATCGGCAGCGACGTGACCTCGCGCAGGCGCGAGATCAGCATGCGCGCGGCCTGCGGCCGCAGCAGGCCGGCCATGTCCTTGATGCACAGGATGTGCGCCCCCATGTCCTCGATGCGGCGCGCGAGGTCGGTGTAGTACTCGAGCCCGTACTTGGTGCGCCCCGGGTTGTCGACGTCGCCGGTGTAGCAGGCCGCGACCTCGGCGATCTTGCCGGTCTTCAGCACCCGTTGCACCGAGACGTCCATCGAGTCGAGGTCGTTGAGGCTGTCGAAGATGCGGAACACGTCGATGCCAGCCAGCGCCGCCTCGTCGATGAACGCCTCGACGACGTTCTGCGGGTAGCTCGTGTAGCCGACCGCGTTGGCGCCGCGCAGCAGCATCTGCTGCATCACGTTCGGGATCGCGCGCTTGAGCTGCTGCAGCCGATCCCACGGATCCTCGTGCAGGAAGCGGTAGGCGACGTCGAACGTCGCCCCGCCCCAGGTCTCGAGCGAGAACAGCTGGTGGCCGAGGTAGGCGGTCGCCGCCGCCACCGCGACCATGTCCTTGGTGCGCACGCGCGTCGCCAGCAGCGACTGGTGCGCGTCGCGCATCGTGGTGTCGGTCAGCAGCGGCCGCTTGTGCTTCTTGATCCACTCGACGACCTTGCCGGGCCCACCCTCGGCGAGGATCTGCGCCGAACCGGGCGGCGGCGTGCCGGCGGGCACCGGTGGCACCGGCGGCGCCAGCAACGCCTGCGGCCGCAACCGCTGCTCGGGTCGCACGGTCGGATGGCCGTTGACGACCACGTCGGCGAGGTAGGTCAGCAGCTTGGTCGCACGGTCCTTGCCGAGCTTGATCTCGAACAGCTCCGGCGTGTCGTCGAGGAACCGCGTCCAGGTCTCGCCGCGGAGGAAGGCCTGGTGCTGCAGCACGTTCTGCAGGAACGCGAGGTTGGTCTTGACGCCGCGGATGCGGAACTCGCGCAGCGCGCGGATGCCCTTCTGCGCCGCCTGTTCGAGGCTCGGCGCGTAGGTGATGCACTTGACCAGCAGCGAGTCGTAGTGGCCGGAGACGACGGTGCCGGCGAGGCCGTCGCCGCCGTCGAGCCGCAGGCCGAAGCCGCCCGGCGCGCGGTAGGCGAGGATCGTGCCGGTGTCGGGCAGGACGTCGTTCTGCGGATCCTCGGTGGTGATGCGGCACTGGATCGCGTAGCCGCGCGGCCGCACGTCGTTCTGCGAGTAGATGCCGATCTCGGGGCTGCCGAGGTCGAAGCCCTGCTCGACGCGGATCTGCGCCTGCACCAGGTCGATGCCGGTGACCTGCTCGGTCACCGTGTGCTCGACCTGCAGCCGCGGATTGACCTCGATGAAGTAGTGCTGGTCGCCGGCGACCAGGAACTCGACCGTGCCGGCGTTGTGGTAGCCGACCTCGCGCGCGAGCTTCAGCGCGTCGCCGAACAACTGAAGACGCATCGCCTGCGTCAGGTTCGGCGCCGGTGCGATCTCGACCACCTTCTGGTGACGGCGCTGCACCGAGCAGTCGCGCTCGTGCAGGTGCACGACGTTGCCGGCGAGATCGCCGAGGATCTGCACCTCGACGTGGCGCACCTTCGGCAGGAACTTCTCGAGGAACACCACCGGGCTGCCGAACGCCGCCAGCGACTCGCTGCGGGCCTGGCGCAGGAACGGCGCCAGGTCGCGCAGGTCTTCGACCACGCGCATGCCGCGGCCGCCGCCGCCGTGCGCCGCCTTGACGATCGTGGTGCCGTGGGCGCGGAAGAACGCCTCGGCGACCTGGAACGACCCGGCCTCGTCGGCGGGCAGTTCGATGCCGGGCACCGTCGGCACGCCGATGCGCTGCGCCTCCTTGCGCGCCTCGATCTTGTCGCCGAGGAACTGGATCACGTTCGCGCGCGGGCCGAGGAACGCGATGCCGGCCTCACGCACCGCCGCCGCGAACTCGTGGTTCTCGGACAGGAAGCCGTAGCCGGGGTGGATCGCGTCGACCTTGGCCTTCCGGGCGATCTTCAGGATCTCGTCGGCGCCGAGGTAGGCCGCGACCGGGCCCTTGCCCTTGCCGACCAGGTAGCTCTCGTCGGCCTTGTAGCGGTGCTGGTTGGTCGCGTCCTCCTCGCTGAAGATCGCGACGGTGCGGATGCCCATCTCGGCGGCGGCGCGGAACACGCGGATCGCGATCTCGCCGCGGTTGGCGCAGAGCAGTTTGTGGAAGGGGCGAGTTTCCATGGTGGCGAAGGTATGCGAGCGAGCGAGATCGCACGACGGGGAATCAGCGCGGATTTCGGCGGATCCGCCAGCCCCGGCAGGCGCCGACCGGCATCCCGGCGCTCAGTGCCGCCCCTGCGGGTGGCACTGGTAGCAGTTCGCCGACGCCCAGACGTAGCCGGACACGCCGCTGTGCTTGCTGTTCATCGACGACTGCCGGTGCTCGTGGCAGTCGATGCACGAGAACTGCACGCGGTTCGCCGGGTTGTTGTGGCAGTCGAAGCAGGCCATGTTGTTGTGCGCGCCGCTGTGGATCGGGAACGCGTGGTTCCAGTTGCCAGCGCCCCAGTTGGTCGTGCCGTGGCAGTCCTGGCACTGCTGGCTCATCTGGAACGACAGGTGCGGCGGGTTGTTGGTCGCGTTGTAGTCGCTGATGTGGCACGACGCACACTGGGTGCTGAGCCCGGCGTAGGTGCCCGGCGTCGTGTGGCACGACGTGCAGGCCCGGTTGTGCGCGTTCGTCAGCGGGAACGTCGCCGGGTGGGCGACGCTCGCGCCCTGCCAGGTCGCGGTGCCGTGGCAGCCGGTGCAGTCGGTGCTGAACATCGACGCGGCGTGGTTCGGGTTCGTCGTCGCGTTGTAGTCGGTCAGGTGGCACGACGCACAGGCGGTGCTGAGCCCGGTGTAGCTGCCAGGCGTCGTGTGGCACGCCGTGCAGCTGGTGTTGTGCGAGTTGGTCAGCGGGAACGACGCCGGGTGCGTGAACGAGCCGCCCTGCCAGCGCACCGTGTTGTGGCAGCCGGCGCAATCGGTGCCGAAGCCCGCGGTCGCGTGATTGGGTTGCTGGGTCG
This sequence comes from Planctomycetota bacterium, assembly GCA_016794035.1. Taxonomy (GTDB): domain Bacteria; phylum Planctomycetota; class UBA1135; order UBA1135; family UBA2386; genus JAEUHS01. The sequence continues at coordinate 9,554 of JAEUHS010000111.1, forward strand.
CCTGGTAGGTGTCGAGGTGGCAGCTCGCGCAGTCGGTCTGCGTGTTCATGTAGGACTGGCCGACGTGGCACTCGGTGCAGCGCCGACCCGCGTGGCCGAGGGTCAGCGCGAAGCTGCCCGGGTGCGGCCAGTTGGCGCGCTGGAACGTGCGCGTGTCGTGGCACTGGCTGCAGTCGTTCGCGAAGCCGGCCGCCGGGTGGCTCGGCTCGCTGGTCGCCATGAAGTCCGGCGTGTGGCACGATGCGCAGTCGGTCGACAGGCCGGTGAACGTGTTCGGCGTCGTGTGGCACTCGCGGCACAGGCGACCGCCGTGCCCCTGCGTCAGCGGGAAGCTCGCCGGGTGGTCGAAACGCGACGGCTGCCATCCGAGCGGCAGATGGCACGTCTGGCAATCGCGCGAGAAGTTCAGCAGCACGTGGTTCGGATCCTGCGGCCGCTGGTAGTCCGCCGCGTGGCAGTGGAAGCACTCGCTGCTCGCGCCCGCGAAGTTGCCGACCTGCGCGCCAGGGTGGCAGCGGTAGCAGGCCGCGGCGGCGTGCGCGCCGACCAACGGGAAGCGCGTGCGGTCGTGCTGCGCGATCGCCTCGCGCGGGTACCAGGTGCGCTCCTCGTGGCAGTCCTTGCAGTTGGCGCCGAGGCGGCCGAGATGCGGGTCTGCATGGCAGCCCGCGCAGCCCTGCGCCGCGAACTGCGCCACCGGCCCCCGGTCGTTGTGGCACATCAGGCAGCCGGCGGTCGCGTGCGCACCCTGCAGCGCGTAGCCGGTACGCAGCTGGTGGTCGAACGCGAAGTCCTGGCGCAGCGAATGCCAGTCGCCGCCGACGTGGCACAGCGAGCAGTCGGCGGGGAACGTGTCGTGCGGCACCACCGGGCCTGAGTCCGGACTCCAGCCGTGCTGTGGCACGAAGGTCGCACAGGCGACGGCGAGCACGAACACGGCGAACAGGGCGGCGCCGAGCTGCCAGGGCCGCAGGGAGCGAGGTTCGAGCTGTTTCATCAGAACCGCCATTGCATGTAGAAGCCCAGCGACGTGCTGTTCTCGCCGTCACCGAACCACCGCTCGCACGAGAAGTCGAGATCGCCCGAGACGCCGATCGGCATCGACAGGCCGACCTCGGCCGACTGCCGCGTCAACGTCTCCGGCCCGGTCACCAGATCGCGCAGTTCGTAGCGGTGCCAACGGTAGCCGACGCGCCACGAGACGCTCCCCACCCGATCGCGCAGCAGCACGCGCGCGCCCGGACCGGTCGTGAAGCCGCCCTCGCTCTGGAACAGCGACAGCGACAGCGCCGAACGGTCGCCGAACGGCCCCCGCCAGTCGGTGTCGAGCCCGTAGCCGGTGCCGTCGCGGTCCTGGTCGCGCCACAGGTCGGCGCGCAGCCGCAGCGACAGATGGTTGCTCGGTCGCCAGGCGCCGTTCCACGACGCGCGGTCGACGTAGCCGTCGGTGATCAGGTCGGCCGGCAGGAACTGGTACTCGGCGCGCCGGAGCTCCGGCCAGGTGAAGTGCGACAGCACGACGCCGGTGCCGGCGGCGCGGCCGTCCCAGCGCGCCTGCAGCAGCAGCTCGGTCAGGTCGGCGCCGTTCTTCAGGGTGTCGCCGCTGCCGTAGAGGTCGACCTTGGCGCTGCCGAGCAGCCAGACCTGCGCCGCGGGCCGCCACTCGCTGCGCAGCAGCAGCAGGTCGCGGTCGGCCGAGCCCTGGTGCCACGTCTTCTGCGCGCCGACCGTGTAGGCGAAGCTGCGCCGCTGGTCGGCGGTGTAGTCGAAGAACAGGTGCGCGCCGACGTCTTCCCCGGTGTCGCGCGACGGGAACGGCAGCGGGTAGGAGCCGATGCCACCACCCATGCGGTAGCCGCCCTGCATGCGCAGTACGACCTCGGCGCCGTCGAGCAGGCCGATCTCGGGCAGGTACTGCGAGTACATGCGCCCCACCTCGACGCCGACCGGTGCCCAGGCCTCGGTGCCGAACGCGACCGACGCGAGGTCGATGCGACCGTTGCTGTCGTTGTCGTCGGGCGCGTCGGTCAGCATCGTGCGACGGTCGTCGAACTCGCCGGCGAACCGCACGCGCTCGGCCACGCCGAAGTAGTTGGTCGCATCGGCGCGCACGCCGGCACGCAGCAGCAGGTAGTCGCTCTGGCGATTCGCGCCCCCGTCGTGCGTCCACTGGCCGGACGCGAACAGGCGCCCGTCCAGCGTCGCCGGCCGGTCCTCGGGCCGCTGGCCGTAGGTCGGCACCAGCAGCGGCTGGTCCGGCGCGCGCGGGTCCTCGCGCCGCGACCACGGCGGATGCGCGGGCACGGCCGGCGGCGGCGCCGCCGCCGACTTCGCCGGCGGGGCGACGACGGTGACCTGCGCCTCACCGCGCGTGCCGACCGGCGGGAACGACACGCCCGGCGGCAGCTCCGCGCGCGCCGACGTGCTGCTGACCGAGCGCACCTCGACCTCGAGATCGCCGGCGCCCGGCGCGAACAACCGCACCAGCGTGCCCGGCTGCAGGCCGGCGTCGCGGCCGCGGTCCAGGTAGACGCTGTGGTCGCCGACCGAGGTCACGGTGACCTGCACGACACGCTCCTGGCCACCGCCGGCCGGCGTGGGCGCCTGGGCCGATGCCGGTGCTGCGATCACGGCCACGACGACGAACGCCACCGCGGCGAGCAGGCTCGACTCGGAGTTCATTTCGCGACCTCCCCGGACTTGCCCAGCTTGTGGCAGTCGCCACACGCGGTTCCCAGCGGCTTGTAGCGCACGATGGGACCGCTGCCGGTCTGGTAGCCGACGTGGCACTTCGCGCACGCGACCTTCACGTGCCGGCCATCCAGGGGGAAGCGACTGTGTCGCTGGTGGTCGAACCGCAGCTCGTGCCACGAGGTGTCGTCGTGGCAGCGGGCGCAGTCGGTCGGGCCGCCGGCGGCGAACTGGCCGGCGTGCGGGTCGTGGTGGCACGCGGCACAGGTGGTGCCGGCGGCCTTGCCGAGGTGCGGACTGGCGGCGCCGCCGGTGCCGGCGGGGTGGCACTGCGTGCAGGCCAGCGGCGCATGCGCGCCCTGCAACGGGTAGCCGGTCCAGCGACCGTGCTCGAAGTCGGCGGCGACCGGCACGAACGCCGCGGTGTCGTGGCAGCGCGCGCAGCCGCGCCGGCCGTCGACCACCTGCGGTCGGTCCCGGCGGTCGAACCGACCCTCGTGCACGTCGTCGTGGCAGGCGGCGCACTCGCCCGCCGTGCCGTGGAACGTGCGCACGCCATCCTTGACCTCGAGGTGGCAGGCGGCGCAGGCGACCGCGTCGTGCGCGCCGGTCAGCGGGAACTTCGTCCTGCCGTGCATCGCGGTGCTGAACGCGTGCGGCACGAAGCGTGTGGGCACGTGGCAGGCGGTGCACTCGGCGAACCCCGGTTCGCCGGCGAACTGACCGGCGTGGGCATCGTGATGGCACGCCGTGCAGTGCTCCGGCATGCGGCCCGGAAAGCGTTCGCTGCGCCGGGTGCCGGTGTGGCACGTGTCGCAGGCGACGTCGCCGTGCGGCGCCACCAGGGGGAACGGCGTCGCCGCGTGCTGCGCGGCGGTCATGCGACCGTCGGCGAACGTGCGGTCGGCATCGAGGTGGCAGTCGGCGCAGCCCGCGGCCGGCCCCTGCGCCGCGGTCGCCGCGGCCATCAGCGCCGGCGTGTGCGGGTGTTCGTGACAGGCGCTGCAGGCGGCCAGGGCGGGCGCCGCGCCGGACCAGCGCGCGGCGGTCGCGTGGTCGCCGTGGCAGCTGGCGCAGGCGGCGGTCGCGTGCGCGCCGCGCAGTTCGAAGCCGAACGCCGCGTGCTGGGCCGGCGTCGGCCGCGCCGCGGCCCACTTCGTCGCCTGGTGGCAGCGCGCGCAGTCGCTGGTGTCGTGCAGTTGCAGCGCGGTCGGCGCGGCCGTGGCGCCGTGCGGATCGGCGTGGCATTCGACGCAGCGGCGCACCGGTTGGCCATGTTCCTGCAGCGCCTTGACGTCGCGCACCGTGCCCGGCGCATGGCACTCGGTGCAGGCGACCTTCTGGTGCGCATCCTGCAGCGCGAACGCCTCGTGGCGGAAGCCCGGCGTCTCCGGCCACGGCCGTTCCTGGCCATGGCAGCTCTCACAGTCCTTGCCGAACGCGGCGCGGTGCACGTCCTCGTGGCACTCGGTGCACGCCTGGGTGATGCCGAGGAACCGGCCGCCGGGCGGCGGTTCGGCGCCGTCGGCGCCGATGTGGCACCGGATGCACAGGACACCCGTGTGCGCGCCGGTGAGCCGGAAGTCGACGTGCCGGTGGTCGTAGGTCGAGCGGTCCGGGTAGCCCGCCAGCGCGAACGCATGGCCGGCGATCAGCGGCGCGACCTCGCCGTGGTGCTCCGAATGGCACAGTTCGCAGCGCGCGCGCTGCGCCGCCGGCAGGTTGCCGTGCAGGCCGATGCCGCCCTGCATCTGCCGCTCGATCGGCGTGTGGCACTTCGTGCACGCCGCGACGGCGATGCCCTGGCCGGCCTGGTGGCACGCCTCGCAGTTGCCGCCGCCGGTCAGCTCGGGCCGCGCCGCGTGCACCGGGTGCAGCGGCCCGGGACCCATGCGTTCGCCGCCGAGGTCCCACAGCGTGACCAGCAGCACGATCGCCAGCGACACCAGCGGCAGCAGCCAGCGCACGAGCCTCATCGCGCACCTCCGAGCCCGGGCAGCACCGAGAAGTCGACGCCGCCCCAGCGCACCGCGGTGACGACATGCACGACCAGCAGCAGCAGCAGCAGCAGCGCCAGCCAGCGGTGCATCCAGCGCCAGGTCGACAGGATGCCGCGCACCTCTTCGTAGTGCGACAGCTGCAGCGCCAGGCGGTGCGACTGCCAGGCGAGGCCGAGCACGTGCGAGACCTCCGCCTGCGGGATGCCTTCCTGCCGCGCCTTGACGCGCAGTCGCGCCATCTCGCGGCGCAGCTGCAGCTCGGCGGACAACAGCCCGCGCAGCCGGGCGAAGAAGCCACGGCCGAAGCGCGCCGACTCGGCGAGCCCCTCGACCATCGCGCGCACCTCGCCGCCGAACCCGGCGCCGGTGCGGTCCCATTCGCCGGCGATCGCGGTGACCTTGCCCTGCAGTTCCTCGAGGCTCTGCTGGCGACCGTTCTGCGCGCGCGGCACGAACGAGTAGAACCAGCGGCCGACCATGCCGGTGACGACGACGATGGCCATCGCCAGCAGCGCATGACCGCCGGCGGTGTCGCGCAGCAGGAAGCCGGAGTGCAGCATCGCCAGCAGGCACGCGGCGAGGCCGGTGGCGATGTGCGCGTTCATCCAGCCCTTCAACGAACCCGGCAGCCGGCGGCCGAAGCGCGGCGACCGGCGCAGCAGATAGCACAGGTTGGCGCAGAACAGGCCGACCGCGGCGACGCCGGCCAGCAGACCGATCTGGCCCTGCGGGCGCAGCACGTCGTGCCAGGGCGAGCCGGCGCGCGCCGACGCGGCCAGGTCGTAGTACTCGCTGCGCGCCAGGCGATGGACCAGCAGGGCGAGCAGGCCGAGCAGCGTGCCGGCGAGTGCCACCAGGAGCCCGGTGCCGCGGTCGGCCGCGACCTTCTCCGCCGGGCGCAACGACGGGTCGAACGAGACGCCGGCCGCTTCGAGCAGCGGGAACGGCGGCGTACCGCCGGCGAACACGAACACGTCGTCGGCCGGCAGTTCGAGGATCTCGGCGGCCGTCGCGACGCCACCCCCGTCGCCGGTGCCCGCCGCGTCACCGCCACCGCCGCGGCGCAGCCGCACGCCGACGGCCGTGATCTCCTCGACCACGGTCTCGAACAGCACCGCGACCGCGCCCGTCTCGACCGCCGCCGTGATGCGGTCCTCGTTGCGCGCCTTCAGCCGCGAGAACGCGCCGCGGCGATAGCTGATGGTGACCGTGTTGTCGCCCTGCTCCGCCAGCGCCAGCGCCGCCTCGATCGCGCTGTCGCCGCCGCCGACCACCAGCACCTGGCGGCCGTGGTAGCTCTCGGCGTCGAGCAGCGAGTAGGCGACCTTCGCCTGGTCTTCGCCCGGCACGCCGAGCTTGTTCGGCGAACCGCGGCGGCCGACCGCGAGGCAGACGTGGCGCGCCCGCACGACCCCGCGGCTCGTCGACACCGCGAAGTGGTCGCCGTCGCGCTCGAGCTTCTGCACCACGACGCCGGTCTTCACCGGCAACGCGTGCTGCTCGGCGAGCTGCTGCCAGAGTTCGACCAGCTCCTCCTTCGAGTACTCGAGCCGGTTCAGCCTGCCGTGCAGCGGCAGCTCCATCGGCTGCGTCATCACCAGCTTCTTGCGCGGGTAGGCCGCGACCGTGCCGCCGACCTCGGCCGCCTGGTCGATGCCGATGCAGCGCAGCCCGCGCTCCTTGGCGGCCAGCATGCAGGCGATGCCGGCCGGTCCGAGGCCGATCACCAGCAGGTCGAGCGGGTCCCCCTTGGCCGCCGGAGTCGTGCGTTCGCCGACACGTCCGGCCACCCGGCGCGCGACCAGCGTGCCGTGCTGCACCGCCGTGCGCACCAGCGCGAAGCCGGTGATCTCACCGGCCAGGAACAGACCCGGTACGCCGACCGCCTCGAGGTTCTCGTCGATCGCCGGCAGATCGCGCCGGTCGCTGAGATCGCCGAGCGTCAGCGCGATCGCGGCCGTCGGGCACGCGCTCGCGCACAGGCCATGGCCGACGCAGCGCGCACCGTGCACGACGACCGCCTGACCGAACGCCAGCGCCAGCACGCCGTTCTCGGGACACGCCGTCACGCACGCACCGCAGCCGATGCACTTCGACAGGTCGATGCTCGGATGCTGCAGCCGCGCCCGGTGACTGCCGCGGGCCTTCGCGGCACTGCGTTCGGCCAGGTTCGACTCCTGGGCGCGCAGTTCGAGCCGGCGCCGCAGGAGCGCGGCGAGCAGCAAGGTGAGCAAGGTCACCGGAACAGCGAGAGCGAGCCAGTTCACGCGGGAGAGGGCATCGGGATCCAATGACCGTGCCGTGACATGCGGCCGGGCATTGCGTCTCGAATCCGGACACCGATGTCCGTTCGCCGTTACGCAAACCTCTCTTCGTCATGGCTCGGCGATCTGCATGAGCCCCCTCGTCACCCTGAACTGCCGCCGCCAGCGGCCATGCGGAACGCGCATGCGACTTGCAAAACGTGCATGCCACGCGGTTGCCAGGTGGCCGGACCACGAGTCTCCCGAGGCACATTCGCCCGGGCTCCGGGCGCGCTCGTCCGGAACTGATGGCCTGAGTGTGCACTCTGCGGCAGGTCAGCGACCCAGCACCAGACGCCAAGGCGACCCGGGGTGCGCACTCGATCCGCCCGGGCGCCCCACAACGCTGTCGCCCGGCACGCCGAGCTCAGCGAGCAGGTTCTTCGAGCGACACCTCGGCACGACTTGGGTGCAGGATCCAGCGATGAGCTGCATGGTCGAAACCACGTCGCCCGGCTGGAAATCTGCGAGGAATCTCACCCCTCCGATCCACGTCAGGGCACGCATCCTGAGCGCGCACACTCAAGACATCAGTTCTGTCGTCACCCGCCCATCGTCTTGCCGAAGCCGCGCACGCGCAGCTTCACCAGCAGCTTCGCCTGCGCGTCGAGACACGCCTGGCGCGCGGTCTCGTCGGACGCGTAGCCGAGGGCCTCGCGGATCTGCGGGAACGTCGCGTCCTCGAGCAGGCGCAGTTCGAGCAGGCGCCGCTGGCGTTCGGGCAGTTCGCCAAGCGCGTCGCGCACCAGCCCGGCGCGTTCGCCGAGCGAGGCGGCCAGCGTGGGCGTCGCTTCGCGGCGGTCGGCGGCGACCGCGGCCAGACCGGCGGTCGGTTCGCCGACCTGGCGTCGGCCGTCGCGCCGCGCCGCCTCGTGGAAGCGCACCGCGTCGAGCAGCCGGTGCCGCACCAGCGTGCCGAGGTAGGCGCAGAACGGTCCGGGACCGGCGAACTGGGTGTCGGCGAGCTCCGTCACCACCGCGGCCAGCACCTCGTGCACCACGTCCTGGGTGCTGAACAGCGGCAGGATCCAGCGGTGCCGCTGGCGGAAGTCCTGCTGCAGCTCGCGATGCACCAGCGCACGCACCTCCGGCAGGCAGATGGTGACGATCTGCTCCTGGGCATCTCGGTCCCCCGCCGCGGCGGCGACGATGCGCGGCTGCAGGTCCGGCCAGTCGATCCTCATCGTGCCGTCCTCACAGGAACACCTGCATCGGCCACGCCTCTGCGATCTCGGCGAGCGTCACGTCGACCGCGGCCCAGCGGAACGTGATGTCGAAGCCGGTCAGCGCCAGCACCGGCGGGATCACCAGTTCCTGGTGCCGCGGATCGCCGGGCACGGCGGCCAGCGGATCGCGCAGCTGCACCGGGCCGGCGAGGTGCAGCGTCAGGTCGGCGCCGAAGGTGACGAACAGCACCGCGTAGCCGGGGCCCTGGCCGGAGAGCGGCGGCCAACCGATCAGCCAGGCATCGTAGATCGTCTGCGCCCCCTGGTGGCGACGGAACGCGGAGCCGTGCACGCTCGGCACGCCGAGCAGCCCCTGCCGCGGCGAACCGCACGACGAGCCGAAGTCGTCACCCTGCGGCGGCGGCGAGCCGACCGACCGGATCTGCGGGTCGAGCGTGCAGATCGCGTCGACGTCGTCGTTCTGCGCCTTGCCGACGTGGTCGCTGACCTTGTCGACGCCGTCGGGCATCTTCGCGTCGAGATTGCCCGGCGCATCGGTGCTGACGTCGTGGAACAGGAACTGGTCGCGCGCGGTGCCGACCACCGAGAACAGCAGCTTCTCGCGCACTTCGTCGTAGGCGAGCCCGTCGATGTCCTCGTCGCGGGCGAGGCCGAGCACGCCGTAGGGCACGAACACATGCGGCGTGGACCAGGCGCTGAACTGCGACGACTTCAGCACCCGCAGGATCGAAGCGCCGCTCGACAGCGTCGGATTGCCCCCGAACAGCCACCACGCCGCCGGCACCAGGTGGCGCGTCGCGTGCGAGACCGTGAAGTAGATCGCCTGCGGCGCCTGGATCAGCACCTGGAAGCCGGGCTCGAGCTGCGACAGGCCCTGCTGGTCGAGACCGAGCAGCAGCGGCACGTCGATGGCGTCGACCTCGAGCACGCCGGCGCCGGCCAGACCGAGCTCCTGCCGCGAATGCGAGCGCTCGGTGCGTTGGATCAGCTGCGCCGGCACGGCGCTGCCGGGCAGCACCCAGCTGAACAGCGTCGCGCCGACGTCGCCCTCGGCGACCTGCTGCGCGATGCGCGAGCCCGGCGCCCCGACGGCGCCGTTGCGCAGCGAGAACGACAGCACGCCCCAGGAACTCGGCGGCACGGCCATCACGCCGTTGCCGTCGAACAGCACGTCGTCGCGACCCGTGCTGATGTCGTCGACGCCGATGCCAGCCGGTGCGCCGAGGGCGGCGAAGATCTGCCGCAGGTCCGGTGCACTCGGTGCCGCCGGCAGCGGCACGGTCGGCTGCAGCGAGAAGCCGTTGCGGTGCACACGCGTCTCGGCGTCGCCGCCGGGCGCGAGGCCGCCGTCGACCAGCACGGCGACCGGGGCACCGGCCAGGACTCCGCGCGTCGGCACCTGGGCCGGCAGGGACACGAGGCCGGCGACGACGGCGGCAAGCACCGCGATGGGGCGGGGTCGAAGCATGGGCGTTCTCCGGCTGTCAGCGTAGCGGAGCCGCGCGACCCAGGGTGCATTCCGCCGGATCCGGGATCAGCGGTACGGTTGCAGCACCGTCTCGATCTCGGTCTCGAGCCGCACCCGCAACGCCGCGTCGCCGGCGGCGCGTTCGACGGCGAGCCGCCGCAGCACCGCGGCGACCCAGGCGGTCTGGGCGCCGTCGAGACCCGACTTCGGCAGCAGGAACGCGAGGTTCGCCAGCTGGTAGGGGTCGTCGGGCTCGTCCAGCAGCGCCTCGGCGAACGGGATCACCGCCGCCGACGGGCGGTCGCCGACCAGCGCCGCCGCGATCGCGCGCCGCTGCCGGGCCGCCGGCGTGTCGCGCACCGCGAGCACCTCGTCGTAGCTGGCGACGGCGCGTGCCGCGGCGGCCGTCGACCGTGCCGGCTCGCTCTCGACCAGCGCCATCGCCTCCGCCAGCGCGATGCTGCCGATCAGGTCCGGCTGCATCCAGCTCTCGCCGCGGTGGCCCGTCTTCGGCAGCGCCTCGGCGATCGCGTAGGCGGTCGCGAAGTCGCCGCGGGTGCGCGCCACCTGCGCCAGCGTGTGCCGCGTGTTCCAGGCGAACGAACGCAGCCGCAGCGCGTGCCGCAGATGGCGTTCGCTGTCGTCGAGCCGGCCGAGCCGCAGGTAGGCGATGCCGAGGTTCTGATGCGGTCCGTGGCGCTCCGGCCGCAGCGCCAGCGAACGCTCGAACGGCTCGATCGCCTCGGCGTAGCGCTGCTGCTGCAGCAACGCGACGCCGCGCATCGCCAGCGTGCGCGCGGTCGGCCGACCGTAGATCGCCTCCAGCGCCACCGTCTCGTCGTAGAGCCGCTGCTGCAGCTCGGCATCGCGGCCCGCGAGTTCGGCCATCGACAGCAGCCGCAGGTCACGCGCCGGCAGGTAGGTCTCGGCCGCACGCGCCAGCAGGTCGTCGGCGCGGCGTGCGAAGCCCCGGACGTGCCGGGCCCGCAGCTCGTGGAAGCCGGCGACGTAGCAGTCCTCCGCGGTGCGCGGCGGCGGCAGGCCGCCCGTGTCGACGGCCATCGCGCCCGGCTGCGCCGGATCCAGCCGCAGGTAGCGACCGGCCAGCGCCGGCAGATAGTCGCTGCCGCCACCCGCGGCCAGCCGCTGCAGGTCCGCGGCGGCGCCGTCGCGGTCGCCGAGGTCGAGGTGCAGACAGGCGCGCCACAGGCGAACGGGCAGGTCGTCGGCGTCGAGCGCGAGGATGCGATCGAGCAGGTCGATGGCCGCGTGGTGTTCGGCCCTCAGCTCGCCGAGCACGCGTTCGTCGGGCCAGCCTTCGACGGCGAGCACCGACGGCAGCGTCGCGTACAGTTCCGCCTTCGCGGCGAGCTGCTGCTGGCGGTGCTGGTGGCGCACGATCGGCACGGCGATCAGCAGGCTGACGGCGGTGACGGCCGCGGCCAGCACCGCGACCGGGCGCGCCGGCGCGCGCCGCCATTGCCGCAGCTTGCGGCCGACCCGCCCGAGCGGCCGCGCCTGCACCGGCTGGTGCGCCAGGAACGCGTCGAGGTCGGCGGCCAGCGCCGCCGCCGTCGGGTAGCGGCGCGCAGGATCGCGTTCGAGGCAGCGCTCGACGATCGCGCGCAGATCGCGCGGCAGATCCGGCTGCACCGCGGCCAACGGCGCGGGGTCCTGCGTCGGCAGCGCCGCCAGCACGGCCGCGGCGTCGCCTTCGTACGGCGGGCGCCGCGCCAGCAGGTGGTAGAGCGTCGCACCGAGGCCGTAGACGTCGAGCGTCGGCTCGGCCGGCCCGCCGCCGCCGGCGCGCAGCTGCTCGGGCGGCATGTACCACGGCGTGCCCAGCGTCGTCTGGGTCGCGGTCAGCCGCTGGTCGGCGCGGCGCGCGGCGATGCCGAAGTCGAGCAGCACCGGCCGACCGTCGCGGGTGACGAACACGTTCGACGGCTTCACGTCGCGATGCACGAGGCCACCGGCGTGCGCCGCCGCCAGGCCGCGGGCGAGGTCGCGCGCCCAGCCGGCGACGCGGCGCGCCCACAGCGGGTCGCCGGTCACGATGCCGGCCGCGGCCAGCGCCTCGGCCGGGTCGCCGTCGGCGCTGGCCGCCAGCAGCGCCGCCAGCGTGCTGCCGTCGAGCAGCTCCATCACCAGGAAGTGGATGCCCTCCGGCGTCCGGCCGCGGTCGTACACGGCGACGACGTTGCCGTGCTGCAACGCGGCCAGCGCCTCGGCCTCGCGCTGGAACCGCTGCTCGGCCAGCGGATCGTGGAACAGGCGCACGTCGAGGATCTTGACCGCGACGATGCGCCGCAGCTCCTGGTCCTCGGCGCGGTAGACGACCCCCATCGCGCCGCGGCCGAGGCAGGTGTCGAGGCGGTAGCGACCGGCGAGCAGCAGGCCGGCCAGCGGGTCCCCGCGCAGCGCCGTCGCCTGCAGTTCGGGCAGTTCGGCCGCGAGCCCCAGCACCTCGGCCAGCGGCCGCGCGAGGTGCGGCTGGTCGCGGCAGATCGCCACCGGATCGACCGGCTCGCCGGCATCGAGCAGTTCGAGCGCCCGCCGGACGTGGCCGATCAGCCGTTCCTGGTCCTGCCTGTCGCGCGAGAGGGTCACGGCGAGCGCCGAGGATAGCCCGGTTCGGCGGCCGTGCCTCGCCCCGGATGCCGCCGCGGTGCAGATGTGGGCAACAACACACACGGGCCGACGGCGGGACGAATCCAGGCGCTCGTTTTCTTTCGCCGCGGTGACGCTAGAGTCGGCGCACTGGATGGTCGCCATCGCGCTCACCAGGTCCGCCGTGCTGCTCGCCGCGAGTTTCTTCGCCGGCTGCGCGAGCGACCCCGGCCTGCCGCGTGCTGTCACGATCGAAGACGGTCGGCCGGTGCGTGTGCAGCTGCAACGGCTGCGGGAGCGACAGACCTTCCTGCTGCAGAACGCGTCGAGCGCCGACACGGCCGCCTTCTACCGCGATGCGTCGCCGCTCGCCAAGGTCGTGCCCGACCGCCAGCTGCAGGCGCTGCTCGACGTGCTGGCGGCGAAGGGCATGTTCGCGGCGGCCACCGACGCGGTGCCGCCCGACGCGCGCGACGTGCTGGTCGTCGACGCCACGGACCACCGCTGGACCTGGGCCCGGCGCCGCAGCGCCACGCCGGCGGAGATCGCGGCGTTCCAGGAGGCGCTCGCCTACTTCCTCGAGGTCTACAACAGCAGCACCGCCTACCACCCGAGCGATCGGGTCCCGGACCTCGAGGCCGAGCGCGACCGCGTGCGGCAGCAGGCCGAGGCCGCGCGCCTGCGACTCGAACGCCTGCAGGGAGAGCAGCCGTGAGCCGCGCTGCCGAGGCGCTGGCGATCGTACCGGTGCGCGTCGGCAGCCAGCGACTCCCGGGCAAGGCGCTGCTCACCGAGAGCGGCAAGGAACTGTTCCTGCACACCTGCGACCAGGCGCGGCTGGCGCGCAACATCGACCGCGTCTGCGTCGCCACCGACGACGATCGTGTCGAGGCCGCGGCGCGCCGGCACGGCCTGCAGGTCGTGCGCACGAGCCCCGCGTGCCGCACCGGCAGCGAGCGCTGCGCCGAGGCGGCGGCGGCGTTCGCGTGCCGCGCCGTGCTGGACATCCAGGGCGACTGGCCCGAGGTCGATCCGCGCGACCTCGAGGCGATCGTCGCGCAGCTGCTCGACGGCGCGGCGGTGTGCAACACGCTGTGCGTGCCGCTCGCCGAACCGGCGGCGATCGCCGATCCGAACGTGGTCAAGGTGGTGCGCGGCGGCAACGGCAAGGCGCTGTACTTCAGCCGTGCGCCGATCCCCTTCGTCAAGGAGGGACCGTTCCCCCTGCGGCGGCACATCGGCGTCTACGGGTTCGCGCGCGACACGCTGCTGCGCGTGCCGGGCCTGCCCAGCAGCGGCCTCGCCGAGGCCGAGAGCCTCGAGCAGCTGCGTTTCCTCGAGAACGACATCCCGATGCACGTGCTCGACGCCCAGGGCGATCCCTGGGGCATCGAGACCCGCGCCGACTACGACGCCTTCCTGCTGCGCCTGGCACCGATGAGAACTGACCGATGACCAAGTACATCTTCGTGACCGGCGGCGTCGTGTCGTCCCTCGGCAAGGGCCTGACGTCGGCCGCGATCGGCTGGATCCTCGAACGCAACGGCCTGCGCGTGTCGATGCAGAAGCTCGACCCGTACATCAACGTCGACCCCGGCACGATGTCGCCGTTCCAGCACGGCGAGGTCTACGTCACCGACGACGGCACCGAGGCCGACCTCGACCTCGGCCACTACGAGCGCTTCACCCACGCGCGCATCAACAAGGACTCCAACTACACCACCGGCAAGATCTACAAGTCGGTGATCCAGAAGGAGCGGCGCGGCGACTACCTCGGCAAGACGGTGCAGGTGATCCCGCACATCACCGACGAGATCAAGATGGCGATCCGCGCCGGCGCCGCGCCGAGCCCCGGCGAACCGGCGCCGGACGTGGCGATCACCGAGATCGGCGGCACGGTCGGCGACATCGAGAGCCTGCCGTTCCTCGAGGCGATCCGCCAGTTCTCGCTCGAGCACGGCGTCAACGACTGCATGTTCATCCACCTGACGCTGCTGCCGTTCCTGCGCGCGTCGGGCGAACTGAAGACCAAGCCGACCCAGCAGTCGGTCGGCAAGCTGCGCGAGATCGGCATCCAGCCGCACGTGCTGATCTGCCGCACCGAGATCGCCATGGACCCCGACATGGCGAAGAAGATCTCGCTGTTCTGCAACGTGCGGCCCGAGGCGGTGATCGAGGAACGCGACGTCGCGTTCTCGATCTACGAGGTGCCGCTGATGCTGATCGAGTCCGGCCTCGACCAGCGCATCCTCAACCACCTGCAGGTGACGCCGCGCCAGCAGGTCGACACCAGCGACTGGCAGCAGTTGCTGCAGGTCGTCAAACACCCCGAACACACGGTCGAGATCGCGGTCGCCGGCAAGTACATCGAGCTGCACGACGCCTACAAGTCGATCTACGAGTCGCTGAGCCACGCCGGCATCAGCAACCGCTGCAAGGTCAACCTGCGCAAGGTGTCGGCCGAACAGGTCGCCAACGAGGGTCCCGACCAGCTGCTGGCCGGCGTCGACGGCATCCTGGTCCCGGGCGGCTTCGGCGAACGCGGCTTCGAGGGCAAGATCGCCAGCATCCGCTATGCGCGGAAGCACAAGATCCCGTTCTTCGGCATCTGCTACGGCATGCAGGCCGCGGTCGTCGAGTACGCGCGCAGCGAACTCGGCATCACCGATGCGACCACGACCGAATACGACGCCAACGCCGCCAACCCGGTGATCTCGCTGATGGAGGACCAGAAGCGCACCAACGAGAAGGGCGGCACGATGCGGCTCGGCGCGTTCGAGTGCACGCTGAAGGAAGGCACCAGGAGCCGCGCGGCCTACGGCCAGGCCCAGATCAGCGAACGACACCGCCACCGCTTCGAACTGAACAACGCGTATCGCCGCCAGCTGGAAGCCGCCGGCCTCGTGATGGCCGGCGTCAATCCGCGCCTCGACCTGGTCGAGATCGTCGAGATCCCCGACCACCCGTGGTTCGTCGGCGTGCAGTACCACCCCGAGTTCAAGACGCAGCCGCTGCAGCCGCACCCGCTGTTCCGCGACTTCGTGCACGCGGCGATCGAAGCGCGGGCACGCCGCAGCCGCTGACTGGGCCGCATCCCGCGGCGCACCACCGGCGAAACCCGGGCATGCGAGACGAGCGAGGTCCCCGCTGGGCACGCCCCGTGCTGCTGGCGGCGGCCGTCTACAACCTGGTGTTCGGCGCCTTGGCGGTGCTGCTGCCGGTCGCCTGGTTCGAGGTGGCCGACCTGCCGCCGCCCAACCTGCCGTCGCTGTGGCAGTGCATCGGCATGATCGTCGGCGTCTACGGCGTCGGCTACGCCTGCGCCGCACGGGCGCCGCTGCGACACTGGCCGATCGTGCTGGTCGGTCTGCTCGGCAAGGTGTTCGGCCCGATCGGCTTCGTTGGCGCGGCCGTGGCCGGCGAACTGCCGTGGCGCGCGGGCTGGCTGCTCGTCACCAACGACCTGATCTGGTGGCTGCCGTTCGGCGTGTTGCTGCACGCGGCCTGGATCCACCACCGCCGCTGACCATGGACTGGCCGCTGCTGTGCGTGCTGCACGCCGTGCCGACCCTGTGCATGACCGGTTTGATCTGGTTCGTGCAGGTCGTGCACTACCCGCTGTTCGCCGCCGTCGGCGGAGCGCAGTTCGTCGCCTACGAACGCGAACACTGCCGCCGCACCGGCCGCGTCGTGATGCCGCTGATGCTGGCGGAACTGGGTCTGGCCGGGTGGCTGTGGTGGGCGGCGCCGGCCACGGCGTCGACGGCCACGACGCTGGGAGTCGGGCTGCTGGCGGTCGTCTGGGTCTCGACGTTCCGGTTCCAGGTGCCCTGCCACCAGCAGCTGTCGCGGCGGCCCGACGCCGACACGATGCAGCGGCTGGTCGTGAGCAACTGGCTGCGCACCGCGGCCTGGACCGGCCGCGCCGGCATCGCGGTCTGGCTGCTGCTGGCCTGATCCCCGCACGATCCCCGCTATGCTCGCGGCATGCGCACGGCCCCGTGGCTCGCCGCACTGCTCGCCGCGACCGCAGCGGCGCAGGAACCGACCTGCCGGCTCGAAGGGCAGGTCGTCGATGCGCTGCAGCAGGCGGTCGGCAATGCCGAGGTGACGGCCAGCGTCGACGGCGAAGTGGTCGCGCGTACGCACAGCGACGGCAGCGGCCTGTTCGTGTTCGGGCGGTTGCCGTATCGCGTGGTCGTCGTGCAGGCCCGGGCCGCCGGGCCCGACATCGGGGTCGGCTGGCTCGACCTGCTCGGTCTGCGGCGGCAGTTCGTGCGCGTGGTGACGCAGCCGGCGCGCGCGGTCAGCGGCGTCGTGCGCGACGAGAACGGCGCGCCGATCGCCGGTGCCTGGGTGACCTCGGCGCCGCGCGGCGAGGACGTGACGGCGCTCGCGGGTTCGATCGTGCGAGCGGATCCGGACGGTGCGTTCCAGCTGAGCCACGTGCCGTTCGGCCGCAACACGCTGCGCGCCTGGGCCCCGGGATACGAGGCGTTCGACGACGTGATCGCCGGCGACAGTGACTGCGCCGTCGAGTGCCGGCTCACGACCGGCACGAGACAGGAACGCGTGTTCCGCCTCGACGGCGCCACGGCCGTACAGCGCTCCGCGGCCGTGCTCGAGGTCACCGCTGCGCATCGTGGCTTCGTCGTGCCGCTGCCGCCGCCGCTGCGGCGGCCGGTCGGCAGCGACGGCACGTGGCGGCTCGCAGGTTGGCCCGTCGCCGATGCCGTGCAGGTCCGTGTCCGGCTCGACGACGCCGACGTGACCCCGGCCGTGCACCAGGTGCCGGCCGACGTGAGCGGCGGCGTGCGGCGCTTCGCGATCGACCGGGACGCCCGCGCGCGCTTGCGCGGCACGCTGACCGGGACGGCCGCGCGCGCGGGTCTCTGGCTGTGCGCCACCCCCCTGCTGCCGAGCGATGGCCCGGTGCGCGTGCTCGGGCGCACCGGTGACGGCGGTGCGTTCGATCTGCCGGCGCCGACCGCTGCCGAGACGGCCTTCGCGCTGCGCGTGCTCGACCCGGACGTGGCGATCGTGCGCCAGGCGCCGAATGCCGCGCGCTGCTGGTGGCAGGCGTCGTTCGTGCCGGGCCACCACTACGAGGTGCCGGTGGCGTCGGCGCGCCACCTGCACCTGCGCGCGGTGCGCGCCGACGGCACCGCGGTGCCGGGCGCCGCGATGCAGGTGTTCCTCGCGTCCGCGACGGAACCGGGCCGGTCTCCCGTCGCCCTGGATCGATCGGTGCAGCCACTGCTCTGCGGCACGACGGGCAGCGATGGCACGCTGGAACTCGACGGGTTGGACCTCGACCCCGACCAGGAACTGCGGTGCTTCCTCGACGCGCCGGCGGGTTGGGCCACGGTGCACTGCACGCCCAGCACCGCCGCCCACATCGACCTCGGCGCCGTGACGCTGACCCCCGGTGCGACGCTGCGGGTGACCGCGAAGGACCGCGCCGCGCGGCCGTTCGCCGCTGCTCGCGTCGACGTCGAGTGCCACTGGACGCTCGGACCAGCGACCTGGATCCTGCGCGGCAACCGCGCCGGATGCGCCGTGCTCTCGGGCCTGCGCCCACAGGACTACCGCCTCTGCGGCAGCGCCGGCACGCCGGTCGGCGTCGCGATCGAGGGCGACGAGACGGTCGACGTGGAGGTCTTCTGCCCCGGCGGACGCTGACGCGCGGGCTCAGCCCTCGGCGTAGCTGCCCAGCAGGTACTTCGGCTCCAGTTCGGCGCTGCTCGCCGGCGTCAGCGCCAGCTCGGGCCGGAACAGGTCGCGCGCGGTGACGCCGCTGGCGACCAGCACCTCGGCGCCGGTCGTGCGCAGCGCCGTGCCGACCAGCGCCTCGACGGCCGCGGCCACGACGCAGAGGTCGCGCGCCCCCACCCGCGCCAGGATCTCGGCGAACGGCAGCGCCGCCGGCGCCTCGACCACGCGCAGCGTGGTCGCGAACTCGAGCGCGGCGCCGTGGCAGCGCTCGCGGCGCGCATCGAGCAACGGGCGCAGGCGGCGGTGCGTCAGGTCGCGGCCCAGCGCGGCGGTCGCCAGCAACGACAGGCTGTCGGTCGCCAGCACCTGCACCGTGGAGAAGCGCTGCAGGAAGCGCACGAACGTCACCGCCACGCGCAGACCCGTGTAGGAGCCGGGGCCGAGGTCGACACGCAGCTCGCCCAGTTCCTGCGGTCGCACGCCGTGCCGCAGGCACAGGTCGCGCGCCAGCGCCGCCAGGTCACCGCGTGCGCCGACCGGCGAACGCGCTTCGTGCACGGCCCCGGCCAGCCGCAGCGCGCACGAGAACGGCGCGTCGCCGGTCACGTTGCTGCCCGACAACGCCAGCGCCGGACGTTCGCTCATGCGCCGAGTTCCGTGCGCACGACGGCGGCGAGCTCCTGGCACAGCCGTTCGCACAGCGCGGCGTCGGCGGCCTCGATCATCACGCGGCACTTCGGTTCGGTGCCGGAGTAGCGCAGCAGCAGACGGCCGTCGTCGCCGAGCGTGCGCTCGACCTCGGCGGCCTTCCGCGCGATCGCCGGGACCGTGGCGAGGTCGGGCTTCTTCGCGACCGGCACGTTGACGAGCTGCTGCGGGAAGCGCCGGAAGCCCGCGAACAGCGCCGCGATGCCGTGCGGCGCGTCGAGCGCCAGCACGCGCAGACCGGTGTAGAGGCCGTCGCCGACCAGGTCGTGGTCGCGGAACAGGATGTGACCCGACTGCTCGCCGCCGACCGCCGCGCCGAGCTGCTGCATCGCCGCGAACACGTGGCGGTCGCCGACCGGCGTCACGTGCAGGCCGACGCCGGCGTCACGCAGCGCCTTGTGCAGGCCGAGGTTGCTCATCACGGTGGCGACGACGACGTCGCCGGGCAGCGCGCGGTCGCCGTGCAGCTGCCGGCCGAACAGGCTCAGCACGTCGTCGCCGTCGCGCACGTTGCCGAGTTCGTCGACGAAGATGCCGCGGTCGCCGTCGCCGTCGAGGCAGATGCCGAACGCGGCGCGGTGTTCGAGCACGGCCGCACGCAGCGACTCGGGGTGCAGCGCGCCGACGCCGTCGTTGATGTTCCATCCGTCGGGTTCGCAGCCGACCTCGACGACCTCGGCGCCGAACGCGCGCAGGATCGCCGGCGCCAGCAGCGCGCCGCCGCCGTTCGCCGCGTCGATGCAGATCGTGCGGCCGCCGAGGTCGAGCTGCGGGAACTGCTCGCCGAAGCGATCCTCGTACTTGCGCAGCAGGTCGGCGCGGTCGCGGATGCGCGGCGTGCGCGGCGCGGCGGGACGCAGCTCGACGGCGAGCGCCGCGATCTCGGCCTCGTCGGCGGCGGCGAGCTTGCTGCCGTCGGCGGCGAAGATCTTGACGCCGTTGTCGTGCGCCGGATTGTGCGACGCGCTGATCATGATGCCGGCGGAGACCGCCTGCGTGCGCGTCAGGAACGCGAGCGCCGGCGTCGTGCACAGGCCGATGTCGCCGATGCTCACCTCGGTCGCGCCGAGACCCTGAGCCAGCGCTTCGAGGATCCACGGCGCGGACTCGCGGCCGTCGTTGCCGATCAGCACGCGCTTCTGCGCCGAGCCGCTGCGCTGCAGCTGCACGCCGAGCGCCGCGCCGACGCGGCGCAGCGTCTCCGGGTCCATCGGCGGATCGCCGGCGCGACTCCGCAGGCCGTCGGTGCCGAACTGCGGCGGTTCGATCGTGCTCATGGCTGCCGGCGCAGCGTGACCGATACCGCCTCGTCGAGCAAGCGCTCGGTGCGGTCGACGTTCAGCTGCGACGTCTCGAGCAGCAGCAGGCGCGCCTCGAGCACGATCTCGGAGCGGTATTCGCTGCCGGCCTCCAGACGCGGCACCACGACGAGCAGGCGCAGGTTGCTGGCGGCCCATTCCTGCCGTCGGGCGTCGCTCGGCAGGTTCGCCAGCAGCAGCAGCAGCTGGCCGCCGGCGCGGATGCGCACCCGGCGCGACGACTCGTCGGGCCGGTACTGTCCGCGCAGGCCCGGCTCCAGCGCCAGATCGTCGACGACCAGCGGCAGTTCGAGCGTGAACACCTGCGTCACCGGCAGCACCTGGAACGTGACGGTCGGCACCTCGGCGAGGCGCAGCCCCAGCTCCTTGCCGGCCGACAGCTCGACGCCGGCGCTGACCTGGCGGTCGAGGCCGACGCGCAGCACGTGCGCCTGCAGGAACTTGGGCCCCGGCTGACGGAACTTCTGGATCGCGCTGGCGGGCCCGAGGATGGTCACCGTCGCCGGCTGGAACTCGGCCGTGTCGAGGCGCAGCCGTTTGCCGAGTTCCTCGTCGCCGACGTCGACCTCCACCACGTCGAGGCTCAGCCGCACCTGGTAGGCATCGAGGCGCTCGACCTCGAGGCGGATCCGCGGCGGGTCGAGTTCGATCTGCACCTCCTGCAGCGCGCGGATGTCCGGTCGGATGTCGGCCGCGGTGAACTCGATGTCGCGGCGCGACGACCAGTCGAGCCCGGTGAAGCCGGCGATCTGCAGGTCGAGCTGGATGTTGGCCAGCGCGTCGATCTTGAAGCGCGGCCCGCTGAGCCGGACGGTGACGGTCTGGATCTCGGCGTCGCCGTTCATGAACCGGCGCCCGATCACCCGGTCGGTGGGCAACACCACGGCGAGCCGGTCGCCGAAGTTCTCCTCGCCGGTGCGCACCGAGCCGACCCAGGTCAGCGAGACCGTCCGGGACACCGAGCCGGTGATCTGGCCGTTGATGAAGAACCACAGGCCGATCGCCAGCAGGATCGCGATCAGCTTGCGATACGGGTCCGAGACCAGCGCGGCCCAGAACGCCCGCACGCGAAAGCGATCGGCCTTCACGCTGCCTGCCTCCGGCCGAGCATCTCTTCGAGCTGCTGCTCGAGCTGTTCGAGGCTGAGGTCGAAGTTCAGCTTGCCGGCCTGCGCCGTCGAGATCTTGCCGGTCTCCTCGCTGACGACCAGCACCAGCGCGTCGGTCTCCTCGGACAGGCCCAGCGCGGCGCGGTGGCGCGTGCCGAGTCGCTTGTCGACCTCGGGATTCTGGCTGAGCGGGAACAGGCACGACGCGGCGACGATGCGGTCGTCGCGCACCACGACGCCGCCGTCGTGCAGCGCGCTCTTCGGGTAGAAGATCGACTCGATCAGGTAGGAGTTGAGTTCGGCGTCGATCGTGATGCCGTTCTCGGTCAGCTCGGACAGCGACGCCTCCCGTTCGATCGCGATCAGCGCGCCGATGCGCTCCTTGCTCATGCGGGCGACCGCGCGCAGCAGCCGCGGCACGATCTTGCTGTCGGAGCGGAAGAAGCGGCCGAAGAACGGCGCGTCGCCGAGGTGCACGATCGCGCGGCGGATCTCGGGATGGAACACGACGACGAGGCCGAGCACGACCGATTGCGCGATGGCCGAGAACAGCCAGCCGAGCCGCTCCAGCTTCAGCGTCTCGATCAGGATCAGGAACGAGATCAGCGCGCCGCCGAGCAGCAGCGCCAGGCCGCGCACGACGCCCGAGCCGCGCGTCTCACGCAGGAAGCGCAGCACCATGTAGATGATGACGGCGAAGACCGTCACCTCGATCAGCATCTTGAGGATGCCGACCGCGTCGTTGAGCTGGCCGTCGACGACCGGCGCGACGGCGATCAGACTGGCTGCGGGCATCGACGGGGCATCGGGAGCGGGCGGGGCGAAGGGCGGTTCGGAACGGTCGCCGGGGGCATCAGGCCCCCGACAGACCCACATCGGGCTTCTTCTCGGCGGCAGCGTCGGGCCAAGCGCTGGCCTCGGCGCGCTTCGCAGCGCGTTCGCCGGCCGGCCGTTGCCGCAACTGCGCCTGCCGGAACTCCTCGAGGTCGTCGCCGCGCAACACGGCCGCGACCTCGTCGCCGGACAGCGTCTCGTGCTTCAGCAGGGCCTGGGCCACGAGGTCGAGTCCCTTGCGGTGTTCGCGCAGCAGGTCGGTCGCGGCCTGGTACTGCTCGTCGACGATGCGCTTGACCTCCTCGTCGAGCAGCTCCAGCGTGCGCTCGGAGACCGTCGCGGCGACGCGGAACTCGCGGCCGAGGAACGGATTCTCCTCGTCGGCGGTGTACTTGATCGGCCCGACCTTCGCACTCATGCCGAGTTCGCAGACCATGACGCGCGCCAGGTTGGTCGCCTGCTCGATGTCGTTCTGGGCGCCGGCCGAGACGTCGCCGAACACGACCTCCTCGGCGATGCGGCCGCCGAAGCAGACGGCGATGCGGCCGAGCAGCTTCTTGCGCCAGTGGTTGTAGTCGTCCTTCTCGGGCAGTGACATCGTCGCGCCGAGCGCCCGTCCGCGCGAGACGATCGTCACCTTGTGCACGGGGTCCTGGTCCGGCGTCTTGATCGACACGATGGCATGACCCGCCTCGTGGTAGGCGGTGACCTTCTTGTCCTCCTCCTCGATCGCGCGGCTGCGCTTCTCGCGGCCCCAACGCACGCGGTCGCGCCCCTCCTCGAGGTCCGACAGGTCGACGGCGTCCTTGTTCTTCATCGCCGCCAGGATCGCCGCCTCGTTGATCACGGCCGCCAGCTCGGCGCCGGAGAACCCGGCGGTCGCCTTGGCGATCACCGTCAGGTCGACGTAGCCGGCCAGCTTGATCTTGCGCGCATGCACCTTGAGGATCGCCTCGCGGCCCTTGACGTCGGGCTTGTCGATGACGACCTGACGGTCGAAGCGGCCCGGACGCAGCAGCGCGGGGTCGAGCACGTCGGGGCGGTTGGTGGCGCCGACCAGGATGATGCCCTTGTCGGAGTCGAAGCCGTCCATCTCGACCAGGATCGCGTTCAACGTCTGTTCGCGTTCGTCGTGACCGCCGCCCATGCCGGTGCCGCGCTTCCTGCCGACCGCGTCGATCTCGTCGAGGAAGACGATGCACGGGCTCGCCTCGCGGGCCTGCTTGAACAGGTCGCGCACGCGGCTCGCGCCGACGCCGACGAACATCTCGACGAAGTCGCTGCCGGAGATCGAGAAGAACGGCACCTCGGCCTCGCCGGCGATCGCCTTCGCCAGCAGCGTCTTGCCGGTGCCGGGCGAGCCGACCAGCAGCACGCCGCGCGGGATCGAGCCGCCGAGCCGCGCGAACTTCGCCGGGTTCTTC
>JAEUHS010000118.1 GCA_016794035.1 Planctomycetota bacterium
TACAGCCCCGCCCGGATCGCGGTGTCGATTCCGCGCGAGGTGCGTGAGGACTTCACCTGCCTAGCCCAGGCGGTGTCCTTCAACCCGGACGTCGCTCCCGAGGACCACGACGCGTTCGGCCTGTCGCAGGTCGAGAAGGTCGAGGTCGCCGCGGCCCGCTGAGACGGACGCCGACCGGGCGGCCAGGGCGGCGAAGGCGTCTTTGCACCCAACGCCGCGCACCGTCACACTCTGCGAACGGCGCCTCGTGGCCCGACTTCGCAGCGGCGCGCGAGCAGCTGGAGCGAGGGCAGCCGCGCTGAGCCGCGCCGCGCGTGATCGTGCCGCCGACTGAACGTCGGCCGGCGGAACCCGTTGGAGCCAGCGCCCCCTCCCCGCGCCGCCTCGGCTACCATGCGCACCGCACCCAGACCCCCGCGGATGTCTCCCCTCGCGCAGCAGCTCATCGACGCCATCGGCCAGACCCTGCGGGGCAAGGAAGAGGCGATCGAACTCGCGGTCACGGCCCTGTTCGCCGGCGGCCACCTGCTGATCGAGGACCACCCCGGCGTCGGCAAGACGCTGCTGGCGCGCAGCCTGGCGAAGGCGCTCGACCTGCCGTTCCAGCGCGTGCAGTGCACGGCCGACCTGCTGCCGAGCGACATCGTCGGCGCCCAGATCTACCATCCGCGCACCGGCGAACTGACGTTCCGGCCCGGGCCGGTGTTCACCTCGGTGCTGCTGGCCGACGAACTCAACCGCACGCCGCCGCGCACGCAGTCGGCGCTGCTCGAGTGCATGGCCGAGCGCCGGGTCACGATCGACCGCGAGAGCCACGCGCTGCCGGATCCGTTCTTCGTGATCGCGACGCAGAACCCGATGACGTCGGCCGGCACCTACCCGCTGCCCGAGAACCAGCTCGACCGCTTCCTGCTGAGCCTGCGGCTTGGCTATCCGAGCACCGAACACGAGATCGACGTCGTCGCCCGCGAGGACGGCCACCGGCTCGCCGACGACCTGCGGCCGGTCGCCAGCCGCGACGATCTGCTCGGCGCGCGCGCGACGATCGAACAGGTGCGCTGCGACCGCGAGCTGGCGGCGTTCATGGTCGAACTCGCGCACCGCACGCGCACGATGGCCGATGCCGTGCTCGGCGTCAGCACGCGCGGCGCGCAGGCGCTGCACCGGGCCTGCCGCGCGCGCGCCTACGTGCACGGCCGCGACTTCGTGGTGCCCGACGACGTGCGCGCGCTGCTGGTGCCGGCGTGGGCCCATCGCATGACCGGCCGCTCGGGCGGCGACACCGAGGCGCTGCTGCACGAGATCCTCGCGCACACGCCGCTGCCCGATTGAACGGCGCCCGATGGCGATCCCGAGCAGCAGCGTCGAACTCACCCTGCGCGGCAAGGTCGTCGCGTGGCTGACCGCGTTGGCCGCCGGCGCCGCCTGGCTCGGTGACGACGACAACGCGCGGCTCGCCGCCGCGATGCTGGCGGCGCCGCTGGTGGTCGACTTCGTCGCCAAGCAGCGCCGACTGCACCACACCGAGGTCCAGGTCGCCGCGCGCCGCACGGTCGTCGGCGCGCTGTTCGTCGAACAACTGACGCTGGTGCATCGCGGTCGCCGGCCCGCGCGCGAGTGCCTGCTCAGCGAGCCGCGCACGATGCGTTCCGAACCGCCGGTGCTGCTGCCGGTGCTGCCGCCCGACGCGCCGGTGCGGGTCGGCATCCGCGGTCGCAGCCTGCAACGCAGCCACGTGCTCGAACGCGTGTTCGTGCTGATGTCGGTCTGGCCGCTGGCTCTGTTCCGCACGCGCGCCGTCGTCACCGTCGCCGCCGACTTCGTCACCGAACCGGCGCGCGTGCCGCTGTCGGCCGAGATCGTGCAGGCGATCGCCGAACAGCAGGCCGCCCCGCGCGACCGCACCATGGCGACCGGCCTCGAATTCCACTCGCTGCGCGAACACCAGCCGAACGAGGACGCGCGCGGCGTGCACGCGCTGCGCAGCGCCGCGATCGGCACGCTGGTGCGCCGCGTCACGCGCGGACGGCTGCCGCACACGGTCGGCCTCGTGCTCGACCTGCGCCGGCCGCCCGGCCGGCCGCTGCAGCACGGCACGCGACGTTTCGAGTGGAGCCTCGGCGCCTGCGCGGCGCTGGTCGCCCACCTGCGGCAGCGCGCGGCGCAGGTGCGGGTGCTGGTCGTCGCCGCCGAGCCCGCGCAGTTCCTGGTGCACGGCCCGGCGCAGGAACACGACCTGCTGACGCTGCTGGCCGAGGCCGGCCCGACGCCGCACCATCCGCTGGCGCCCGATCTGCTCGACGAACTGCTGCGGCTCGAACACTGCTTCTGGATCCCGGCCGGCGCCTACACGGCGTCGCCGGAGATCGCCGCGCTGCCGCGCACCGTCACGATCGTCGGAGGCGAGTTCGAATGAACCCGCGCCCCACCGAACCGCGCGGCACCGCGCGCCTCGCCGCCGCAGCGCTGTTCGCCTGCACGACGCTGGCGCTGGCGAACCTGCCGGCGGCCGACTTCCCGGTCGGCTGGCTGCTGGCGCTGGTGCTGCCCGGCGCGGTGCTGGGCCGCCTGCCGCCGGCGACGTCGCCGTGGCGCCGCACGCTGCTGACGATGCTGCTGCAGACCGTCGCGCTGTGGCTCGCGCTCGAGTTCGCCGGCACGCTGTCGCGCCCCGCCGCGCTGGCCTGCACGATCCTGCCGCCGCTCGCGTTCGTGACCGCGCGCCAGCAGGAGAGCGACGGCGCACTCGGGTTGTTCCTCAGCTTCTGCGTGCTGCTGGTCGGCGTGATCCTCGACGGCGTGCACCTGCCGCTGGTGTTCGCCTACGGGTTGATGGCGTGCCTGACGCTGCGCACCACCGCGCACCTCGCCGCCTGCCGCGTCAGCCGCGCCCCGCACCGGCTCGTCGCGCGCGCGCACACCGGCCCGGTGCTGGCCTCGGCGCTCGCGCTGGCGCTGCCGTGCCTGCTGGCCGCGTTCGCGGTCGAACGGACGATCGGTCTGCTGCCGACGCCGAGCCGGTCGGGAACGAGCGGCGGGTCGGCCCCGGCCGACGATCGGGGCCGGCGGCGCGTCGGCCTCGACGATTCGTTCGTGCTCGACGGCGGCAGGGGCGCGCTCGCGGATCTGCACGGCGAGCAGCTGGTACGCGTGCGCACGACGACCGGGCGCGCCGTGCCCGGCGACCTGTACCTGCGTTCGGGCTTCTTCGCCGCCGCCGGGCTCGATCGCTGGCAGATCGGCCAGCTCGACCAGTCGGTCGCGCCGCACGCGGAGTCGCACGTGCTGCGGCGACCGCTGCCGGACGCGCCGGTGCAGTGGCTGGAGGTCGAGCGCTTCGCCGGCGCGCGCAACTTCGTGTTCGCGCCGCCGGGTGCGACCGAGATCCGCGGCCTCGACGACCTCGTCGCCGACGATCTGCGCGAGTGGCTGCGGCAACCGGACCGCAGTCGCCTGGACGACTACGCGATCGGCTTCCAGCGTCTGCCCGCACCGCCCGCCGATCTGCCGCTCGATCCGCGCGCACGCCGGCTCGGCCTGCTGTCGCTGCCGGCCGGCCTCGATCGCGCCCCCTTCGAGGCGCTGCTCGACGCCTGGCACGTCGGCACGGCGCCGCAGGAGGCCATCGAGGCGATCGCGGCGGGTCTCGCCCACCACTGCCGCTACGACCGCGTCGAGCCGCAGGGCCCGCACGCGCATGCGCTCGAGAACTTCCTGTTCGCCGACGGCGATCGGCGCGGCTACTGCATGCACTTCGCATCGGCGGCGGCGCTGATGCTGCGCCTGCGCGGCATCGCCTGCCGCATCGGCGTCGGCCTCTACGGCGGCGACGCCGATCGCAGCGAGCCCGGCGCGCGGCTGTTCGGCTCGCAGCACGCGCACGCATGGGTCGAGATCCCGTTCGCCGGCCGCGGCTTCGTCGTGTTCGATCCGACGCCGCCGCAGGAACGTGGCCGCCGCATGCCGTCGCGGCTCGACGACAGCGGCCGCCTCGACACCGACCCCGCGATCGCGGCCGCCGGTGCGCGCAGTCCGTGGCAGGCCCTGCTCGACTTCGTGCTGCAGCCGTGGCTGCTGCTGGTCGCGCTGCTGCTGGCGATCGGCTCGACGCTGTGGCCGACCGGACCGGCGCGCCGCGCGACGGCGGTGACGCCGCCGGTCGCGCGCAGCGCGCGCCGCACGCTGGCGCGCCTGCTGCGCGCGCTGAGCGCGGCGGGCCACGCGCGTCGCGCCGGCGACACGCTCGAGATGTTCCAGCGGGAACTCGCCGCGGCAGGTCGCCTGCCGCCCGAGGTGCGGCGCGCGTTCGAGGTCTACCAGGAGGTGCGCTTCGGCGGCCGGCCGTTCGACCAGGCGCGCGCCGACGAACTGCAGCACGGCGTGTTCACCGCCGAACGCATGCGGCCCGCAGGGGCCGAGCCTCAGCCGGACCGGACCGCCGGCCAGACGTAGGCGATCGTCGCCGCGTCCGCGCTCGCCGCGACCGTGAGTTCGCCACCGGCCCGGGCCAGCACCAGCGCCGCCCGCGCCTGCCATTCCGCCGCCGGCTCCCGCGGGTCCGCGACCGGTCGCCGGCACGCCTCGGCCGCGAATCGCACCCGCACGCAGGTCCGCGGCCGGCCGCCGGCGATCGCGATCGGCTCGCGCGCGGCCTGCACGTGCAGCCGCCCCGGCGCGCGGCCCAGCGCCGCGACGAGTCCCTGCAGCAGCACCTGCGTGGCCTCGGCCGCGACGACGCGGATCGGCGGCAGGTCCGTGGCCATCGACGGCACGACCTCGACGTCGTGCTGCGTCGCGATGCGCTTGCACACCGACAGCGCCTCGGCGACGAGATCGGTGACCGCCACCTGCTGCCACTGCCTCGGCGTCGCCTTCAGCAGACGGGCGAGCGCGCTCGCCATCGTCGCGCTGCGCTGCGAACCGCGCTGCAGTTCTTCGAGCAGCTGTCGGTCGGCCGGGTCCTTGGTGGCGGGCACCAGCATGGCCGCGAGTCCCATCGCCGAGCCGAGCAGGTTGTTGAGATCGTGCACGACCGACCCGGCCAGCCGCCCGAGCAGCCGCACGCGCGCCGCCGCCAGTTCGCTGGTCTCGGCGCGCTCGCGGTCGTGCACGTCGCGGGCGCACAACCAGCGGCCGCCGCCGGCCTCGTGCAGGCACAGCTCGAACGCGCGGCCGCCGAACATCGCCGGCACGCGTTCGCCGGCGGCGAGCCGCTGCTGCGCCGTCGCATCGAGCGGCAGCGTCGCC
Organism: Planctomycetota bacterium; assembly: GCA_016794035.1. Taxonomy (GTDB): domain Bacteria; phylum Planctomycetota; class UBA1135; order UBA1135; family UBA2386; genus JAEUHS01. The sequence continues at coordinate 5,248 of JAEUHS010000118.1, forward strand.
AACGACGTGCCGCCGCACCCCGCCAGCAGCGACCGCATCGCGGCGTTGTGCGCGGACAGGACGCCGTCGGCGGCCACCGTCGCGACGGCCTCGGCGAGCGCTTCGAACGGGAACGGCGGGATCTCGGATGGGGCCATGCGGTGCGGTGGCCCGGCATCCTACGGCACGGCCTGCAGCCGCGCGCGGCCGCGGTCGAGCGTCACCCGGCAGCGGCCGAGCAGATCGATGCCCAGCACCCCGTGCACGGGGAACACGGTCGCCGCACCGCGCGGCACGACCGGCAGCGTCACGCCCTGGAAGCGCACTTCCGAGCAGCGCAGCACGAGGTCGCGCACCTCGCGCACGGCCACGAGGCCGCCGCCGACCGTGCGCACGCGGCGGAACGACGGCACGGTGCGGCCCGCTCCGCCCGGCAGCGCGTCGACGCCGGCGGCGGTCAGGCTCGAGTGGCTGGCGCCGGTGTCGAGCACGAACCACAGCCGCGCGCCTTCGACGAACAGCGGCACCAGGCAGCGTCCCTCGGCGCGCACGCACTGCACCGATTCCGACTCGGGCAGCCCGCGCGGCAGTTCGAGCACGACGCTGCCACGCTCCGGATCGATCGTGAACCGGAACACCGCCAGCAGGTCGAGGCCGAGCACGCCGCGCGGCACGCGTTCGGGGCCGCCGAACAGGTCGCGCAGGCGCAGCACTTCGTCGTCGACCAGCAGCACCGGCGTGGTGCCGAGCTCGATGTCGCCGACGGTGAAGCGCGGCAGCGAACCGACCTCGACCGTCAGGCGGCGCCCGGCGGCGTCGATGGCCTCGCCGGCCGGCTGCGGCGCGAGCACGCCGAGCTCGCCCGCGAAGCTGTGCGACACCGTCGTCATCGACGTGCCGGTGTCGATCGCGAACGGCCGCACGCGGTCGCCGGCTCCGCACAGGAACTCCGGCGTGTCGCCCGGCAGCAGCCGCTGTTCGGTCAGCAGCGGGCCCGCGGGCTTGCGCACGAACGGCAGGCCGTAGGCGATCGTGCCGAACGCGCGGCGCCGTTCGCTGTCGGCGCCGAACGCGCCCGCGAGCAGCGGCCCCGGACACTCGCCCCAGCGCCCGGCCTGGAACAGCAGGTCGCCGAGCCGCCCGCGCAGCGACTGCACCTCGGTCGCCTCGAGGCCGGCGGCGCGCGCGTTGCGCACCGCGGCGGTCTGCTCGCGGATCGCCTCGTCGTCGCGCCACAGCAGTTCGGCCAGCAGCGAACTCCACTGCGCGGCGGCGACGTGCGTCGGGTAGCGCTCGCGTAGGGCCGCGACGATCTCCTGCGCCTGCTCGATGCGGCCCTCTTGCAGCGCCGCCACGGCGCCGTCGAGCTGCGCCTCCGGCGTCGGCCCTGGCCGCCTCGTCACGCACGCTGCCAGCAGCAGCGCCGCGGCCGCGGCGAGGAAGCGCGACATCAGTTCGTGGTCAGGGTCAGCGAACGTCGGGTCACCTGCGTGACGCCGAGTTCGGTCGCGCCGATCGACTGCACGAAGCCCGACAGGTCGCGGTAGGCATCGCCCGACGTCGCCAGCACGCTGGTGCCGAAGTAGGCCGACACGGTCAGCGTGTAGCTGCGGCCCGCGACCAGCGGCGTCGCGGCCTCGGCCGGCAACGTCACGAACGCGAACTGCGTCAGGTCGGGCGGCACCACGACCTGCCAGAGCAGGGTCTCGCCGGCCGTCGCGCTGCGCAGTTCGAGCGTGCCGTACAGCGCGCCGGAGGGCAGCGCGAAGTCGACCGTGAAGCCAGTCGCGGGAACTGCCCCGCCGTCGGCCGGCGCGGTCACGTCGGGCACGCCGCGGAACCCGAACGGGCTCGGGAACCCCGGCGAAGTGGCCAGCGGCAACGCCACCATAGCGCTGGTGCGGATCGTGCCGTTGGCAGTGGCGAGCGAACCCTGCAGCACGGCGAGCCACTTGTGGTCCTGCAGGCCCCCCGTCAGCGACGGCAACTGGAACGTGAGGTTGAAGGAGGGCAGCGGGGACCCGTTGTGATTGCCGCGGAGACCGCGCACCACATCGATCACGCGTCCGGTCGGCTGCAACACCGCCAATGCCAAGGTCATCGTCGACAGGTCGATCGGCGGCGGCGAGACCAGCACTTCGGTCAGAGTGAACGTCGTGGTCGCCGGCAGGTCGAGCGCGATGTCACGCGCGATCGTCGCACCCTCCGTCGGCACGAGGTCGGCGACCAGGCCGACCTTCTGCAGGGTCAAGAGCCCGCCGGGCGACGTCAGCTCGGTGGCGACCAGGTGCCCGCCCGCGACAGAGACCCCGGCCTGGAACGCCGCGTGCGTGGTCGCCGGGTCGACGTCGATCGGCAGCGACGAGGCGATCGGGATGCCCTCGACGACATCGTCCCACCACTCCTGCAGGTCGAGCCGCCGCGTCGCCCGCAGCCGATGTTGCCGCGCCGGATCGGCACCGGTCAGCGTGCCGGCGACGAGGCCGTGGCGATCGAACGCGGCGAGCGGTCGGCGCAGCACGCGCTGGATCGGCAGCTCGAGGTGGTCGCCGTTCGGCCGTTCGATCGAGAACGCGTGCACCAGGACCTGCCCGTCGCGCTCCGTGCGCAGGGTCGCGGTCGCGCGGCCGCTGAAGTCGCGGTCGACGAAGAACGAACCGGACTCGTTGCTGATGCCGATGCGGCCCTCACCGGCGACCGATCCGCGCACCAGCGTGACGTCGCACTGCGGCCCGCCGCCGACCGAGTCGGTGACCAGCGCGCGCGTGCGGCGCGAACCGAGGAACCACGGACGTTCGTCGAAGAACTGGTAGGTGTCGAACCAGCGCCGACCGGGATCGAGGAAACCGATGCCCTGGCTGTAGAAGACGTTCTGGCCGTCGATCGGCCGGCCGTCCTGGAAGCCGAACCAGCGCGCCGGCATGTCCTCGAACAGCGCCTGGCCCGCGGCATCCCCCAGGGTCGCCTGCGCCACCGCCTCGCAGGTCGCGCCGAGCCGCGTCGGGCGGAGCACCTCGGCCCGACCGCGCCGCACCTGCTGCACGCGCACGTTGCCGGCCTCGGTCGTGTCGAGCCCGAGATCGCCGACGTCGAGGTCGGCGCCGGGCGTGATCGCGAACGTGCTGCCGACGCGCGCCGGCAGCCAGCTGCCCCCGGCGAACAGTTCGACCACGGCGTTGCGCGCCGATCCGTCCGCGCGCGCGCCGGGCACGTTGGTGACGACGAAGCGGCCCGCGGCGTCGCTGGTGGTCGCGCGGCCGTCGACGGTCACGATCGTGCCCGGGACCGGGGCGCCGGTCGGCAGCACGACGCGACCGGCGAGGGACGCTGCCGGCACGTCGACGCCGAACACGTAGCAACCCCCGCCGGCCACGGCGTTCGGCGCCTGGATGCGGCCGGCGGCCGCGGCGAGACCGGACCGCACGGCGGTCCATTCGCCGGTGACCGCGTCGAGCCGGAACAACGTCGCCGTGCCGGCCGCGCCGAGGCCGAGATCGTCGGCGACGTCGAGGTCGGCGGCGGGCGTGAAGGTCACGCCGGGCGGGTCGATGCAGAACACGGCGCCGGTCAGCAGCGCGCCGGCGGTCGCGGCCGGCAGGTCGCCGGGCACGTGCGACGCCTGCAGCGCGCCGGTGCGCAGCGTCACCGTGGTCGCGGCCGGGTCGTCGCTGCCGACGCTGGCGCCGGCGGCGACGGTCAGCCGGCCGCCGGACGGCGCGGTCACGGTCGTCGCCCCCGCCTGGGTGCCGAGCGCCAGGGCCGCCGAGCTGCCGTCGGGCAGGTCCGGCAGGAACACCACCGCCGGCAGATCCGGGCCGACGATCGTCGCCGCGAAGCGCACGCGGCCGAGCCGGTCGCCGGCGACCGCGGCCGCGTGGCTGCCGTCGACGTCGACCAGCTGTCGGCCGCGCGGGCTCGAGGCCAGATCGCCGCGCCCGTTGCGCCCGGTCAGCGCCGTGCGTCCGGCGACGGTCGCGCGCGCCTCGACGACGCCGCGGCCGAGGTCGTCGAGCACGACGACCTTGCAGCTCTCGCTCGGCAGCGCGGCCAGCTTGGGGCCGATGTCGCTGCCGTCGCCCTGGCAGGCCGCCAGCAGCGCGGCCGACAGCACCGACAGCACCGACCGCACCGACGCCCGCACCCGTTCATCTCTGGCCATCGTCGTCCTCCGTCACCGCCGTGCGCGCGCGCCGCTGTCGATCGAAGCGGTCCGGTTCCGGCGGCGTCGCCACGCGGCTGCGGCTGCCGTCCGCCGCGATCGCCCGCACGCCGACGACGACGTCGTCGAGGCAGACACCGGCGAGCGTCGCCTGCATGCGTCCGCCGCCGAGCGACACCAGCGCCGCCGCCGCCGCATCGACCACGTTGGTCCAGTCCGCGGCCGTCGTCTCGCGCCAGACGAACTCGCACGCCGCCGCGCCCGGCGGCGGCACGTAGACCAGCTCGGTGTCGTAGCGGTCGCGCCGCAGCGCGGCCGAGACCGCGAGCGGCGGCGGCGGCGCGCTGGCCAGTTCGGCCAGGGTCGCCACGGCGACGCGCGTCACGTTGGCGGTGTAGGCGAAGTCGGCGTAGTCCGGCAGGTCGCCATAGGGCCGACCGTCGCGCGACGTGATGTCCTGGTGCTGGCGCGAGAAGTCCTCGCGCGGCTCGGTGAAGCGCACCGCCGGGAAGCCGTGTTCGAAGAACGACCGGTGATCGCCGCCGCGGCCGTAGCGATCGCCGCGCAGGATCAGCCGCACGTCGAAGTCGGGCAGGTGCGTGCGGGCCGCGTAGGTCACGGCGCGCGCCAGGCTGCGGCCGCTGCCGTCGGTGCCGCCCGACGCGTAGCTGAAGCAGCGCACGAACCGGTGGTAGCGGGCGCCGTCCATGCCGAGCGTGTTGCCGACGATGTCGCAGGTGATCATGCCGTCGACCGTGGCGCCGGCGTCGGCCAGCGCCGCGGCGTGCGCGGCCGATCCCAGCAGGCCCTGTTCTTCGGCGTCGTAGGCGGCGAACACGATCGTCGCCGGGAAGCGCGCGGCCGTGAGCACGCGGCACGCCTCGAGCATCGCGGCGGTGCCCGACGCGTCGTCGACGGCTCCGGGCGCGGCCCGTTCGCCGTCTTCGCCGCGGCCGTTGCGCGAGTCGTAGTGGCCCGAGACCACGTAGATGCGCTCGGGATCACCGGTGCCGCGCAGCGTCGCGATCACGTTGACGATCGGCAGTTCGCGCGGCATGCCGGGCCGCAGGCACGGCACCGTCGCCGCCTGCAGCGCGACCTGGAGCCGGCCTTCGTCCGTGGTCGCGGCGATCGCCGCGAACCGGGCCTGCAGCCAGCGGCGCGCGGCACCGGTGCCTTCGGTGTCGCTGTCGGTGCGCGACAGCACGTGCCGCGTCCCGAAGCCGACCAACGCGCGCACGTCCTGTTCGATGCGCGCTGCGTCGACGGCGCTCAGCAGCGTGCGCACGCGGTCGCGGACCTCGGCTTGCGCCGGCAACAGCGCGCTGCCGGCGAGCACCAGGGCGGCGAGGCGCGGGCTCATGCGAACAGGTCCCGGCCTTCCATGCCGGGGTCGCGCGGCAGTTCGAGGATCGGCAGCAGCGTGGTCGCGATGTCGCACAGCCGGCCACCGTCGTGCAGCGTGCGGCCCTTGACCGCCTCGCCGCAGATCACCAGCGGCACCGGGTTGGTCGTGTGCGCCGTGTGCGGCTGGCCGGTCACCGGGTCGACCATCAGCTCGACGTTGCCGTGGTCGGCGGTGATCGCGACGGTGCCGCCGAGCTTCAGGTAGGCCGGCACGATGCGCGCGAGGCATGCGTCGATCGTCTGCACGGCCTTGACCGCAGCCGTCATGATGCCGGTGTGACCGACCATGTCGGCGTTGGCGAAGTTCAGGATCGTCACGTCCGGGCGCTGGTCGGAGGCGAGCTCCGCGAGCAACGCGTCGGTCACCTGCGCCGCCGACATCTCCGGCTGCAGGTCGTAGGTCGCGACCTTGGGACTCGGGATCAGCACGCGCCGCTCGCCGGGGTACTCCTTCTCGTCGCCGCCGGAGAAGAAGAACGTCACGTGCGCGTACTTCTCGGTCTCGGCGATGCGCAGCTGCCGCAGGCCGCGGTCGCTGACCACCTGCGGGAAGATGCCCTTGAGGTTCTGCGGCGCGTAGGCGACCGCGCACGGGAAGTCCTCGCGGTAGCGCGTCATGGTCACGAACTGCACCACCGGCACCGTCGCGCGCGGGAAGCCCGCGAAGTCGGCGCTGACGAACGCGTCGGTCAGCTGCCGCGCGCGGTCGGTGCGGTAGTTGAAGAAGATCACCGCGTCGCCGGTGCGCACGCGGCCGCGGTCGCGCGAGCCGATCACCGTCGGCGCCACGAACTCGTCGCCCTCGTTGCGCGCGTAGGCGGCGGCGATCGCCGCCTGCGCCGAGTCGGCGACCTCGCCCTGGCCGAGCGTCAGCGCGTCGTAGGCGCGTTGCACGCGCTCCCAGCGCTTGTCGCGGTCCATCGCGTAGTAACGGCCGATCACGGTGCCGATGCGGCCGACGCCGAGCTCCCGCATCCAGGTCTCGATCTGCTCGACGTAGCCGGGCGCCGAACGCGGCGGCGTGTCGCGGCCGTCGAGAAACGCGTGCAGCACGACGCGGTCGCCGCCGAGGCCGGCGTCCTTGCACATGCGCAGCAGCTCGTGCAGGTGCCGGTCGCTGCTGTGCACGCCGCCGTCGGAACACAGGCCGAACAGGTGCAGCGTGCCGTCGCCGCGGCGCGCGTGGTCGATCGCCGAACGCAGCGCCGGATTGATCCGGAAGCGCCCCTCGCGGATCTCGCGGTCGATGCGCGTGATCTCCTGGTAGACGATGCGGCCGGCGCCGATGTTGAGGTGGCCGACCTCGGAGTTGCCCATCAGCCCGCACGGCAGACCGACGTCCTCGCCGCTCGCCTGCAGCGAGGTCGTCGGCCACTGCTCGCGCAGGCCGTACCAGAACCGCGGCTCGGCGACGCTGATCGCGTTGGCCGGACCGGGCGCGGCCTCGCCGAACCCGTCGAGCACGATCAGACACAGCGGCGGGCGACGCTGGCTCATGCGAGCATCTTGTCGACCGAGGTCGCGATCGCGAGCTGGTGGCGGCGGATCTCGGTGCGCACGGTCTCGGCGCGCGTCACGGTCTTGTCGGCCAGTTCGCGGTTGGTCAGGTAGGCGGCGTTGATCTTCACGTTCAGGAACGCACCCTCGGCGGCAGCGAGCAGCAGCGCGGCGCCCGACGCGAGGTCGCTGACGATCGCCTTGCCGATGCAGTCGACGACGCCCTCCATCGCGACGAACACGTCGCGCACCATGCACAGCGTCTCCTCGGGCACCACCATCGCGCCGTGCATCGCCTCCTGGATCGCCTTGTCGCGCAGCGCCTTCTGCCCCTCGTTGTCCTTCGGCATGCCGTAGGCCGCCGAGACCAGGTCGAACGAACGGCAGTCGCGTTCGGCCATCGGCATCATGCGCACCAGGTGGCCCTCGAGCAGCGACTCGACGCGCGCCAGGTCGTCCTCGCGCGCGACGTTGGCCTTCTTGCCGCGCGAGAAGCGCACCACCATCAGGAACAGGGCCGTGCCCATGCAGCCGGTCATCGCCGCCGCGGCGCCGCCGCCGGGGGTCGGGGTCTTGGCGGCCAGGGACTCGATCAACTGTTCGAAGGACTGCTGGATCATGGGGGCTGCCAGTCTCTTTGCGCGGCACGCCGGATCAAGGCCGGACCGGCATCTCGGCTCGCGCTTGCGCCCGGGCCGCGTTCGCCGACAGTGCCGGGCATGCGGTCTCCGCGGCTGTGTCTGCTGTTCGCCTCCCTGCTTGCCTGCGCGGCATGCTCGACGGCCGGCGCGGTGCCGGCCGACCTCAGCGCGCTGCTGGCCGAGGCCCCGCCCGACGTGCCGGCGCGGCTGTGGCTCGACGGCGACCGCATCGTCGGCGCCGCGGTCGCGGTCGGCCCGGGCGAGGTGCCCGCCGACGCGCGGCGCACGGCCGAAGCCGTGCAGCCGCGCGGCGAACGGGTGTTCCAGGGGCGCGAGTGGGGCCCGCGCGGCGAGGGCTACCGCATCGACGTGCACTACGCCGGCGACGCGGGGCCCGAGCACAGCCGCTCGCTGCTGGTCACCGCCGACGGCCGCGTGCTCGAACGTTCGCACACGGTGCCGATCCCCGACGTGCCCCAGCACGTGCTCGCCAGCGCGATGCAGATCGCCGCCCGCATCGACGAGGCGCGCATCGTGTCCGGCCCCGAACACGAGGAATACTGGTCGGTGCAGGTGCACGACCGGTCCGGGCGGGTGTGGGTCGTCGAGGTCACGCTCGACGGACGCATCGTGCGGTCGCTGCGGCGCACGCCGGCGCGGGTCGACGGGTAGGCTGGCGGTGGGCGCGACCGACGCTGCGCTCCGCGCGACGATGCCGACGGCGCTGCTGGTGGCAGCGCTCGCGGTCCCGCCGCCGGCCACCGCGGAGCCACTGCACCTGCTGGTCGATCCCACGCAGCCGCCGGGCGAGGGCGTCGTCGCCTCGCTGGCGGCCGCGATCGCCGCCGCGCAGTCGGCGCCGGCCGGCACCACGGCGATCGCCATCGACCTCGCGCCGGGCGTCCACGTGCTCGACGCCACGGTGCCCATGGGCGCGCTGCCGGCACCGACGCAGATCCGCGGCCTCGGCGCGGAGCCGACGGCGACGCGGTTGCTGGGCGGCGTGCGGCTGCGGGCACGACCGCAGGAAGTCGCCCCTGACGACCCCGTGCGTGCGCGGTTGCCGGCAGCCGCCCTCGACACCGTGCGCTGGATCGACGTGTCCGTCGCCCCCGACCAGCCGCCGCTCGCCGGCCTGGTGCGCCACGGCATGAACCTGCCCGCCGGCGCCGGCAGCGAGCTGTTCTGGAACGGGCGCCCGCTGACGACCGCGCGCTGGCCCGATGTCGGCTTCGCGCCCATCGACGGCATCGTCGACGCCGGCAGCTCGAAGGACCGACCGGAGCCGGGCGACGCGCGGCGCGGCGGCACGTTCCGCGTCGCCGATCGCGAGCGCCTCGCGCGCTGGGCCGCGGCCGAGCAGGTGTGGCTGAGCGGCTATTGGCACTGGGACTGGGCCGACGACAGCCTGCCCGCCGGCCGGATCGATGCGACGACCGGCACGATCACGCTCGGACTGCCGCACACCTACGGCCTGGGCAAGGACGCTCGCTTCGCGGTGCTCGGCATCCCCGAAGAACTCGACGCACCCGGCGAGTACTGGCTCGACGTCGCGCGGCAGCGCGCCTACTTCGTGCCGCCCGATGCCACCGGCGAGCCGGAGATCGTCGTCTCCCTGCTCGCGGGACCGCTGCTCGAGCTGGCCGGTACGCGCGACCTGACGCTGGCGAACGTGCAACTCGAAGCCGGCCGGGGCGTGGCGATCGCCGCGACCGACGTCACCGACGTGCGCATCGAACACTGCTCGTTCCGCAACACCGGCACCGGTGCGATCGAACTCGCCGGCCACCACTGCGCCATCGTCGACTGCGCGTTCGCGGACATCGGCGCCGCCGGCGTGCTGCTGACCGGCGGCGACCGCAGCACGCTGACCCACGGCGACAACGAAGTGCGCGGCTGCACGTTCCGCCGCTGCGGGCGCACGCATCGCACCTACCAACCGGCGATCCGGCTGGACGGGGTCGGCCAGACGGTGGCCGGCAATCGCATCGAGGACCTGCCGCACTGCGCGCTGATCTTCGCCGGCAACGAACACCGCATCGAACGCAACGACATCGGCCGCGTGCTGCTCGAGACCGGCGACTCGGGCGCGATCTACTGCGGCCGGGACTGGACGCTGCATGGGACCGTGATCCGCCACAACCTGTTCCACGACATCCAGGGCAGCGACGCGCGCTACCAGAACGCGGTCTACCTGGACGACCTGGCCAGCGGCATCACCGTCGAGGGCAACGTGTTCGTGCGCTGCAACTGGGGCGTGCTGGTCGGCGGCGGTCGCGACAACCACATCCGCGGCAACGTGTTCGTCGCCTGTCGCAAGGGCATCTCGTTCGACCAGCGCGGCGGCGGCTGGATGGCGACGGCGATCGCCGATCCGGCCACGTCGACGCTGCACCAGCGCCTGCGCGCGGTGCCGATCGACCGCGAGCCGTGGCGCAGCCGCTACCCGACGCTCGGCGCCTACCTGAGCGATCGCTTCGGCCGCCCGGTCGGCAGCGAGGTGACCGGCAACGTGTTCCTGGCGACGCCGCTCGGCCGGATCGACGACCGCGAGTGCGTGCGCGTCGAAGGCAATGTCGTCGCGGAGCAGGGGCTCGGCGCCGATCTCGTGGCCGCACTACTGGAACCGGCGGCGCGCCGGCGCCTGCCAGCACTGCGGCCCCCGGCTGCGCCCGAGAGCTTCGTGCCGATCCCCGTCGCCGACATCGGTGTGACGGGTCGGTGAGGCACGGTCACTGGGAGCAGGACGCCACGCCGTCCATCACGTTCGACTCTCGGCAGGATCGCCTACCAGTCGCCGATCACACCCTCGGCCGCGTCCGAGACCACCGCGCCGAAGCTGTTGCCTGCCGCCGAATCGAGGACCAGCGCCTGGGCGAAGAAGTGCGCGCCGAGGAACAAGGTGTTGTCCGGAATCGGCAGCGTCCACACCGCCTGCTGCTGCTGGCCGACCAACGGCATCAGCGCGGCGAAGTCGACGTGCAGCGCACACGCGGGCATGCCGAGGAACGTGAGGTCTACTGGCGCCAGCTTGTTCCAGCCGAACGCGAGCACCGCGGTGCTCTGCGGCAGGTCGAAGAAGGTGACGTGCAGGGTCTTGCCGATGCGCGGGGTGTCGTCGGGCACCGGGCGTGACGCCGGCAGGGAGCCGGCGCAGCCGTGGCCGTAGGAGACGAAGGTGCTGGTCGGGCCGACGCGGCCGACGCTGAGCACGTTGGAACTTGCGGACACCTGCACGTACGAGGTGCCGGGCTCCAGTGGTGGCACGAGGTCCTGGTAGTTCTGAAGCGCGCCGGCAACCGATAGCTGGCCGTCGGAGCGTCGCATCAGTCCTTGGCTACTGCCGCCCTCGACCTCGACGTAGTAGACCCCCCACGGCAGCGTGGGGATCGGGGTCCAGACGGCGCTGCCCCAGGTCATCACGATGCCATCGGAGCGCAGCCCCCACATGCGATTCTGGTCCAGGGCGATCTGCGTCCAGCGCACGCCGCTGGGCAGCACGGGCGTCGGCGGATTCGCGGACGGATTGGTGGCGTTCATGCCGAGGTAGAGGCAGGCGCCGTCCGAGCGCAGCAGCAGGGTCCGGCCATACTGCGCGTCGCAGTCGACGTAGCGCATGCCAGCCGGCAGCACCGGGACCACGGTCTCGCCAAAACCGTTGAAGCCCCAAGCCACGGCCTGGCCGTCGCTGCGGATCGCGACGTTGTGGCCACTCGAAACCGCGAAGTCCTCGTAGACCACGCCCGGCGGCAGCGCCGGCACGTTGCACTTGCCCGAGTTGTTGTCGCCCCAGGCGAACAGTCGGCCATCGCGGCGCAGCACGACGGAGTGCGTGTAGCCCGCCTCGGCCCGAACACAGGTGATCCCGGTCAGTTGGGGCGGGATGTCACTCTGGCCATAGTCATTGAGGCCCCATGCCTCGAGCGCGCCGTTCGAGAGCACGGCCACGACGTGGTAGGTGCCCGCGGACACGTCGACGAAGCGCGTCCGGCGTGGCAGCTGTGGCAGGTAGCTCTGCATGTGCTGCTCATTCCCGCACGACAACAGCCTGCCACTCGCCAGCAGGATCAGTGTATGGTTCTGGCCACACGCGATCTGCACGCAGCGATCCCCTGGCACGATCGGCGGCAGGTCGAGGTTGCCGACCCAGTTCTGCCCCCACCCGACCAACGCTCCATCGGAGCGCAGCGCCACGGTCTGGGACGCCGCACCCGCGACCATCGTGTATCGCATGCCCGGCGGTAGTGGCACCACATTGCACTGCCCGTACGAGTTGTCGCCCCAGGCCACCAGTGCGCCATCGGATCGGAACGCCATGGCGTGGTCCTGGCCAGCCTCGATCGCGACGTAGGTCACACCGACGGGCAGCGGCGGCACGTTCGGCGTGGCGACCTGCGGATGGCCCCATGCCAGGATCGTGCCATCGGAGACGAGCCCCAGCGAGAACAGTCCACCTGCCTTCACGCTGGTGAACATGAGTCCTGGCGCCAGGACCGGGACGTTGCATTCGCCGATGTGGTTGATGCCAAAGGCGACCGCCTCGCCGTCGGAGCGCAGGGCAATGGCGTGGTAGCCGGAGGTCGAGATCGATTCGAACCGGACTCCGGGCGGTGCGGCCGGCACGGCTGGTGGCAGGGGATAGCCAGAGCCGAACTGACCAGAGCTCACGAGAGTGCCATCGGACAGCAAGCCGATGGCAAAGTTCGCACCGACCGCCACCTGTCGATAGCGGAGGCCCGATGGCGCCGGCGGAAACGGCGCCATCGACTGTGCGAGGCTGTGACCCTGCCAGAAGACCCGACCGTCCGCATGCAGGACGATGGACCCTAGATACTCGGCGTCGATCTGCACGATGCGGCCTTCGCGGGACGCGGTGTCGAACGAACGCTCCGCCCATCCACGGATCGAACTCTGCGCCGCCAGGGCGCTGTTGAGTCCACACACGACAACCGCGCCGACCAGGCCGCAGCACCGCGCGGACGAACTCGAGAAGGACAAGGTCATCGGCATCTCCGGTTGCAGGCCGAGCCGGCTCGCGCCGGCGCGGCCATGGTCACTTGGATCAGTACTCGTAGAACAACGCGGGGCTGGCGAAGGTCGTCAGTTGCGACGTGCCGCACGGCGCGAACATGACTGGCGTCAGCATCAGGCAGGCAACCTGCACCGAGATCTGCAGCGGACCCGTGGGCAGCGTGTAGCTGAACGGCACCTGCCACATCCGCGAGGGGTTGTTCCCGGCCCAGACCTCGGCCAGGAACGCCGGGCTGTTCAAGGTCCAGATCTCGGCCTGGTCCAGCAGCACTGGCGTGGTCGCCGGCAGCCCGACCTGCACGGCACCGACGATGTACTCACCATAGTCAGGCGGACGCGTGACCCAGATCGCCGGCGTACCACCCGCACCGTTCGCACCCTCGAACTCGATCAGCATGCGCTGCAGGTACGGCAGCGGCCTACCGATGCGCAAGCCGAAGGGCGACGGCGTCAGCATGCAAACCGGGGTCGTGCCGCCGCTGTAGCCGGCGGGAGGCGGCGGGGCCGCCGCACCCGAAGCCAGCGTCCCGGTGCCGTCGGTGCGGCCGACGCCCAACGGCAGCATGTCGAGTTCGGTGCGCACGGCGTCCTGCCCACCCAGCGGGCCACGCCCACCGACGACGGGAAACCCGGCACCGGCCGTACTCGCCCCGACCACGGTGATGCGCGCGCGCTCGTCGGCGCCGATGCCACCACCGGCTGGCTGCTGGAACAACAGGCCGGTGGCGTAGGCTACGCCCGAGCCACCGTTGCCGGCATGCACCGCCCCCATGACCGCCGGAAGGTCCTGGCCCGCGCCGCCGAACACCTCGCGACGAACCGGGTGGATCCACGCATCCAGGAAGAAGCTCGCGACCTGGATCTGTGGACTGCCATCGACCACCGACCAGCCACAGACCTGCGTGTGGTCCGTGTGTTCGTTCCACGAACTGACGCCGGTGAGGCCATCCTCGTCGTTGCCGCCGACGAACACGCCGCCGAGACCACCGAGGACCAGCTGATTGGTGACGGGAGAGTCGAGCGCCGACAGCAGGAAGCCGTCGCTGGCCCCCTGCAGCGTGTCGCTGCCGGCGGTGGTGAAGGAACCGACCGAGACGAGGAAGTCCGGGTCGTTCGTCGCGCCGACGACGAACACCGTGTTGAGCCCGAACGGGACGTTCCAGCGCGCCTGCACGATGACGTCGCACGCGTGCGTCGCGCTGCCATCGAAGGACCCGAGGGCCAGACCGTTCTCCAACTCCAAGGCGGCTGGCACGCCGAGACGCGTCGGCGCCGCGTCGAATGCGAGCAGAGTGCCGACCTGGAACGGGAAGCCGACCGTGGTGGAGAAGCTCGTGAACGGGAAGCCGATCGGCGGCGCGGAGCCGCCCAGTTCGCGGGCGGAACCGGCGACGACGAAACGGTTGCCCTCGACCTCGGCGAGACCGAACACGCCGTCCTGGTCCGGGCCGCCGACCGTCGATTGGAACTCGCGCTGGAGACCGCCGAACGGACCCTGGTGGTCACGCGACAGGCGGCCGACAATGCCGTCCCACTGGTATGGACCGAAGTCCGTGTTGCCGGCGCTGGTGCCGGTCCCGCCGGCGAAGGGCAGGATCGGGTCGAGCCAGTCGTTGCCCGTGGCCGGGTTGCCCCACGACGAGATGCCGCAGTAGGTGACGACGTCGCGCCGGTTCTCGCCCTCGCCTTCGACGCGGATGCTGAGATCGGTGATCGCGCAATCGGGCTGGTTCTGCAGCAGCTCCGGGAATGCCAGGGGCACGCCGAAGAAGTGGTGGGTCCAGAGCAGCAACCCCTCGCCGTTGTAGACGGCGACGAAGCCGGTCGGATCCGGCTGGAGCAGGGGGTTCTGCACGAAGCCGGCTGGCGCCTGGCTCAACGGCAAGGTGTCGTCGTAGGTCTCGCCGCAGATGGCGATGCGAGCGTCGGCCGCCGTCTCGGCTTCCCAGACCGAGATGGCGCGCGCGTTCGTCGCGCGGCGGGCGCCTGGGACGTTCGTGGTTCCGAAGAAGTAGCGCTGCCACTGGATGGTGCCGGCCGCATCCACGCACTGTACGATCACCACCTGGCGGCGAACGACGTCGAAGGGAACGGCCCCGCCGGGCGGATTGTCGACGCCCGCGTTCGAGAACGTCGGGTTGACGCCTGTCTGCTCCACCTCGATCGTGCCGACCGAGTATGTCAGCCCCTTGCCCGGCGTCTTCGTGTCGGCCCACGCCTCCGACAAGTCAGCGGGCGCACCGGCCGTCGACGTCCAGTCATGCGTCGACTCCGGGATGAACTGCGCGGTCGCCGGCGCGCCGAGCGCCACGATCAGCGCCGCCGGCGCGACAAGTCGACGCGTCGACCTGAGACCTGAGACCTGAGACCTGAGACCTGAGAGAACGTTTCTCACGGCATCCTGGACTCGGGCAGCTTTCGACTTTTCCCGCCTGCGGCGTCCCCTCACGCCGAGGGTTCGATCCGGACAGACTCGGGACTCTACCTTCTTCGCTGCCCCTGAGTAACCGCGGATCGTGGGCAGGTCGCCTCGTTCCGTCAAGCCCCCATCGCACCGGCTGTTGATCGCAGGCAGCGTTCCCGACTCGCGCGGATCCGCGAGCAGGGCACCTCGATTGGCATCTGCCCCCGCACAGGCCACCATGCACCCCATGACGCCCCGCCTCCGCGCCGTGCTCACCACCATCCTGCTCGCGCTCCCCTTCGCCGCCTGCGCCGCCGGTCCGCACCAGGTGCGGCGCTCGGTCGACGACTGGGACCACAACCTCTACGTCAACAGCCCGTGGTTCGACGCGGCGCTGTGGGTCGTGCCGGTGATCCCGGTCGCGACCGTCGGTGCGTTCGTGATCGACTTCTTCGTCACCGACGCGTGGGCATTCTGGTTCGGCGACGCGTGGGACGGCGCCGGCACCGGCTACCAACACCTGTTCGTCGAGCCGACCGACGGGCGCGTCGGCAGCCTGATGATGGATCGTTCGGGCTGGACCAAGGTCGAGAAGTAGCGGCCGCGCTCACTGCGGCGGCGACCACTCGACCAGCTCGACCTCGGTGTCGCCGAGGATCTGCCGCACCTCGGCGCCGATCGACGGCGCATACCAGAGCACCTGCGTGCGCGTCATGACCCGATCGCCGGCCGCCGGCAGCTGCAGCGTGCGCACGATGCGCAGCGCGTCGAACGTGCCGGCGCGCACCGTGACGGTGTCGAGATCCTCGACCTCGTAGCTGGCCAGCATCGTCAGCGCGTGGCCGCCGAGCGCGCGGTCGACGAACTCGCAGCTCCAGCGCTTGCCGATCCACAGCGGCCAGTGGAAGCGCGCGTCGACCGGCGACAGCAGGTGCACCGGCTCGCCGTCCTGCCACTCGCCGAGGTTGCCGAGGTCGCGATCGCGCCGCAGGTGCACGCCGCCGGAGCTGCGCAGCCAGTAGCCGCTGGCGTCGACGTTCTCGACCACGAACTGCGCCGCGGCCACGTCGCCGCGCACCAGCACGAACGTCTGGCCGACGAGCCAGTCCGGCCGTTCGTAGAGCGCGGCGTCGGCCGGCGGCGCGGCGTCGGCCTGCAACAGCCCGCGCCCCATGCCGTCCGGCATCGCCGGCGGCGGCGCGCTGCTGCAGCCGGCGAGGGCGCCGGCGAACGCGATCGCGACGGCGAGGCGGTGCAGCGTGGTCACGGCAGTTCGATCGGGATCGGGCGGAAGTCGATCGCGTCGACCGACGCCAGGTAGTAGCGGATGCCGTCGGCGGTGCCGACGAAGCCGTACTTCAGGTCCTTGCCGTGCAGGTGGCCGTAGACGCAGACGCATGCCTGCGCCTCCTTCAGCAGCGCCACCGCCGGCGTCTCGCGGCCGTCGCTGTAGCGCGGCGGGTAGTGCACCAGCGCGATCGTGCGCCTGCCGCCCGGCACGCAGCCGCCGAGCTTCCTGCCGGCCGCGATCGACAGCTTCAGCCGTTCGAGCTCGCGCGCGAACACCGTGGCCGCGTTGGCGTCGGCCCACGCCGCGTCGGGCGGATCCCAAAGGCGGGTGCCGATCACGACGGTGCCGTCGGGCAGCTGCTCGGCGTTGTTCTGCAGCAGTCGGATCGACGGGTGCAGCACCGCTTCGACCTTCTTGCGCGACTGCCACCAGGTGCAGTGGTTGCCCTTGATCAGGATCTTCTGGCCGGGACGGTCGCCGAGCCAGTCGAGGTCGGGCCTGGCCTCGGCGAGGTCGAGCCCCCACGAGGTGTCGCCGCCGACCAGCACCCAGTCGTCGGGCGCCACCATCGCGTCCCACGCCGCGCGCATGCGGTCGGCGTGGCCGACCCACTGCGGGCCGAAGATGTCCATCGGCTTGTCGACACCGAACGACAGGTGCAGATCGCTGATGGCGAACAGGCGGAAGGGACGGTCGGCGGACAAGGCGATCCTGCGTACGCAGCTGCAGGCCCGTGCGCAAGGTCCGCGCGCCCGGGCCGGTCAGTTCGGGTCCGGCAGCGGCGCCGGGGGCGCGTCGTCCGCGTGCGCCGCGAGCGGGTCGCCGGCGGCGCCCGGAGTATTCGAGAACCCCATGCTGTACAGGGCGCGATGCACGAAATCGGTCAGCTTCTCGAAGCTCGAGAGCGTGATCACGGTCGGCGTGACGATCTGCAGCCCCGGGCGCAGCAGGTTGCGCGCCGAGAACAGGTGGTAGGCCAGCGAACGGTCCTTCGGCGTGAACGCCTCGCCCATCAGCTGCACCAGCAGGTCCTGCATGTTCCAGGTGTCGGGCGTGCCGGTGACGTTCAGCTCGGCGCGGCGCGGGATCGCGTGGTCGAGCAACGCCGCCTCGAGCACCGAGGCCATCATGACGGCGGCGATCCGGTAGTCCTTGGCGATGCGCGCACGCGACAGCGCCGCGAGGTCCATCGCCGCGAGGCTGCGCAGCCGCGGATCGCGGAGCTGCTGGGCTTCGAGCAGCGGCGGCGGCTCTTCGGTGGCCGACGGCAAGCCGAACCCGGAACGCGGCACGTACTGCGCCTGCGGGTCGACGACGTCCTCTTCGGTCGTCACGACGGCGGCCAGCTCGTCGGCGAAGCTGCGCACCCCGGCAGTGACGCTGTTGATGCCGGCCGTCGGTGCACGGATCTTGGTGCGCTTCGCCACGTCGCCGAACAGCTTGTCCTGCAGGCGCGCCAGCAGCGCGCGCGCGGAGTCGGTCTGCACCGGCGACACGCGCGGCATCGGCAGCTCGACCAGCGGCTTCTCGGCCAGTTCGACACACCAGTCGGCGAGCACCTGGCGCTTGCGCTGCAGCCACTGCTTCTCGTCGTCGGCGATCAGCTGCTCGCCGGCGAGGCGATGGTCGATCGCGTCGATCGCGCGGCGGCAGATGGCGACCAGCAGCCCCTGGTCGGTCGGCGACAGGTCGAGCTCGGCGACCTCCTGGTAGGCGCTGGCGCAACGCTGCAGGTAGTCGCGCAGCCGCCGGATCTCGCCGTACTGACGCGCCAGATCGGGCGAGGCCGGGCTGCTGGCGCGCTGCGACAGCTCGAGCCGGTAGGCGGCGAGGTGTTCGAGGCTCAGCTTGGTCGCTTCGAGAAAGCAGACCACGACGACCTTCTTCACCTGGACCGCTGGCATGGCGGGGATATCGACGACGATCCGGCGTCGACTGAACCCGGGGCCGCACTCCGGGCAGGGTCGCCGGCCCGCGGCGACGCTATGCTCCGCCCCCGTGCAGGCCCTCGAACGCGACCTCTGCCGGCTGTTGGGCGCGCAGCGGGTCGTGTACGAGCCGGACGCGCTGCTGGCATGGGAGTGTGACGGCTTCACGGTGCATCGCTCGCGGCCGCGCGCCGTGGTGTTGCCGGATTCGACAGCCGAGGTCCAGGCGATCGTGCGGCTGCTGCACGCGGCGGACGTGCCGTTCGTGCCGCGCGGCGCCGGCACCTGCCTGTCGGGCGGGCCGACGGCGGCGGCCACGACGGTCGTGATCGACCTCTCCCGCATGCGGCGCGTGCTGCGGATCGCGGTCGAGGACCTGTTCGCCGTCGTGCAGCCGGGCGTCGTCAACCTCGACCTGACCGCGGCGGTCCGCCACCTCGGCCTGCACTACGCGCCGGATCCGAGCAGCCAGTCGGTCTGCACGATCGGCGGCAACCTGGCGGAGAACAGCGGCGGGCCGCACTGCTTCAAGTACGGCATGACCCAGGACCACGTGCTGTCGGCGCTGGTCGTGCTGCCGGACGGCGAACTGGCGCGGCTCGGCTGCGAGGCCGGCTCGCGGCCGCCGCACGCGCTCGACCTGCCGGCGTTGTTCTGCGGCAGCGAGGGCACGTTCGCCATCGCCACCGAGATCACCGTGCGCCTGTGCCGTGACCAGGAGTCGGTGCGCACGCTGCTGTTCGCGTTCGCGTCGATGTCGGCCGCCTGCCGCACGGTCAGCGACGTCGTCGCCGCCGGGCTGGTGCCCGCGGCGCTGGAGATCCTCGACCAGGCGACGATCCGCGCCGTCGAGGCCTCGGTCTACCGCGCCGGCTATCCGCCGGAGGCCGCGGCCGTGCTGCTGGTCGAACTCGACGGGCCCGACTTCGTCACCGCCGAAGAGGCCGCCGAGGTGCGCGCGTGCGGCGAACGCCACGCCGCGCTGCGCATCGAGGAGGCGGTCGAACCGCAGGAGCGCGCCCGGCTGTGGAAGGGCCGCAAGGGCGCGTTCGGCGCGATGGGCCGGCTGGCGACCGATCTCTACGTGCTCGACGGCGTCGTGCCGCGCACGCGGCTCGAGGAGGCGCTCGAGCGCATCGCGGCGATCGGTCGGCGGCACGGCGTCGTGCCCAACAACGTGTTCCACGCCGGCGACGGCAACCTCCACCCGAACATCAGCTTCGACGGCCGCTGTCCCGACCAGACCGCGCGCACCATCGCCGCCGGCCACGAGATCCTGCAGCTGTGCGTCGACCTCGGCGGCAGCATCACCGGCGAGCACGGCGTCGGCAGCGAGAAGCTCGACCACATCGGCATGATGTTCTCGCCGGCGGACCTCGACGTGATGGCGCGCGTGCGCGCGGTGTTCGATCCCGACGGCCGCTGCAATCCGGGCAAGGCGCTGCCGAGCCGTGCCGGCTGCGCCGAGGTCGCCAAATGGCCGCAGATGGTCGCGCGCGTGCTCGGCGTCGAGGACGGCGCGTGACCGCGAGCCACGAGCCGCACTCGGCGCACGAACTCGAGGACCTGCTGCGCGCGCGCCGCGGCCGGATCCGCCTGTGCGGGTCCGGCAGCCGCCAGGACCGGCTGCCGCCGCCCGGTGACGCCGCCGTGGTCCGGCTCGCACGCCTCGATGCGATCCACCGGCTCGAGCCCGGCGACCTGACCTGTTCGGTCGGCGCCGGCCTGCGGCGCGACGTCCTCGACGAGGCCCTGCACCGCGTCGGTCTCGAACTGCCGTGCGCCGGCGGCGGCACGATCGGCGGCCTGTTCGCGCACGACGCGGTCGGCGCCAGCACGGCCGGCGGCGCCCAGCCGCGCTCGCTGCTACTCGGCCTCGAGGGCATGCTCGCGAACGGCACGCGCTTTCGCGCCGGCGCCCAGGTGGTCAAGAGCGTCGCCGGCTTCGACGTGCACAAGCTGCTGGTCGGCAGCAACGGGCGGCTGTTCGTGGCGGTGCAGATGCACCTGCGGCTGCGGCCGCGGCCGCGCGCCGAGGCGTGGTTCCGCCGCGACGGACTCGAGGCGGCGGCGGCGTGCGCGCAGTTCGCGGCGCTGCGTGCGCTGGCGGTGCCGCCGGCGGAACTGCACCTGCAGCGCACGGGATCGCAGTGCGTCGTCGCCGGCCGCTTCGCCGGCCGCGCCAGCTTCGTCGCCGAACGCCTGCGCCGCCTCGCGCTGCCCGAGGCCGAACCGTGGCGCACGCTGCACCTCGAGCCCGACGGCAGCGGCGAGGTGCTCGCCGGCATCGTGCTGCCGAGCCGCGTGCCGGAGCTGCTGGCCGCGCTGCCCGCGCTGCCGTTCCTGCTGCGCGGCGGCGGTCGGTTCGAACTGGCGACCGCGTCACCGGCGGCCAGCGACGCGGCCCTCGGCGCGCTGGCGGCGCTCGGCGCGCACGCCTGCGTCGCCCGCGGCGAACCGGCGCGGCGCGGCCGCGGCACCACCCTCGACCCCGGTGCCGAACGGCTGCTCGCCGGCCTCAAACGCGCCCTCGATCCCGATGACACCTTCGTCTGACCACGCCCGCGGCACCTCGCCGACGCTCGACGTCGCCGCCTACGCGCGGTCGCTCGACTGCGTGCACTGCGGCCTGTGCCTGCCGACCTGCCCGACCTGGCAGGTGACGACCCTCGAGACCGAGTCGCCGCGCGGCCGCGTCTACCTGATGCGCGCGCTGGCCGAGGGCCGCGTCGCCGACGCGAACGCGATCCGACCGTTCCTCGACCACTGCCTCGACTGCCGCGCCTGCGAGACCGCTTGCCCGTCGGGCGTGCGCTACGGCGAACTGCTGGAGTCGACGCGCGCGGCGATCGAACGCGCGGCGCCGCGGCGCGGCCTCGCGGCGTGGCTGGTGCGCACGCTGCTGTGGCACGTCGTCGCGCGGCAGGGGCGGCTGCGCGCGGCGTTCGCCGGCCTGCGCGCCGCCGAGCTGCTCGGGCTGCGCTGGCTCGCGACGCGGACCCGCCTGTTGCCCGCGGCGATGGCCGCACTGGCGCCGCGCGTGCCGCCCGGACGCGAACGGCGACCGCTGCCGACCGGCCTGCACCAGCCGCCGGCCGGCGTGGCGCGGCGCGGAGTCCGCGTCGCGCTGTTCACCGGCTGCGTGATGGAACCGCTGTTCGGCCGCGTGCACCGCGCGACGCTGCAGGTGCTGCTGGCGAACGGCTTCGAGGTGCTGGTGCCGGCCGCGCAGCGTTGTTGCGGCGCCCTGCTGGTGCACTCGGGCCGGCCCGACCGCGCGCGGGAACTGGCGCGCGCCAACGTGGCGGCGTTCGCCGAGGCCGACATCGTCGTCGACAACGCGGCCGGCTGCGGCTGCGCGATGGCCGAGTACGGCCACCTGCTGGGCGACGCGGCCGGCGCGGCGTTCGCGCGCAAGCGTCGCGACATCTGCACGTTCCTGGCCCAGGCAGGGCTGTCGGCCGAGCCCGCCGAATGCCGCGCGAAGGCCGCCTACGACGACCCGTGCCACCTGTGCCACGGCCAGGGCATCCGCCGCGAGCCGCGCGAACTGCTGGCGCGCGTACCGGGTCTGGAGATCGTCCCGCATGCGCGGCCGGAGGAGTGCTGCGGCTCGGCCGGCATCTACAATCTGCTGCAGCCCGACCTCGCCGCGGCGATCGGCCGCCGCAAGGCCGACAGCCTGGTGGCGGCCGGCGTCGATCTGGTGCTGACCGGCAATCCCGGCTGCATGCTGCAGATCGACAGTCACCTGCGGCGCATCGGCCACCAGCGGCCCGTCCGCCACCCGATCGAACTGCTGGTGCCCGCCCGATGAAACGCGTCGTCCCGTTGTTGTGCCTCGCCTGCGTCGCGGGCATCGCTGCCACCGGCTACTCGATGCTGGGCACGGGCGCCGCCGATGCGATCGCGGTGCCGGCGGCGGCACCGGCTCCGGCGGTGGCCACGTCGACGGCGGCGGCCGCCCTGCGCGCGGCACGGCGGCAGTGCTCGCTGCCGCCGCTGGACGCGGTGATCGACGACCTGCGCGCCCGGACCGCCGCCGCGGCCGACGACGCCGAGGGCTGGCACCTGCTCGCCGAGGCGCTGCTGGAGCGCGTCCAGCAGCGCGCGCATCTGCGCGGCATGGCGGTCGGCACGCCGGTCTTCGCCGAGCTGCCGGCCGAACTGGCCCGCGATCTCGACGACGGCCTGGCGGCGGTCGCGAAGGCCCGCGCGCTGGGCGACGACGGCGGCGACCTCTACCGCCTCGAGGCCGGCCTGATGGGCCAGCACATCACCGGCCTCGGCTCGGCGCTGCGGTGGAACGCGCGCATCGAGACGGCGCTGGCCGCGGCCGGCGAACGCCTGCAAGACGATCCGCAACTGCACACGCTGCTCGGGCTGCGCAAGCTGCTGGCGCCGCGGCTGCTCGGCCACGATCCGCAGCGCGCGCTCGAGCACTTCGAGTTCGCGGCGCGCGTGCTGGCCGACGACGAACGGCCGGCGGTGTTCGCGGCGATGGCGAGCTACCTGCAGCAGAAGCGCATGCAGGCCGTCGCCTGGCTCGAGCAGGCGGTCGCGCGCAACCCGAAGAACACGTTCGCGCGCGTGGTCCTGCAGCGGGTGCGGCGCGACGAGCCGGAACCGTTCGGCCGCGACGTCACCGCCGAGGAGATCGCGGCGGTCAAGTAGCCGCCGCGATCCGCGCGGAGCTCACTGCCGCATCGGACGCAGCGGCGCGTCGGGGGCGGGCTCGTTGCGAGCCGGCGCGCGTTCGCGGATCTGCTGCATCAGCGCGCGGACCTCGCGCATCTCGGCGCGCATCTCGTCGAGCATCGCGCGCAGGTCGCCCTCGTCCCGCGTCTCGGTGACGTCGTCGGACTGGACCCGCATGCGCTGCCCACGACCGGCCTCGGCGCGGCCGAGCGCCCGGCGCTCGTCGGCCGCGGCGCGCTTGCGCTGCAGCAGCAGCCGCAGATCGCGACCTTCGTTCGCCTCGGTGCGCGCATCGTCGGGCTCGTGCTCGTGCTCGTCGGCGTCGTCGTCGTCCAGGGCCTCGGCCTGCCGCAGGATCGCGACCGCCCGGCGCTTCGCCGCCCCTTCGCGCTGCTTCTCGACGAGCAGCCGCAGCCGGCCCTCGGCCTGCTTCGCCTCGCCGCGCGCGAGGTGCTGCTCGGCCGCGCGCAGCGCCTCGGCGTGCGCCGCCGCGCCGCGTTCACGGACCTCCCGCCATTCGACGCCCTGGCCGTCCGGCTCGGGGAAGAAGTGCAGCCGGACCTCCTTCGGCGCCTCGGCCGGACGCGGGGGCTCGGGGGCACGCGGCGCCTTGGGTGCGCGCGGCGCGAACCGCGGCTCGCGGCCGCGGATCACGCGGGCGACCTCGGGCGCGGCGCCCGCCACCCCGCCATCGTCGTCGCGCAGGCGCAGCACACGGGTGCGAACGGCCACGCCGGGCGTTCCGGCGCTCTCCACGTCGCCGCCCTCGACCTCGAAGACCTCCACGTCGGCCGCGGCCGACTCCGGCGCTTGCATCCGGCGGCTGGCGGCCACACCCGCCTTCTGGTCGTGGTGCAGACGTTCGACGACCTCCTGCAGCACCAGCCTGGCCTTCTTCTGCTGCGCTTCGGTCATCTCGTCGCTGCCGAGCATCTCGATGACTTCGACGAGGCGCTGCTCCACCGGCGGGTGGTTGCGCGGATCCTGCCCACGGACGACGTGGACTTCGGTCGCGGCGGATTGCGCCGCGACGCCGGAACTGGCCGCGGCGAGACACGCCGCCGCCGACAGGCATTTCAGGAAGGTGCGATTCATGGCTGGTCCTCTCTCTGGGTCAACGGGCTTCGGGGCTGCGGCTCGCGAGGCGCTGATCGATGCGCGTCGCGAGGCGCTGGACGACGAGCAGCCGGCGCTGTAGCGCCACCAGGAGCTGCTCGAGTTCGGGGGAGACATCCTGGCCGGCGAGTTCGGCCTGCAGCTGCTCGGCTTCGGCCAGCAGCGCGTCGCGTTCCTGCAGCACGCGGCCCACCGGCGTCGCCGACGACGTCAGGTCGTCGAGCACGACGAAACTGGCGACGGGCGGCGGCTCGGGCGGGGTCGCCTGCAGGCCCGGGCCGGCGAACGTCAGCGCCGACAGCGAGACCCCGCCGAACGCCATCGACAGCACGCGGCGCGGCGGTGGCCCGGCGCGGTGCTGCAGGGCCGCCTCGATGCGGTCGCGCAGCGACGAGGCGCGCGCGGCCATGCCGAGCGCCGGCATCGCGGCCGGCGGTGGCCGCAGCCACTCGGCGACCTCGAGCAGGCAGCGCGCGACCGCGGTCGGGCTGGTGTGGCCGGCGGCGATCGCATCGCAGCGCAGCTCGACCAGGCGCAGCCAGCGGCGGCGCGCGACCGGCAGCAGCAGCTGCCAGGGGAACAGGGCCTGCAGCAGCGCGCCCAATGCCATCACGGCCGGGTCGCGGCGGCGCAGGTGCGCCAGTTCGTGGGCGAGCATCGCCGCCAGCGACGCCGCGCCGAGTTCGCCGACGCGGCTCGGCAGGCACACCTCGGGCCGCAGCAGCCCGAAGGCAATCGGCGTCGGCAGCAGGTCGCAGCGACGGACGCGCGGCAGTCGCCGCAGACCGACGCGCGGCGCGACCATGGCCACGGCCGCGAGCACACGTGCGTCGGGTTCGGGTCGGCGGGTCGCGAGCATGCGCGCGAGGCGGCGACGCGAGAGCCACAGCCAGCCGAGGCCGACGATCGCGGCGATCGCCGCCAGGGCGGCGACCACGAGCGACCACGACGGCCCGGCCGCGGGTGGCGTCGGATCGGCGAGTGGCGCCGCCGCCGCGATCGGCATCGCCAGCAGCGGCGCGCCCTCGCGCGCGAGCGGCGCGTCGGCGGCCGGCGACGGGAACCCGCCGGTCCACGGCCCGCCGAGCACCAGGAACTGCAGGCTGCTGCTGACCAGCGGCGCCCACAGCACGAACCGGAGCAGCCGTTCCTGCCAGGCGATGGCGCGGTCGCGCAGCGCGGCGCCGAGCAGCAGCGCGGCGCCGAGCGCGCAGGTCGAGTGCAGCAGGAACGTCAGCAGCCAGCCGACGAACGGAGCGAGGTCTGAGTCGGTGCTCATGATCGCTCCTTCTTCTGCCTGCGCTCGGCGTCGGCGACCTTGCGCCGCAGGTCGTCGAGCTCGCCGAGGTCGATCTCGCCGGCGCGCAACAGGTGGTTGACCAGCTCGAGCGGGTCGCCGTCGAACAGACGGACGACGAGGTCGCTGACCAGGTTCTTCTGCACCAGGTCGGGGGCGACCCTGGCCCGGTAGAGGAACTGGCGCCCGTTCTCGCGATGCGAGACCAGCCCCTTCTCCTCCATCTTGCGCAGCATGGTCGCGATCGTGGTCAGCGCGAGACCGCGGTCGCTGAGCGCCGCGTGCACGTCGGCGACGGCGGCGTCGCCGCGCTGCCAGAGCGTGCGCAGGATCGCGAGCTGCAGTTCGCCGAGATTGCGGGGTCCCTTCATGCGGCCAGTCTACTACCAGAGTAGTCGGCCACAACTACTCCGGTAGTGGAGAGACCTTCCCGGAATCCGGCGGTCCGGGAAAAGAGCCCGAGCCGCGGGCCACGTGGCGCGCCGCCGCGGCCGTCCGCCGGTCAGCCGCCGACCGGCGCGACGATGCTGAGCACGCCCTGGGTCGCGTTCATGAAGCCGTTCGGCGACGCGGGGTCGAGCCCCAGCCACTGCGTGTAGAACGTGAAGCCGACGTACGAGGTGACCGGCGGCAGCTGCCAGTCGAACTGAGCGGCGCCGAGTCCGGGACCGCCGCCGACGGTCTGCAGGATCTGGAAGGCCAGCACGTTGGTGCGCAGGAAGCAGCCGGAGGGCGGGTTGCCGAGCAGCACCGCGAAGTCGGTCGGCAACGGCGTCGTCTCCCACTGGGTCGTGTCGTTGCCGATCACCCACATGGTGTACTCCTGCGACGCGGTGCCGACGATCTGGTGCTGCCAGAGGATGCCCGGCGACGGCACCTGCAGCACGAGGTTCCGCGGCACGACGCCGCCGCCACCCATGCAGCCGGTACCGAAGTCGACCACGGCGCCCGGCCGCGCGGAGAAGCGCACGATCAGACCGACGCCCTGCTGCACCTGGCCGGTGGGCGCGCCGGCCGAACCGGCCTGGTAGACGCGCGTCGTCTGCCCGGTCGCGACCGTCGAGCCGCGGTTGTTGTAGAGGAAGGGCTGGTTGCCGAGGCCGTTGCCGTAGATCCGGATCTCCATCACGACCGGCCGCACGCGGTCCCAGGTGAACAGGGTCGTGAACGGGATCGTCATCACGACCGCGCCGGGCGCGCCCGCGAGCAGGTTGCGGTTCTGCCGCGCCGCGACCACGATCGGCGGCGTCGCGAAGTTGTTGTCGAACGTGCCGGTGACGCCCGACAGGTTGCCGTGACCGATCAGCACCTCGCAGTCGATCGTCGTCGCGTTCGACGTCAGGCTGGAGCCGGCGAAGATCTCGACCTGCTGGAAGCGCATCGCCTCCGGAATGTCCTGCTGCAGGCTGAAGGCCGAGAACCACTGCTGGTAACGGCCGATGCCGCCGGCGAACGGGCGGTCGACGTTCTGGAAGCTGAAGACGTTCGGCACCTCGGCGATCGTCTGCGCGGCGGCGCCGACGGCGAGGAGCATGTTGAGAGCGATTCGGATCATGGGACGGCCTCGACCTTGGCCCGCCAGTCTACAAGCAACGGGCGGACACAGGTCAGGCCATAGTCCCCGACGGGGCCACGGCAACGCGGCCGCTGCGGCGCCGGGCTCCGCGCCGGCGGTCAGCGCCGTCCGCCGGCCGGCAACGCGCCGCCCTTGACGCCCTGGACGCTGAGCCCGGCGCCCGCCGTGGGGCGACCCGTCGCCGCCATCGGGGCGCTGCCCCCGGGCTTGGTCGACATGCCGAACGAACTCGCCCCGGTTGCGGCCGGCCGCGACGGCGTCTCGGCGAGCCGCTTCCGCACGTCGTCCGGGCGGTTGGCCTTCGACACGGCGTCTTCGCCGGTGATCAGCCCCTCGGCGTGGAAGCGCAGCAGCTCGTCCTCGAGCGTGCTCATGCCGTATTGCCTGCCGGTCTGCATCAGGTTGAGGATCTGCGCCGACTTGGCCTCGCGGATCAGCGACCGCACGGCGTCGGTCGCGACCAGGATCTCGCGCGCGGCGACGCGGCCGCCGCCGATCTTCGACACCAGCGTCTGCGACACGACGCCCTGCAGCGTGCCGGCGAGCTGCACGCGGACCTGCTGCTGCGCGTCGGTCGGGAACACGTCGATGATGCGGTCGACGGTCGAGATGGCGCTGGTCGTGTGCAGCGTGCCGAACACCAGGTGGCCGGTCTCGGCGGCGGAGATCGCCATCGAGATGGTCTCGAGGTCGCGCATCTCGCCGATCAGGATCACGTCGGGATCCTGCCGCAGCGCGCGGCGCAGACCTTCGCGGAACGAACTGCAGTCCTGGCCGATCTGCCGCTGGGTGACGAAGCAGTTCTTGTCCGGGTGCACGAACTCGAGCGGGTCCTCCATCGTCAGGATGTGGCCACGTTCGTTCTGGTTGATGAAGTCGATCATCGCCGCCAGCGACGTCGACTTGCCGGAGCCCGTCGGCCCGGTCACCAGCACCAGCCCGCGCGGCTTGGAGGCGAGGTCGAGACAGATCTGCGGCAGGCCGAGCCGCCTGGCGTCCGGGATCTCGTCGGGGATCTGGCGCACGACCATGCCGACGGCGTTGCGCTGGTGCAGGCAATTGACCCGGAAGCGCGCCAGGTCCCTGACCGCGAACGAGAAGTCGATGTCCTTCTCGCTCTCGAAGCGCGCCCATTGCTCCGGCCCCATGATCTGGTGGGCCAGCTCGGCGGTCGCTTCCGGGGTCAGGCGGCCGTACTCGTCCTGCGAGTAGACCTCGCCGTCGATGCGGAAACCCGGCGCGCTGCCGGCCTTGATGTGCAGATCGGAAGCACCCTTCGCGACCATGCCACGGAGCAGATCTTCGGTTCGTAGCGACACGTCTCTTCCCTTTCCGAGTCCTGCCGCCCCCGATCCAAGACCAGGATCGGCAGGAACTTCCGCCCGTCTTGACGTTCGGTCGCCCGGTTTGCCCCACGGCGGGACCGGGCGCCCGCGGCCGCGCTGCGTATGGTCAAGAAACCGTGAAGAGCCGGGTTCGGGTGGTGCCTCGCCCACCATGCGGCTGCAATCGGCTGCCGATACAGCCCGAGGCTCGCGATGACGGAACTGCCCCAGTTCGAACCCCCACCGATGATGGACGAGAGCCTCGGCCGCCAGCACCGCCAGCCCGAACCGACGGCGCCCGCCGGCGGGGGCGGCGGCGTGGACCCCGCTCCGGCCGCGAGCCCGGGGGCCGCCGAGGGCGCCCCGGCCACGGTGACCGGCCCGCTGAACGGCATCGAGCGCACGGTCCTGTTCATGAACCGCGAGCAGTCGTGGCTGGCGTTCAACCGGCGCGTGCTCGAGGAGGCGCGGGACCCGAGCAACCCGCTGCTCGAGCGCGTCAAGTTCCTGGCGATCTCGAGCACCAACCTCGACGAGTTCTTCGAGATCCGGGTCGCAGGCGTGATGGAACTGGTCGACGCGGGACTGCAGGGCGAGAACCCCGACGCGATCAAGCCGCAGGAAGAACTCGAGCGCGTGCGCGCTGACGCCCATGCGTTCACCGACGAGATGCACCGCACCTGGCGCGAGCAGCTGGTGCCCGAGCTGGCGAAGGTCGGCATCGAATTCAAGCCGGTGCGGCAGATGAGCGCGGCGCAGCAGCGCTGGATCGACACCTGGTTCGAACGCGAGATCTATCCGATCCTGACGCCGCTGGCGATCGACCCCGCGCACCCGTTCCCGGTGCTGCTGAACAAGTCGCTGAACCTGGTGGTGCTGCTGCTCGATCCGCGGCAGCCGCGCCGCACGCAGCGCATGGCCGTGGTGCAGGTGCCGCGCACGCTGCCGCGCATCCTGCGCCTGCCGGAGATCGACGGCCAGCGCACCTACGTGTTCACGGCCGACATCGTGCGGGAGAACCTGCACATGCTGTTCCCCGGCCTCGAGGTCGTGCACGCCAGCTCGTTCCGCGTCACGCGCGACAGCAACCTCGACGTCGACGACGTGCAGGCGACCGACCTGATGAGCTCGATCGAGAAGGAGCTGATCAAGCGGCGCCGCGGCGAACCGGTGCGCCTGGAGATCGACAACGGCGCCCATCCCGAGATCATCGATCGCTTCCTGAAGGCGTTCGGGCTCGAGATGGACGACGTCTACCTGTGCGACGGCCCGGTCAACCTGGGGCGCATCCTCGAGCTGTACCAGATCGTCGAGCAGGCCGACCTCAAAGATCCGCCGTCGCAGCCGCGGCGCCAGTGGGGCTGGTCGTCGGCCGACGAGATGTTCTCCGATCTGCGCGACGGCGACATCCTGCTGCACCATCCGTACGACTCGTTCTCGACCGTCGAGGAGTTCATCCGCTTCGCCGCGCGCGACCCGAAGGTGCTGGCGATCAAGCAGACGATCTACCGCGCCGGCAGCAAGAACCCGCTGGTCGACTCGCTGATCGAGGCCGCGCAGCTGCGCAAGCAGGTCACGGTCATCGTCGAGCTGAAGGCACGCTTCGACGAAGAGGCGAACATCTTCTCCGCGCGGCGCATGGAGCAGGCCGGCGTGCACGTCGTCTACGGCATCGTCGGCCTGAAGACGCACGCCAAATGCACGCTCGTGGTGCGCCGCGAAGACGACGGCATCAAGCGCTACTGCCACCTCGGCACCGGCAACTACAACCCGGGCACCGCGCGCCTCTACACCGATCTCGGCCTGCTGACCGCGCGCGCCGACGTCGGTGAAGAGGTGGCCGAGACGTTCAACATGATCACCGGCTACACGCGCGTGCCGCAGATGGAGCACCTGCTGGTGGCGCCGTTCACGCTGCGCGACAAGGTGCTGCAGCTGATCAAGAACGAGATCGACAACAAGAAGGCGGGCAGGCCGGCCGCGATCAAGGCGAAGCTCAACAACCTCGCCGACCCGCAGATCATCACCGCGCTCTACGAGGCCTCACGCGCCGGCGTCTCGATCAAGCTCTGCGTGCGCAGCGTCTGCTGCCTGCGCCCCGGCGTGCCGGGCCTCAGCGACAACATCTCGGTGGTCGCCATCGTCGATCGCTTCCTCGAGCACAGCCGCGTCTACTACTTCGAGAACGCCGGCAACCCGCTGGTCTACCTGTCGTCCGCCGACTGGATGATCCGCAACCTCGACCGCCGCGTCGAAGTCGCCGCGCCGGTGCTCGACCCCGAACTGAAGAAGCGCGTCGTCGACGAAGCGCTGAACATGGCGCTGGCCGACAACGTCAAGGCGCGCCGCGTGCTGGCGAACGGCCAGAGCGTGCGCATCGTCCGCAGCCCGGACGAGCCGGCCATGCGCAGCCAGCTGGCGCTGCTCGAGCAGGTGATGAAGCAGCCAGAGACGACCCCCGAAGGCGGTGTGTCCGACACCCAGAAGCGGCGCAACAAGAAGAAGAAGAAGGCCTGATCCAGGACTGATGGCCTGAGTGTGCATTCGGCGGGCGGCGTCCAGGCGGCGCCAGTCCGCCCCCGGGCCCCGATCACGCGCACCCCCAGCACGCCGCTCCAGCAGGCAGGTCCCGCGAGCGAGCGGCAGCCGACCCAGGCGCGGTGTCCACCCGACGCGATGCCGCGGCGAAACCACGGTCCTCGGCGGGAAATCCACGAGGAATCTGAGCCCTGCGATCCATGTCAGGGGCGCGCATCCTGAGCGCGCACACGCAAGACATCAGCTCCCGTCGGGCTGGCGGCGGCGCCGGCAGCCCGGAAACTACGACACCCGCCGGCAACCTGAGTTGCCGCCGGGTGTTGCCGGCAGACGGGCTGCCCAGCCGAGGGCTGCCCAGACAGGCACTGTCCAGACAGGGACTGCAAGGAGTGGCGAGGGCGACGGGAATCGAACCCGCAACCACCGGATCGACAGTCCGGTTTCTGCGGTCGGTGTGGCTCATTCGCGATTCTCCGATCTGTTGCATCCAACGGGCTCCATTGGCCAAACTGGCGACATGAAGCGAAACGGCAATCTGCGGCGCGGTGACACTTCGGGTGACACGAGTCCCACGAAAGACGCCGATTCGCCCGTTCGGCGGCGTCTCCGGAAGACGAAGTCGCCGGCGAAGGTCGAGGGCTGCGAGCACCGATGGTTCCCCGCTGACGGCTGGCGCTACCGCGCGCGGATGAAGGTTGCGGGCAAGGTGCAGGTCGGCGCGTGGGCGACGAAGGACCGGGCGCGCAGTGATGCCAGGGCGATGCGCGAGCGCCGCGAATCCGGCGAAGGCCTCGCGTTCGTCACGCTCGAGCAGGCCTGCCAGGCCGTGCTGGACACCGTGCGCGGACGCGACGGCACCTGGCGCAGCTACAGCGAGCACTTCCTGACGATCTGCGACTTCCTCGGCCCCGACACGCCCCTGCACCAGGTCACGGCCGATCGCATCGGCGAGTTCCTGACCGCGCGCCGGGCCGCCCGCGTGCGCGGGAAGCCTCCGAGCGAGATGCGGCTGCAGAAGCACCTCGGGGCACTTGGTCGCGTGTTCCGTCTCGCGATTCGGAACCGGCGGTTTGCCGGCGCGAACCCTCTCGACAGGGTCGAGCGGCCGCGCGTGAAGCGCAAGGCGGGGCACGTCTACGACGTTGCCGAGCTGGGCGATCTGTTCGCCGCGCTGCGAGCCAGGACCAACGCCACTTCGTCGTGGGACGCCGCAATCGTCGGCGCGCTGCTGTTCTCCGGTCTGCGGCGCGAAGGCCTCTGCCATGTCACCGTGGCGAACGTCGACAGCAAGGCCGGGCTCGTCCGCAACGTCGAGCAGAAGCGGTCGGTCGGAACCGTGGTCCCGATCAGCAAGCCGCTGGCGCACGCCCTCGCCGTTCTGGTCGCTGCCGCTGACGACACCGGGCACCTGGTGCCGCGCGGCGTCCAGCGCGGACCGCGAAAGGATGGCGGGCGACCGAGAACCGACACAGAGCGCCGCACCAGCACCGTCGACCGCGTGTTCCGCCGCTGCCGAGGCGCACTCCCGGAGCAGCTGCGTGGCCGTTTCCACCCGCACACGATGCGGCATAGCCTCCGCACGATCCTTGCCGACGCCAGGGTGCCGACCCACGTCAAGAACGCCATCACCGATCACGCTCCCGCAACAGTCGGCGACCGCTACGAACACGCCACCACCACCAACGTGCGGCACTACGCCAAGAAGGTGCTCGACCCGCTGCTGTGGATCGTCGACCCGGTCGCCAAGCGGCCGAAGGCTGCGGCGCGGTAGCGTCATCGCGTGAACACCGCTCGCCGCTTGGGCTTCTCCGTGTCGGCACCACGAACGTGGTCAGCGCGACGCTTCGCCTGCTGGAACCGTTCGGCAAGGCGCTTCTGCCGCTGCTGCCGCCACTGTTCGAACTCGACCGAGTCCACGCGGTAGCTGCGCTTCGACACGGGCAACACCTCGACACCGTCGTCGACGAGCTCGCGCACAAGATCGACAGGCTGCACGCCGAGCTCGCGCGCCTTGTCGCGCACGTTGAGCATGGTCGGCGACACGTCCTTGGACATCAGACGGCACCACCCTGCCGCTGCGGGGTCTCGGCGAGGACACTCCGTGCGTCGATGGTGACGAGCACGCCGAGACGGGCGAGCTCGCGGCGCGCGCGCAGTTCCTGGTCGCGGTTCCCGCGGCGGATGGCGGCCTCCATCACGCAGAACCAGCCAGTCGGCGAATCGTCCGAGGTCTTCTGCTTCGTCTCGTGCCTGGCCATGGTGGGTGCTCCTACAAAGAGCCGTCTGTGTCGCCGATCCGCCGCCACCGGCGACAGCCTGCACGCAACGCAAGTCCTTACTGTGCCACGCAATGTGGTTGCCCATCGGAATTCGCAAGTGTCGCCGGCGACAGATCACGCGTCGGCTTCCTGCCACGGTTCGCGCCGGTCAACGTCTCCCGCCGGGGGCTGCCCTTGCCGAAGGCGATCGCGCGTAGCCCGAACAGCTGACCACGTGATCTTGTGCAGGGTCGTACGAACGATGCCGAACCGCTTT
>JAEUHS010000029.1 GCA_016794035.1 Planctomycetota bacterium
CGCCTGGCCGGCCGAGCACCTCCAGGTCGCGCGCTTCCGCCGGGTCGTCGGCGCCCATGCCGACTGCCGGTTGGGCCCCGGCGTGGCGGGCCCCCTCACCGCGGCGGGCGGGATACGGGCGCCGGACGGCGGGCGCGCGCGGCGGCTCGTCGTCGGGGCGCGCCGGGGCGAGCGCCGGTTCCGTGGCCGGCGCCGGCTCCGGCGCGGGGGCAGCCGGCGCCTCGGTGCGCGTCGGCGGCGCCGGCGCCGGGTCGACGGGCGCCGCCGCCACATCCGTGGCCGGCGCCGACCCGGTGGCCACCGCCCCGCCACCACCGAACCAGCCGAGCCCGCGCCCGGCGAGCACCAGGGCGATCGCGAGCAGCACGACGAAGCGCGACCGCCGCCGGCGCGGCGCGCGCACGGCGGCCGCCGAGGAGTCGGGAGCAGTGGGTTCCGGCATCGGCGCATTGTCGCCGCTGGCGGCGTCGGCGCAGCATGCGCGGCGCAGTTCTGCCGGCCCGGCGATCAGGCGAACCCCAACACCGCGGCCTTCCGGGCCAGTCGCAGCACGCTGCTCTCGTCGGTCAGGCGCCCGAGTTCGGCGGCCGGGACCCAGCGCAGGTCGTTCGACTCGGCCGAGGTGACCAGCGGCTGGCCCGCGGCGGCGCGCAGCAGGAAGCGCACGTCCCAGTGTTCGTGCCGCGGCTCGCGGCCGCGCGCCGGGATCGGGTGCACGTCGAGGTCGAGCGGCACCAGGCCATCGGCGCCCCAGGTCGCGAACGTGAACTGCTGCATGCCCGACTCCTCCTGCGCCTCGCGCAGCGCCGCCCGTTCGATCTCGGCTTCGCCGTCGACGTGCCCGCCGAGCTGCAGCCAGCGGCCGAGCTTGCGATGGTGCGTCAGCAGCGCGCTGCCGCCGTCCGGCGCCAGGATCCAGGCCGACGCGGTGATGTGGCCCGGCACGCAGGTGCGCAACAGGCAGTCGGCATGGGCGGCGACGAACCGGCGGAAGCGCGCGACCTGGAGGTGCTCGGCCGGCCAGGCGACCTCGTAGCGCTGCAGCAGTTCGTTCAGGTGGCGTCGATGCACGGCCCCATCGTCGCGCGCAGCGCGATCTCGTCCACCTTGCCGTTCTGGTTGTGCGGCAGCGCCGCCAGCACGCGCACGACCGCCGGCTGCATGTAGGACGGCAGCCGCGCGCGGCACTGCCGCTGCAGCCGTTCCCGCAGGCCCGCATCGGCCGGGTCGCCGGCGACGACCAGCACGATGCGGTGCCCGTCGGGCCCGCCCGGCAACCCGAACACCGCCACTTCGCCGATGCCGGCCATGCCGGCGACGGCGACCGCGACCTCGTCGGGCGACACCCGGTGGCCCTGCACCTTCAGCAGGCGATCGGCGCGGCCGACGAAGTAGTGCCGCCCCTCGGCGTCGCGCCGCACGATGTCGCCGGAGTAGACGACGGTGCCACCACCGCCGCGCGGGTCGGCGCGGAAGCGCGCGGCCGTGTCCTCGGGCCGCCGCCAGTAGCCGCGCGCGACCAGCGCCCCGGCATGCACGAGCTCGCCGGTGGCGGCGCCGGCCAGCACTGCCCCGGTCGCCTCCGACACCAGCAGCAGTTCGACGCCCGGCAACGCGCGGCCGAACGACTCCGGATGCCGATCGAACTCGGCCGGCTCGAGGAACGCGCTGCGGAACGCCTCGGTCAGTCCGTACATCGCGAACACCCGCACGTGCGGCCAGCTCCGGCGCACGACCGCGGCATCGCTCGGCCGCAGCGCGCCACCGCTGTTGGTGACGTAGCGCAGCGACGCGCCGTCGGCCGGCTGCAGCGCCCCGCTGTCGAGGCCGCTGGCCACCTCGTGCCACAGGGACGGCACGCCGGCGAGTCCGGTCGGCCGCCAGCGCCGCAGCAGCTGCGCGAGTTCGCCGGTGCCGAGGTGGTCGGCCGCGGTGATCCGGCAGCCGACGTGCAACGCGGACAGCAGCTGGTTGAGCCCGTAGTCGAAACTGAGCGGCAGCAGCGCCAGCAGGTGGTCGCTGGCGTCGAGGGCGAGGTAGGTGGCGACGATCGCCGCGCCCAGCGCCAGGTTGTGGTGGTCCTGCACGATGCCCTTCTGCAGCCCGGTGCTGCCGCTGGTGTAGAGCAGCACCGCCGGCTCCGTGCCGGCCGGCGGCGGCAGTTCGTTTCCGGGGCCGTCGAGCGCCGCGAACGGTGCGCTCGGCAGCGGCAGGTCGCCGTCGTCGACGCGCCACAGGCGACGCCCACCGAGCGCGCGGGCCGGCTCCCGCAGCGCGACCAGCCGCGTCGCGCTGGTGACGATCGCGAACGGTTCGCTGTCGGCCAGCACGTGCGCGACCTGGTCGTCCTTCAGCTTGCCGTGCATCGGCACCGCGAGGCCGCCGGCCGCCGCTGCGGCCAGGATCGCCACCGCCTCGTCGACCGACCGGTGCAGCAGCACGGCCAACCGATCGCCCGGCGCGAAGCCCGCGGCGCGCAGCCCGGCGGCCGCGCGTTCGACCCGCTGCTGCAGTTCGCGGCCGGTCACCGCGCGGTCGCCGACGCCGAGGCAGACGCGCTCCCCCACGAGCTGCCCCGCCCGTCGCACCAACGTCAGGAGATCCGGCGCAGCGAGCGGCATCGGCGACCTGGCGCCTCCGCGAGTGACCGGGCCCGCCACCGGCTGGCGGCGGGCCCGTCGTGTGGTATCCCGGACGGGATTCGAACCCGTGTTACCAGAATGAAAATCTGGGGTCCTGGGCCGGACTAGACGACCGGGACGCGGAAGCGGGCGGGCAGTCTAGGCACGCCGCGGGTCAATGCAAGCCACTGGCACGGCAACGACCCGGCGCCGCGCGCCGATCAGCCCAGGTTCTTCCACTCCTTGATGCTCGGCAGCTCCTGCAGCGACGCGAGGCCGAAGCGCTCGAGGAACTGCTGCGTGGTGCCGTACTGCAGCGGACGGCCCGGCACGTCGGCGCGGCCGGTGACCTTGACCAGGCGGTGCTGCAGCAGCGTGCGCAGCATCGGGCCAGCCTTCACGCCGCGGATCGCCTCGATCTCGCTGCGCATCACCGGCTGCCGGTAGGCGATCACCGCCAGCGTCTCGAGCGCCGCCGGCGACAGCTTCTCGAGCTTCTTGACGCCGCGCAGCCGCTGCAGGTAGGGGAACGTGTCCGGCCCCGACATCCACTTGACGACGTCGCCGGTGCGCGCGAGCTCGACCGGCAGCCCCAGGCCGCGCAGGTCGGCCTGCAGCAGCTCCAGCGCCTCGGTGACCATCTTCTGCGTCGTGTTGCACGCCTGCGCGAGGCGCAGCAGCGACAGGCCTTCGCGCGACGTCAGCATCAGCACGAACACGACCTTCGCGACCGCCGCCGCGTCGGCCAGCTCGGGCACCGCCGGCAGCCCCTCGTCGTCGCCGGGACCGAGGTCCTCCTCGACCTCGACGGCCTCGGCTTCGGCCGCGAGCGCGGCGGCGGCGGCGGCCGCGTCGATGGTCGCGCCGTCGTCGCCATCGTCGGCGCGTTCGGGCGGCAGGCGGAAGCGCGGCCCCGCCGGCGGCGCCGCGTCACCCGCATCGCCCGACGGCGCCGGCTCCGGCGGCCGCCCGCTCACCGCGCGGCCCACGGCGCCGCCGCCGAGCTGGTGTTCGGCGACCTGCGACCGCTCGAAGGCGACCAGTTCGTCCGGGCCCTTGCCGCGGTGCGCGCCGGCATCGGCGGACGTACTGTCCGGGGGCAGTTCACGCGAGATGTCGTCCATTGCGCTGGGTTGTAGCGCACGGCGGGGCAGCTGTCATCGTCCGCCGTCACTTCGCGTCGGCACCCATCGCGCGTCATTTGGGCGACACATCGAGCTCGCCGCGCCAGCGCAGCGTGTAGGCGTTGGTCTCCAGCTGCGACAACGGCCGCTGCTCGAGTTCGCGATCGATCTCGGCCTGCACCTCGGCGAACGGCACGTCGCGGCCCGGCAGCTGCGCCAGGCAGTAGACCACGAACCAGCGCTGCTCCTCGCCGTGCCGGCCCTGGAACGGCGCCGACACTTCGCCCGGACGCAGGCCGAACGCGACGTCGACGATCGGATGCTGGAAGCCGCGGCCGAACGGCGGCAACAGGCCGCCGTCGCGCCGCGACGCGTCCTCGGACCAGCGCAGCGCCAGCGTCGCGAAGTCGGCGCCGCCGCGCACCTTGTCGACG
Source organism: Planctomycetota bacterium (assembly GCA_016794035.1). GTDB lineage: Bacteria > Planctomycetota > UBA1135 > UBA1135 > UBA2386 > JAEUHS01. Next base: position 4,180 of record JAEUHS010000029.1, read on the forward strand.
ACCTCCTGCGCGGTCTTCGGGTCCTTGTGCACCAGGAAGCGCACCTGCACGCGGTCCTCGCGCAGCGCCAGGTAGCGGATCACGTAGCCCTGGTAGAGCCGCTGCGCGGTGCGCAGCCGCAACGTGCTGCGCCAGTCGGACAGCCGCATGCCGAACATCCGCCAGACATAGGTCTGCAGGTCCATGTCGGCGCCGAGCTCGGCGGCGACCTGCGACGCGATGCCGCGCTCCTCGGCCGCGGCCAGCGACTCGACGCGCGCCGGGTCGACGCGGATGCCGTATTGCTGCGCGTGCCGGGCGACGAGGATGTCGAACACCAGCAGGTCGACGGCCGACAGCGCCAGCTTGGGGTGCGCGCTCTGCAGCCGCGTGTAGGCGTGGCTCTTGCGCAGCACCAGGTCGCCGACGCGCGCGATCTCCTCGTCGGCGGCGTCGTTGCGCGGCAGCAGGATCTCGGGACCGAACGCGCGGTCGGCGACCGGGTCCTGGGCCTGCGGCGCGACCGACACCGCCGGCATCGGCTGGCCCTCGGCGCGCTGGCCCGCGGCCGGCACGGCCATCGGCGCCGGCGACGGGGCACCGGCGCAGCCGGTCAGGCCGGCGGCCAGCAGCCAGCGCGCCCCGCGCCAGCGGCTCAATAGGCCTTGAAGCTGCGCAGCCACTTCGTGCCCTGGCAGAGGAAGCACTTGTTGCGCACCAGCTTGCCCTCGGGATCGACCTCGGGCGTCGTGCCTTCGCCGTAGCACGAGATGCACGGCGACACCGACTGGTAGCTCACCACCAGCTGGCCGCCGAACTCGGCGTAGTAGGCGCGCAGCCAGCTGGTGCGTTCGGTGCGCGAGGCCTGCCGCCACCAGTCCTCGTCGGTCTGCTCCTTCTCGGCACCGCCCTGGCCCTGCACGGCGGCGCGGCGGCGCTCGAGCGCCTCGCGCAGCGCGCGCGCCAGGCGTTCGACGTCGCGGCTGTTGCCCTGGTCCTTGGTCGGCGGCGCCTGCGCGGCCTTGGCCTCGCCCTGCTTGGTGCCCTTGAGGATGCCGTCCTCGCCGAGCACCCACGAACCGATGCCGTAGCTGAAGTGGTCGGTGCGCTTGCCGACCGGGTAGTCGGCGCGCGCGCTCCACAGGCTCTGCACCTCGGCCGGCTCGAGCCGCAGCTGCTGCGCGACCCGGGCGACGATGTCCTCGGTCATCTTGCTCTCGGCGTAGGTCTTCGCCGCCATCAGGGTGACGCCGTCGTCGGCCGCCTTCTTGTCGGCGGCGATCTGGATCGAGCGCCGCCACTGCTCGGCGACCTGCTGCGCCAGGTAGCGCGTGCGGGCGACCGCGAAGCGCTTCTTCTCCTGGTCGAAGTCGGTCTTCAGCTTCGTCTGCGGGTACTTCGCCTCGAACTCGGCGATCAGCTTGCTGCCCTTCTCGAAGTCCAGCAGCTGGCCACGGCTGCGCGACGCCTGGATCTGGTCCAGCAGTTCGCGCTCCTTGGCCGCTTCCTTGTAGCGCTGCAGCCGCTGGGTCATCACCTCGAGGTGCTGCGGGTTCGCCGAGTTGGCGAGCTTGCGCGCCTCCTCGAGGTGGAACGCCGCGTGGTCGTAGTCACGCACCTTGACCAGGTCCTCGGCCAGCAGGATGTGCTTGTCCGCCGAGTCGCCGGGCTGCAGCTCGGCCTTGCGCATCTCGTAGAACTCGTCCTTGGTGTAGATCTGCGCGACCGGCACCTCGACCTGCCGTACGGCGCGCAGTTCGCTGCGCGGGATGCGGTACTGGATGCCCTTCTGCTGCACGACGATGACCTGCGGATCGTCGCGGTCGACGATCTTGCCGATCAGCGTCTGCTTGCCGCCGTTGACCAGGTAGTCGACCTCGTCGGCGCGCACGCGGATCTCGTCCTGCGTGTCGCCCATCAGGTCCCACTGGCGCTTGATCGCGGTCGCGCTGGCGGTCGACAGGTGCTCCCAGCGCAGGTCGAGCGTGCCGCCGTTGTCGAGCCGGGTGACGCGGCAGCCTTCGCCGTTCGCGTCGGTGACCTTGGCCAGCAGCACCTTGCCGTCGGCCAGCTGCAGCGACTGCGACACGGCGCCACCGAGCAGCAGGCACACCGCCATCCAGGCGGCGGCGATCGAGCGGAGCTGGCGGATCAGTTCGTGGCAGTTCATGTCGTCACCTCGATGTCTCGGGCATCTGCTCCCGGAACCGTAGCACACGCGGCCCGAGCGGGAGCTGCCGCGGCAGGATGCGGTGGAAGACCTCGGTCGTGGCCTCGCCGTCCTCGAGCCAGCGGATCTCGAGCCGCACCAGCCAGACGTCGGGCCGGTTCTCGTCCTGGATCGTGGACGCCGACCAGGTCATGCCGGCGAAGCCCGCCGCGGTCTGGTCCTGCAGCGGCACCAGCTCGAGGTCGAGGTCGGTGGCGCCGTCCTGCGCGCGGCGCACGCCTTCGTACTGCAGCCGGTGCAGCGCGACGTCGCACAACGCCACGGCCTCGAGCCGCGCGTCGGTCGTGCGGCGCTGGGCGACGCTCGACGACAGCGCGCCGATCAGCGCGGTGACGCCGAACAGCAGGATGCCGAGGGCCGCGAGCATCTCGGCCAGCGTGAAGCCGGCGTCGCGGCGCCGGCATGCTCGCGCGGGATCAACCATTCCAGTCGTCCCTCGCGTGCGGCACCGGCACCAGGAACTCGACGGTGCGGCCGACGTGCACGCGCGTGCCGGCCGCGTGGTCGCGCGCCTTGGTGCCGCGCTGGCCGCGCGAGAGCCCGCGCAGGATGTCGCCGTCGCGGCTGCCGTAGCGCAGCCACTCGCCGCGCAGCTTCACGAAGCCGCCGTCGGTGGCGCCGGGAAAGCGCTCGCCGTCGAGCAGCCGCAGGCCGGTGTCGACGGCGTCGACGTCTTCGGCCAGCAGGCCCTCGGCCGCGACGTCGCCCGGCTGCGCAACCACGCAGCGCACCAGGATGCCGTGCGGCTGGATGTCGTCGGTCGGATCGCCCAGGCTCGCCGGGCCGCGGTCGAACGCGAACACGCCGCCGCCGGCCGCGTCGACCAACCAGCCGCCGCGCGCGCTGTCCCAGATCTTCTCGGGCCCCTGGCCGCCGCTGCGCAGGTCGCTGGCCGGCCCCGGGCTCCACGCCGTCGTCTGCTGCGACCAGAACTGGAACTCGACGTGCAGCAGATCCTGCAGGATCGGCGTCGTCAGCCGGTAGACCAGCACGCCGGGCAGGTCCTGGCTGCCGGGCACCGCGACCTCGAACGGATCGACCAGGCGCTCGGGCCCGACCGGCACCCGCTGCCCGGGCAGGAACCAGCCGACCCGCAGTTCGAGCAGTGCGTCGTCGGCGCCCTCCTGGCGCCAGGGCAGCAGCAGCAGGTTGCCGATGCCGCGCAACGGCTCCTGCGCGCGGCGCTGCGCGACCACTTCGTCGACCTCGTTGGCCGACAGGTTCGGCTGTGCCTCGAGCGCCTGCATCGCCAGCATCGCGTCGCGCAGCACGACCTCGCGGTCGGCCGGGACGTGTACGGCGGCGCGCAGCACCTGCACCTGGGTCGCGTCGCGTTCGGGCTGCGCCGGCAGGCCGATCGGCAGCCACTGCACCACCAGGCGGTCGTCGGCGAACGTGCGGTCGCGGCCGCTGGCGCTGCCGCGCAGGGCGCCGAGTTCGCGCGTGAGCACCCGTTCGGCGTGGCTGCTGCGGTCGGCCAGCTGCTGGCCCAGTTCGCCTTCGTGGAACAGCCGCAGGCCGGTGTCGACCAGCTGCACCAGCATCACCAGGAAGCCGGTCAGGATGCCCATGACCACCATCAGCTCGAGCAGCGTGAAGCCGGCCGCCGCGCGGCGTTGCGTCGCGGGCGCGTTCATCGGGCCGTCACCCGTTCGTCGACGATGCGCCGCTGGCCCTCGTAGTCGAGCCGCACGTCCTCGACGCGCGCCGAGGTCTTCCAGCCGTGCTGGCGATAGGTCACCAGATCGAGCACGCCCGGCTTGTAGACGGTCGCGAAGCGCACCTCGAGCCGCGACGCCTGGGCGGCGATGCGGTGCACGATGTCGCTGTCGGCCGCCTGCTCGAAGCGCCACAGGTCCGGCGTGGTCGCCGGCTCGGCGCTCCACGGCGCGCGGCCGTCGGCGCGCACCAGGCAGATCACGTCGACGCGCGGGTCGCGCGTCTCCTCGCGCCAGTGCAACGTGCGGAAGAACGCCGGCGCCGAGGTCGTGGTCAGCTGCGCGTAGGCCAGTTCGGGGTCGTCGCTCGCTTCGGCGAAGCGGTCCCAGTAGCGGAACGGGAAGCCGATCACCGCCTCACCGGTCGAGCCGCCCTGCGGCGTGCTGCCGAAGCGGCCGCGGAACAGGCCGCGGCCCTGCGTGCTGGTCGGGTCCTCGCCGGGCGGGTACCAGCGCGGCATCTCCAGCGTCGTCTGCCCCGCCGGCGCGCGCACCCAGCAGTAGTGCAGCACTTCGCGGCCGAGCAGCAGCGTGCCGTAGGTCGTCGGCAGCGCGCCCTGCGCCTGCACCGGCAGGGTCTCGGCGCGCACGCCGACGTTGCCGGCCAGGATCGCCATCGGCCGGTGCGTCAGGAAGTGCACGCGTGCGCCGCGGTCGTGGTCCTTGGCCTCGGTGTTGAGCAGACCGCGGCCGTTGGTGGCGACCGTGAAGGCGCCGTCGGCGCGCGACTGGTAGGCCAGGATCTCGCCGTCGATCTGCACCAGGCCGCCGGTCGCCGGATAGGCGTCGGCGAGCCCGGCCTGGCGCCAGTCGGCCCCCGCCGCGTTGTAGGTCGTCGACGGCAGCACCTGGAACGTGTTGGCGCTGGCGTTGAAGGCGGTCTCGACGATCAGGTCCGCCAGCGGGTGCGTGGTGACCTCGATCTCGTCGACGCAGCCGGTGATCGGCTGCAGGTTGCCGACCCCGCTGCCGACCGCGACGTTCTCGCAGAAGGCCGCCGGCAGTTCGCCGCTCGGGAACTTGACGACGCGGTCGTACTGGCGCGGTTCGGCCGGCACGGTGCCGCTGGCGGGGCCGAGGAACGCGCCCTGCACGCCGTCCCGGAACGCGACCAGCTGGAACGGCCACGGCCCCAGGTGTTCCTTCAGCGGCTGCGGCAGCAGCGTGTCGGCGTTGTAGCGGCGCGCGCTCCAGTTGACGGTGTGCCACTCGACCGGCGGCCGCGCCGAACCGCTGGCGGTCGAGCCCTGCACCAGCGCGACGCGATCGTGGCGGCCGACACGGCCGGTGAAGGCGCCCCAGTTGCCCCAGTTGAGCTGCAACCGCTGGCACTGCATCACGAGCGCGTTGCTCTGCGCGTGCGACGACGTGCGCGTGAACGGGTCGCCGCGGAAGCCGAGCGCGCGTCGTGCGGCATGGATCTGCGGGAAGTCGGCTTCGAGTTTCGGCACATAGCCGATGTGGCCGGCAGTCGTCGTGACCGTGCCCCACGGCGGAGTCTTGGCGCCGTTGAGCACCGTCTGCGGGCCGAGCGGTCCCACCTGCACGGTGTCGCGCTGGGTGCCGCGCGTCAACTCGTAGCGCAGCTGGTCCCACGCGGCACGGTTCGCTCGCACGATGTGCTGGCGTTCGGCGAGCACGTCGTAGCGCACCCATTCGGTGTCGGTCGCGTCGCCGCCGTCCGGGTAGAGCTGCACCCACTCGGTGAGTCCGGTCTGCGCCGGATCCCACAGCGATCCGCTGCCCTGCACCGACAGCGACACCGGCACGACCCAGAGGATCAGCGTCGGGATGTCGTCCCACAGGGTCTGCGGGTCGGTCGGATCCCAGGGCCAGTCGGTGAAGTTGGTGACGAAGCGCTGCGCCTTGCCGGGATCGTAGTGATCGCGGCTGATGTCGTTGTCGTTGCCGGGCAGCGTCTGCGCGCGCTGGATGCCGGCGAGCTTGTTGCCCTGGCGCGAGGTGTACTTCACCAGTTCGACGCCGCCGGCGCGCGTGCTGCTCGACAGGGCCCCGGGCTGGAAGTTGCTCTGCCAGATCAGCGACCGCTGGATCAACAGCGCATAGCCGCCCGTGGTCGGGAACGCGTCGACGATGCTGCCCGAAGCGGCGGTGGGATCCTGGCGGCCGGTCGGCACCGGGTCGGCCAACTCGAGGTCGCCGGTCCAGGTCTCGTCGAGGCCGACGCCGATCTGGAACGGCGGCGTGGTGGCGATCGTGATCGGGCGCGGATTGCTGCTGAGCCAGCCGCGCGCGACCGCGAAGCCACCGACGGCGGCGGACAACCGCGTGCTGCCGACCATCATCGGCGAGTCGTCCGACAGCAGCGTCGAGTAGCCGTACAGCTCCACCTGCGACCCGGCCGGGTGCTCGGGATAGACATCGAGGTTGACGCCCTGCAGGTTCGGGTCGTTGAGGTCGATCGTCGGCTCGCCGTTGCCGTCGACCGGGATGTCGGGGCGGAACTCGCGGCCGATCATGCGCACGCCGCGGCCGCCCATCGAGTCCTGCCACCGGCACTGGAAGCTGTTGCCGTTGATGCCGGTGTACTCGAACAGCTCGGTGCCGATGCGCAGCACACCGACCGGCGGGAAGCCCTCGGTGCTCTCGACCTGCAGATCGACGTAGCGTTCGCTGCCGGGCTGGCCCGGCGGGTTGTCGCTGTTGTTGCCGAGGTTCGGATCGAACACCGGCAGCGACGCGGTGAGGTAGGTGCGGAACTTCGGTTTGCCGCGCACGATGCCGTCGACGGCGACCGACAGATCGTCGGCACGGTTGCCGTAGGCCGACACCGAGAGGTGCAGCGGCGTGTCGGCCGGCAGGCCCAGTTCGGCGAGCGGCAGCGTCCACTGGGCGGCGGTGCGTTCGACGCCCGCGGGCGACTGGCTCGGGTCGGGGTCGAGGCCGGCCTCGTCGATCACCTCGACCACCAGGTTGCCGTCGCGGCCGTGCACGGCGATGCGGTTGCGGTCCGGGTCGCCGTCGCTGTGGTCGAACAACGTCGTGCCCTCGAGCGTCTGCGGTTCGGCCCAGAAGCTGGTCGCCCAGCGGCCGACGAAGCTGTCCGGGTTCGCGAACGGGAACGAGATCTTGTCGTGCCGCCCGCCGCTGCTCGCCGCGCTGCCACCGGCGCTGCTCGGGCCGGTGTTCTGCATCAGGTACGACCCCGCCTTCGTCACGTCGTGGCCGCGCGGGTCGGTGCCCTGCGCGAACGTCTCCACCGCCTGGATCTGGCCCTTGACCCACGGCCGGCTGACCGCGGTCGCGCGCGCCGGCTGCAGGCTGGCGTCGGCCGGGTCGCTGCTGGCGTAGCGCGGGGCGCCGAGGCCGAGGCCCGGGTAGGCGACCGGCACCAGGTGCGGGAAGCTGCGCGGCGCGGGATCGTTGCTGTCGCCCAGTCGCGTCTGCAGCGCGCCGAGGTTGATCGGCGTCGTGGTCCAGAACGGCGCGCGGCGATCGAGCCGGAACGACTCCTCGAAGTGTTGCTGCGTGTTCCAGACGTGTTCGAGCTGGAAGCCCGGCACGGCGACCGCGATGCCGGTGCGTTCGTGGCGACCGACGACGCCCGGCGCGACGACGCTGCGCGCGCGGCTGGCGGCGGCGCGGTAGCCGACCCATGGCCCGGAGACGAAGCAGATCGGCGCCGTGCCCATCTCGAGCTGGCTGTCCCGGCCGGTCTCGAAGTTGCGGTACAGCATCAGCCACAGCTGCTTCTGCAGGCTGCTGGTGGCGGCGTCGAGCCGCGGCTTCAGCACGCGGTCGACCAGGTCCTGCCAGCCGGTGAACGGTCCACCATCGCCGCCGCGCCGGCTGACGATCTCCTCGGCGAGGTCGCGCGCCTGGCCGGCCGAGAGCGACGGCGGCGGGGCCGGGCGTTCGCGGCCGTCGGCTTCGTGCACCTGCACGCTCGCGGAGCGGCGCAGCTCGCGGCACAACGCGGTCAGCACCTCGACCGACGCCGTGTTGACGTTGACCGGCGCCGGGATCAGCGGCTCGACGACGGTGTCGATCGCCGGATGGTCCTGCGCGACCGGCAGCAGCAGGTCGAGCCGGAACACCGGGAACAGCAGGTCCTTGGTCGCGCGCTCGGTCTCGGCGGCCATCACCAGCGCGTATTCGACCGCCTGCGTGCGCGTGTTGGTCAGGCGGATCGTGCTGCCGGCGCCGAGGTGCAGCGCCGACTTCACGCGCAGCGACTTCGACTTGCCGGCTAGCAGGTCGTCGAACACGCGTTCCGGGCGGCCCCAGGTCGCCGCCGTCGCGGCCAGCGTGTTCGCCGACATGCTGGCGTCCAGCGTGTCGAGCTCGTCGGCGGTGAACGCCCCCATCTCGCCGCGCGCGATCTCGGCCAGTTCGCCGACGGTGGTGAACGGCCGCCGCGTCGCGCCGTTGCCGCGGTGCGTGAACGGCCAGGCCGCGGCGACCACGCAGCGCTGGTCGAGCACCAGCGCCGACGCGCTGACCGGCTCCTTGCCGGTCGCGTAGCCGAACTCCTGCAGCAGCCCGCGCGACAGGTCGAGCAGGCTGCCGCCGTCCTTGCTGCCGTAGCGGATCAGTTCGCCGGCGAGCCACACGTAGCCCGACTCGGGCAGGTTCTGGGTGTCCTCGACCACGATCGCCGAGGCCTCGGGCAGCAGGTCCTCGCGCAGGCGCGTCGCGGTGCCGAGCAGGTTGGCGAGCACCAGCGGCGAGACGCCGTCGAGCGAGAAGAAGCGCTGCTGGTCCCAGACCTCGCCGCCGAGCAGCACGCGGCCCTCCTCCTGCAGCGGCTCGAACGGCTTGGGCAGCTCGACGTGGTCGGGCCACTCGTCGCGGCCGTCGAACTGCGGCGTCGGGTCGAACGTCGGCTCCGACAGCGCCGCGTCGGCCAGCAGCAGGTCGCGCACGCTGGCAGACGCCTGCTCGACCGCGGCCTGGTGGAACTCGCGCGAGGCTGCTTCGGCGCCGACGCTCATCGACACCGCGAACGGCAGCGCCAGCAGCGCCAGCAGCATCAGCGCGAACAGCACCGCCAGCAGCGCGATGCCGGTCTCGTCGGTGCGGCGCCCGGGCGTCGGGATCGTGGTCACCGCAGCTCCTCCGGCGAGACGAACTCGACGTTCGGCGGTGCGCCGGTCTCGCCGCGCGCATCGAACCCGATCCGGTAGATCCGGCGCGGCTGCAGATCGGCCGGCAGGTCCTGCGCCGCCGCGAACGCGAACAGCAGCACGCGCAGCTCGTCGGCGATGCCGGGCACCGGCTGCTCGCCGGGCGACAGCTCGAGCGCGGTGTCGTCCTCCTGCAGCAGACGGCCCTCGGCGGTCGTGCGACCGAGCTCGCGACCGTCGACGCCGATCCACGCGTTCTCGCCGTCGAAGGCGACTTCGAGCGTGCACCAGCGGCGCAGCGGCAGCGCCGGCAGCTGGTCGATGCTGGCCAGCACGCCGGCGCCGCCGGCGCCGCGCAGCCGCAGCCGCGCGTGCGGCCGCAGGTCGTCGTCGAGCAGCAGCTCGAGGGCCTTGCCGAGCCGCACCACGGTGGCCGCGCGCCGATGCTCGAGCCAGAGGTCGAGCCGGACCACGAAGCCGTCGCGCAGGTCGACCAGCGCCGGCTTCAGCAGCCAGTGCAGCAGCGCCGTGCGTTCGCCGTCGACGTTGCGGCGCGCGTGGCCGAAGCGGCCGCCGGGCACGTCCTGGCCGGCGAGCTGCGGCCGCAGCGAGTCGTCGAGCACGCGTTCGCCCGGTTCGAAGTGGAACGTCGCCGCCGGCTGCAGCAGCCGGGCCTGCACGGTGCCCATCGCGCCGTCGATGCCGGGTCGCACCCAGACCTCGGTCGGCACGCCCTCGGCGCGGGCCGTCATCTGCGCGGCGCGCAGCTCACCGGCGAGGATCGACGCGGCGATGCGCTGGCTGTCGGTCTTGCCGAGGAAGCCGACCGACAGGCCGAGCAGCACCGACAGCACGCCGATCACGACCAGCAGTTCGAGCAGCGTGAAGCCGGCGGCGGCGCGTTCGGGCATCGGCTTCGGCGGGCACATCGCGGCTGCTAGTTGCTCGGCCAGGAGAGGTCGTCCTCGGTGCCGAAGGTCCGGTCGCGGCCGGCGCTGAGCAGCTGGTACTTGCCGGCGCCGAAGATCGAGCCGTCGGCGCGGCGCCTGGCCTTGACCGGCTGCGCGTCCTGGTCCGGCGGCATCACCTGCTGGGTCTTCTCCATGCCGGCCTTGGCGAAGTAGGCCAGCGGCGTGCCCCAGGCGTCGGCGACCTCGACCCGGCCGCGCTGGTGCAGCAGCGGCTGCTCGACGCCGTGGTCGTCCTTGTCGGTGTTGCACAGCACGTCGCCCATGCCGCTGAGGTCGGCGCCGCCGCGCTTCTGCAGGCTCAGGAAGCAGACCAGCGACTCGACGCCGGTGTTGATGCCGTTGTCGGCCTTCCACGGCTGCTTGGCCGCGCCTTCGGGATGGCGCAGGTCGTCGGGCGGGAAGTAGCCGTGCTCGTTGCTGAACGCCTGGCAGCCGGTCTGCAGCTGCAGCATCGTGCCGCCGGTCGCGGTCTCGTTGGCGGACTCCTGGGTGTTCAGGATGTTCGGCAGCAGCACGGCCGCGAGCAGGCCGAGGATCGAGATCACGATCAGCAGTTCGATCAGCGTGAAGCCGCGCGCAGCGCCGCGGCGACCCGGCGTCCGCTCACCCATCGGGAAGTCCACCATCAGCGCCCCTTCCGGCGTTCGAGCCGGTAGTCGTCGAACCGTACGTCGATCTCGCTGCCCTTGGTGCCGGACGCGAACAGCACGGTCTTCAGTTCGGTCTGGGTGTTGCCGGTCAGCATCTTCAGCTCGTGCTGGTAGGCCACGACTCCATTCCACCATACCTGCAGCGTCAGCGCCCGGCCCTGCGAGTCGCCGCGCGGCACCACGCGCAGCTCGAGCTGCTGCGGCGCCAGCCGGTCGAAGCCGGCGAGGTCGAGCCACTGCTGGACCGTGTCGTCGGGCCCGTTGCTGCGGCCGTCCTCGATGCGCAGGAACGCCCGGCCCTCGCGCACGCCGACCTGCGCGCGCAGGTCGAACGCGCCGCCGCCGCGCTGCATCTCGATGCGCAGGCCGGCGAAGCCCTCGCCGGCCGGCTGCTGTTGGCCGAGCTGCATCGTGCAGCCGACGGCGAGGAAGTTCTTGCCGTTGCGCACCGCGCCGACGCGTTCGGCGGTCAGCTCGCTGTTGCTGGCGCTGCGCATCACCCGGAACACCAGCGCGTCGTCCTCCACCTTCGGCTTCTGCGCGCCCTCACCCTCGCCGATCCAGACGCTGCCGAGCTCGGCCCGCTCGAAGCCGTCGTCGAGCATCTCCTTCTCGGCGTGGTCCTCGATCGCTTGCAGGGTCGCCACGGCCCAGACGCGCATCGGGTCCTCCTTGCCGAGGTCCTGCACCATGCGCTGCAGCACGGTCGTCGAGTCCTCGACCAGACCGCGCGAGTAGTCGACCACCGCGAGGCTGCCCTTCGCGTACATCTTGTCGGCCTCGGCCTCGGCGAGGTCGCGCGCGGCCAGGAACGCGCTGCGCGCGCCGCGCGGGTCGGCGGCGCCGAAGTGGTAGACGCCCTGCAGCTCGAACAGCTCGACCGCCGGCCGGTGCACCAGATCGACGGCGCGGTCGGCGTAGCGCTTCGCCGCGATCGCGGCCTGCGCCTGTTCGGCGCCGTAGCCCTCGGCGGCGCGCTGCGCCTGCGCGGCCGCCATCTCGGCGATCGCGTGCACGAAGTCGTCGTGCAGCCGCAGCGCCGCGAGCTCGGCTTCCGCCGCGGCCGCGAGCTGGCCCTGCTGCCGCAGCGAGCGGCCGCGCAGGTAGAACGCGTAGGCGTCCTGCGGCGCGGCCTCGAGCGCGCGGTCGACCCAGACGTTCGCGGTGTCGTACTGGCCGATGCGGCAGAACAGCAGCGCGAGGCCGGTCGCCGCGCGGTGACGCAGCAGCGGATCCTGGTCGCCGATGCGCACCAGCAGGTCGTGCGCCTCCTGCCATTGGCCGGTGCGCAGCAGACAGCCGGCCTGGCCGAGCTGCGCCGCCGAGCCGTCGGCCGTGCCGCTGGCGGCCCGGAACGACGTCAGCGCCGCGACCACGTCGCCGGCCGCGTACTGCACGCAGCCGGTCAGATACGGCTGCGGCAGATCGCCGGGCAGCAGCAGCAGCGCGTTGCGCGCCGCGTCGAGGTCGGCCACCGCGAGCTGGCAGGCGACGATCGTGCGCACCGTGCGCACGCGGTCGGCCGCGCTCTGCAGGCTGCCGATCGTGCGCTCGGCGCGCTGTGCGACCGCGCGCGCCTCGTCGCTGCGGCCGTGCCGGCGCAGGAACTCGGCCAGCGCCGTGTGCGGGCGGGCGTCGTTGGGCGCCAGGTCGACCGCGTGGCGCAGATCGGCTTCGGCGTCGACGTCCAGACCGAGCCGCGCCTTGATCACGCCGAGGCCCTCGTAGCGGAACGCCGACTCGCGATGGTCGCCCTGCAGGCCGTCGAGCAGCGCGAACTCGGCGGCGAGGTCGCCGCGCGCCTGCAGCACGCGCTGCTGCAGCCGCAGGCCTTCGAGGTCGCCGTGCGACAGCTGGCGGTAGAGGTCGGCCTGCTCGAGCGCGGCGTCGTAGATCCAGTCGGCCTCGCGCGCCTTCTCGAGCAGCCACAGGATCAGCTCGCGCCGCGCCTCCAGGTTCGACGCCAGCTTCGGCACCGCGCGGATGCGCCGCTGCACCTCGTTGCGCAGCGTGCCGGCGAGTTCGATGCGTTCGATGCGGTTGCCGACGTCCTTGCCGAACTCGACGATCGGGCCGAACTTCTGCTCCGACAGCTTGTAGATGCGCATGCGCACGACGACGCCCTCGAAGTCGCGCATCTCTTCGAGCGCGAACGGATCGCGCCCGTCGGGCTCGATGGCGCCGAAGTTCGGCGACTTCTGGCCGACGACCCAGAGCCGGTCGTAGGTGCGCGCGGCGCGCGCCTCCTGCTCGGCGCGGCCGCCCGTCTCCTGCACGTCGCCAGCCGGTGCGGCCGGCGCGGCTGGCGCCGCGGCGGCCTCGCTCTCCGCCTGCAGCACGACGCCCTCGACCGGGCCGCCGTCGATGCGCAGCGCCCACATGTGGCCGTAGTCGGGACCGATGTCGAGCGGCAGCCCGGCGACCGACAGCGGCAGCCGCGGCGGGAACTCGAGCTCGCGCGGCGGCAGCGGCCGCGTCTCGCTCGGTTCGGTGCAGAAGTCGGCCCGCGCCAGCGGTGGCGCCGCCGTCGTGACCAGCACGGCCGCCGGCACCTGGGCCGGCTCGTAGTCGATCTTCGTCGGCTGGAAGCTCGTCGGCCGCATCGGTTCCTGCAGCAGCGAGCGCGCCATCCAGCCGCCGAGCAACAGCGTCAGCAGGGCGAGTACCTGTTCCTTGCGCATCCCCATCACTGCTCCTTGAAGGCGATGCCCTGCAGCGTGCCCTTGACGGTGCACGGCTCGCCGAGCCGCGGCGGCTGCTGCAGCTGCCAGGTCTCGATCACCAGCGCGCGACCCGGCTTGCGGCACGACTCGAGGAACCGCGCGCAGGTCGCCTCGTCGGCCTGGAACTGGAACGAGACGCGCTCCTGCACCAGCAGGTCGCGCAGATCGACGTCGCCGGGTCGCGTGCCGCGCGACAGGCTGCGCTGGCCGCGGCGCGGATCGACCTTGAGGCTCGGCACGGCCCGCAGCGCGATCGCGTCGGGGTCGGCGGCGCGCACCGCGTCGTGCGCCGCGAACAGGCGCTGCGTCGTCTCGTCGAGCAGCTCGAGCCCGAACAGCACGCCGCGGATCTCGTCGACGCCGGTCGGCACGTCCCAGCCGACGTCCTTGTCGGCGACCTGCACGTCGCGTTCGTTGGCCGCGTTCAGGATCGACTGCTTCAGCGCGCGGCCGACCTGGAACAGGTATTCGTCGGCGGCACCCTTGCCGTCGAGCTGGTACTTCGCCGTCGGCACGAACGCGAGCTCGGCCTGCAACCGGCGCCGCTCGGCCTGCAGCTGGTCGGCCTCCTCGCGCGCCGCGTTGAGCGCCGCGCCGTCGTAGAGCGGCGTGGTGCCGGCCTGGCGCACCAGCTTGCGCGCCTCGAGCAGCGAGCTGTCGGCGCTGTAGACCGAGGCGATCACCGCACTGGCGACCAGGTAGACGATGCCGCCGATGGCGACGCCGACCAGCCAGCGCTTGTTCTCCTGCACGAAGGCGCCGATGTCCATCAGTTGCCCTCCGCGAAGTCGACGGCGATCTGGAACGTCAGCGAACTGTCCACACTCTGCGTCGGCTTCATCACCGCCTGGGCGCCCGCGAGCAGCGGATCGGCCTTGAAGCGGCTGACGAACTCCTGCAGCACGCGCCCGACTTCGACGCCGTTCAGCTCCTTGCCGGCGCCGTCGAGCAGGACCTGCGGCCGCTTCCGCTGCACGCTCGAACCGCCGCCGCTGACCTCGAGCTTGCGGAGCCACAGCTGCGGCGGCAGGTGCGCGGCGGCGGCGCGCTGCGTGCGCAGCAGGCCGTGCAGCGGCAGCGCCTGCGCGGCCAGGTGTTCGACCAGCGCGCGTTCGACCTTGTTGGCCTCGATCGCGGCGGTCGCGTCGGCGTGCACGCTGTTGGCGACGTTGATGCGGCGCCGCAGCGCGTCCTCGGCGCCCTGCGCCGCCGCCAGCTCCGCGCGCGCGTGACTGGCCTGCAGACCGAGCACGCCGACCAGGATCGCGCCGGCCAGCACGTTCCACACCGTGCGCTGCTGGAACCGCTGCCGGCGGCGCACCGCCTCGGGCAGGATCTCGAGCGAGTAGAGCGTGTCGTCGAGCCGGCCGACCGCGAGGCCGAGCGCGACCACGGCCTCGTGCCGCATCGCCTGCAGCTGCTCGGCGTCGTCGGGTGGCAGCGCCGACAGGTCGAGGTTGGCGAACGGATCGAACAGTTCGACCGGCGCGCGCAGCGTCTCGCGCAGCAGGCCGCGCAGGCCGCGCAGCCGCGCGCCGCCGCCGCACAGCAGCACCTTGTCGAGCCGCAGGTCGGCGATCTTGGTCTGCGTCTTGCAGAACGCGAGCGAGCTCTGGATCGCCGCCGACAGCGAACCGGCGGCGCCGCCGGCGGCCATCGTCACCTTCTCGGCCTGGCCGCTGGCGTAGCGACCGCGGCTCTGCGGGTCGAGGTCGAGCAGGTCCTTCTTCAGCGCCTCGGCCTTGCGCGCGCCGACGTTGAACGCGGCCGCGATCGCGTCGTCGAGCACCTTGGTGCCGCCGCTGAGGTTGCGCGCGAACAGCAGGTCGGTGCCCTTGACCAGCGCGATGTCGATCGTCTCCTGGCCGATGTTGGCGAGGCAGACCACGGCGTCGGGTTCGACCGGGCCGCACTTCAGGAATGCGTTGTACAGCGCGGTGCAGTTCGGCACGAACGCCGCCACCGAGCCGCCGCCGTTCTGCACCTCGGCCTGCAGACGCTCGAGCGACTCGTCCTTGGCGAGGGCCAGCAACACGGTCTCGACGCCGGCCTCGGGGTCCTGCGCCGGCAGCAGGTTGTAGTCGGCGGACAGGGTGCCACCCGACTGCTGCGCGAGATCCTGGATCTCGAGGTCCATCAGGTTGCGCAGCTGCCAGTCCGGCGTCGGCGGCACCTGGCTGTAGCGCAGCGTCATGTCGCGGCCGGCGAGGCCGACGACGCTGGCGGCGAGCGGCACAGCGGCCTCGGCGAGCGAGATCGCGGCGTCGCCTTCGCCGCGCGGCAGGCCGGCGAAGCGCAGGATCTTCACGCCGTGCTTGCCGGCCTGGGCGACCAGCACCTTGGCGCTGTGAGTGCCGATGTCGACGGCGGTGGCTTTGTTGGCCATGGGTCCTGCTACTTCGTCTCCAGATGCTGCTTCACGTACGTCTCGACCACGCGCGACAGCCCGCTCTGCTCGCTGTCGGCGAACGCCTTCGCCAGCTCCTGCAGGCGCTG
Source organism: Planctomycetota bacterium (assembly GCA_016794035.1). GTDB lineage: Bacteria > Planctomycetota > UBA1135 > UBA1135 > UBA2386 > JAEUHS01. The sequence continues at coordinate 20,034 of JAEUHS010000029.1, forward strand.
CCGCCGCACCTCGACCTCGGCGGCGTCGATCGCCAGCAGCCGGGCGTGCGCGCGTTCGCGCAGCGCCAGCGTGCCGGTCGCGTCCTCGAGGTTGGTTTCGTGGAAGCGCGCCACGACGTCGTCGATGCCGCGCACGACGCGCTCGAAGCCGCCGCGCGTGTCGAAGAACTCGGCCTCGTCGAGGTCCTGCTGCAGCTGCCGCAGCGACTCGGACTGCGCCGCGAGCAACTGCGTGCGCAGCGCCTGCGCCTGCGCCAGCACCTCCGAGTCCATCGGCAGTTCGCGCACCAGCTGGCGCAGCGTGTCGAGCGCCTGGCCGGGCTCGCCCTGCTGGTCGAGCGCGCGGGCCTGGCGCACCAGCTCGCCGGCCTGCTGGCGTTCGGCGCGGAAACCGAGCACCAGCTCGAAGCGCGCCGACTGCACGCGCAGCCGGTAGCGGCCGGCGCCGAGCTGGCCGCTGCACGCGGTCGGGGTCTCGAACCGGACCAGGGCGCGCGTCGCACGATCGCCGAGCAACAGGCGCGTGGTCGTGAACTCGGACTCGGCGGCCGCGGCGACGAACGCCCCGTCGTCACCGGCGACCATCAGCCCGCTGGCCGCATCGGCCGGGAACACGAGCTGCAGGCCCTGGCCGCGTTCGGCGCCGCTGTCGCTGCCGGCCGCGACGTCGGCGGCGAACTGGAAGCTGCGCTCGCTCGCCGGCGCTGCCAGCGCGACGCCGAGGTCCGACAGCACGCACTGGCCGGCCCGGTGCAGACCGTCGAGCGCCGGCGGCACCGTGTGCGGCAGCACCTGCAGCAGCGTCGCCGGGTTCTCCGGATCCACCGAGCGCACCGCGAGCGCGCTGCCGGTGCCGAGCAGCGTCTGGCTCGACTCGGCGAGCTTGACCTCCACCGCGGCGCCGGCACCGCCCTCGGTCACGGCGACGTCGTCGACCAGCGCCCGCGCGTCGGGGGACGGCAGCACGGCGACCAGTTCGACCTGCAGCCGGTCGCAGCCCGGCGGGACGCCGACCACCGCCTCGACGCGCTGCCAGTCTTCGTGCGCGGTCAGCGGCGTGCCGGTGCAGAACCGGAACGGCTGCTGTTCGTTGCTGGTGAAGCACACCGCGCGCACCGCGACCCGGGCGCCGGCCTCGGCGCGCAGATGGGCGGCGATCGTCATCGAGCGCCCGGCGAACACCGGCAGCGGCTCCAGCAGCGTCGCCACCGCGAAGCTCGCCGCGTCGGCGCCTTCGCCGCGCCCGGCCGCGAACGCACCGGCGCCGCTGTGACCGCGCGTGGCCAGCTGGAAGCCGGCACCACCGGCGCGCAGGTTCCAGCCGTCCTCGGTGTCGCACGCGGCGACGCCGGGCAGGAGGCGGTTGCCGTTGACGACCAGCGCCGGACGCTGCTGCGGCGCCGCCCCTTCGTCGCGCGCCGCCCCGCCGCTGCGCCACCACAGGTAGCCGGCGACGCCGAGGCCGACCACGACCAGCGCGACCAGCAGCCCCAGCGAGCCGGAGCGGCGCTGCAGCCGGCCGGCGTCGAGCCGCCGCACCGCGAGTTCGCCGGCGTCCGCGGCCGCCGCGGCGCTCTCGTCGCGGAACTTCAGCCGCAGCCGGCCGAAGGTCACCACGTCGCCGGGCGTCAGCACCATCTCGGTGACGCGCTTGCCGTCGAGGAAGGTGCCGTTGGTCGAGCCGAGGTCGCGCAGCACGTGACGATCCCCCTCGAGCACGATCTCGGCGTGCACGCCGGAGGTCTTCTCGTCGGCGAGCACGATGTCGTTGCCGGCTTTGCGGCCGATGCGGATGGCGCGATCGGCCACTGGCAGAACGTCGCCGGCGCGATCCCCGTCGAGGATCTCGAGCACGTAGTTGGCCATGCAGGTTGCGGAGGGGTCTCGGACCGTGCGGGACACGCAGCACGGGCCGCGGGCCATCGGGCTCGCCGCACCCGGGGCGAGGTGCTGCGAACGGACGGCCACAAGCTACCTGCACCGCTCTACGCCGCAAGCGGTTGCCGGTCACTTCGTGCCGCCGCCGCGCCGGCGCGGTTTCGGCGGCGACCCCCGCCGCGTCCGGCGCTACAACGTCGGCCGATGCCGGCGCGGTTCTTCCTGCCTTCGTTGCCAGCCGCGGGCGCGGCCACCGTCGATGGTGACCTCGCCCACCACCTGGCCACCGTGCTGCGCGCCCGGCCCGGGCTCACCATCGTGCTGGCCGACGGCCGCGGCGGCAGCGCGCTGGCGACCGTTCGCGCCGTCGACCGGCGCACCGTCACCCTGCAGGTCGACGCACCGCGCCAGGCGCCGGCGCCGCCGCGCCGCGTGCAGGTCGCCTTCGCGCCGCCGCGGCTGCAGCGCGCCGAGTGGCTGTTCGAACACGGCACCGAGGTCGGCATCGACGTGTTCCAGCCGCTGTGGACCGCACGCACCCGACCGCAGGGCGAACGGCCGGACCGCTGGCTGCGCATCGTGCGCGCGGCCGCGGGCCAGTGCGACCGCGACTGGCTGCCGGAGGTGCGGCCGGCGCGCGAACTGCTCGATCTGGTCGCCGAGCCCGGCCTGCCGGCGGCGCGCTTCGTGACGCAGCCCGGCGCCACGTCGCTGGCCGAACTCGCGCCGCGCGACGCCGACGTGCAGGTGTTGGTCGGACCCGAGGGCGGTTTCAGCCCCGAGGAACACGCGGCCGCGCTGGCGGCCGGATTCGTGCCCGCCGGCCTCGGCCCACACGTGCTGCGGACCGAGACGGCGGCGCTGGTGGCCGCGGCGCTGGTGCACGCGAGCGACGCGCGCTGAGCGCCGCGGCAGCCCCGGCGGTCGGGGCTCCGCGTCGGCCTGCCCCCGCTACTGGGGTCCGTAGAGCAGTTCGACGCCGTTCGTGGTCAGGTAGGTCGATCCGGTGAAGCCCGGCGCCACCACCAGCGACTGGAACATCGTCGTCTGGCCGATCAGGACCGGCAGGTTCGGCACGAAGAACGACCACGACACGCCCGGCGCCGGGGCCGGGAACGCACCCGACAGGCCATCGGGCAGGCCGTAGCCGAAGCAGCCCTGCATGTCGAGGATCGGCCCGAGGTCGAAGCCCTGCGGGATCGACGTGATCGACAGCGCCATCACCGCGACCTGCGAACTGGCCGGCAGGTTGCCGATCAGGAAGTCGATCGTCGTGTTCAGCACCGGACGGTTCGACACACCCAGCGTGATCGGCGTCTGCTCGGCGCCGCACACCGCGAAGCCGGCGCCGATGCCAGCCGAGATGTCGCTGCTGCCCGGATCCTGCGCGCCGCCGCCCGGCGTCCAGCCGACCAGGTAGCTGCCGCTCACCGTCATCGACTGGTAGATCAGGTGCACGTCGCCGTTGGGCTGGAACTGGGCCTGGAACGTGTTCGGCGAGTTGGACTGGTTGTAGTTGTTGACGTTCAGCCAGGTGACGTGCACGGCGCCGCCCACGACCTGGGCGTAGACGTCGTTGGCACCACTGGGCTGCAGGTCACGCCAGGCCAGGGCCAGGCGCGGGCTGCCCCCGAGGAAGCCACTGACCGACGGGGTGTAGCCCGTGCCGTTGGAGGCGCCCGGCGAGATGAAGCCGTTGCTGCAGATGCGCAGCGTCGTCGTCGAGCCGCCCGGATAGTTGAGCGTGAACGGCAGCGCGAACGTCGACTCCGTGTCGTCGCCCATGTTCAGGTCGCCGCCGGTCGGCGCGACGAAGCTGTTGGTGCTGACGCCGACCGAGTAGGCGCCGCCGTTGTAGGCCAGCTTGATCTTCGTGTTGGCCAGGTCGAAGCCCGGCGATTCGTAGAACGACGCGACGCAGCTGCCGCAGCCGGTGCCGACCAGCGTGTAGTCCGCGCCGGGCACGCCGCTCGGCACCTTGGTCGTGACCGCCACCGACAGCGCGCCGGCACCGACGCGCGCCTCGTCGAGCACGCACAGACCGGTCGACGCCTGCACGTTGCAGTCGAAGCCGAAGTTGTAGATCGTGTTCCACTCGAGCGGGTTGCTGGCCGGCGCCGTGAAGACGATCTCGTTGCCGACGCGCGCCGCCGTCCAGTTGTTCAACGGATTGCTGTCGATGTCGCGGAAGCTGAAGTTCGACGCCACGCCGGTGGCCTCGATCGGCACCCGGAAGGTGGCGCCGGCGCGGCTGTTGTCGACGTTGTGCACCGCATACTCGTAGTGGAAGTTGCCGCCGCCGAGCGCGGTCACCTTGGCCGCGACGAAGAAGCGGCCGTCGCTGTTGCCGTTGCTGGCGCTGTTGACCGTCGCGCCGGGCCAGTGCTGCAGGATCGAACCGAACGCCTCCCCGACCGCGGTGTTGGCGACGTTCCACGTCGAGCCGCTCCAGGTCGGCTGGAAGCCGCGCGACTTGATGTTGTCCCAGCGGTTGGCGAGCGCCTCGCCCTCGTGGATCAGCTGGATGCCGTAGAAGTAGCTGGCGCCCGGCACCAGCAGGTCGGACTCCTTGACGGTCACGCGGTTCTTCACCGGGTCGCTGCCGACGTTGATCGTGTTGCCGACGCCGTCGGTGTTGCCCGGCGCACCGACGTTGGGATCGCCCTGGTCGAAGTAGGAGCCGATGTGGTTCCAGGTGCCGAGCCACGGGTTGATCTCGGCCGGCGGCCCCAGGTTGCTGCGGCCGGCGTTGTGGCCGGCGCTGTAGGTGTCGGAGCAGTGCACGCCCATCAGGCTGCCGCCGATGCCGTTGCAGGTGCCGCAGCCGCCGTCGCCGCTGGCCGAGGTGAACGCGTGCTTGCAGTAGGAGCGGTCGCTGATCTGCTCCATGCGATCACCCGACAGCCGGGTGATCAGGAAGCCGAACTTCGGGTGGTTCTCCGCCATCTGCGCGTACCACGGGATGCTGACCGACCCCGGGTTGCACATCGTGTTGCGCATCGACAGGCCGACTTCGCCACCGGGGTAGGCCGGGCCTCGGCGCCCCCAGTAGGTGATGTTGTCGAGGATCTCGAGCCGGCCATCGAGGCCCGGCACGGTGTTCGACTGCGCCACCAGGCTGGCGGCGAAGCTCGCGGACAACAGGGAAACGAGGGACAGGGAGACAGCTCGTTGCATGGGTGCGGGCATGGTTGGGAGACGACCGGGGCGGCGTGCAGACCCGGCAAAACTACCGCGTCGCCGGGAACTGGCAAGCCCTGCCCGGAGCCCGGTCAGGTTCCGGAACGCCGCTTGCGCGCGATGGCAACGGCGCGTTACGTCCACGCCATGCGCCCGCGCCATCGACCGACTGCGTTGTTCGTGTTCGCCCTGCTGCCGCTGCTGCCGGCCCAGACGCCCGCGTCGGAGACCCGCCTGCTGCGGTTCCCCGACCTGCACGGCGACCGGGTCGTGTTCACGTACGGCGGCGACCTGTGGCGGGCGCCGCTCGCCGGCGGCCCGGCGGTGCGATTGACGTCGGCGCGCGGCGTCGAGCTGTTCGCGAAGTTCTCGCCCGACGGCCGCTGGATCGCGTTCACCGGCCAGGTCGACGGCGACGAGCAGGTCTACGTGATGCCCAGCGACGGCGGCGAGGCGCAGCAGCTGACGTTCTACCCGGCACGCGGCCCGCTGCCCGATCGCTGGGGCTACGACCACCAGGTCTACGGCTGGACCCCCGATGGCACCGCGGTGCTGTTCCGCAGCCTGCGCCAGGCGTGGACGCTGACCGGCGGACGGCTCTACACGGTGGCGCTGCCGGCCGTCGCGCGCCAGCGCGGCGCCCTGCCGGTGCCGCTGCCGATGCCCGTCGCCGGCGCCGGCGAGTTCGCGCCCGACGGCCAGCGCATCGTCTACGCGCCGCTGTTCCGCGACTTCCGCACCTGGAAGCGCTACGAGGGCGGCTGGGCGCAGGACCTGTTCGTGTTCGACCCGGCGACCGGCAGCGCGGTGAACGTCACCAGCCACCCGCGCACCGACCGCGACCCGATGTGGATCGGCGACCGCATCTGGTTCGCCAGCGACCGCAGCGGCACGCTGAACCTGTGGTCCTACGACCAGCGCGACAAGACCACGCAGCAGGAGACCGCGAGCACGACCTGGGACGTGCGCTGGCCGAGTTCCGGCGGCCCCGCCGACGACCGCATCGTCTACGAGAAGGGCGGCGAGCTGTGGTGGTTCGACTGCAAGAGCCACCAGGAGCGCGCGATCCCGATCAAGGTCCCCGACGAGGCGCTGCTGCTGCGGGCCGCGACCGTCGACGCGTCGGACCTGGTCGAGGACTACGCGCTGAGCCCGGGCGGCCGGCGCGCGGTGTTCGCCGCCCGCGGCGACCTGCTGACGGTGCCGAAGGAACACGGCGACGTGCGCAACCTGACCCGCTCGCCCGGCGCGCACGACAAGCAGCCGGCGTTCTCCCCCGACGGGTCGCGCATCGCCTACGTCAGCGACCAGGGCGGCGAGGAGCAGATCTGGCTGATCGACCACCTCGGCGCCGAGCCGCCGCGCCAGCTGACGAACGGCCTCGCCGTGATGCTGCAGGAACTGCGCTGGTCGCCGGACGGCAAGTGGATCTCGTTCGGCGACAAGGACGGCGTGCTGCGGCTCTGCAACGTCGACAGCGGCGAGCTGATCGTCGTCGCCGACGAACCGCGCGGCCAGATCGGCGACCACACCTGGTCGCCGTGCTCGGGCCACCTCGCGTTCTCGATGACCACGACCACCGAACTGCGCAAGCTGCACGTGTTCACGCTGGCCGACCGCTCGCTGCACCTCGTCTCGCGGCCGCTCGGCAACGACAGCAACCCGAGCTTCGACGCGAAGGGCGAACGGCTGTTCTTCCTCGGCCTGCGCGGCTTCCAGCCGCGGCTGTCGACCGAGTACGAGTGGGACTTCCAGATCGACCGCGCCGACGGCATCTTCGCGCTCGCGCTGCGCAAGGACCTGCCGGCGCTGTTCGCACCGCGCAGCGACGAGGCGGTGGCGGCGCCGAAGGACGACGCCGGCAAGGCGGCCGCTGCCAAGACCGATGGCGACAGACCCCAGGCGGACCAGCCCGCCTTCGCGACGCCCATCGCGATCGACTTCGACGGCCTCGCGGACCGCGTCGAACCGGTGCCGGTGCCGCTCGACAACTACTCGGGTCTGATCGCGGTGCCGGGCAGCCTGCTGTACGCGCGGCGCGGCGGCTCCTACTACGGCCGCGGCACCGACCAGCCGACGACGCTGCACGCGTTCGACCTGAAGGAGCGCAAGAGCGAACAGCTGGCCAGCGGCGTGTCCGGCTACGCGGTGTCGGCCGACCGCACGCACGTGCTGATCCGCACCGGCGCCGGCTACGTGGTCGCCGAGGCATCCACCAAGGGCAAGGACGGCCAGAAGACGCTGGCCCTGCAGGGGCTGCCGGTCGACAAGGTCGCGGCCGCCGAGTTCCGGCAGATCTTCGCGGAGGTGTGGCGGCGCTACCGCGACTTCTTCTACGTCGCCAACATGCACGGCCACGACTGGCAGGCGCTGCGCGATCGCTACGCGCCGCTGGTCGCGCACGTGCGGCACCGCAGCGACCTCAACTACGTGCTCGGCGAGATGATCGCCGAACTGAGCGTCGGTCACGCCTACATCAGCGGCGGCGATCTCGGCGCGCCGTCGCGGCCGTCGGCGGCGCTGCCCGGCCTGGTGCTGGCCTACGACGCGCCGGCGGGCGCCTACCGCGTCGACCGGCTGCTGCGCGGCGAGAACGACGACGAGCACTACCGTTCGCCGGCGAACGCGGTCGGCGTCGACCTGCGCGTCGGCGACTACCTGCTGGCGATCGACGGCGAACTGCTGGCGCCGGAGGTCAATCCCTACCGGCTGCTGCGCGGCAAGGCCGGCCGCACGATCCAGCTACGCGTCAACCAGCGGCCGATCGCCGACGGCGCGCGCACCGTGGCGCTGCAGCCGATCGGCAGCGAGCAGAAGCTGTTCTACCTCGACTGGGTCGACGGCAATCGCCGGCAGGTCGCCGAGTTGAGCCAGGGCACGCTCGGCTACGTGCACCTGCCCGACATGGGCGAAGACGGCATCCGCGAGTTCATCCGGCAGTACTACCCGCAGCGCGACAAGCAGGGCCTGGTCATCGACGACCGCTACAACGGCGGCGGCAACGTCTCGCAGATGATCCTGAACCGGCTTTCGCGCACGCTGCTGATGGGCACGTTCGGCCGCACCACCGGCTACCGCCCGTACCCGCAGGCGCTGTTCCACGGCCACCTGGTCTGCCTGCTCAACGAGACCTCGGCCAGCGACGGCGACATCTTCCCGGCGATGTTCCGCAAGGCCGGGCTCGGCCCGTTGATCGGCAAACGCTCGTGGGGCGGCATCATCGGCATCACCAACCGCGGCCCGCTGCTCGACGGCGGCACCGTCAACGTGCCGGAATTCGGCAACACCGAGATCGGCGACCAGTGGACGATCGAGGGGCGCGGCGTCACGCCCGACATCGAGGTCGACAACGACCTCGCGTCGTTGCTGCAGGGCCGTGATCCACAGCTCGAGAAGGGCGTCGAGGTCCTGCTCGAGAAGATCCGCAGCGAGCCGCGGCCGCTGCCCACCGCGCCGCCGGCGCCGGTGAAGACGGGCCAATGAGACGCCGCGCCGCGAACGCCCCGCAGGCACTGCCGGTGCTGCGGCTCAAGGTGCGTGTGCACGGCCGCCACCCGTGGTTCTACCGCAAGATGATCCAGAAGCCGGACCCGTCGCCGCCGGCCGGCAGCGCCTGCCTGGTGCGCGACCGCGATGGCGAGCTGGTCGGCACCGGCTTCTACAACCCGCGCGCCGAACTGGCGCTGCGCATGTTCGCCGACGCGGCGGTCCCGGACCCGGGCCAGCACTTCACCGCGGCGCTGCACGCGGCGGTCGCGCTGCGCGAGGAGACGTTGAACCTGCCGAAGGTCACCGACGCCTACCGGCTCGTGCACGCCGAGGGCGACGGCTTCCCCGGCCTCGTGCTCGACAAGCTCGGCGATGCGTTCGTGGCGCAGGTCGCGTCGCTCGGCATGCTGCAGCAGCTCGACGGGCTCGGCGAGTGGCTGCGGCGCCGCTATCCGCAGGGCAAGCTGGTGCTGCTGCAGGACAAGGAGTGGAGCGAGCGTGAGGGCATCGAGAAGCTGCCGCGGCCGGCACCGGTCGCGACCACGGTGCGCGAACACGGCCTGTTCTACGCGGTGCGCGCCGGCACCGGCCACAAGACCGGCTTCTTCGCCGACCAGCGCGACAACCGCTGGCTTCTGCGCCAGCTCGCCAAGGGCCGCGCGGTGCTGGACCTGTGCTGCAACAGCGGTGGCTTCGCGCTGAACGCCGTCGCCGGCGGCGCGGCGAAGGTCGTCGCCGCCGATCTCGACGAAGCGATGGTCGCCGAGACACAGCACAACGCGAAGCACAACAAGCTGCAGCTGACGGCCGTGCACGGCGACGCGTTCGATCTGCTGCGCGAGGCCCAGCCGGGTGCACACGATCTGATCGTGCTCGACCCGCCGAAGTGGGTGCGGCACAAGGACGAGATCGAGCCGGGGCTGGTGCGGTACCAGGATCTGAACCGGCTCGGCATCGAGAAGGTCGATCGCGGCGGCCTGCTGGTGACCTGCTCGTGTTCGGGCAGCGTCAGCGAGGACCAGTTCCTGCGCATGCTGAGTGCCGCGGCGGCGCAGGCGCGGCGCGACGTGCGCGTGCTGATGCTGCGCGGCGCCGGCGCCGACCATCCGGTCGCGCTCGAGTGCCCCGAGACGCGCTACCTGAAGGTGGCGGTGCTGCAGGTGCGGTAGGCGACAGGTTGCGGCCTCGCGCTGGCCACGTGGCCCCGCCATGAGACAGATCTTGCCGATGCAGCGGACGTGGCGTCTTTGCCTCCTGCTGCTGCCGGTCGGCGGCGCCGCGGTCGCGGGACTCGGTTGCCTCGAACTCGCCGGGCTGGTGCCGCGCGGGGCGCTGCTCGGCGAGGCCAGCGACGCTGAGCGCTGGGTCGCGATCGCGTTCGGCCTGCTGGTGCAGCCGTTCGGCTGGTCGGCGCTGCGCCATGCGCGCCTCGTGATCGACGCGGAACGGATCACCTGGTTGGGGTTCGGCTTCGTCTGCGGTCCGCGCTCGCTGCCGTTCGCCGAGGTGCAGCGCTGGGGCCACGCGGTCGCCCAGAACCGCGGTCGCCGCGAACGGCACCTCGTGTTCGAGGACCGCAGGCACGTGGTCCGAACCGTGAAGCTCGCGATGTACCGCGGCCAGGACCGTGTGCTGGTGCTGCTGCAGGAACGGCTCGGGGCGCCGGCCCCCGCCTCGGCGACGTTCGGCGGGGTCCGCTTCGACGCACCGTGAGCACTGGGGCGTGGCCGCGCCGGACGAGTGCGGGTAAGCACTGGTGGCCGTGACCGATCTCGACGACCTCCTGCGCCATCGCCTGCCGGTGCCGGGTCCGTGGCTCAGCACGCAATTGCGTCTCGCGGCGGTGGTGTGCCCGCTGGTGCGGCACGACGGCGAGGACCACCTGCTGTTCGCGGTGCGCCCCCCGGGCGCTCACCCGCACGCCGGCCAGATCGGCTTCCCCGGCGGCATGCGTCGGCCCGACGAGGATCCGGTGCCTTGCGCACTGCGCGAGTGCCACGAGGAGATCGGCGTGCCGGCCGGCGCGGTCACCGTGCTCGGCATGCTGACGCCGCGGGAGAGTTCGTCCGGCGTGCTCGCGCACTGCTTCGTCGCGCGGCTGCAGCCGGTGCCGCTGGTGCTGGAGCCGCGCGAGGTCGTGCGCGTGCTGCACGTGCCGCTCGCCGAGCTGCGCGACGAATCGCGCTGGCAGGAACGCACGCCGCCGCCGACCGCGACCGGCTTCCAGCCGCGCACCAGCCCCCACTTCGAGATCGGCGACGACCTGTTGTGGGGCCTGACCGCGCGCTTCGTGCGCGACCTGCTGGCGCGGCTGCGGTGACGTCAGGGGCGCGGCGCCGGCACGCGTTCGAGCAGTCGTTCGTAGCCGAGGTCGGCGCAGAACGCCGGCAGTCCCGGACCCGCGCCGCGCCAGCGCAGGTCGTCGAGCGTCTCGACGAACGGCACGTCGGTGCGCAGCGTCGCCAGCCGCTTGTAGAGCGCCGCGTGTTCGCGATGTGCGGTGAGGCTGTCGGCCAGCGCGTCGGCGCCGCGCACCTGCACCTGCCAGTCGGCGGCGCGCGCGGGGATCGCTTCGAGGTGGCGGTAGTGCGCGAGCACGGTCGCCGCCGACTTCATGCCCCACTTCGGCACCCCGGGGATGCCGTCCTGGTCGTCGCCGACCAGGGCCAGCAGGTCCGGGATCGACGCCGGGTCGACGCCGAACTTGGTGCGCACGCCCGCCTCGTCGACGACCACCTTCTGGCGGCGGTCCAGCTGCACGATGCGCTCGCCCTGCACCATCTGCGCCAGGTCCTTGTCGGGCGTGCACAACAGCACGCGCTCGACCCGCGCGTCCGCGCCGTAGTGCACCGCTGCGCTCGCCAGCGCGTCGTCGGCCTCGAACTCCACCATCGACCACACCGGGATGCCGAGCGCGCGCGCCGCCCGTTCGGCCAGCGGGAACTGCGCCCACAGCTCCGGCTCGATACCGGCGCCGGTCTTGTAGCCGTCGAACAGCTCGTTGCGGAACGACTCGATCACGGTGTCGAACGCGACCGCGACGTGCGTGACGTCCGGCTCGCGCAGCAGCGCGACGAAGCTCGCCAGCAGCCCGCGCACCGCGCCGACCTCGCGGCCGTCGGGGGCGCTCGCCGACGGCGCGCCGAAGAAGCTGCGATACAGCTCGTAGGTGCCGTCGATCAGGTGCAGGTTCATGCCGTGCGCCGACCCGCGCGCATCACGGGTTGCCGATCACACCATGCCCGGCGTTGGACAGGATGATGCCGGCCGGGTTCCAGCCGGGCTGCAGCACGGCGCCCTGGAAGTACAGGTCGGCACCGAGATAGAACGCATTGACCGGGATCGGCACGGCCCAGGTTGCCGTGCCGGCCTGGTTGCTGAGCCCGACGCTGGCCAGCGGCGCGAGCCAGGCCTGGCAGCCGGTGAACCCGGCGGGCGTCAGGTCGGCCGGCAACGGCACGCCGTTCCAGCTCGTCGCGTCGAGGCCGATCAGGCCGAACGGCACGTTGACGGGGCTCGGCGGCAGGTTGCTGAGCAGCAGCTGCAACGAGGTCCCGACCCGCGGCACCGACCCGCCGATGCTGTCCAGCTGCGGCACGCCGTTGGGACCGGCGCAGCCGGCGCCGTAGGTGGCGAACGTCGCCGGCACGCCCGGACCCGCGAGGTACTCCCAGGTCTGCGACGGGCTCTGGCTGCCCTTCCAGGTCACCATGACGCCGCGGGAGCTGTCGTAGGCCAGGCCAGCGACGGAGTCGCCGGGGTTGGCGATCGGCTGCAGCTGGGTCCACGCCGAACCGTTCCACTCCCACATGTCGGTGAGGGCGCCCAACGAGACCGAGCCACCGTAGAGCACCGTGCGGTGCCGGTGCGAGTCGTACGCCATGCTGTGGTAGCGCCGCGCGGGTGGCCCGGCCAGGCCGAAGTGGTTCTGCCAATAGGTGCCGTTCCACTCCCAGGTGTCGCCGAGCGAGATCGACTGGCCGGCATTGGGTCCCTCACCGCCGAACAGCATGACGGTCTGCTTCTGTTCGTCGAAGACCATCGCGCTGCCCCAGCGCGGCGTCGGGCCGCCGTTGGCGATCTGCGTCCAGGTCTGGCCGTTCCACGCCCACAGATCGGCGTAGCCGTACGAGTTGCCGTTGCTGCCACCGAACAGCAACGTGACTCCGCGCGCCTGGTCGAAGGCCAGCGCCGAACTGTGTCGCGCCGGCGGGCCGCCGACGCCGAACAGGAACCAGTTGAAGCCGTCCCACTCCCAGGTCTGCAGCCCGGTCGACTGGTCGCCGAACACACCGACCACCTTGCCGCGCAGCGAATCGTAGCAGAGCTGGAACGCGTTGAACGACGCCGGCACGGGCAGAGTGCGCTGCATCCAGGCCACGCCGTCCCAGGTCCACGACTGGTGGCAGCCGGTGCCGGTCACCAGCATCGTCTGGCCGTGCGGGGCGAAGTAGGCGACCTTGCCGCCGCACGTTCCCGGCGGCATCACCGCCTGCCGCTGCACCCAGGTCGGCGCCTGCGCGCTCGCGGCCGCGGTCGCGATCAGGGCGACGAGAGCGTGATACAGGGAGCGGCGTCGGGTGCGTGGCATGGGTCCTCGAAGCCCGCCACTGTAGCCCCCGCGTCGCGCCCCAACTACCCGCGCAGTTCGCCGCCGATCGTGCCGGCCTGCTCGCGCACCTTGCCGAGGTACTTGCCCTCGTCGTCGGCGCCGAGCGTGCGGTCGTCGGCGGCCAGCGTGACGGTGAAGTTCAGGCTCTTCTTGCCGGCGGGCAGGCGTTCGCCGCGGTAGACCTCGAACAGGGTCACCTCGCGCACCAGCTTCCTGCCGACGGTGCGCAGGAAGTCGGCGGCCTGCGCGACCTGCGTGGCCTCGTCGACCAGCAGCGCCACGTCGACCGGCAGCACCGGGAACGTCGGCACCGCCTGGTAACGTGCGGTCTGCCGGCCGTTCGCCAGCAGCGCCCGCACGTCGAGGCAGGCGATCGCCGTGGTCGGCGGCAGCTCCATGCCGCGCGCGACGCCCGGGTGCAGGTTCGCGACGTAGCCGACCGGCGAACCGTCGCGATCGATCGCCACGGCGCGGCTCGGGTGCACCCAGGGCTGGTCCTTGCCGTGCCAGACGCGCTGCATCTCGGCCGGGTAACCGAGCCGCAGCAGCAGCGCGGCGACCGCCTCGCGCAGTTCGCCGTACGGGTGCACGCCGGCGCGACGCGTCCACACGAACGCCAGCTCGTGCACCTCGTGCGGCAGCTTGTGCTCGTCGGCCATCTCCGCGTGGTAGCCCTTGCCGCGCTCGCAGAGCCGCACCTCGGCGTGCTGGCGCAGGTTCGGCACCGCACTGGCGAGCAGACTCGGCAGCACGTGGCGGCGGATGCGCGTCTGCTCGGGCGCGACCGGGTTCTGCACCTGCACGTAGGCGTGGCCCATCGCGTCGCAGCCGGCCAGCACGGCGTCGGGCACGAAGCTGTAGTTGTAGACCTCGTGGCAGCCGAGGTCGGTGCACGCGATCTCGAGCAGACGCCGCTGCAGGCACAGCTCCTCGTTGCGCGGCGGCGGCTCGATCACGCCGTGCAGCGGCCGCTCCGGGATGTTGTCGTAGCGGAACATGCGGCCGACCTCCTCGATCAGGTCGTCCTCGATGTTCACGTCCTTGGTGGCGCGGAAGCTCGGCACCGACACCTCGAAGCCCGCCGCGGTGACGACGACGCCGAACTCGAGCGAACCGAGGATCGCCGCCACCTTGTCGTCGGGCAGCTCGATGCCGAGCTTCTGCGCCAGCCGCGCGCGCCGCAGCACGATGCGCTTCGGCTCGTAGGCGAAGCCCGCGGGGTCGAGCAGCGGGCCGGCCGGCTGCGCGGTCGGGCAGTACTTCTGCAGCAGGTCGACGAACAGGTGCACGGCCAGCTCGGCGTTGGCCGGATCCTGCGCCTTCTCGAACCGCGCGCTGGCGTCGGTGCGCAGGCCGAGCCGCATGCTGGTGCGGCGCACCACCTGGGCGCGGAAGTTCGCCGACTCGAGGAACAGGCTCGTGGTGTCCGCCGCGACCATCGTGCCGGCGCCGCCCATGATGCCGGCCAGCGCCTCGGGCTTGTCGCCGCTGCAGATCAGCAGGTCCTGGTCGGTCAACGCGCGCTTGTGGCCGTCGAGCGTGGTGATCGACTCGCCGTTCCTGGCGCGGCGCACGCGGATCGGTCCGTCGCCGACGTGGCGCGCGTCGAACGCGTGCATCGGCTGGCCGAGGTCCAGCATCACGTAGTTGCTCAGGTCGACCGGCAGATTGATCGCGCGCTGGCCGACCGCGGCGAGCTGCCAGCGCAGTTCGTTGGGCGACGGCCCGGCGGTGACGCCGTCGAGCACGAGGCCGCAGTAGCGCGGGCACGCCTCCCGGTCGCCGATCTCGACCGCGACCCGCCGGCCGGTGGCCGGGAAGGCGACCGGCACCACCGGCGGCTTCAGCTCGCGGCCGTAGATCGCCGCCAGTTCGCGCGCGAAGCCGTAGTGGCCCCACAGGTCGGGCCGGTGGTTGATCGACTTGTTGTCGATCTCGAACACCCAGTCCTGCACGTGCTGCACGTCGACGAAGCGGGCGCCGATCGGCGCGTCGTCCGGCAGCACCAGGATGCCGTCGGCGTCCTCGGACAGGCCCAGCTCCGACTCCGAACAGATCATGCCGTGCGACTCGACGCCGCGGATCTTCGAGGCCTTGATCTTCAGCGCGCCCTTGCCGCCCTTGCTCGGCAGCGTCTCGCCGGGCTGGATCACGACGACGCGCTGGCCGGCCGCGACGTTGGGGGCGCCGCAGACGATCTGCAGCACGCCGCCGGCGGCCGGGCCGACGTCGACCAGGCAGACCGAGAGCTTGTCGGCGTCGGGGTGCCGGTCGCGCTTGCGCACGTGGCCGACGACCAGGCACTCGAGCCCGTCGCCGAACCGCTCGAGCCCCTCGATCTCGGCCGTGCTCATGGTCAGGTCGGCGAGGATCTGCTTCGGCTCGATGCCGGTCAGGTCGACGTGGCGCGACAGCCAACGCAGGGACAACTTCATCGCGTCTCCTTCACCGGGCCACCTCCGGGAACTGCCGCAGGAAGCGCAGGTCGCCGCCCATGAACTGGCGGATGTCGTCGATGCCGTAGCGCAGCATCACGACGCGCTGCAGGCCCATGCCGAACGCGAAGCCGGTGTAGTGCTCGGGGTCGATGCCGCCCTGCTGCAGCACGTTCGGATGCACCATGCCGCACGGCAGGATCTCGATCCAGCCGGACTGCTTGCACACCGAGCAGCCCTTGCCGCGGCAGAACGGGCAGTTGACGTCGAGCTCGAAGCCGGGCTCGACGAACGGGAAGAAGCCGGGCCGCAGCCGCACCTGCACCTCGCGTTCGAGGATCACGCGCAGGCAGGTCTTCATGGTGTGGATCAGGTTCGCGGTGCTGACGTCGCGGTCCACGACCAGGCCCTCCATCTGGTAGAAGGTGTGTTCGTGGCTCTTGTCGACGGTCTCGCTGCGGAAGCAGCGGCCCGGCACGATCACCTTCAACGGCGGCTTCTGGCCCGCCTTGGCCAGCCGCTGCATCGTGCGCACCTGCACCGGCGAGGTGTGGGTGCGCAGCAGGTTCCTGCCGAGCCCCTTCTGCTCGCGCAGCCAGAACGTGTCCTGGCTCTCGCGCGCCGGGTGGTCGCCGGGGATGTTCAGCGCGTCGAAGTTGAAGTACTCCGACTCGACCTCGGGCCCGTCCTGCCACTGGAAGCCCATGCTGGTGAACAGGTCGACCAGCTCGTTCTGCACGATCGTGATCGGGTGCAGCGTGCCGCGCACCGGCCGCGGACCCGGCTCGGTCGGATCGAAGTCGGTGGCGCCGAGTTCCTGCGCCAGCGCCGCGCGGGCGAACTGTTCGCGCCGCGCCGCCAGCGCCTGCTCGACCTCGACCTTGACCGCGTTGGCGGCCTTGCCGAACGCCGGGCGCGCCTCCTTCGGCAGCGAGGTGACGCTGCGCACGAGCTCCTGCACCTCGCCCTTGGGTCCGAACAGGCGCGCGTCGAGCTCCGCGAGCGCAGCGGCATCCGCCGCGGCGGCGACGAGGCCCAGCCACTGCTCACGTCGAGCGTTCGTGTCCATTCCGCCTACCTCCGTACAGCAACCCGGCTCCCGACAGCAACAGTCCCGTACAGCAACACGGCGCTGAACACGTCAGCGCCGCCGCATCGGTCGCCGACCGGTGACGACTAGGCCAGCGCGTTCTTCGCCTGGCCGCAGATGGCCTCGAACGTGCTCGGATCGTGGATCGCGAGCTCGCTGAGTTCCTTGCGGTTCAGCTTGATGCCGGCCTTCTGCACGCCGTGGATGAACGCGGAGTAGCGCAGGCCGTGCTGCTTGACCGCGGCCGTCAGGCGCACGATCCACAGCGACCGGAAGTGACGCTTCTTCTGCTGGCGGCCGGCGAACGCGAACGAGTCCGCGCGGATGCCGGTGACCATCGCCTGCTTGAACAGGTTGCGGCGACCCTGGCGGAAACCCTTGGCGCGCTTCAGGACGCGGTTGCGGCGCTGGCGCGTGGCGGGACCATTCGTTGCGCGTGACATGCTTGGTTACCTCCCGCCGAGCAGCATGGCCATGTTCGCCGCGGTCTTGCCCTTGCAGATGCCCTTCTGGCGCAACTGACGTTTCCGCTTGCTGCTGCGGCGCACCATGATGTGCGAGGTGAAGGCGTGGCGGAACTTGACCTTGCCGGTCTTGGTCAGCTTCATGCGCTTGACCACCGCCTTCTTTGTCTTCTGCTTCGGCATAGTGCTTCGGTCGTTGGAAGGGCGAGCACGCTAGCGACCGCGGCCAGCACCATCAAGTGCAGCGGCGGAAAACTGTGGCGCCGCCGCTGCCAGCGCCCGAAAACCTGCGGCCCGCCCGCCGTTGCCCGCCAGCTCCGCCCGCCCACCCGACCGCCCGAAGGCCCCGCCCCGATGGAAGCCCTGCTCGTCTGCCTGCACATCGCCGCCTACCTGGCCCTGGGCCTCGCCCTGCCGCTGCCGCGCCTGCGCCGCCTGGCCGTCGCCGCGCTGCTGCTGGCCGCCGTCACGGGTGTCGGCCACGGCCTGTCCGGCCCGGCCGAACGCACGCTCGAGACCGTGCACACCTACGCCGGCTACGAGGGCGCCGCGTTCGAGGTCAGCATGGTGTCGTTTCCGACCGGCACGGCGACCGCGCCCGGCTGGCAGTGGCCGCTGCCGTTCGCGGCGTTCGCGGCGCTGTGGATCGTGGTGCTGCGCCGGCTCGGCGACCGGCCCTCGCCGCGGCCGATCGCGAGCGCGTTGGCGTTCGCCTGGACCGCGCTGGCCGCGTGGCTCGGCATGCAGCTGCTCGCCGCCCCCGCCGCGCTGGTGCAACCGGTCGGCCTCGACCGCTTCCTGTTCCCGGCCGGCCTCGCGCTGGCGATCGGCGCCGCGCGCACCAGCACGAGCCTGCTGACGCTGTTCGTCACCATCAGCGCCGGCACGATGGCCGCCCGCCTGCCGGCGGCCCTGTTCAGCTGGTACGCCAGCGCGGCGCACCTCGGCACCTGCCTCGACATCCACAGCATCGTCGACATCGTCAACCCGATGACGCAGATGCAGTTCGAGCCGCGCCTGCAGCCGGGCTCGAGCCAGCAGCACTTCTGGCTGATCTGGCTCGAACACGTGATCGTGTTCCCGGCCTGCTACCTGCTGAGCTACCTGGGCGTCGCGTTCGGCATCTACATGTTCCACCATCACGGTCCGGAGACCGAGACGGCGGCGCGCTGAAGGCGATCAGCGCACCGCGCGCTTGCGGCTGGTGATGTCGTCGTCGGTGTCGAGCTTACCGTCGGGGCCGGCGCTGCGCACCTCCCAGTCGCTCGGACGATCGCCCTCGCGCAGGTCGTAGTCGTGACCCCAGGGATCCTGCGGCAGTTCCTCCAATTCGCTGCGGCCGCGATCGTCCTGGGTGGCGAGCACGGCGAGGGTCTTCGGCAGCTTGCCGTTCCTGGCGCGATAGCTTCGCACCGCGTCGGCGATCACGCGGACATCGACCTCCGCCTTGGTGGACTTTGCCTCGTCGATCGCGCCGAGCACGTTGCGGCGAACGGACGTGGCCATGGCCACGAGCCCGGCCTGCGGGTACTCCAACTCGTCGGCGAGCGGCTTCGCGTCGTACACCTTGCGCAACGCCTCGACGATGATCGCCGGGTGCACCGAGACGGTGCGGCCGATCTCGTCGTCGAACACGTAGTTGTTGCCGAGCATCTCGATGTTGCCGTCGAAGATCAGCCCGACCACGTTCTGGTCCCGGTCGATCATCGGCGAACCCGAGTTGCCGCCGATGATGTCGCAGGTGGCGACGAAGTTGAACGGCGTCGCGAGGTCCAGCTGCTTCTCCTTGTCGAGCCACGCCTGCGGCAGGTCGAACGGGTGCTTGCCGCCGAACTCGGCATGCCGCCCGAACAGGCCGTAGAGGGTCGTGAACCACGGCGCCAGCGTGCCGTTCATCGCGTAGCCCTTGACCACGCCGTCGCTGATGCGCAGCGACATCGTCGCGTCGGGCGGGACCTCGGTGCCGTACACCGCGAAGCACGCCTCGCCGATGCGCTTCTGCTGCTCGGCCTCCTGCGCGACCAGGTCCTTCATCGCCTCGACGTCGCCGGCGGCGGCGACCTTCTGCCGCTGCAGCTCGGCGACCTTGTCCCAGGCGTCGCCGTAGGCCGCCTGCAGCTTCGCATCGGCGTCGACGGCGGCGCGCAGCTCGCGCTCGGCCTTCTGCTTGATCGCCAGGATGCGGGGGTTCTGGAGGCCGTCGAGGTAGCCCCGGTAGGCCTTGCGACCGTTCTCGTAGCGCAGGATCGTCGCGCGCAGCTCCTTCTCCTTCTCGGGGCTCTCGGCGGCGGCCGCGTACATGCGGTCGAGCATCGCGTGCAGGCGTTCGAGCTGGCCGGGATAGAAGTGGTCGCGCAGGTACTCACACTGCGCCAGCGTCTGCAGCCGGCCGGTGCGGCCCGGGTTGCCGGTCACGAACACGAGGTCGCCCTCCTGCGCGCCCTCGGTCTTCCACCGGAAGCAGTTCGCCTTGGTGTCGAGCGGCTTGTCGCCGTCCCAGGCGCGCAGGAACGAGAAGTCGAGGCCCCAGCGCGGATAGCAGAAGTTGTCGGGGTCGCCGCCGAAGTGCGCGCTCTGGCCGTGCGGCGCACAGACGAGCCGCAGGTCGTCGTAGATCTTGTGGCTGTAGAGCTGGTAGTTGCCGCCCTGGTAGAGCGCGATGACCTGGTGCAGCAGCTCGGGCTGGGCCTGCTCGGCCGCCGCGCGCACCGCCTCGATGCCGTCGGCGGCGACCTCCTTGGTGACGTCGCGCGTGCTGACCAGCTGCGACACCAGCACGTCGGGGATCTTGACCTCGCCGGCGAAGTCGCCGGCGTAGAAACCGTCCTTGAGCCAGTCGTTGTCGCCCTGCACGCTGACGATCGCGTCCCGCGAGCAGTGGTGGTTGGTCATGATCAGGCCGTAGGGACTGACGAACGACGCCGAGCAGAACCACTGGATGCCGCCGTCGACCTCCGGGTTGCGCTTGCCCAGCCGCAGCGACGACAGCCGCGCGTGGTCGAGCCACTGCTGGCTGGGCGTGAAGTCGTAGGCCTGCTGGAACCAGCCCAGCGGCGCGGCCTCGAAGGTCCACATGCGGCCCAGTTCCTTGCGGATCTGGGCGGTCGCCGAACCGAGGCAGACGGTGGCGGCGAGCAGCGTCGACAGAACCGGGCGCAGGCGGCAGGGCCGCGCCGACGAAGGGATCGGATGGGTCATGCGAGAGTCGTGGGGCGGGCGAGTCTACGGAGCCAGGGGACCGACCGCGAAACCGCGCCGCCCGTTTTCGACCCCGCGCGGGCAGCTGCCACCGGCCAGATCCCCGCCCCCCCTGCGCAGCATGGCCCACGCGCGGGCCGTCGCCACCGATCTAGACTCCTGGGCCATGGAATCCGGCGCACTGGATTGGGCGATGACCGACGGGCCGATCGAGGTGCTGCTCGGCGAGCACCGCACGATCCTGGCCGTGCTCGACGAGGTCGACCGCGAGAGCCGGCGGCTCGAGGCGAAGGGCGCCCTGCGCGAGGCGTTCTGGGCCGACCTGCTGCGATTCCTCGACGAGTTCGACGCCGGGCTGCATCACAAGAAGGAGGAAGACCTGTTGTTCCCGGCGCTCGAGGGTGCGGGTTTGTCCGCGAGCCATGGCCCGACCGCGGTGCTGCGCGACGAGCACCTGCGCAGCCAGTTCTGGCGCAACCGCCTCGAGCAGGCGCTGCACGACCGCGACCGCACGCGGCTGATCGCCGCGGTCGCCAGCTACCTCGATCTGACGCGCGCCCACGTGCTGAAGGAGAACCAGATCCTGTTCCCGCTGGCGCAGCGCCTGCTGCCGGCGCCCGAACTCGAACGCCTGCATCGCGAGTTCCGGCTGCTGGCCGCCGACCAGCGCGTGCGCTTCTGGATCCGCCACCCCTACGTCGCGCCGGCCGGCGCCTGACCCGCGGCGCGGCGGCGCAGCACCAGCCACTGCGTGACCGGCGTCAGCACCAGCGTCAGGCCGAGGCTCAGCAGCTGGCCGCCGATGACGACCACGGCGATGGCCTTGCGCTCCTCGGCGCCGGGTCCGGAGCCGAGCGCGAGCGGGATCATGCCGGTGACGAACGCCAGCGTCGTCATCAGGATCGGCCGCAGCCGGTCGCGGCTGCCGCGCAGCACCGCGTCGTACGGCGCCGCACCGTCGCGCAGCAGCTGATTGCAGTGGTCGACCTGCAGGATCGCGTTCTTCTTGACCATGCCGAACAGCACCAGCACGCCGAGCGCCGAGTACAGGTTCAGCGTCTGGTCGCCGAGCCACAGCGACAGCAGCGCGAACGGCGCCGCGAGCGGCAGCGCCTGCAGGATCAGCAGCGGCTGACCGACGCTCTCGAACTGCGCCGCCAGCACCATGTACATGAACGCCACGGCCAGCAGGAACGCGAGCACGAACTCGCCGCCGGCGCGCTCGAGTTCGCGCGCGCGGCCCGACACGGTCGTCGAGTACTCGGGCGGCATGCCGAGTCCGGCCGCCGCGGCGCGCAGGCTGGCGATCACGTCGACCAGGGCGAAACCCTCGGCGACGTTGCCGCGCAGGCTCGCCTGCCGCTGCCGGTCCAGCCGATCGATGCGCGACGCCGTGACCGCCTCGTGGATGTCGACCAGGTTGTCGAGCCGCACGGTGCCGCCGCCGGCGCGGCCGACCAGCAGTTCGCCGAGGCGTTCGGGGGCGCTGCGGTCCTCGGCGCGCAGCCGCAGTCGCACGTCGTACTCCTCGTCGAGCGCCGGGTCGCGGAAGCGCGACGCCTCGGTGACGCCGCCGACCAGCAGCCGCAGCGCGCTCGCGATGTCCTGGGTGTCGACCCCGAGTTCGGCCGCGCGCGGCCGGTCGATCGCCACGCGCAGCTCGGGCCGCAGCAGCCGCAGCGTGATGTCGCCGTCGAGCAGCCCGCACTGGCGCGACACCTCGCGCAGCCGTTCGGTGTAGCCGGCGAGCGCCTGCAGGTCGGGGCCGCGCACGACGAAGTCGACCTCCCACGGGCCGCCGCCGATGTTGAAGCTGCGCTGGTTCCGCACCGAGACGCGCACGTCGGGCAACCCGCGCAGGCGCTGCCGGATCCGGTTCATGACGTCGCGCTGGGTGTAGTTGCCGCGGAACGCCGCCAACGGCTCGCCGGCGAGCAGGCAGCTCCACAGCCGGCCGGGCGAGACGCGCCGTTCTTCGTGCGGCGGGATGCGCACGTAGACGTTGCCCGACGCGACGCCACTGAGGAAGCCGCCGCCGACGGTGACCAGCGCGGTCTGCACCGCCGGCACCTGGCGCAGCTCCGCCTCGACGGCGCGCATCACCTGGTCCATCGCCGTGACGCTGGCGCCGTCGGGTCCGCTGACGTTGATCTCGAACTCGCCCTCGTCGACCTCGCTCGGGATGTAGTCCTGGCGCACGACGCCGTAGAGCGGCACCACGCTGGCGACCACGACCGCGCCGAGCAGCACGCATGCCCACGGCCAGCGCAGGCACCACCGCAGCAGCGACACGTAGCCGCGCTCGCTCCAGGTCGGCTGCGCCGCCTGCGAGCGGACCGACGGCCGCACCAGCCGCGCGCACATCGCCGGCGTCAGCGAGAACGAGACCACGAGGCTGACCAGCACGGCGACCGCCGCGGTGATGCCGAACTGGTACAGGAACCGTCCGGTGATGCTGCCGAGGAACGACACCGGCACGAAGATCACCACCAGGCTCAGCGTCGTCGCCAGCACCGCCAGCGCGATCTCGCGGGTCGCGCCGCGCGCCGCCTCGAACGGCGACACGCGCCTCGTGTCGGCCCAGCGCTGGATGTTCTCGAGCACGACGATCGCATCGTCGATGACGACGCCGACCATCAGCACCAGCGCCAGCATGGTGACGCCGTTCAGCGTGAAGCCGAGCACCCACATGACCGCGAACGTCGTCACCACCGACACCGGGATCGCGATGCCGGCGATCAGCATCGCCCGCCAGCTGCGCAGGAACCACAGCACCACCAGCGCCGCCAGGATCGAGCCGACGACCAGGTGGAACTCGATCTCGTGCAGCGCGGCGCGGATGTAGCGCGACTGGTCGCGCACCACCTCGAGCCGCAGGTCGCCGGGCAGCTCCTGCCGCAGCGCCTCGAGCTCCTGCCGCACGCCGTCGATGACGCCGACCGTGTTGGCGCCGGACTGCCGCCGCACCTCCAGCACCACGCACGGCACGCCGTCGAGGCGCGCGAACGAGCGCGGCTCCTCGGTGCCGTCCTCGGTGGTGCCGAGATCCGACAGCCGGATCGGCACGCCGCCGCGGGTCGTGACCACCAGATCCTGGAACGCGCGCGGGTCGACGAAACGGCCCAGCGTGCGCAGCGTGCGTTCGGAGCGCTCGTCGGTCACGTTGCCGCCCGGCACGTCGCTGTTCTGCCGCGCCACCGCGGCGCGCACCGCCTCGACCGGCAGGTCGAACGCGGCCAGCCGGTCGGCATCGAGCCAGATGTTGATCGTGCGCGCCAGGTTGCCGACCAGGCGCACCTCGCCGACGCCGCGGCTGCGCTCGAGCCGCCGCTTGCACTTCTTGTCGGCGATCTCGGTGAGTTCGCGCAACGAACGTTCGCCGGACAGGGCCAGCGTCAGCACCGGCGTGCTGTCGTTGTCGAACTTCGACACCACCGGCGGCTCGACGTCGTCGGGCAGCCGCCGCATCGCCTGGCCGACGCGATCGCGCACGTCCTGCGCCGCCGACTCGATGTCGCGGCCGAGGTCGAAGGTCAGGAACACCAGCGACGTGTCCGGGCCCGAGATCGAACGCAGCTCCTGGATGCCCTCGACGGTGTTGACCGCCTCCTCGATCGGATAGCTGACCGAGACCTCGACCTCCTCCGGCGACGCGCCGGGCAGCTCGGTGCGCACGGTCACGTTCGGCAGGTCGACCGACGGGTAGCGATCGACGCTCAGGTTGGCGAAGCCGACCGCGCCGGCGACGACCATCGCCAGCACCAGCATGCTGGCGAACACCGGCCGCTGGATGCAGATCTCGGCGAGCCGCTGCACGGGCTACCTCGTCACCGTGACGGGGTCGCCGTGGCGCAGATCGCCGGGCTCGGCGACGATCTCGGCGCCGGCGACGAGGCCGGCGAGGATCTCCCAGCGCTCGCCGACCTCGCGGCCCAGCTGCACGACGTGGCCCTCGGCACGCGCCGGCGCCCCGGCCGCCGCGGCGACCGTGAACACGCGCGCGACGCCGGCGAACGTGACCACCGCGGCGCGCGGCACCAGCAGCACCTGTTCCGCCGGCTGCACGACGATCGCGGCGCGGCAGAACGCGCCGGGCAGCAGCGCGCCGTCCGGGTTGTCGACCGCGGCCTCGACCAGCCTGGTGCGGTTGCTGCGCTCGACCACCGCACCGAGCCGCGCGACGAAGCCCTCGCGCCGTTCGTCGCCGCGGCCGTCGACCGTGAACTGCACCCGCTGGCCGATCGCGACCTCTGCCGCCGCGCGCTCGGGCACCGGCAGCCGCAGGCGCAGCGGGTCGACGCGCACCAGGGTGACGACCGGCGCGCCGGCGGCCAGCACCTCGCCGGCGGTCGCATGGCGCGCGGCGATGCGGCCGGGCCACGGTGCGGTCACCTGCGCGTCGTGCAGCCGCTTCTGCGCCTGCGCCAGCTCGACGCGCGCGCGCGCCGCCTCGGCCAGCAGCGCCTGTACGTCCTCGAGCGCGCGCTGCCGCCGGCTCTCGGCGACCGACAGCGTCGCGTCGGCGGTCTCGAGGTCGGCCGACGGCCGCAGCTGTTCCTGCACCATCTCCGCCACGCGGTCGCGCTGCAGCCTCGCCTCGACGAGCACGGCCTGCGCCTCGCGCACCGGCGCCGTCGCCTCGGGGTCGACGGCGGCCAGATCGTCGTCGGCGGTGATGCCGAGCCGCGCGTGCGTCGCCCGCAGCGCCGCGTCGGCGCGCGCGCGCTCGAGCTCGAAGTCGCGCGGGTCGAGGCGGGCCACCACCGCGCCCGCCTCGACGCGATCGCCGACGTCGACCTTCAACTCGAGCAGCCGGCCGCCGACCTGCATGCCGAGCACGAGTTCCTGCTGCGCCGCCAGCACGCCGGTGACCTCCAGCAGGCGCGGCAGCGGCACGGTCGCCACCGTGTGCAGCCGCACCGGGCGCGCCGGACGCGGTCCGGCCCCGGCCGGCGGCCCGCCGCCGCCGCCGCAGGCGGCGAACGTCAACACGACGGCGATGCCGACCCGCGCCGGCGCGCTCATCCGGCGACGACGACCAGGTCGTTGACGAACCGCTCCGACATCTCCAGCGTGAACGCCAGGTCCGGATGCCGCACGACGATCCAGCCGTCGCCGACCACGACCTTGCGCCAGTCGCGGCGCGGCTCGCCGATCGGCGTCAGCTCGATCGAGGCGACGAACTTGCCGTAGCGCTGCAGCAGCGGCTGCAGCCCGCGGTGCTCGCGCACGCGGCCCTCGCCCTGGGCGCGCTTGAAGATCATCGCGGTGTTGTACTTCTTGGTCGTGTCCTGGGTCAGCCGGCCGTAGCACGCCGCCTCGGCCCAGCCGCGGAACAGGTCGATGTCGCACGAGTAGTTCATCGCGTGCACCAGCCGCGCGCCGGCCGGGCGACCGCCGATCTCGCCGAACACGGCCTCGCCCGACGCGGTGCGGAACCACTCCATGTGCGTGAAGCCGGTGTCGAAGCCGAGCGCCCGCAGCACGCCGTGGCCGAGTTCGACGCCGGGCCGCGGCAACTCCGCCGACAGGTCGCGCAGCACGATGTTCTGCATCGAGATCCACGGGTTCTGCGCCAGGATCATCGGCTTCGGCTTGTACCAGGCCACGCTCTCGAACAGCACGCGGCCACCGGCGCACACCGTGTCGTAGGTCAGCTCCTCGCCTTCGATGAACTCCTCGACCGACAGTTCCTCGACGTGCTGCGTCATCGCCAGCGCCTGTTCGAACTCCGCGCGGTCGTTGCAGCGGTAGGTGTCCTTGCTGCCGGCGCCGTCGATCGGCTTGACGATCGCCGGGAAGCCGACGTGCTCCAGTGCGGCCCAGGCCTCCTGCTTGCTGCGCGCGCGGCCGTGCCGCGGCACGCGCAGGCCGGCCTGCTCGACCGCCTGCTTCATCGTCTCCTTGTCGCGGAAGATCGCGGTCTGCTCGCGCGACATGCCGGGCAGGCGGAACGTCTCCCGCATGCGCGCCGCGAGGTACATCAGCCGTTCCCACATGCACTCGACGCGGTCGACGCTGCGGCCGCGCAGCCAGCGGCGCACCTCCTCGACCACCGCCGCTTCGTCGCTGAACGAACGCACCTGCAGGTAGTCGCTGAGCGCCTCGCGCGCGTCGGCCGGCAGCGCGGCGGCGGGCTGGTCGCCGACGCCGAACACCTTGGCGCCGACCTGCGCGAGGCCGCGCACGAACAGCGGCATCTCGGCGGGGAATCCGGGACTCAGGAAGATGACGTTCATGCGGTTCTCGGTTCGTTCATGCCAGCTCGACGCGCACCGTGTGCACGACCCGATCGAGGGCCGCGGTGACCACCTGCGTGTCCGGGTGGCGCACGACGACGAATCCGTCGCCTTCGTAGCTGGTCGCCGGCGCGCTGCCGATGCGCGGCAGTCGGGTCTCGACGACCAGGTCGCCGAGGGTCTCGCGCAGTTCCTCGAGGCCGGTGACCGCGCCGATGCGGGCATCGGGCGCGGTCTTCGGCCGGCCCTGCGGCGCCTGCGCGCGCAGGTAGACCGCGCCGGCGGCGTAGCGCCGCACCGGCGGGTGGAAGGTCTCGAACACCATCAGCTGCGCGAACGCGCGGTACATGTCGGTGTCGCAGGCGTAGCTCATCAGCGTCATGAACTGCGCACCCGGCGGCCGCGCCGCCACTTCGCTGACCGCGATGCTGCCGTCGTGGCGGCGGAACCACTCGAGGTGCGACATGCCGGTCCACATGCCGAGCACCGACAAGGCGCGCGGGCCGACCTTGTGGATCGCGGCGAACTCCGGCACGTCGAGCGCCTGCGGCAGCACCACGCACCACTGGATCCAGGGGCTCTCCATCACCTCGAGCGGCGTCGGGTGGTAGCTGCAGACGTTGTGGAACACGTGCTGGCCGTGCAGCGTGACCGAATCGAACGAGAACTCGCGGCCGCGGATGAACTCCTCGAGCAGCACCTCGCGCCCCGGGCGCGGCTGGCTGGTCGCGAGGAACCGCTGCAGCTCCGCCGGGGAGCCGCAGCGTGCCGTGGCCTTGGCGCCGGCGCCGGCCGGCGGCTTGCCGACCAGCGGGTAGCCGACCTCCTGCGCGAACGCCAGCGCCTGCGCCGCGTCGGCGCACAGGCGGTGCCGCGCGCACGGCACGCCGTGCGCCGCGAACAGGTCCTTCATCTGCGCCTTGTCGCGGAAGTTGCGCGCGGTCGGCCGGTCCATGCCGCGGATGCGCAGCTGCTCGCGCACCGCCGCCAGCGCCTCCTGCGCCTGCTCGAGGATGCCGAGCAGTCGTTCGACCGGGCCGAGTTGCGCGGCGAGACCCTCGACCGCGGCGACCAGGTCCGCGACCCGCATCGCGTCCTTGACCTGGCGGAAGCCGTCGAGCTGCTGGCGGAAGTCGGCCGGCAGCTTCTCGATCGGGTCCTGCGACACCACGCTGAGCTTCACCCCGGGCAGCCGCGCCACCGCTGCGGCGAAGCGCAGGGTGTTCTCCATCGCGAACGGAATGGCGAAGACGACGTGCACCATGCGGGGATCACAGGCTAGCGGGCGCCCATCTGCACTGCCACGAGCGAAGCCGCCGAGTTCCGCGTGATCCGGCGCGGCACCGCCGGCCCGCGGAATCCGCTCGCCCCCCACCCTGCCACGTGCCAACATCCGCGGCATGCGTCCCCTGCGCATCTGCCTCGCCGCGTCCGAAGTGGCGCCGTTCGCCAAGACCGGCGGTCTCGCCGACGTGCTCGCCGGTCTCGGCCGCTGGCTCGGCAAGAAGGCGCCCGCCGGCCCCGGCCACGACGTGCGCATCTTCCTGCCGTACTACAAGCGCATCGCCGACAGCG
>JAEUHS010000030.1 GCA_016794035.1 Planctomycetota bacterium
CGGTTGACGTGGCCGTAGGTGTGGATGCGCGCGACGATCTCCTGGCCGGTGTAGCAGCCCTTGGTCGTCGAGCAGTGGTCGTCGAGGTCCGCCTCGAGCGCCAGCGTGTTCGCTTCGGTCTCGACGCCGACGCGCACGAGACCGGCGCACATGCGCAGGCACTCGGCCAGGTCGTCGGGCAACGCCGCGCCGGCGACGTGCTCGGGCCTGGCGTCGCCGCGGTCCGGGGCTCGTGCGACGACCCCGCCGTACGAACGGACGAAGCCGACGCCCCGCCGCGTGAAGGCGACGACCGGCACGTCCCCGGCACGCGACGCCTCGCCGCCCGCCGCGGCGGGCGGACGCGCTTCGATCGTCTCGCGGCACGACCCCAGGTCGCGCGCCGCGAACGTCAGCTTCTCCGTGAAGTGGTAGCGCTCCAGCAGTTCGAGCAGCGGCGCCGCCTGCGGCTGCTGCACCTCGAGCCAGAACGACCCGCCGAGGCGGAACACCAGACACGTGACCAGCAGCTTGCCCTTGCCGTTGAGGAAGGCCGCCGGCGCCACCCGACCCGCGGCCAGCGCGAGCACGTCCTGGGTGCACAGCCGTTGCAGGAAGTCGCCCGCCTCGGGACCGGCGACCTCGACCAGGCGGAACGGCGCGCCGTCGCGGGCGAAGGGCCCGTTGGCAAGGAGGGATGCGGTCAGGTCGTCAGCGCTCATGTCCGGTGCCACTTTCACCATGCAAGCCGCCGCGGCAGAATGTGCCTACATTCGGGGCTTTTTTGGGCCGATCGTTGTAAAGAGCCCCAAACTGGGTCTAGTTTGCCACGTGGCGACGCCGAGCGCAGCTGCGACGCGTCGCCGAGGATCTCGATGTTGCGCATCTCCAAGAAAGCCGACTACGCCGTGTTCCTGCTCGGCGCCATCGCCCGACAGGGAGCCTACCCCGGCGGCCCCGCGGCCGACTCGGTGGTCAGCGCGCACGAGATCGCCCGTCAGGCCGGCCTCAACAAGTCGGTCGTCGCCAACCTGCTGAAGGAGTTCGCGCGCCGCAACCTGCTGGAGTCGGTGCGCGGACTGCGCGGCGGCTACCGGCTCGGCAAGCCGCCGGACGAGATCTCGCTCGGCGAGATCCTCGAGGTCGTCGAGGGACCGTTCACGCTGGTCGACTGCATCGAGCGCGAGCAGGCCGACGTCGCCGCGGGCCTGCTGCCGCTGGCGAAGGGCAAGCCGGCCGCGTCGACCACCGCGCACGACTGCTCGCTGATCTCGTTCTGCCCCAGCAAGAACCCGATGCGCATCGTGCACCAGCGCATCGCCGACCTGTTCCACCGCATCCGGCTCGACGAGCTCTGCTCGCTGACGCCGACCCCTCCTGTCCCCGCCTCGACTCCATCGCGATGAAGACGCCCGTCTACCTCGACTACAGCGCCACCACGCCGTGCGACCCGCGCGTCGTGCAGCGCATGCTGCCTTTCTTCAGCGAGACGTTCGGCAACGCCGCGAGCCGCAGCCACGCGTTCGGCTGGACCGCGGAAGCCGCCGTCGAGCAGGCCCGCGCGCAGGTCGCGCAGCTGATCGGCGCCCACCCGAAGGAGATCATCTGGACCAGCGGCTCGACCGAGGCCAACAACCTGGCGATCAAGGGCGTGGCCGAGATGTACCGCCCGAAGGGCAACCACCTGATCACCGCGGCCACCGAGCACAAGGCCGTGCTCGACCCGATGAAGCGCCTCGAGTCGCAGGGCTTCGAGGTCACCTGGCTGCCCGTCGATGGCAAGGGCCACGTCGACCTCGACCAGCTCGCCGCGGCGATCACCGACCGCACGATCCTGGTCTCGCTGATGGCCGCCAACAACGAGATCGGCACCCTGCACCCGATCGCCGAGATCGGCGCGATCTGCAAGCAGAAGGGCACGCTGTTCCACACCGACGCGACGCAGGCACCCGGCAAGATCCCGCTCGACGTCGAGGCGCAGCACGTCGACCTGATGTCGCTGTCGGCGCACAAGATGTACGGCCCCAAGGGCGTCGGCTGCCTGTACGTGCGGCGCAAGAACCCGCGCGTGCGGCTGGTCGCCCAGATGGACGGCGGCGGCCACGAGCGCGGCATGCGTTCGGGCACGCTGAACGTCACCGGCATCGTCGGCATGGGCGAGGCGGCGCGCATCTGCCGCGAGGAGATGGCGACCGAGGTGCCGAAGCTGCGCGCGCTGCGCGACCGGCTCGACGCCCGCGTGCGCGAACAGTTCGCCGACGCGGTCTGGAACGGCGATCTCGCGGCGCGGCTGCCGCACCTGACCAACATCTCCTTCCCCTACGTCGAGGGAGAGTCGCTGATCATGGGCGTCAAGGAACTCGCCGTCTCGTCGGGCTCGGCCTGCACGTCGGCGAGCCTGGAACCCAGCTACGTGCTGAAGAGCCTCGGGCTCGGCGACGAACTCGCGCACAGCTCGATCCGGTTCTCGCTCGGCCGCTTCACCACCGAGCAGGAGGTCGACTTCGCCGCCGACCGCGTCGTGCAGGAGGTCAAGCGCCTGCGCGAGATGTCCCCGCTGTGGGAGATGGTCCAGGACGGCGTCGACCTCAGCAAGGTCAAATGGACCGTGCACTGAGCCTTGCCGCGCGGCGGCAATGCTCAGTGCGGTCACTGGGCGGCGCCGCTACGCGGGGAAACAACGACATGCAAACTCGATCCACCAGCCCCGCTGCGGCGTCGCGAGTCGCAACACGCAACCAGCGATCTGCCTCGCTCTCACGGGGCTTGCTCTCACTGGGCTCACCTGACACGAGTCGGAGGAACTGACATGGCTTACAGCGACAAAGTGCTCGATCACTACCAGAACCCGCGCAACGTGGGCTCCCTCGACAAGGACGACCCGAACGTCGGCACCGGCGTCGTCGGCGCGCCCGAGTGCGGCGACGTGATGAAGCTGCAGATCAAGGTCGCCGACGACGGCAGGATCGTCGACGCCAAGTTCAAGACCTACGGCTGCGGTTCGGCGATCGCCTCGTCGTCGCTGGCGACCGAATGGCTGAAGGGCACCAGCGTCGACGCCGCGGCGCAGATCAAGAACACGCAGATCGTCGAGGAGCTGTCGCTGCCGCCGGTCAAGATCCACTGCTCGGTGCTCGCCGAGGACGCGATCAAGGCGGCGATCGAGGACTGGCGCAAGAAGCGGGCGGCCCAGCAGACCGAGAGCGGAGTCAAGGCATGAGCGACAAGACGACCAGCCCCGATCGCACCGACGCAGAGCCGGCGCCGGCGGCACCGACGAGCACGCCGAAGCCCGGCCGCGGCGTGCACCTGACCGAACGCGCCGCGCAGGAGATCCAGCGCGTGATCGGCGAGCAGAAGTTCGCCGGCCCGGTCTGGGTGCGCATCGGCGCCAAGGGCGGCGGCTGCTCGGGCTTCACCTACGTGCTCGACTTCGACCAGAACGGCCCGACCGAGTTCGACCTGACGTTCACGCAGCACGGCGTGCAGCTCGTCGTCGACAAGAAGAGCGAGTTCTTCATGGGCGGCACGACACTGGACTTCAACGACGGCCTGCTCGACCGGGGCTTCGTGTTCAAGAACCCCCAGGCGTCCGGCACCTGCGGCTGCGGCACGTCGTTCTCGGCGTAGCTCCCGACGTGATCCACGTCCCCGCCCCCGATCCGTTCACGGTGTTCGGCATGCCGCGTTCGCTCGACCTCGACGAACGCCAGCTCGAGACGCGCTACCTGCGGCTGTCGCGCGAGTGCCATCCCGACCAGCACCGCAACACCGACGCCGGCGACTGCATCGCCGTGCTGCAGCGTTCGGCCGAGATCAACGACGCCTGGAAGGTGCTGCGCGATCCGTGGCAGCGCGCGCGCGCGCTGCTCGAGCTGCTGAGCCCCGGCGCACTCGATCGCAACAAGAAGCTCGACCCGATGTTCCTCGGCGAGGCGCTCGAACTGGCCGAGGCGGTCGCCGGCGCCCACGGTGATCGCATCGCGCCGCTGCGCACGCGCCTCGAGGCGGCGGTCGCAGCCGACTACGACGCGCTGCGGCAGGACCTGCGGCGCGGTGACCACGACGCCGCCGCGCGGCGGATCCACATGTCGCACTACCACAAGAAGGCCCTGCTGGACCTGGACGCGAAGTCGTGAGCGAGCCCGCCGCCTCCCCGCCGACGAAGCCCCGCCTGGTCGTCGGCATCGACCTCGGCACCACCAACAGCCTCGCCGCGATCCGTGCCGGCAAGGGCGCGCGCGTGCTGCGCGACCGCGACGGCGAACCGCTGGTGCCGTCGATGGTCTGCTTCCACCCCGACGGCCGCGTGCTGGTCGGCCGCGAGGCGAAGGCGCTGCGGCTCGAGCTCCCCGACCGCACGGTGTTCTCGGTCAAGCGCCTGATCGGCCGATCGGCGAGCGAGGTCGCCGCCGAGGCGCGGCGCCTGCCCTACCGCGTCGTCGCCGGCGAACGCGACCTGCCGCGCATCCGCATCGGCGACACCGCGTGGTCGCCCGAGGCGATCTCCGCGCGCGTGCTGCAGCAGGT
This sequence comes from Planctomycetota bacterium, assembly GCA_016794035.1. Taxonomy (GTDB): domain Bacteria; phylum Planctomycetota; class UBA1135; order UBA1135; family UBA2386; genus JAEUHS01. The sequence goes on from JAEUHS010000030.1 coordinate 4,510, forward strand.
CAAGACCACCGCCGAGCAGGCGCTCGGTCAGCCGGTGCAGGCCGCGGTCGTCACGGTGCCGGCCTGGTTCGACGACGCGCAGCGCCAGGCGACCAAGGACGCGGCGGCGCTGGCCGGGCTCGACTGCCTCAGGATCCTCAACGAACCGACCGCGGCCGCGCTCGCCTACGGCATCGACGGCACGCAGGACGGCACCGTGCTGGTCTACGACCTCGGCGGCGGCACCTTCGACGTTTCGATCCTGCGCATCGAGGACGGCGTGTTCCGCGTGCTCGCGACCGCCGGCGACACGCACCTCGGCGGCGACGACTTCGACCTGCTGCTGGCCGATCGCATCCTCGCCGCGCTGCCGAAGGCGACCGCGAAGCCCCCCGTCGACGATCCGTTCGTACTGCAGTCGGTGCGCAGCGCCGCCGAGGGCCTGAAGATCCGCCTCAGCGACGCGACCGAGGCCGAACTGCAGCTCGACCTGGGTCCGCGTGGCACCGCGACGCTGCGCGTCACGCGCGCCGAGTTCGAAGGCGCGATCGCGCCGCTGGTGCAGCGCACGCTCGACTGCGTGCAGCGCGCGGTCAAGGACGCCGGCCTGCGGCTCGAGCAGATCGACGACGTCGTGCTGGTCGGCGGCAGCACGCGGGTGCCGCTGGTGCGCGAACGCCTGCGCCAGCTCACCGGCAAGCCGCCGCACACGGAGGTCGATCCCGACCTCGCGGTCGCGCTCGGCGCCTCGATCCAGGCCGACGTGCTGGCCGGCAACGACCGCTCGCTGCTGCTGCTCGACGTGATCCCGCTGTCGCTCGGCATCGAGACGCTCGGCGGTGCCACGCAGAAGCTGATCCTGCGCAACAGCACGATCCCGACCAGCGTCACCGAGGAGTTCTCGACCGGCGTAGACGACCAGACCGCGGTCGACCTGGCGGGCTATCAGGGCGAACGCGAACTGGCGCAGGACTGCCGCCTGCTCGGCCGGTTCAAGCTGCGCGGCATCCCGCCGATGCCCGCCGGCCTGCCGCGCATCGCGGTGACGTTCCTGGTCGACGTCGACGGCGTGCTGCGCGTCACCGCGCGCGAGCAGCGCACCGGCGCCGAGGCCGGCATCCAGATCGTGCCGACGTTCGGCCTGTCGCGCGACGAGGTGCGGCGCATGATGCTCGACTCGATCGAACACGCCCAGCAGGACTACGCCGCGCGCGAGGCGATCGACGTGCGCAACAAGGCCGCCGCGATGGTGCGCGGCACGCAGAAGGCCCTGGCGCTGGCCGAACTGCCGCCCGACCAGACCTACGCCGTGCACAAGGCGGTCAAGGCGCTCGACCGGCTGCTGGCGGGCTCGGCCGACGCCGCGGCGCTGAAGGCCGGCTGCGACGAACTGACCAAGGTGACCGCGACGATCGCCGACGACGTGATCAGTTCGGCGGTGACCAAGGCCCTGCGCGAAGAGGAAGGTCGATGACCAAGGCCCGCCTGCAGGTGCGCGGCGACGACCGCACGTTCACGGTCGCGGTCGGCGAGACGATCCTGCACGCGGCGATGGCCCAGGGGCTCGAGCTCGACCACGCCTGCGGCGGCGTCTGCGCCTGTTCGACCTGCCACGTGAAGATCCATCGCGGCGGCGAGTGCTTCTCCGCGGCCAGCGAAGACGAGCTCGACCAGCTCGACGAGGCGCGCGACGTCGGCCTGGACTCGAGGCTCGGCTGCCAGGCGAAGCTGCTGCGCCTGCCCGAGGGCGGCGAGGTCGAGATCACGATCCCGACCTGGAACGTGAACGCGATCCGCGAGGGCGGCGGGCACTGACCATGGCCGCGGCCCGCAGCCGACGCTGGTCGCTCTGGCTCGCCGCGGCGCTCGCCATCGGCGTCGGCAGCGTCGGTCTCTGGCAGCTGAGCCACGCAGTCTCGAGCACCCGTACCGACACACCCCCGCCGCTGATCGCCTGCCTCGCCGACGACTGCGCGGCGCCGCTGCTGCGCCTGCTGGGCACGCGCGATCCGAGCCCCGCCGCGGTCGCCGCGACGATTCGCTACGCGCTGTGGGCGCTCGTGGCGCTCGGCCTGCTGCTGGCCGCCACCGCCGCGCGAACGCACGCGGCATTCCCGGCACCGCGCGACCACCGCTGACCGCGGCGCGACCGGCGCTGTGGAGAGCCGGTGTGGAGTTGTCCACGCGCGGGCAGTCGGCCGTCGCGCGCCGCCTGCAGCCTTGGCTGTCGAAGCACAGCCATCTAGAGTCCGGCGCATGCCGGTCGCCACCCAGGAACTCCAGCTCGTCGCCAACACGATCCGCGGCCTCTCGATGGACGCGGTGCAGAAGGCCGAATCCGGCCATCCGGGCATGCCGATGGGCATGGCCGACGTCGCCGCAGTGCTCTGGACCGAGTTCCTGCGCTGGTCGCCACAGGATCCCCGCTGGCCCGGTCGCGACCGCTTCGTGCTGTCCGGCGGCCACGGCTCGATGCTGCTCTACTCGCTGCTGCACCTGGCCGGCTTCCCGCTGTCGATCGACGACCTGAAGCAGTTCCGCCAGCTGCACAGCAAGACGCCGGGCCATCCGGAGTACGGCGAGACCGTCGGCGTCGAGACCACCACCGGCCCGCTCGGCCAGGGCCTCGCCAACGCGGTCGGCATGGCGATCGCCGCGCAGATGGAAGCCGCGCGGTTCCAGAACCCGCTGCTGAAGAGCCGTGTGTTCTGCACCGTCGGCGACGGCGACCTGATGGAGGGCATCAGCTACGAGGCCGCGTCGCTGGCCGGCCACCTGCAGCTCGGCAACCTGGTCTGCCTGTTCGACGACAACACGATCACGATCGAGGGCCACACCGACCTCGCCACCAGCGAGAACATCAAGGCCCGCTTCGAGGCGCAGGGCTGGGACGTGCAGGCCGTCGACGGCCACGACCCCGACCAGGTGCGCAAGGCGCTGCAGTGCGCGACGGCGGCAGACGGCAAGCCGCAGCTGATCTGCTGCAAGACGACGATCGGCAAGGGCAGCCCGCACAAGGCGAACACGCACGAGGTGCACGGCTCGCCGCTCGGCAAGGACGAGGTCGCCGCGACCAAGGTCGCGCTGGGCCTGCCGCCCACCGACTTCTTCGTCGACCCGAAGGCACGCGCGGTGTTCCAGCAGGCCGCCGCCAAGAACGAGAAGGAGCGTCTGAGCTGGCAGGCGGCGATGCAGGGCTGGGAGGCCAAGGCGCCCGACCAGGCCAAGGCCTGGCACGCGTTCCGCGCCCGCACGCTGCCGAAGGACCTGCTCGAACAGCTGGTCGCCGCGGCCGGCGCCGAGCCCGCGGCGACGCGCGCGCTGTCCGGCAACGTGATCCAGAAGCTCGCGGAGCTGGTGCCGAGCTTCACCAGCGGCAGCGCCGACCTCGACCCGTCGACCAAGACGCGCATCAAGAAGAGCGGCTCGTTCACCGCCGAGGATCGCAGCGGCCGCACGCTGCACTTCGGCATCCGCGAACACGCGATGGGCGGCATCCTGAACGGCATGACGCTGCACAGCGGCTTCCTGCCGGCCGGCAGCACGTTCCTGGTGTTCGCCGACTACATGCGCACGCCGATCCGCCTGGCGGCGCTGATGAAGATCCCGGCGACGTTCGTGTTCACGCACGACAGCCTGATGGTCGGCGAGGACGGCCCGACCCATCAGCCGGTCGAACACCTGGCGACGCTGCGCGCGATCCCGAACCTGCACGTGTTCCGCCCCGCCGACGGCGCCGAGACCGCCGCGGCGTGGACGCATGCGATGTCGCGCCGCGACGGCCCGGTCACGCTCGCGCTGACGCGCCAGAACCTGCCGAAGCTGCCGCACGCGGCCGGCTGGCAGCCGCGCGAGGCGCTGCGCGGCGGCTACGTGCTGGTCGACACGCCCGGGGCCGTGGCGACGATCGTCGCGACCGGCGCCGAGGTCGGGCTGGCCGTCGAGGCGGCGACCCTGCTCGGCACGCAGGGCACGAAGACGCGCGTCGTGTCGATGCCGTGCCTCGAGCTGTTCCTCGCCCAGGACGCCGGCTACCGGAAGCAGGTGCTGGGCACCGCCGCCGTGTTCGCGCTCGAGATGGGCCGCCCCGAGTGGTGGTGCCAGCTGACCGGCCGCCTGGATCGCTGCATCGGCCAGGGCACGTTCGGCGCGTCCGCGCCGGCCAAGGTGCTCGCCGAGCACTTCGGTTTCACGGCCGGCAACGTCGCCAGGCGGGTCAAGGCAGCGCTGTAGGCGACCGCCAGCTCAAGCTCGGGCACACGGACTCCGTTCGGCCGCGGCAGCTCGGCCCACGAACCGGTGGAACGCGCGCTCCGCCGCCGCCGAGCCCGAGGCCGATGCGGTCGAGACCCCGGTGCCCGCAGCGCCGGCACGAACGCCAGCGGCAGGCAACGTCGCGGGCGCCGCGCGACGGCCCATGCTCCGCCACTGGGGCCGTTCCCAGCGCCGAGGCGGAACGGCGCACGGCTACAGCATGCCGATCACGTTGCCATCGGCGTCGATGTCCATCTTCGCGCCGCCCGGCGTCTTGCCGAGGCCGGGCATCGTCATGATCGCGCCGGCCAGCGGATAGACGAACCCGGCCCCGACGGCGACGCGCGCATCGCGCACCACGAAGCGATACCCGGTCGGCCGACCCTTGAGGTTCGGGTCGTGGCTCAGCGAGTACTGCGTCTTCGCCATGCAGATCGGGAACCGGCCGTAGCCGCGCTCCTCGAACAGCGCGAGCTGGCGCTCGGCCAGCGGTTCGTAGTCGACGCCGTCGGCGCCGTAGATCTTGGTCGCCAGCGTCTCGATCTTCTCCTTGAGGCTGGCTTCGCTCGGATACAGCAGCCGGAACGAGCTCGGCTCGTCGCAGGCCTGCACCAGCGCGTGCGCCAGCTCTTCGCCGCCCTTGCCGCCGTCGGTGAACAGCGTCGAGACGTGCGCGGCCGACGCGCCGGCCGCGATCGCCGCCTGCGCCACGAACGCGATCTCGGCCTCGGTGTCGGTCGGGAACCGGTTGATCGCCACCACCACCGGGATGCCGAACACGCGCACGTTCTCGATCTGCTTCTGCAGGTTGCCGATGCCGGCCTGCAGCGCGTCGAGATCCTCGCGCTGCAGACCCTCGGGCAGCGGCTTGCCGGCCTTGATCTCGAACCGACCGCTGTGCATCTTCAGCGCGCGCACGGTCGCGACCAGCAGCGCCGCGTCGGGCCGCAGGCCCGAGGCGCGGCACTTGATGTCGAAGAACTTCTCGGCGCCCATGTCGGCGCCGAAGCCGGCCTCGGTGACGACGAAGTCGAGCCCGCGCAGCGCGACCAGGTCGGCGACGATCGAACTGTTGCCGTGGGCGATGTTCGCGAACGGGCCGGTGTGCACCAGCGCCGGCGTGCCCTCGAGCGTCTGCATCAGCGTCGGCTTCAGCGCGTCCTTGAGGATCGCGGTCATCGCGCCCGCCGCCTGCAGATCGTCGGCGGTGACCGCGCGGCCGTCCTTGGCGTAGCCGACGACCATCGCGCCGAGCCGCCGGCGCAGGTCGTGGATGTCCTTGGCGAGGCCGAGGATCGCCATGATCTCGCTGGCCGAGGTGATGTCGAAGCCGGTGCGGCGCGGCGTGCCGTTCTTGTCCCCGCCGTGCGCGACCTCGATCTCGCGCAGCGCGCGGTCGTTCATGTCGATCACCCGGCGCCAGCTGATCTGCTCGAGGTCGAGGCCGAGCTCGTTGCCGTGGAACAGGTGCGCGTCGAGGAACGCCGCGCACAGGTTGTGCGCCGCCGTGACCGCGTGGAAGTCGCCGGTCAGGTGCAGGTTCAGCTCCTCGGGCGGCACGACCTGCGAGTAGCCGCCGCCGGCGGCGCCGCCCTTGATGCCGAACACCGGTCCCATCGACGGCTGCCGGATCACGCAGCAGGCGCGCTTGCCGATCCGGTTCAGCGCCTGCGAGATGCCGACCGTGTGCACGGTCTTGCCCTCGCCGAGCGGCGTCGGCGTGATCGCGGTGACGACCACGTACTTGCCGGGCTTGCGCGTCGCCGGCTGCTGCAGCAGGTCGAGCCGGACCTTGGCCTTGGTGTGGCCGTAGGGCTCGAGGTCGTCGGCGGTGAGACCCATGACGCGCGCCACTTCGGAGAGCGGCCGCAGCGGGATCGAACGGGCGATGGTGAGGTCGTTGAGGGACATCGGCGGCGAGGCACCATAGCGGCGCGGCGCGGGCGCGGCCACGGCGCGATGCCGAACCGTCAGCGCCCGCCGGCGGCGACCTGCTCGTAGAGCTGCACGAACCGGCCCAGGCACCGGCCCGCTTCGTAGCGCTGTTCGACGCGGCGGCGGTTGGCGGCGCCGAGCGTCTGCCGCAGCCCGGCGTCGGCCGCGACGCGGCGCAGCGCCGCCGCCAGCGCCTCGGCATCGCCCGGCGGCACGATGCACGGCGCCGCCTCGTCGGGCAGGATCGTGCGCACGTCGCCGACGTCGGTCGCGACGACCGGCAGGCCGCAGGCCATCGCCTCGAGCAGCGCGATCGGCATCTGCTCGGTGCGCGACGACAACACGAACACCGACATCGCCGCGTAGTGCGGCGCGGTGTCCTGCACCGGCCCCGTGAACTGCGTGCGCCCGTCGACGCCGAGTTCGCGCGCGCGGGTGCGCAGCGCGTCGGCGAGCGGGCCGCCGCCGACCAGACACAGCCGCGCGTCGCCGCCGAGTCCGGCGAAGGCGCGCAGCAGCGTGGCGTGGTCCTTCTCGCCGCGCAGCCCGCCGACGGTGCCGAGCACCAGCCGGGCCGGCGGCGCCGCGGGACGGAAGCGCTGCAGATCGACGCCGTTCGGGAAGTGGTGCACCTGCGCGGCCGGCAGCCGCCACTCGGTCGCGGCGATGCGCTGCAGCACCAGCGACGGCACGACGACCGGCACGCCGCGCAGCGCGAGACGCCGCAGCCACGACCGCCGCCGCAGCCGCCGCTGCGCCTCCTCGGGGCCGAAGCCGTCCTCGTGGTGCACCAGCGGCAGGCCGAGCGCGCGCGCGGCGATCGCGCTCTCGATCGCGCCCCAGTTGTAGGTCAACACGAGGTCGGGTCGCTGGGCGCGCAACCAGGTCCGCAGCGCGCGCACGTTGGCGAACAGGCCGCCGCGCCGCGGCGGCGGCACCAGTTCGACCGGCACCTGCGCCGGCAACTGCGCGGCCGCGTCGGTGCAGCCGTCCATCGCCAGCACGACGTGCTCGTGACCCGCTCCGAGCCGCGCCAGCAGCTGCACCGCGCGCACCTGCGGCCCGCCGGCGCCGAACGTCGCGAACACGTGTACGAAGCGGCGCGCGGCGCTCATCGTCCCGGCTCGGCGAACACGCGCCCGAGGAAGCGCGTGCGATCCGTCTCCGGCGCGAAGCCCAGGTCGCGCCTGGCGTCGTCGCACGCGAGCGCGGTGCGGAAGCTGCGCGACGCGAGATCGCGATAGGCCGGCCACTGGCGCGGCCGCCGGGCGGCGGTCTTGACCAGGTACTTGCCGAACTCCTGCAGCCACATCCACCACAACCAGGTCGCATGGAAGTGGTAGTCGCGGCCCGTGCGCCGCGCCATCTCGGCCACGTAGTCGCGCGCGCACAGCCGCACGTCGCCGGCGAGGTTGTAGTCGCGCCCGGCCGCCGCCGGGGCGTCGAGCGCGGCGACCAGGCCCGCGGCGCAGTCGTCGGCGAGCACGAACGGCAGCGGGTGCGCGCCGCGGCCCCAGCCGACACAGTGGTTGTCGCGCACCCAGAGACCGACGCCGGAGTGTTCGCGCAGCCCGTCGTCGCCGACGACGATCGCCGGCCGCACGATGGTCACCGGCAGCCCCGCCGCGCGCAGCGTGCGCAGTTCGTGTTCGGCGGCGATCTTGCCGCGCGCGTACGGCCCGCGTGCCCGCGGCTTTCGGTCGGGGCCGACCGAGCCGTCGATCGAGCCGCGCCCACCGAGCCACAGCGCCGCCGTGCTGCTGGTGTAGACCAGCCGCTGCACGCCCGCCGCCTCGGCCGCCTCGCCGGCGGCGCGCACCGCCGCGGCCATCGTGCGCTCGACCGCCGCCGCATCGTCGCCGGCGACGGTCGCCAGGTGCAGCACGGACGCCGCACCGGCGAACGCGAGCGCCAGCACCTGCGGATCCGCCGCGTCCCCCGCGAACACGCGCACCGAACCGTCGCGCAGTTCCGCCGGCAGCAGCTGCGGCTTGCGCACCACCAGCGTCAGCGGCCGCCCGGCCGCGCGCAGGCGCTGCACGCAGCGGCGGCCGAGGAAGCCGGTGCCGCCGAGCACCACCACTTCGCCGGGACGCGCCGGCCGCGGCGCGGGCAGCGGCGGCGGCGGCGGCGGCGGCTCGGTGCTCGCCCCCGCCGCGCGCGCCGCGGCCTCGCACAGCGCCAGCACGTCGTGCGCCGCCGCGGCCGAGGCCGGCCCCGGCAGCGGCGCGGCGCCACGCACCGCGCCGTGGAACGCGCGCAGCGAATCGCGCATGCCGCGCAGGAACGGATCGTCGGGGAACGCGAGGCCGAACAGGCCGACCCCGTAGCCGGCGACGGTGGCGACCGCGCGACCGCCGAGGTGCAGCGCACCGCCGGCGAGGTTCCTGCCGTGGTCGAGGAAGTCGAGCCAGCGCGTCTTGCGCCGCAGCCAGCAGCTGCCGCGCTGCAGGTCGAGCCAGGCCGAACCGTCGCTGCCGATCGCCTGCACCGTGGTCTCCTGCCAGGTCTTGCCGAACGCCATGCGCACGCCGGCGGTGCCACGTTCGCAGTCGAGCTGCAGGTGCCAGTCGTCGGCGAACGCGACGCCGTTGGCCAGCCGCCGCACGGGACCGCGCAGCACGCGCACGTCGCGGCACGGGCCGAGCAGCGACCACAGCATCGAGAACAGGTGCACACCCTGTTCCCAGAGGATGTTCGCCTCGGTCTGGAACATGAAGTGGCCGACGTCGCCGCTCTGCAGCTGGCGCAGCGGCACGTGGTGCTGGATCGCCACGTGTTCGAGGCGGCCGAGCCGGCCGGCGGCCAGGTGCTGCTGCAGCCGCGCCACGGCCGGATGGAACGTCTGGTTGTGGTTGACCGCCAGCACCAGGCCCCGGTCGCCGGCGAGCGCCTGCAGCTGCGCGACCTCGCCGCTGCGCAGCACCAGCGGCTTCTCGACCAGCACGTGCACCCCGGCCGCGAGGCAGCTGCGGGCGACCGCGAGGTGCGCCGCCGGCGGCACCAGCACGTGCACCGCATCGACGTCACCGGTCGCCAGCAGATCGGCCACCGCGGTCGTGACCCTGGGCACGCCATGGCGCCGAGCCAGCCGTTCGGCGCGTCCCGCCACCGCGTCGCACAGCGCGACGACCTCGACCCCCGGCACCGCGCGCAGCACCTGCAGATGCACGTCGGCGATGAAGCCGCTGCCGACGAGCGCGGTGCGGGTGGCGCGGCCGCACGCGGGACGTCGTGGCTCGGGCGCAGTTCGATTCGTCAAGCGTCGCTCACGGTCCGGATCGGCTGCGGATACTGCGGCACCGGTCGCCGCGGCGCAACGGTGGCGTTGGCCGCGCGCGAGCCGCATGATCCCGCCGCATGACGCCGCTGCGCCGAGGCCTCGTTCCGCTGCTGCTGCTGACCGCCGCGCTGGCGGCGCCGATCAGGACCCAGGCGGCGCCGACGACCTCGGCGCCGACGCTGTCGCTGGCGACGGTGCTGAAGCGCAGTCGCGAACTGACGCGCGAACTGCCGCGCGTGCTCTGGCTGCCCGGCGGTCACGAGGCGACGGTCGTGCTGACGGCCGCCGACGGCAGCCAGACGCTGCACCGCACCGGCGAGGCCGGCGTCGACGGCGAGCCGCTGCTGACCGCCGCGCAGCTGCGCAAGCTGCTCGGCGCCGAGGCCGAGAAGGGGCCCGCCCGGTTTCCGGCCCTGCGCTGGCTCGACCGCGACACGCTGCGCGTCGAGAGCGGCGAACGGCTGCTGCAGGTGACGCTGGCAGCCGAGCCGAGCGTGACCACGCTGCTGACCTGGGCCGCGCCGACCGCCGCCGACAGCGTGCCGCCGGCGTTCGCCCCCGACGACCGGCACGTCGCCCACGTGCGCGACCACGAGCTGTGGCTGAGCGACCGCGAGGGTCGCGCGCGCCGGCTGACGTTCGACGGCAGCGACGACATCGCCTACGGCACCGCCGCCCACCGCGCCGAGTTCGGCATCACCAGCGGGCTGTTCTGGAGCCCCGACGCACGCTTCCTGTGCTTCTCGCGCGAGGACCTGCGGCCGATCGCGCCGTATCCGTACCAGGACCTCGCCGCGATGCCGCCGCGCCCGGTCCCGGGTCGCTACCCGATGGCGGGCAGCACCCATTCGCGCGTGCAGCTGGGCATCTGCGACACCCAGGACCACTCGATCCACTGGCTCGAACACGACCCCGCCGAGGACGTCTACTGGACCAACGTGACGTTCGACCGCGACGGCACGCTCGTCGTCGCCCGCGTCGGCCGCAGCCAGGACCAGATGGAACTGGTGCGCTACGACGCGACGACCGGCCGGCGCCTGGCGACGCTGCTCGACGAACGCGACGCCGAATGGGTCGAACCCGAGCACGGCCCGACCTTCCTGGCCGACGGCCGGTTCCTGTGGTGGTCGTCGCGCAACGGCCACCGCCACCTGTGGCTGCACGAACGCGACGGCACCCTGGTGCACCAGGTGACCAAGGGCGCGTTCGACGTGCAGCAGCTGCTCGCCGTCGATCCGGCCGGCACGACCGTGTGGTTCGAGGCGTCGGGCGAAGACCCGCGCCAGCGGCACCTGTTCGCGGCGGCGATCGACGGCGACGAGATCCGCCAGATCACGCGCGAACGTGGCAGCCACCGCAGCGACCTCGCCCCGGACGCGACCCGCGCCGCCATCGTCTGGTCCAACCTCGAGACGCCACCGGGCGCGCGGCTGCTCGACCTGCGCAGCGGCGCCGCCGTGTCGCTGCCGCAGCCACCCGATCCGCTGGCGACGTTCGCGCTGCCGACCCAGCGCATGTTCCAGGTCAAGACCGACGACGACACCGTGCTCTACGGCCATCTGGCGCTGCCGCCCGACCTCGCCGAGGGCCAGCGCTGCCCGGTGCTGCTGTACGTCTACGGCGGCCCCCACGTGCAGCTCGTCACCGACGAGTGGTTCGGCGGCGCGCCGCTGTGGCTGCAGGCGTTCGCCAGCGAGGGCTACGTCGTCTGCCGCCTCGACAACCGCGGCACGCCGAACCGCGGCATCGACTTCGAGCAGACCGTGTTCCGGCAGCTCGGCGTGCTCGAAGTGCAGGACCAGCTGCGCGCCGTCGAGTGGCTGGCCCAGCAGCCGTTCGTCGACAAGGCACGCATCGGCGTGCACGGCTGGTCGTTCGGCGGCTACATGACCCTGCGCCTGCTGCTCGCCGCACCGACCACGTTCGCCTGCGGCGTCAGCGGCGCGCCGGTCACCGACTGGGGCCTCTACGAGACCGGCTACACCGAGCGCTACATGGACCTGCCGGCCGAGAACCCCGATGGGTACCAGGTGTCGAGCTGCCTGCCGTACGCGGGCCAGCTGCAGCGGCCGCTGCTGCTGGTGCACGGCACCGACGACCACACCGTCGTCTGGGCCCACACGCTGCAGTTCGTCGACCGCTGCATCGACGCCGGCAAGCAGCTCGACTACTTCCCGTATCCGATGCAGCAGCACGGCCTGGTCGGCAAGGACCGCGCGCACTTCCTGAACCTGCTGCACGACTGGCTCGGCCGCCATCTGCGACCGCAGGACCGCGGGTGAGCGCGCGGCGGTTGCCGCTTCCCTTGCCTGCGGTCGCGAGCTACCTTGCGCCCGCGTCGGGCCGTAGCGCAGTTTGGTAGCGCGACTGGTTTGGGACCAGTAGGTCGGAGGTTCAAATCCTCTCGGCCCGACCACTCGCGCCGCTGCGCGGCGAGAGTGGCTGGGCCGAGGGACTTGGGGCTGGCGCCACGCTCGGCGCTGCGCGCCGCGCGGGGCTTCACCGGCAAATCCTCGAGGCAGCCGCGTTGCGCGCCGCGTGCCCGGGCACGCCGACGAGCCTGGACGAGGCAAAGCACACCCTCGGGGATGGCGCGCGGAGCCGTGGCCGGCGACGCTTCCGGCGGAGCGCCAGGGGCGTCGCGCAGGAGACATGCACCCGCTGATTCCACAGATCCCGATCGCCTTGGCCGCGCTGCGCCTGCCGCTGCGCGGTGATTCGATCGTCGTCGACGCCAACGACGCGTTCCTGCGGCTGTGGGGTCACGCCGCGCGCGACGCGGTGGTCGGCAAGCCGGCGGACCCGAGCTGGTTGATCGCCTGCAGCGGCGACGCGGCGCAGGCGGAGCTGGCGGCGCAACGGCCATGGAGCGAGATCGTGCGGCGCACGCTGCCGGACGGAGCGGTGCGAGAGATCGAGGTCACTTCCGCTCTGCAGCGCGACGCCGCGGGCGTGCCGACGTACGTGCTGGTGACGTGCCTGGACGTGACGACGCGCGTCGGCATGGAACGCGCGCTGCGCGAGAGCGAGCAGCGGTTCCGCAACCTCGCAGCCAACGTGCCCGGCGCGATCTTCCGCTACGTGCTGCAACCGGACGGTCGCGATGAGGTGACCTACATGAGCCCGGGCTGCATCGACATCTGGGAGATCCGGCCCGAGCAGGTCGAACGCGATGCCGGCCCGCTGTGGGCCCAGGTCGAACCCACGGACCTGGACGCGCTGCGGACGTCGGTGCTCGACTCGGCGAACACGCTGCGGCCCTGGTTGTTCGAATGGCGCATCACGACGCCGTCGGGCCGACGCAAGTGGCTGCAGGGCAGCGGCCGCCCCGAACGCCTTCCGAGCGGCGTCGTCGCCTGGGACAGTCTGATCCTCGACATCACGGCGCTGAAGAGCGCCGAGGCGGAGCGACGCCGCAGTGACGCGCGGCTCCGCAGTGTGTTCGCGGAGTCGCCGACGGGGCTCGCGATCTTCGACCGCGAGGGGCGCTACACGCACGTCAATCCGGTGCTCGCCCGCATGAACGGCGTCGCGGTCGAACGCCACCTGGGCCGGCGGCCGCGCGATTTCCTGGCGCCGGAACTGGCCGCCGGCATCGAGGCGAGCGTGCGGCACGTCCTGGTCACGGGCGAGCCGTCCGCGAACCAGGAGTTCCACGGCGAGACGCCGGCCGAGCCCGGCGTGCAGCGACACTGGCTGACGTCGCAGTTCCCGGTCGTCGACGACCGCGGCACCGTCGACGGAGTCGGCGTGGTGGTCGTCGAGACGACCGCGCTGAAGCAGGCCGAGGCGGCGCGCGCGGAACTGGAGACGCGACTCCTGCATGCCCAGCGACTCGAGTCGATCGGCCGCCTCGCCGGCGGCATCGCCCACGACTTCAACAACCTGCTGACGGTGATCCTCGCCAACGCCGAGGAGGCCGAGGCGGAGGCGGCGCCAGGTTCGGCGCAGCGCGAACGGCTGCACGAGATCACCGCCGCGGCCCGCAGCTCCGCCGAACTGACGCGGCAGCTGCTGGCGTTCGCCCGCCGCCAGGTCGTGTCGCCCCGCATCCTGGCCGTCGACGCCGAGGTGCAGCGGGTGCTCGATCTGCTGCGCCGCCTGATCGGCGAGCACGTCGAGCTGTCGTGGCGACCCGGGGCCCCGGCAGCCTGCCTGGAGATCGACGCCGGGCAGCTGAGTCAGGTCGTCACCAACCTGGTCGTCAACGCCCGCGATGCGAGCCCGCAGGGCGGGTGCATCGTCGTCGCCACGGCCACGGTCGAAGCCGACCGGCTGCCGGCCGCCCACGGCCGTCGCGGCCCACACGTCTGCATCTCGGTCGGCGACCGGGGCGCCGGCATGGACGCGGAGACGCAGGCGCAGATGTTCGAGCCGTTCTTCACGACCAAGACCGGTGGACGCGGCACCGGGCTCGGCCTCGCCACCGTGCACGGCATCGTCCTGCAGAACCACGGCTGCATCGATGTGCACTCGGCGCCCGGCTCGGGCACGACGATCGACGTCTACCTGCCGCTGCACGCAGGTCCGTGCCAACCGCTCCCGGTGGCGGCGGCGCCGGAGTCGACGGCCGCCGGCGGCACGGTGCTGCTGGTGGAGGACGAGCCGCCGCTGCTGTCGCTCGCCAAGCGCATCCTCGAGCAGCACGGCTACTCGGTGCTGGCGACCGCTTCGGCGCAGATCGCGCTCGCGCTGGCGGCCCGCGACGACACGCGCATCGACCTGCTGGTCACCGACCTCGTGATGCCGGAGTTGAGCGGCAAGGAACTCGCCGCGCGGATCCTGGCGCTGCGGCCGGACCTGAAGGTGCTCTACTTGAGCGGCTACTTCCACGAGTTCGCCGCCCATCCCGGCGCGCGCGCCGCGCACGAGACGTTCCTGGCCAAGCCGTTCACCGCCGACGAACTCGCGGCGAAGGTGCGCGAGGCGCTCGGTCGCTGAGCACCGCGACGCGGCCCCGGATCGCCGGGACGACGGCGGTCGCCGCGACACCGAGGAACCCGGCTCGGCCCATGCGGCGCGCTTGCGGTGGGCGCGAGCGCGGGCGTAGCATGCCGCCGGCGAGGTGGCGCTCGAGCCGCACACCGCACGATGACCCGCCCCCGCACCGTTCCCGTCGCCCGCGGCGACCACCTGACGCTCGACGTCGACGCGCTCGGCGACGGGCCGGACGGGCTCGGACGCGTCGGGGACTACGTCGTGTTCGTGCCCGGCGTGCTGCCCGGCGAACGCGCCGAGGTGCGCGTCACGTCGGCCAATCGCAAGTTCGCGCGCGGCGAACTGCTGGCCGTGCGGCGCGCGGCGCCCGAGCGCGTGCCGGCGCGCTGTGCCCACTTCCTCGCCTGCGGCGGCTGCCACCGCCAGCACCAGGCGTATCCGGCGCAGCTCGCCGACCGGCAGCAGCGCCTGCAGCGCGCCCTCGGCCATGCGCTGGGCGACGGCGCCCCGCGTGTGCCAGTGCCGATCGCCGGCGAGCCGTTCGGTCAGCGGCACAAGGTGGCGTTGCACCTGCGCACCGGTGACGACGGCGGCCTCCAGGCCTGCTTCCATCGGCTGCGCAGCCCCGAGCTGGTGCCGGTGCACGAGTGCCCGACCAGCCAGCCGGCCGCGTGGCGGCTGGCGCAGCAGGCCGTGCGGCTGCTGGCGACGCTGGGGCACGGCGCCTGGGACCCCGACTTCGCCCCGGACGGACTGCTGCGCAGCGTACTGGTGCGCACGACGACGACCGGCCAGGCCCAGGTGCTGGTCGTCGCCCGGCGCGCCGACGTGCCGGGGCTCGAACGAGTGCTCGGCGCCCTGCACGACGCCGGCGCCACGACGATCGCCGTCAACGGCAACGCCGGCGAGTTCTCGCAACTGCTCGGCCGCGAGACCCGGATCCTGTCCGGGCCGCCGCGCATCGAGGAACAGCTGCGCGGCCTCACCTACCTGCTGTCGCCGGACGCGTTCTTCCAGACCTCGCCGCGCGCGGCCGAACACCTCGTGCGGCTCGTCACCGAGTGGCTGGCCCCGACCCGCAGCGACGACGTCGCCGACCTCTACTGCGGCGGCGGCCTGTTGACGCTGCCGCTGGCGCACACCGCGCGGAGCGCGTTCGGCGTCGAACTCGGCCGCCGCGCAATCCAGGACGCCGAGGCCGGCGCGCGCGCCAACGGCATCCAGAACGTGCGCTGGCGCTCGGGCCACGTCGAGAGCTGGCTCGCGGCCTGCCGCCGCGGCGAACTGCCGCGCCCGCACCTGGTCGCGATGGATCCGCCGCGCGCAGGCCTCGCGCCGGCGGTGATCGACGAACTCGCCGCGCTGCAGCCGCGCCGGCTCGCCTACGTCTCGTGCGACCTGTCGTCGCTCGGCCGTGACCTGCGGGCGCTGCAGGCGGCGGGCTTCGCGACGCGCGCGGTGCACCCCGTCGACATGTTCCCGCAGACCGCCCATCTGGAGGCCGTCGCGTGTCTGGAGCGATCGGCCTGACGACGCAGCGGCGCTATGCTGCGGCCATGCTGCGCGTGCTGTCGGTGCTGTTGGCGCTCGCCCCCACCGCGCCGTCCCAGGATGCCGCAGCCCCGCCGGCACCGAGCTTCGCGTTCCTGCAGCACCCGCCGCGCGGACTGCCGCCGATGCCGCTGCCGACCGACTACACGCCGACCGCGGCGATGTTCGAGCTCGGCCAACGCCTGTTCCACGACGGCATCCTCAGCGCCGACCGCACGGTGACCTGCAGCAGCTGCCATCCGGCCGTGAACGGTTTCGCCAGCCCGTTGCCGCAGCCGCTGGGCGTCGCGGGTCGCCGCGCGCTGCGCCACGCGCCGGTGTTGTGGAATCGCGGCTACGGCACGGCGCAGCGGTGGGACGGCGGCAGCAGGGACCTCGAGACCTTCGTGCTCGAGCCGATCGCCGACCCGAACGAGATGCACCTGCCACTCGACCAGGCGATCGAGCGGCTGCGCGCGGACGCGGACTATGCGCGGGCGTTCGCCGCGGCGTTCGCCGCCCCGCCGTCGCGCGCGACGCTGCAACGCGCGCTGGCCACCTTCGTGCGCGGCATCGCGCGCGGCGACGCGGGCTACGACCGCTTCGTCGGCGGCGACGCCGACGCGCTGACGCCGCAGCAGCGCACGGGCCTGTGGGTGTTCGAGAGCAAGGGCGGCTGCTGGCGGTGCCACACGCCGCCGCTGTTCACCGACGAGGCCTTCCACAACACCGGCGTCGGCGTGCGCGACGGCAGCGCCGAACCGGGACGCGCGCAGGTCACCGGGCGCCGCGACGACACCGGCCGCTGGAAGACGCCGACGCTGCGCGGCGTGGCGTCGAGCGCGCCGTACATGCACGACGGCTCGCTGGCGACGCTCGACGACGTCGTCGCGTTCTACGCCCGCGGCGGTACGGCGAACGCGCAGCTCGACCCGCGGCTGCGGCCGATCGATCTGACGCCCGGCGAACGGCTGGCGCTGGTGGCATTCCTGTCGTCGCTGTGATCGGCGCGCTATCCCGACCAGCATCGTCGGCGGCAGCATGCGGCTCGAGACGGCGAGCTGCCTGCAACTCGACGACGCCAACGCACGCGTGGTGCCGCGCGCGCGGCTCGACCGCTGCAGCGGTCACGCGGCGCCGGCGCCGCGCCGCAACGACCAGAGCCCGGCGTAGCGCTCGCACACCGCCAGCGCGACCAGCAGGAGCAACAGCGCGAGCGCCCAGTGCGGAGCCTCGGTGGCGACCGCGCGGACCAGCGGCGGCGGCGGCGGCAGCGGGTCGACGGTCACGGCGGCGCCGCTCAGCGCGGCCAGCCACTCGACGTCGCGCTGCGTCGGCGCCGGCGGCTCGACGCGCACCGGGCCGAGCAAGGGCGCCGAGGTCCGCGTCGGCGGCGGCGGCAGCACCGCCTGGATCCACTGCGCGAAGCGGCCCGGAAAGGCCGGGTCGGCGCGGAACTCGCTGCCGGCGCGGCCGCCGAGATCGGCGGCGAAGGCACCGGTGCGGCCCAGGCCGCGGTTGCCGAACGCGAGCAACGGCCAGCCGGCCTCGCCGGCGACCAGCAGCACCTGCGCGTCGAGCGGCGCGGTGCCCGGCACGGCGGCGCCGAGCGTCGGCCAGACCTCGGTCGGGGGCAGCAGCAGCGGCGACGGCGCGACCGCGCGCACGACGAGGCGCGCTGCGGTCGTCGTCGGCGGCGGCCCGGCCGGCGGCCGCGGCGGCGTGTCGGGTCGCGGCGGCGCGGGCGGTGCGGTCGGATCGCTGCCGGGGCCCGCGGGCTCGCGGCCGACCCGCTGCAGCGCGCGCGTGACCTCGGCGCTGACCAGCACCGGCACGAAGGTCGGGTCCTCGACCGGCAGGAACTGGCCGCCGCCGACGGTCGTCAGCCGTTCGGCCTCGCGCTTGAAGCTCGGGTCGGTGTAGGCGTCGATGATCGAGATCACCGACACGGTCGCACGACGGCTGGCGCGCATGCGGCGCGCGAGATCCTGCAGCGCCAGCGCCTCCTCGGTGCGGAACTCGCCGTCGGTGATCACCACGACGTGTCTGACCGCGGCCGTGGTCGCCGCCAGCAGCCCGTCGGCCACCTGCAGGCCGCTGAGCAGGAACGTGTCCTCGGCCGCGTGCGCGAGCCTCTCGATGCCCTCGCGCACGGTCGCCAGCGCCGTCGCATCGGTCAGCGGCAGTTCGACCCGACCGGCGTTCTTGCCGCCGAACGTCACCAGCGCGACCTGGTCGCCGGCCCCGAGCGCCTGCGCCGTGCGCAGCGCGCTGGTCTTGGCGTAGCTCATCTTCGTGCGGCCGTTCGGCAGCCGGCTGCCCATGCTGTAGGAGCGGTCGACCACCAGCACCATCGCGATCGCGCGCTTGTCGACCTCGATCGGCTCGCGACCGACCGGCGCAGCACCGCCGGTGTCGCCGCCGGGCGGCGGCTCGGGAACGTCGGGCGGCGGCGGCACGGTGTCGGGCGCGGCATCGGCCGGCTGCGAGCCATCGGCCGCGTCGCCGTCGTCGACCCGCGGCAGCGGTCGCAGCGGCAGCAGCGCGCGCAGCGGCGCGCCGTCGACCCCGAACGCCGGCGCCAGCACGAACACGCCGAGCCCGTCGAGCACCGCGGCGACGATCGCCTGCTGCTGGTCGTCGGGCAGCGTGCGACCGAGCACCAGCGCCGGGCGTTCGCGCCAGTCGGCCGGCAACGCGTCGGCCGCGTCGATCGCCATGCCCTGCGCCCGCAGCGCCGCCGCCGCGACGCCGCTCGGGTCGAGCACCAGCACGCGCGGCGCCGGGCCGACCTGCAGCGCCCCGTCGCCGAGCAGGCGATGGCCGAACGCCCGCAGTTCGCACGTGAACGTGTAGGCACCCGCCACTTCGGGCCGCCACGAGCACAGGGCGACGCCGCTGTCGCCGAGCTGGAACGGTTGCCGCGCAATCTCGGCGGCGCCGCGGCGCAGCACCAGTTCGCCGCCGGCCTCGGCGCCGAGCCCCGGCGCCTCGACCTGCAGCAGCAACGGCCGCTGCGCCGCTGCCTGCCCCAGCGCGCGCACCTGCACCCGGCGCGGATCGACCGGCAACGCCGCCGTCGGCAGCACCGCACGCGCGCCGATCGGTCCCGTGCCGGGCGCGGCACCGAGCGGTTCGCGCCAGCGCAGCGTCAGATCGACCGCGCGCGGCCCGGCCGCCGCCGCCGCGCGCACGACGCCCTGCCCACCGTCCGCCGCGTCGGCCACGGCAGGCCGCGCGACGCCGACGACGAACTCCACGCGCAGCGGATCCGCCGCCGCGATCGCGAACGCGAGCACCGCACACCAGGCCAGCCATCGCGCGACCGGCGGCGCCGTGCGCACGCCGAGCAGGCCGAGGCCCGCCGCCAGCACGATCGCCAGCCCGACGATCAAGGGCGTCGTCCCGCTGCGGGCAGGAACACGGGCGACAGCCAGTCGACGCGGTCGCCGATGTCGCGGCCGGGACCGAAGTCGACCTCGAGCGCGACCAGCTGGCCCGGTTGCACCGGCACGAGTCCGCTGTCCTTCGCCGCGCCGGCACCGAGCGCACGCTGCTCGAACTTCACCGCCCCGTCGACCAGCACGCGCACCTCGGCCACCGCGGCGACCCCGAGCGCGGGCGACGAGTCGTCGAGACCGACGCGCGTCCAGAACTGCGCGCAGCCGTCCGGCACGCGGAACACCAGGCGACTGCGGCTGTGCACGCCGAGGCCCTTGCCGTGGGTGCGGCCGCCGACCACCAGCGGGTCGCCGAGCACCGACAGGTCGCGGCGCCACGGATACAGCACCTCGGCGTCGTAGCCGCTCTCGGACACTTCGACCGGCTGCAGGTCCGACAGGAACGTGCCGGCGCCGGCGAACGACAGGCAGGCGAGGTCCGCGGCGCGCAGTTCGACGACGGCGCCGCTGTCGAGTTCGCATTGCACGGTCTCGGCCGACAGCGCGCGCAAGGCCACGCCGAGGCGATCGCCGGCCCGCGTCGACAGACTGGCGACGGCCGGCGCGCGGCGGGCGGTCGGGTCGCCGATGCGCAGCGCGACGAAGGCGTCGGTCGCGTACCAGGCTGGTTCCGTGGCGCCATCCGGCGCGAACAGCACGCCGCGGTCGCCGCAGCGGTGCAGCGAGCCGGCGAGCACGTCGTAGCCGACGGTCGCGCGCAGGAAGATCGCCTCGGCGACGCCGTCGGGAAGCCGGAGCCGCAGCGGGTCCTTCACGCCGGCGGCGGCGATGGCGCCGATGCGGTCGACGGGGAATTCCAGCCGCCCCAGCACCGGCGACAGCAGTTCGACGCGATTGCCGGCGGCATCGCCGCCGACGATGACGCCGCGCACGACGTCGCCGTCGGGGAAGCTGATCGATGGCAACGCCACGACCTGCGCCGGCGCGCGGACGATCAGCAGCAGTTCCTCGGGCGCGAGGTGCCGGCGGCTGCCGCCGACGACCACGTCGAAGCCCTGTCGCGGATCGCCGGTGACCGCACTCGCACCGAAGACCCGACCGTCGCGCAGCGACACTTCGAACGTCTGCTGCTGGGCGGCGACGGCGGCGGCCAGCAGCGTGCACGCCGCCAACGAGCGCACCCCGCCTGCTATGCCAGATTGGCGCGCGGCTGCGACCTGCGCGGACCGGGGGCTGCCAGAATGGCGCTCCGTGCCCCTGCTCGCGGCGCGTCGCCGCGCTCGCACACAGACCTCAAGTCTCTTTGATACCATCGTTTGCATCATCACAAGGTGCCGCCTACGCGTGCCGGCGGCCGCCGGCACCACAGTTGCTTTGCGGCGCGCCCGTCCGCTGGACCCACCGCAGCTGCGAGTGGGACCGGCACGCCGGAGCCGCCCATGGGGCGGCCCGCGCCGCCACCCCTACCACCGAAGTATCCAGGATTCCCCCCGAGGTTGTGATGGTCAAACAACTCGTGTTCGAAAACGACGCCCGCGAAGCTGTGTTGCGCGGTGTCTCCAAGCTGGCGAAAGCCGTCGTCTCCACCCTGGGTCCGCGCGGCCGCAACGCCGTGCTCGACAAGGGCTGGGGCGGTCCCACGGTGACCAAGGACGGCGTCACCGTCGCCGAGGAGATCGAGCTCGACGATCGCTACGAGAACATGGGCGCCAAGCTGGTCAAGGAGGCCGCCAGCAAGACCTCCGACGTCGCCGGTGACGGCACCACGACCGCGACGCTGCTGGCCCAGGCGATCTGCGAGGAGGGCATGAAGTACCTGACCGCCGGCGCCAACCACGCCGAGCTGATCCGCGGCATCCGCGTCGCCAGCGAGGCGCTGGTCACCGAGCTGCAGCGCATGAAGAAGGTCGTGCCCGGCAACGACCAGAAGGCCATCATGCAGGTCGCCGCGATCGCCGCGAACAACGACCCGGTGATCGGCAAGATCATCGCCGACGCGATGAAGAAGGTCGGCCAGGACGGCGTCATCACCGTCGAAGAGGGCAAGGGTCTCGAGACCGAAGTCAAGGTCGTCGAGGGCATGCAGTTCGATCGTGGCTACCTGTCGCCGCACTTCGTCACCGACCCCGAGAACATGACGGTCGACCTGCGCGACTGCTACGTGCTCGTGCACGAGGACAAGCTGTCGAACGTGCGGCCGCTGCTGCCCCTGCTCGAGAAGCTGAAGGAGAGCAACAAGCCGCTGCTGATCATCGCCGAGGACATCGAGGGCGAGGCGCTGGCCACGCTGGTCGTCAACAAGCTGCGCGGCATCCTCAAGGTCTGCGCGGTCAAGGCGCCCGGCTACGGCGATCGTCGCAAGGCCATGCTGCAGGACATCGCGATCCTGTGCGGCGGCGAGGCGATCTTCAAGGACCTCGGCCTCGACATCGAGAAGGTGCAGCTGCGCCAGCTCGGCCTGGCCAAGAAGGTCCTGATCGACGGCGACAACTGCACGATCGTCGAGGGCAAGGGCAAGACCGCGGACATCAAGGCCCGTGCCGACCAGATCCGCCGCGAGATCGACGCGACGACGTCCGACTACGACCGCGAGAAGCTGCAGGAGCGGCTCGCGAAGCTGACCGGCGGCATCGCCGAGGTCCGTGTCGGCGCCCACACCGAGACCGAGATGAAGGAGCGCAAGGCGCTGGTCGAGGACGCGCTGCACGCGACGCGCGCCGCGATCGCCGAGGGCATCCTGCCCGGCGGCGGCACCGCGCTGCTGAAGGCGAGCCGCGTGCTGCAGAAGCTCGAGCTGAAGGGCGACGCCCAGTTCGGCATCGACCTGATGCAGGTCGTCGCGCAGAAGCCCGTTCGCACGATCGCCCAGAACGCCGGCGTCGACGGCGCGGTCGTCGCCCGCCGCGTGATGAACGAGAAGTCCGCCACGCACGGCTTCAACGCGCTGACGCGGGAGTACGGCGACATGCTCGAGTTCGGCATCGTCGATCCGACCAAGGTGACGCGTTCGGCGCTGCAGAACGCGGTCTCGGTCGCGTCGCTGCTGCTGACCACCGACTGCGTGATCACCGAAGGCAAGACCGACGAGCAGAAGGAAGCGTCGGGCATGCACGGCGCGATGTAGTCGAGCCGACCAACCCTCATCTGACACACCCCCACATTCATTCACCGGAGTAGACAGACATGGCTTCCCTGCGACCCCTGGACGATCGCGTCGTGCTGAAGGTGCTCGACGCCGAAGAGAAGACCGCCGGCGGCATCCTGCTGCCCGACACCGCGAAGGAAAAGCCGCAGCGCGGCAAGGTCACCGCGGTCGGCAACGGCCGTTTCGGCAAGGACGGCAAGCGTCTTTCGCTCGACGTCAAGAAAGGCGACGTGGTGCTGTTCGGCAAGTACGCCGGCAGCGACGTCAAGGTGGACGGCGAGGACTACAAGATCCTGCGCGAGAACGAGATCCTGGCCAAGGTGGAGGGCTGAACCGATGGGCAAGCAGATCATGTACGACGACGTCGCACGCCGTAAGGCCGTCGCCGGCGTCGAGAAGCTCGCGCGGGCCGTCAAGGTCACGCTCGGTCCGGCCGGCAAGAACGTCATCATCGAGAAGTCGTTCGGCGGCCCGCAGGTGACCAAGGACGGCGTCACCGTCGCCAAGGAGGTCGAACTCGAGGACCCGTTCGAGAACATGGGCGCGAAGCTCGTACGCGAGGTCGCCAGCAAGACCAACGACGTCGCCGGTGACGGCACGACGACCGCGACCGTGCTCGCCGAGGCGATCCTGACCATCGGCCAGCGCTACCTGACCTCGGGCGTCGACCCCAACCACCTGCGCACGGGCATCGACAGCGCCGTCGAGGCGATCACCGAGAAGCTCGCCGGCATGGCGAAGCAGGTCGACAACAAGAGCCGCGAGGCGATCGCCCAGGTCGGCGCGATCTCCGCCAACAACGACGTCGAGATCGGCAACCTGCTCAGCGACGCGATGATGAAGGTCGGCGCCGAGGGCGTCGTCACCGTCGAGGAGGGCAAGAGCGCCACGACCGAGCTCGAACACGTCGGCGGCATGCAGTTCGACAAGGGCTACGTGTCGCCCTACTTCATCACCGATCCGAAGACGATGGAGGCCCAATTCGAAGGCGCCTCGATCCTCGTGCACGAGAAGAAGATCTCCAACGTGCGCGAGATGATCCCGCTGCTCGAGCAGGTCTCGCGCGCCGGCAAGTCGCTGGTGATCGTCGCCGAGGACATCGAGTCCGAGGCGCTGGCCGCGCTGGTGGTCAACCGCCTCAAGGGTGTGCTGCACGTCTGCGCCGTCAAGGCGCCGGGCTTCGGCGATCGCCGCAAGGCGATCCTGCAGGACATCGCGACGCTGACCGGCGGTCAGTTCATCAGCGAAGACCTCGGTCTGAAGCTGGAGAACGTGACGCTGGACCAGCTCGGCAGCGCGCAGAAGATCCGGATCACCAAGGATCACACGACGCTGATCGGTGGTGCCGGCAAGAAGGCCGACATCGACGCTCGCGCCGACAGCATCCGCAGCCAGATCGAGCGCACGACCTCGGACTACGACCGCGAGAAGCTGCAGGAGCGCCTGGCCAAGCTCACCGGTGGCGTCGCGATCATCCGCGCCGGCGCGATGACCGAGGCCGACATGAAGCAGAAGAAGCAGCGCATCGAAGACGCGCTCAACGCCACGCGGGCCGCGGTCGAAGAGGGCATCGTGCCCGGCGGCGGCGTCGCCCTGCTGCGCGCCAGCAAGGTGCTCGACACGCTGAAGGTCAAGGGCGACCAGCAGTTCGGCGTCGAGATCATGAAGCGCGCCTGCGAGGCGCCGATGCGGCAGATCGCCGAGAACGCCGGCGAGGACGGCTCGGTCGTCGTCGACGAGGCGCTCGGCAAGAAGCCCAACGAGGGCTTCAACGCGCTGACCGGCGAGTGGGTCGACATGTTCGCCGCGGGCATCGTCGATCCGACCAAGGTCGTGCGCTGCGCGCTGCAGAACGCGGCCAGCATCGCCGGGCTGATGCTCACCACCAACACGATGGTCACCTCGATCAAGGACGACCAGAAGGCCGTGGAGGGCAGCACGAGCTGACGGTGGCGGCCGCGCCGGCGGCCCCACGTTCGACGGACAGGGCAAGTGACAGCCCGGGCAGACCGAGGCCCGGGCACAAGTTCGCGGGGATGGCTGGCCGATGGGTCCTCCATCCCCGCGTTGGCATCGGCAGTTCCCCAACAGAGATGGCCCAGAAGCGCGACTACTACGAAGTGCTCGGCGTCGCCCGTTCGGCCGACGCGGAGACGATCAAGGGGGCCTACCGCAAGCTGGCGCTGGAGAACCACCCGGACCGCAATCCCGGCAATCACGAGGCGGAACGCCGCTTCAAGGACTGCGCCGAGGCCTACGCGGTGCTGGGCGATCCGCAGAAGCGGCAGCGCTACGATCAGTTCGGCCACGCCGGCGTCGACGGCGCCCAGGGCGGCCAGGGCTTCGCCTCCGCCGAGGACATCTTCGCGGCGTTCGGCGACCTGTTCGGCGGCGGCGGCGGCGGCGGCGGCGGCTTCTTCGAGCAGTTCTTCGGCGGCGGCGGCCGACGCGGCCGCGGCCGCCGCGGCGCCAGCCTCAAGATCGACCTCGAGCTGACGCTCGAGGAGGTCGCGACCGGCATCAAGAAGACGATCGAACTGAAGCGCGCCGAACGCTGCGACCACTGCGCCGGCTCCGGCGCGCGGCCCGGCACCAAGAAGAAGCGCTGCGCGACCTGCGCCGGCCACGGCCAGGTCGTCCGCTCGCAGGGCTTCTTCCAGCTGCGGCAGACGTGCCCGACCTGCCAGGGCCAGGGCGAGACCGTCGACGATCCCTGCCCGAAGTGCCACGGCCGCGGCGCCGTCGCCAAGGAGGCGCCGATCACGATCACGATCCCGGCCGGCATCGAGTCCGGCCACGTGGAGCGCATCGCCGGCCACGGCGAGCCGGGTGATGGCGGCGGCCCGCCGGGCGATCTCGTGGTCGTGCTGCACGTGCAGGAGCACGACGTCTACACCCGCTTCGGCGACGACCTGCTGATGCAGTCGCGCGTTTCGTTCCGGCAGGCGGTGATGGGCGACGAGGTCGACATCCCGACCATCACCGGCGAGAACGTGTCGATGAAGATCCCGCCGGGAACGCAGCCCGGCGAGAAGCTGCGCATCCGCAACCACGGTCTGCCGCGAGCCGACGGCTATGGTCGCGGCAACCTCGTCGTACAGGTGCAGGTGGACATCCCGCGCAAGCTGACCGCCGAGCAGGAAGAGCTGCTGCGCCGCTTCGACGAGCTCGACGGCGGCCGCAAGGGCAAGAAGAACAAGAAGACGATCATCGAGAAAGTGAAGGACATCTTCTCCTGAGGACCGGCCGCGGGCCGATCCGCCAATCCCATCCGTTTCCCCCAGAACCGAAGCCGTGAGCGAGACCAACGAACAACCCGACGAGACCCGCGACGAGTCCGCGCAGGGCGAGCCAGCGGTCGAGAGCCCGGTGCACGAGCAGGAGTTCGCGCGCCTCCGGGACGAGCGCGACAACCTCGAACAGCAGCTGCAGCGCACGCTCGCCGACACCGCCAACATGCGGCGCCGGCAGAAGCAGGAGATGGACGAGAGCCGTCGCCGCGCACTCGAAGGCCTGACGCAGGAGCTGCTGCCGGTGCTCGACACCTTCTCGATGGCGCTGTCGGCCGCCGACAACGACACGGCCGACGCGAAGTCGATCGTCGAGGGCGTCAAGATGGTGCGCACGCTGCTCGCCGGCGTGCTCGAGCGCCACGGCCTGGTCGAGATCCCGGCCGCCGGCCAGCCGTTCGATCCGCTGCGGCACGAGGCCGTCGCGGTCGAGCCCGACGCCAACGTGCCCGAGGGCCAGGTGCTGCGCGTGCTGCAGACCGGCTATCTGCTCGGCGGCCGCGTCGTACGTCACAGCCGCGTGGTCGTCGCCGGCCCCGCCGACCCGAATCCGAACCAGGAGAACTGACCGTGCCCACCTACGACTACGTGTGCTCCGCCTGCGGCCATCGCTTCGAGGAGTTCCAGAGCATGTCGGCGAAGCCGCTGCGCAAGTGCCCGGCGTGCAAGAAGAGCGCGCTCGAGCGCCTGATCGGCGCCGGCGCCGGCGTGATCTTCAAGGGCAGCGGCTTCTACCAGACCGACTATCGCGGCGACTCGTATGCCAGCGACGCGAAGAAGGACGACAGCGGCGGTTGCGCGCCCACCTGCGGCACCGACGCGGCGCCGAAGGGCTGCAAGCTGCCGCCGCCGGACGGCGACCCGAAGTAGTCCGCGCGCCACGACGCGCGACATCCGTCACAGGAAGCCGTCGATCAGCGGGCGCGGGCGGCCGGCACGCCGCCCGCCGAGCCACAGACCGGCCAGCACCAGCGACCACGCCGCCAGCTCGATCGCCTTCGTCAGCCAGTCCGGCAGGTGCTTCTCCAGCTGCGGCATCAGGCGCGCCGCCAGCAGCGCGCCGACCAGCGCGAGCCCGCCGAGGCACAGCAGCTTGTGCGTGCCGACCCGCGCATCGCGGCGCAGCCACCAGGCGGCGGCGGCGCAGGCGACCACGAAGCCACCGACCAGCGCGGCGTCCCGGTAGCCGGCATTGGGTCCGCGCAGCTGGTGCTCGGGGTCGATCGCGACCGCGATCCAGGTGCCGACCGCGTGCGCGACCGCGTGCACGTCGAAGGCCTTGTCGACGACGATCAGCAGCAGTCCGCCAGCGACCAGCCACCAGCCCGGACGTTCGTCGGGCGGCGCGCGCCAGGTGCGCACGCTGGCGAACACCAGCAACAGGACCCACAGCACGCCTTCGAGCAGCGGCGCGTCCCAGCCGTCGCCCTCAAGCGGTGGCATCGTGCACCCCGGTGGCGGCAGGTCGTGGCCGGGCGACGAGCACCGCGAGCGCGGCGATCCCGGCCAGGGCGAGGCCGAGCCGGCTCTTGCCCGGCTCGTCGCCGATCGCCGCCGGCATCCAGCCGTCGACCGACAGCGTGCGGACCGTGATGTAGAGCAGGTCGACGACGATCGCCACCATCGCCACGCGCTGCAGGCGCGACAGGCAGGCGGCCCAGCGCCAGGCGCGCCAGCCGAGCCAGGCGACGGCGGGGAAGAACACCAGGCCGATCGCGAACTTGAACCAGAGCCGCTCCTCGTAGAACCCGGTCCAGACCATCAGCCGCTTGCCAGCCAGGTAGATCGGCTTGTTCCAACCCCACAGGTGCAGGCTTGCCTGCAGCGACGCCCCGGCGCCCGGCACCCACCAACGGCGGCCGCCGGGGCCGCGGACCCGCGCGGCGGCGAGCGCCGCGGCGGCGCACCACACCCAGGGAAGCACAGCGCCGAGTTCCATCTCGCGATCACCCCTGCAGCACGGCGTCGGGGTTCCAGGCCGCGATGCGCACGCCGTTCTGGAACACGTCCAACACACCGACGCCGCCGTGCGGCAGGTTCAGCGACAGGCAGCGCGACAGCCGCATGCCGAGCATCGCGGCGGCGAAGCCGCTCAGCACCGATCCCGGCAGCACCACCGCGAGCGCCTTGCCGGCGACTCCGGGCATCGTCGAGGTCCACCAGGACAGCAGCCGTTCGACGGCCTGGCCGAGGCTCTCGCCGCCGGGCGCCATGGCGTCACCGAACTCGGTGAAGAACGCGCGCACCGCGCCGTCCTCGTCGCGCATCACGTCGGTCCATGCCCGGCCCTGCCAGCGCCCCATCGCCTGGTCGCGCAGGCGCTCGTCGGCGACCGCATCCTGGCCGCGCGCCTCGGCGAGCGCCCGCGCCGGGCCGAGACACTGCGGCTGCGGACTGCTGAACACCGACGCGATCGCCACCGGCTGCAGCAGTTCGAGCCAGCGCAACACCTGCGCGCGGCCGCGGCGGCTGAGGTCGGCGGGCCCGGCGCCGACGGCACGCTCGGCGTGGGCGGCGTCGAGTTCCGGGTGTCGGAACAGCCACAGGCGGCAGAAGTCGTTCGGCTCCGCGGTCACGCGGCGCATCTTCGCGGACGCCGCCGCCGCCGCAACGGAATCCTCGCGTGCCGGCCGCGCCGCACGGCGACCCGCGGTTCCGTCGTGGCCTCGCGTCCGACCGACCGGTAGCCTGCCCGCGTGACCTTCGCCCTGCTGAAGACCGGCATCGACGGCCTCGATGGCATCCTCGGCGGCGGCATCCGCTACCCCGACGACAGCGCGGCGTTCCTCTGCCTCGCCGGCGGCCCCGGCACCGGCAAGACGCTGCTGGCCCTCGAGATGGCGGTGCGCGCGTGGCTCGATGCCGAGGATGGCGCGACGTTCCTCTACTACTCGGTCGAGCACTCGCCCGAGAGCATCCACAAGAAGCTCGCGTCCGACTTCGACTGGTTCCGCTCCGGCGCGCGCATCAGCGCGCAGCCGCGTGAGGTGCCTGGCAAGCTCGTGCTGCACGCCGACACCGCCCACGGCCAGAGCAAGCTGGTGATGACGCAGGCGCGGCCGGCCTCGATGCAGCAGAAGTCCGCGCGCGGCACCACGATCGACGTCGAGTGGATCCTGGCCGAGATCGAGAACCACCGCATGGTCGATCCGGTGCGCATGGTGGTGATCGACAACGTCGGCCTGCTGCTGACCGATCTCGAGTACTTCGAGAAGCGCGCGGCGCTGCTCGAGGTGCGGCGGCGCCTGCTCGACAGCGGCATCCACGGCATCTTCGTGATGGAGGAGGCGCACCCGCGCGACCTGCGGCTGCCGTCGGCCGAGGAGTTCTCGACCGATCTGATGATCCATCTGTCGTTCCGCGAAGAGGCGACGGACTTCAAGGCGCGCGCGATCGAGATCAGCAAGGCGCGGCACCAGTACTACTACCGCGGCGTGCACCACTTCTCGATCGCCGGCCGCGGCATCACGCGCGACGTCTATCTCGGCGCCCGCAACGAGCGTGGACCGGGTATCCACATCTACCCGTCGGTCGCGGCGCAGCTGTCGATGGCGCGCGACCAGGCGCAGTTCACGGTGCTGCCGCGCGGCGACCAGCCGATCGACCTCGGCCATCCCGACTTCAACGCGGCGTTCCAGAACGGCACCGGCCCGACGCTGCGGTCGTCGACGGTGCTGCTGGGCGAACCCGGCACCCGGGCCACGCTGCTGGCCCTGCGATTCCTGGCCGCCGGCCTGCGGCACGGCGAGCGCGTGCTGTTCGTGTCGACGCGCGAGGACCGTGACGCGATCCGGCGCATCTGCCAACGCGAACCCGCGCTGCGCGACGTCTGCCTCGACGCCGACGGCCGCTTCGCGCCCGACTTCCGCGTCGTCTACCTGCACCCCGAGTTCATCGCGCCGGGCAAGTTCACCTGGGACCTGGTGCGGCTGTGTCAGGGCGGGCACGCCGGCAGCGAACGCCTGCCGGTCGCGCGCATGGCGTTCGACAACATCTACCGGCTGCAGGACCGCTTCCCGCTGATCGGCGAACAGCGCTTCCTGATCGCGGCGATGCTCGACATGTTGCGCTACCAGGGCATCACGCCGCTGCTGGTCGACATGGTGCCGTCGGGCACCAACGGCGGCCGCAGCGACTTCGATCCGTCGCCGTACCTGGCCGGGTTCGACAACGTGCTGCACCTGTTCTTCCAGCACCGTGAGCAGGAGAGCGAGCCGCGCTTCCGGGTGTTGAAGTCGGTCGGCAACGACTTCCGCTCCGACGCCGTGCCGATCGAGTGGCGCAAGTCGTGACCGCGAACGCGCACCACGTTCTGTTGCCGGGCGACCGCATTCGCTAGCCTGAGCCCTGCTGGCCCGCCCCCGCGCCAGCGCGCACGCCCCGCTCCGGGTGCCAAACAGCCAAGCCTCCACCATGCGCAGCCCGCTCGTCGCCTGCCTCCTGCTCTCCTCCGTCCTGACGGCCCAGGACCCGCCGCCCAAAGTCGTCAGCGGCACCCTCGGCCTCGACATCACCTCGCAGTACTTCTTCCGCGGCCTGCTGCAGGAGAACCAGGGCCTGATCGTGCAGCCCTCGGTCGAACTCGGCTACGGCCTCTACGAGAACGACGGCGACGGCACGCTGCACTCGCTGGACCTGCGCTTCGGCCTCTGGAACAGCCTGCACGACGGCCCGACCGGCGGCGCCGGCGGCATCTGGTACGAGAGCAACTTCTACGTCGGCGTCGACGCCAGGCTCGGCGAGCGGCTCGCGGCCGGCCTCACCTACAAGGCCTACGACACGCCGAACGCCACCGGTTCGTTCTCGAAGGGCGGCGCGCCGGTGCAGGAGTTGGTGTTCAGCTTCGACTACGACGACCGCGGCATGTGGTTCGAGTCGATCGAGAGCGGCCTGCGCCCGTCGCTGGTGATCGCGTTCGAGGTCGACGGCCAGCGCGACGTGGCGACGAACGGACACAGCGGCATCTACGCCGGCCTCGGCATCGCGCCGAAGGTCCTGATCGGCCAGATCGCCGACGGCGACCTGACCCTGACGCTGCCGGTGACGCTCGGACTCAGCCTGCGCGACTACTACGAGCGCGCGACCGGTGGCAACGACGACTTCTTCGGCTACCTCGACCTCGGCGCCGAGCTGTCGGCACCGCTGAAGTTCCTGCCCGCGCGCATGGGTCCTTGGGACGGCTTCGTCGGGCTGCATCTGCTGCTGCTCGGCGACAACCAGCGCGCCCGTAACAGCGGCGACACCAGCGAGCTGATCCTGTCGGCCGGGTTCTCGACCTACTTCTGAGTTCGGCGAGGCGCGCCCGACGGCGCCTCGGCGCTACTGCAGGTCCACCTGCACGCCGTCGGAGAAGGTCAGCACGTCGTTGCCCTGGCCGCCGAGCGGCGCGACGCTCAGCGCGGCGCCCTGCACCAGGAACGACAGCGACGGCACGCCGGGCGGCAGGTCCAGCGTGAACGGGCCCGTGCTGCTGGTCAGGAAGCCGATCGGCGCCACGTGCAGCATGCAGCCCGGACCGAACTCCGGCAGCGGCAGCGCGGTCGACGCGAAGCCGACGGCGATCACCCGCACGGGCACCTGTACGCCGCAGCTCTCGAACAGGTTCACCTGCAGGTCGAGCGTGCAGTTCGCCGCGTCGAGCGCGACGCTCAGGGTGGTCGGCAGGCCAACGAGCTTGCAGAAGCCGGTCGAGCCCGTGTTGCACCCGGGCCCGATCGACTGGGTCGCCACCGACGTGAACAGACACTGCGCCGGGACCGCGGCGGTCAGGGCCAGCAGAACGCAACAGGCTCGGATCTTCATGGGTCTCCTGGTTCGGCGAGATGCCGAGGTGAGGCACGGTAGCAGGAGCTCGCGGCGACGGATCGGGACCGGGCAACTCGCCTCGCGGCGAACCACCCGGGCACCCCATCTCAGTCGCCGTAGCGCACCTCGACCTGCATGCGGCTGAGGTTGTCGAACGTGCGCTTGCGGCGCAGCAGCGGCCACCAGTCGTAGAGCAACAGCTCGACGGGCCGCCACATGGCGACCCAGCCGATGATCAGCAGGCCTTCCTCCACGACGCGCAGCCACTCGCGACCGCCGAGACTGTGCAGCACGCCGCGCGCAGCCATGCAGGCGGCGAGGAATACGAGGCCGATCAGGAGACTCGTACGGCCCTGCTGCAGCGTGCGCCGCACGTCGAGCCGGGCCAGGTCGCTGCGGTAGGCGAAGTAGTGCTGCACCGCCGTCTGCACGGTGCGCTCCGGCTCGAACCGGCGCTGGTCCGCCGGCAGGTGCAATCGGAACGTCAGCGGCGTGTCCGGCGGGTATTCACGCGCCCAGCTGGTGATGAACTCCTCGGCGTCGCGATCGAGGTCCTTCTCGTGGAACGGTGCCGGATCGAACGAGTCGAACAGCTGGTTCAGCTCGCGCAGACGCAGCTCGATGCGACCAGCGACCGGCGCCGGCACGCTCACCGCGCGGCCTTGTGCCCCTGCACGATCAGCTCCACGACGTGCGGCTCGGCCAGCGTGCTGATGTCGCCGAGGTCCTGGTAGTTGGCCTCGCCGATCTTGCGCAGGATGCGGCGCATGATCTTGCCGCTGCGCGTCTTCGGCAACCCTGGCACGATCTGGATGCGATCGGGCGTCGCGATCGGCCCGATCGCCTTGCGCACCTGCTGCTTCAGCACCGCCTCGATCTCCTCGGGCGGCACGCCGTCCGCGGCCTTGCCGGGGATCACGTAGGCCTGGATGCCGGTGCCCTTGACGTCGTGCGGGAACCCGACCACCGCGGCCTCGGCGCAGAACTCGTGCGCGACCAGCGCGCTCTCGATCTCGGCGGTGCCGAGCCGATGGCCGGCGACGTTGAGCACGTCGTCGACGCGGCCGGTGATCCAGTAGTAGCCGTCCTCGTCGCGGCGGCAGCCGTCGCCGGTGAAGTAGAGACCCGGGTAGGTGGTGAAGTAGGTCTGGCGGAAGCGTTCGTGGTCGTTCCAGATCGTGCGCGCCTGGCCCGGCCAGCTGCCGGCCAGGCACAGGTTGCCCGACACGCCGTCACCGGTGAGGACCTCGCCGTGCTCGTCGACCAGCACCGGCCGCACCCCCGGCAACGGGAACGTCGCCGAACCGGGCTTGCACGGCGTCGCGCCCGGCAGCGCCGAGATCAGGATCCCGCCGGTCTCCGTCTGCCACCAGGTGTCGACGACGGCGCAGCGGCCCTCGCCGACGACGTCGTGGTACCACTGCCAGACCTCGGGGTTGATCGGTTCGCCGACCGAACCGAGCACGCGGATGCTGTCGCGCCGGTACTTCTTCACCGGTTCGTCGCCGAAACGCAGCAACGCGCGCAGCGCCGTCGGCGCGGTGTAGAAGATCGCGGCCTGCACGTCGTCGCAGACCTGCCAGTAGCGGCTGGCGTCGGGGTAGACCGGCGTCGACTCGAACAACACGGTCGTGGCGCCGTTGGCCAGCGGACCGTAGACGACGTAGCTGTGGCCGGTGACCCAGCCGATGTCGGCGGCGCAGAAGTGCACGTCGCCGGGATGCCAGTCGAACACGAGCTGGTGCGTGTAGCCGGCGTAGACCAGGTAGCCGCCGGTCGTGTGCAGCTGCCCCTTCGGCTTGCCGGTCGAACCCGACGTGTAGAGCACGAACAGCGGATCCTCGCTGTCCTGCCATTGCACGGGGCAGTAGGCGCGCTGGCGCTC
Organism: Planctomycetota bacterium; assembly: GCA_016794035.1. Taxonomy (GTDB): domain Bacteria; phylum Planctomycetota; class UBA1135; order UBA1135; family UBA2386; genus JAEUHS01. The sequence goes on from JAEUHS010000030.1 coordinate 37,955, forward strand.
CATCTCGTCCGCGAGCCACAGGTCGCGCCCGGCCCGCATCGGCACCGCGGCGTCGGTGCGGCGCGCGACCAGCACGGTACGCACCGGCAGATCCTCGATCGCCTGGTCGACGGTCTGCTTCAACGGGATCGTCTTGCCGCCGCGCAGACCCTCGTTGGCGGTCAGCACGACGCGACAGTCGGCGTCCTCGATGCGGTTCTTCAACGACTCGGCCGAGAAGCCGGCGAACACGACCGAATGCACGGCGCCGATGCGCGCGCAGGCCAGCATCGCGTAGACCGCCTCGGGGATCATCGGCAGGTAGATGCAGACGCGATCCCCCTTCTGCACGCCGTGCCGCCGCAGCACGTTGGCCAACCGGCCGACCCTGTCGTGCAGTTCGCGGAACGTGATCTGCCGGTAGGTGCCGGGCTCGTCGCCGACCCAGACGATCGCGTTCTGCTCGCCGCGTTCGACCAGATGCCGGTCGATGCAGTTGAACGCGGCGTTCAGCTTGCCACCGAGGTACCAGGCCACCTCGGCCCGGTCGAAGTCCTGCTCGCAGGCGCGCTCGAACGGGTGGAACCAGTCGATGCGTTCGGCCTGGCGCCGCCAGAACCCGGACGGATCGTCGACGGACTCGCGGTAGAGCCGCTGGTAGTGGTCGAACGAGGCGACGTGCGCGCGGCGCGAGATGTGCGGCTTGGTCGGGACGATGCGGTCGCTCACGATTCCTCCCTGCGGTTCAGCA
>JAEUHS010000038.1 GCA_016794035.1 Planctomycetota bacterium
CGTCTCGCCGTGCACGTAGCGCACGCGGTCGCCGTGGCGGTTCGCGGCGCGCGCCGCCGCCAGCATCGAGGCGGCGATGTCGACGCCGGTGACCGCGTCGAAGTGCTGCGCCAGCGCCTGGGTCAGCCGGCCGTGGCCGCAGCCGAAGTCGAGCGCGCGGCCGCGCGGCGGCAGCGCGCCGAGTCCATCGAGGTGCAGCGCCAGCCAGTGCACGAACTGCTCGCCGCTGCGCCAGAACGACGCGTCGTCCCAACCGCCGCCCTCGCGACCCGGATCGGACAGGATCGCCCAGCGCGGATCGCGGTCGCCGAGCCGCTGCCAGCTGCGTCGCAGTTCCTCGAAGTCCACGGCGTGGACCTCACTCCCACTCGATGGTCGCCGGCGGCTTGCTCGAGATGTCGAGGCAGACGCGCGCGTAGCCCTTCACCTCGTTGAGGATGCGGTTGCTGATGCGCTTCAGCACGTCGTGCGGCAACAGCTCCCAGTCGGCGGTCATCGCATCCTGGCTGCTGACGACGCGCAGCACGCAGACGTCCTCGTAGACGCGTGCATCGCCCTTGACTCCGACCGACTTCTGCGGCACGTGCACCGCGAACCACTGCCAGAGGTTCCGGTGCAGGTCGCGCTGCTCGATCTCCTCGCGCACGATCCGGTCGGCATCGCGCAGCGACGCCAGCTTCGCGCGCGTGATCTCGCCGAGGCAGCGCACCGCCAGCCCCGGCCCCGGGAACGGCTGCCGGTCGACCAGCGCGCTCGGCAAGCCGAGTTCGCGGCCGATCGTGCGCACCTCGTCCTTGAACAGGTCGCGCAGCGGCTCGACCAGCGTCATGTCGAGGTCCTGCGGCAGGCCGCCGACGTTGTGGTGGCTCTTGATCACCGACGTCGCGCCGCCGTGCGCCGCGACCGACTCGATCACGTCGGGATACAGCGTGCCCTGGCCGAGGAAGCGCGCGCCGCGCTTCTGCTGCGCCTTCGCGCGGAACACCTCGACGAAGATCCGGCCGATGATCTTGCGCTTCTGCTCCGGGTCGGTGACACCCTTCAGCTCGCCGAGGAAGCGCTCGCTGGCGTCGACGACCTCGAGGTCCATGTGGTAGTGGTCGCGGAACAGCGCCTCGACGCCCTGCCGCTCACCGTGGCGCAGCAGGCCGTTGTCGACGAACACGCAATGCAGGCGCGTGCCGATCGCGCGATGGATCAGCACCGCGGCGACCGAGCTGTCGACGCCGCCCGACAGGCCGAGCACGACCTCGCCCGCGCCGACCAGCTCCCTGACCGCGGCGATCTTGGTCTCGCTGATGTTGCCGGGGTGCCAGTCGGCCCGGCACCGCGCGACGTCGAGCACGAAGTTCTTCAGCATGCGGCCGCCGTCTTCGGTGTGCGCGACCTCGGGATGGAACTGCAGCCCGTAGAAGCCGCGCTTGCGGTCGGCGACGACCGCGAACGGACACGGACCGCTCTTGCCCAGCACCTGGAAGCCCGGGCCGAGCCGCGCGACCTTGTCGCCGTGCGACATCCAGACCGTGCTGCGATCGCGCACGCCGGCGAGGAAGCCCGTCGCGTCGACGACCTGCAGCTCGGTGCGGCCGTACTCGGCCCCCGCCTGCGCCGGCGTCACCTCGCCGCCGGTGTGCTGCGCCAGCCACTGCAGGCCGTAGCAGATGCCGAGCACCGGCACGCCCTGCTGCAGGATCGCGGCGTCGAGTTCGGGCGCGTCGTGCGCGTAGACCGAGCGCGGGCCGCCGCTGAGGATCACCGCGTCGGGCCGCATGTGCGCGAACGTGAACATCGCGCGCTCGGGCACGGTGATGCGCGAGTAGACGCCGAGTTCGCGCACGCGGCGCGCGATCAGCTGGCAGTACTGCGCGCCGAAGTCGACGATCAGCACGCCGCCGCCAGGTCCTCCGTTCGGTTCGCTCATGCTTCGCCGCTGTAGTTCGGCGCTTCCTTGGTGATCTGGATGTCGTGCGGGTGCGACTCGCGCAGGCCCGCGCTGCTGACGCGCAGGAACTTCGCGGTCGCCGCGAGTTCGGGCAGCGTGCGCGCGCCACAGTAGCCCATGCCGGAGCGCAGGCCGCCGTTGAGCTGGTAGACGAAGTCGGCGACCGAGCCGCGGTAGGGCACCATGCCCTCGACGCCCTCGGGCACGAACTTCATGCGGTCCTTGACGTCGCCCTGCGCGTAGCGGTCGGCCGAGCCCTGCTCCATCGCGCCGAGCGAACCCATGCCGCGCACGGTCTTGAACTGGCGGCCACGGTAGAGAATCGTCTCGCCGGGCGACTCCTCGGTGCCGGCCAGCATCGAGCCGAGCATCACGCACGACGCGCCGGCGGCCAGCGCCTTGACGATGTCGCCCGACTGCCGCACGCCGCCGTCGGCGATCACCGGCACGCCGGCCGGCGCGCAGGCGCGCACGGCCTCGAGGATCGCGGTCAGCTGCGGCACGCCGCAGCCGGTGACGATGCGCGTCGTGCAGATCGAGCCGGGGCCGATGCCGACCTTGACGCCGTCGGCGCCGGCGTCGACCAACGCGCGCGCGCCGTCGTAGCTGCCGACGTTGCCGGCGACGACCGGGATGCTGTGCGCCTGCTTGATCGCGTGCACGGTGTCGATCACGTTCTTGCTGTGGCCGTGCGCGGTGTCGACGACGATCACGTCGACGCCGCCCTCGACCAGCCTGGCCACGCGCTCGGGGTCGTGCACGCCGACGGCGGCGCCGACCAGCAGCCGGCCGCGGCCGTCGCGCGCGGCGCTCGGGAACTCCTCGGTGCCGCGGATGTCCTTCATCGTGATCAGGCCGGCGAGCCGGCCGTCGGGCTGCACGAGGATCAGCTTCTCGACCTTGTTGCGGCGCAGGATCTGCCGCGCCTGGTCGAGCGTCGTGCCCGGCTGCGCGGTGACCAGGTTCTGCGCCGTCATCACGGTGCCGATCTTCTGGTTGCGATCGTCGACGAAGCGCAGGTCGCGGTGCGTCAGGATGCCGATCACGACGCGGCGCGCATCGACCACCGGCAGACCGCTGATCTTGTGCGTCTGCATCAGGTCCTTGGCCTTGCCGATCGGATCGTCGGGCGACACCGCGACCGGATCCTCGATCACGCCGTTGGCCGAGCGCTTGACCTTGTCGACCTCGCTGGCCTGGCGGTCGGCGCTGAGGTTCTTGTGCACGATGCCGATGCCACCCTGCTGCGCCAGCGCCACCGCCATGCGCCATTCGGTGACGGTGTCCATCGCCGCGCCGGCGATCGGCACCTGCAGGGCGACGCCGCGGCAGAACCGCGTGCTGGTGTCGACGTCGCGCGGCAGCGCCGATGCCATCTGCGGCACCAGCAGCACGTCGTCGTAGGTGAGGCCTTCGCCGAGGAACTCCGCCAAGTGGCTTTCTCCGGAACGGACGGGAAAGCGTGCAGACGGTAGCGGGTCCTGGCCCGGCTTGCCATCGGCAGGGTCGCGCTGCCAGCGGCGAATCGGGGCAGGCCGCCACGATGGCCCGGCTCCTGCGGGCGACTTCGTGGGCTCCCGACCAGCAATCTGCTCGAGGTGGCACTGGTGGCTCGAGACGACTGTCTCAGCCCCACCCAGGAGCCAGCATGCGCGCCGCCATCGTCACCGTTCTCGCCGCCTCCTGCCTGCACGCCCAGGCCGTTCCCGACGGTCTGTCGGCCTCGGACTGGAGCAGGATCCGCGCGGCCTACGAAGCGGGCCGGCACCAGATGTTCGCGTCGATGGCGGGCATCAGGCGCGCAGTCCCGGCCAGCAGTGGCTGGCTCGGCTCGACGGCCGCGGGGTCGCCGTGCAGCCAGACGCCGGCGAGGGGTCGTGGGACCTCGCGGCCTTCGGCTGGCTCGCGCACGGGTTCGGCACCTTGATGACGAGCGGCCTGGCGCTGGCGCTGTGGTTCACGAGCACCCGGGTCGTACCGGCGCGGCGCCGCGGGTGGACCTGCAGGAGGACGCGGCGGCGCGCTGACGCGCCGGCAACAAAACGCGCGCTGCCGAGGATCGGGCGACCAGGTCGCCTCCTTCCGTGCGTAGGGCGGGAGCATGACCGTCCATCCGGCAACCAGATCGGACGGCGGCCCATGGGTGTGATGCGCTGGCTGGCCGATCGCCTCGGGGCCGGGCAGGCGTTCGGGTCGGGCGGTCCCGGGCGCCAGCTGGTCGCGCACGACGTGCCGGCGATCTTCCACCACTGGCAGGACACGCACGTGCAGCCGCTGCTGCACGAACTCGGCGTCGCCGATGCCGAGACCCTGTTCGGCCATTTCCTGCGCGACTCCGCGACGCGCACCGGCAACCCGACGCCGCGCTTTCTCAGCCTCGGCGCCGGCGACTGCCGGCTCGAGCTGCGGCTGGCGAAGGCGTTCGTCAAGGGCGGTCTGACGGAGTTCACGATCGACTGCGTCGAACCGAACCCGCTGCTGCGGTCGCGCGCGCGCGCGACGGCGCTCGGCCAGGGACTCGACCAGCACGTCGTCGGCGTGGCGGCCGACTGCAACACGTGGCGCGCACGGCACCGCTACGACGGTGTGATCGCGAACGGCTCGCTGCACCAGGTCGCGCGGCTCGAGCGGCTGCTCGACGAGGTGCAGAAGTCGATGGCCGATGGCGCCTGGTTCGTGACCAGCGCACGCATCGGCCGGAACGGCCACCAACGCTGGCCCGAGGCGCTGGCCGAGGTGCACCGCTGCTGGCGCGAACTGCCCGCGAGCCACCGCTGGAATCACCATCTGCGCCGCAGCGAGCAGGCGTTCACCGACTGGGACAGCGCGCGCATCGGCGACGACGGTGTGCGCGCGCAGGACGTGCTGCCCGAGCTGCTGCGACGCTTCTCGCTGCCGCTGTTTCTCGGCTACGGCAACGTGATCGATCCGTTCGTCGGCACGGCGTTCGGGCCGAACTTCGCGCCCGGCAACGCGTGGGACCGGGGCTTCGTCGAGACGGTGCACGAGCGCGACGAGGAACTGCTCGCGAACGGCACGCTGACGCCGACCCACATGTATGCCGTCATGGCACGCGAGGCCGAACCGGTGCGCTGCCATGCGCGCGGCCTCGCGCCCGAGCAATGCGTGCGGCAGCGGTAGCCGGCCGCTACCGCAGCTTCGTCTTGCGCAACCGCGCCGCGCCGGCCCAGAACAGACTCAGTTCGTGGCCGTCCGGGTCGCGCAGGTAGGCATGCTGCCAGCCCCACGGCATCTTCTGCGGCAGCTGCTCGAAGTGCACACCCTGCATCGCCAGCCGCTTGCAGAACACCGCCAGCCGCTGCACCTCGAAGTAGAGCCGCATGCCGCCGCGCGACGGATCCAGCCACTGGCCGGTCTCGAGCGCGTGGATGGCGATCGTGCCGTGGCCCTTGGGCGCGACGAGGCGCGCGTAGGCGCGCGGGTACTCGTCGATCACGCGGAAGCCGAGCAGGTCGCGGTAGAACGCCAGCGACCGGTCGAGGTCGCG
>JAEUHS010000048.1 GCA_016794035.1 Planctomycetota bacterium
CGACGTCGGCTGCGGCGTCGGCCACTGGCGGCAGGCCGCCGCGGAACTGTGGCCGCGCGCGCGCTACCACGGCGTCGAGTACAGCGCACACCTGTGCGAGCGCTTCGGCTGGACGCAGGGCTCGATCACCGACCTCGACGCGCGCGCGGCGACCGGCCGCGACGAGTTCGACCTGGTCGTCTGCCAGGGCGTGCTGCAGTACCTCGACGACAAGGCCGCCGCGACGGCGCTGACGAACCTCGGCCGCTGGTGCGGCGGCGCGCTCTACCTCGAGGCGCTGACCAGGGCCGACTGGCAGCACAACTGCGACCGCAAACGCACCGACGGTGACGTGCACCTGCGCACCAGCGACTGGTACCGCCAGCGCCTCGCGCGGCGGTTCCAGGCCTGCGGCGGCGGCGTGTTCTGCAGCAAGGACGCGGGCGTGACCCTGTTCGAACTCGAGGGAGCCTGACGACCATGAGCGGCATGGACTTCTTCGGCCATCAGGAACGCGCGCGGAAGTCGACGCGGTGGCTGGTCGTGCTGTTCGTGCTGGCGGTGCTCGCGATCGTCGCGAGCATCTGGTTCGCGGCGTCGGCGCTGCTGCTGGTCACCGACACCCGCAGCGACGGCCCGGCGGACTGGCAGGTGCTGGTCGCGGTCACCGCGGTGACGCTGTTCGTGATCGCCTCGGCGATGCTGTGGAAGACCGCGCAGCTGCGCAGCGGCGGCGCCAGGGTCGCGACGTTGCTCGGCGGCACGCCGGTGTCGATGGACCCGACCGACCCGAAGGAGCGCATGCTGCGCAATCTCGTGGAGGAGATGTCGATCGCGTCGGGCGTGCCGGTGCCCGAGATCTTCGTGCTCGAGCACGAGAGCGGCATCAACGCGTTCGCCGCCGGCTGGACGCCCGCCGACGCCGCGGTCGCGGTGACGCGCGGCTGCCTCGAGCAGTTCGATCGCGACGAGCTGCAGGGCGTGATCGCGCACGAGTTCAGCCACGTGTTCCACGGCGACATGCGGCTCAACATCCGGCTGATGGGCGTGCTGTTCGGCATCGTCTGCATCGCGACGATCGGCCGCATCGTCGTGCAGGCGGTCGGTCGCGGCGCCGGCCGCGGCTCCGGCGGCCGCGGCAAGGGTGGCGGCGCCGCCGGCTTCGTGCTGTTCGGCCTCGCGCTGATGGTGATCGGCTGGCTCGGCGTGCTGTTCGCGCGACTGATCCAGGCGGCGGTGTCGCGCCAGCGCGAGTTCCTCGCCGACGCCAGCGCGGTGCAGTACACCCGCAACCCGCGCGGCATCGGCCTCGCGCTGGCGAAGATCGGCGGCCTCGGCGGCCGGCTGCAGAGCCCGCACGCCGAGGAGGCCAGCCACATGCTGTTCGCCGACGGCATGCGGCGCTTCTTCGGCGGCGCGATGGCGACCCACCCGCCGATCGAAGAACGCGTCGAACGCGTGCGGCCCGGCTTCCGCCGCCCGCTGGCGAGCGCCGGCGACATGGTCGCGGCCGCGACCGCGGTGCCGGCGCCGGTCCTGGCGCCGGGTGCCGCCGGCTTCGCGGGCGCCGGCGACGGCCCGCGCGCGGGACGGCGCACGCGGCCCGCCGATCTGGTCGCGGCCGCCGGCGACCCGCAGCCGGCCGACGTCACGGCCGCGCGCGAACTGCTGCAGCGGCTGCCGCTCGAGCTGTCGGTGGCCGCGCGCGACCCGATGCGCGCCGGCGCGGTGCTCGTGGCGCTGCTGCTCGAGCGCGACAACGCGCGCCGCGAACGCCAGCTCGCGCCGCTGCGCGAACGCGACGCCACGCTCGCCTACGAGGCGAGCACGTTGTTCCAGCTGATCTCGCGGCTGCCTGCCGACCTGCGGCTGCCGCTGCTCGAGCTGTCGACGCCGGCGCTGCGCGCGCAGGCGCCGGCGCAACGGCAGGGCCTGCGCACGCTGGCGCGCGAACTGGCGCTCGGCGACGGCCGCCTGTCGCCGTTCGAATTCGCGCTGCTGCGGCTGCTCGAACGCCACGTGCGGCTGCCGGGCGAGGCGCCGACGCGCCCGCCGGGGCGACCGACACCGTTGGTGCAGCACGCGGCGGCGACCGCGGTCGTGCTGTCGGTGCTGGCCCACGCCGGATCCGGCGGCGACGCGGCCGCGGCCGCGGCGGCCTTCGCCCGCGGGCACCGGCACCTCGGACCGGTGGCGCCGATGGCACTGCTGCCCGTCGCGCAATGCGACGGCACCGGCCTCGAGCGCGCCGTCGACGAGCTCGCCAGCGTGTCGCCGCTCGGCAAGCGCAACCTGCTCTCGGCCTGCGCCGAGGCGGCGGCGGCGGACGGCACGCTGACCAGCGGCGAGGCCGATCTGCTGCGGGCGCTGGCCGCCGTCTGGGACTGTCCGCTGCCGCTCGCGACCGCGCACGGCGCGGCGCCGACCGCTGGTCCGGCCGCGTTCCCGGGCTGAGACGTTCGTGCGCGCCCGCGCGCGCCGGCGCGAACGTGCGGCCGATAGGACGGCCGGCAAAGGGGAGGAGACGTCATGCGGATCGAGGGTGTCGCGTGGCTTCCGGGCGTGGCCGGCGTCGTCGCCGTGTCGCTGCTGGGGGCCGGTCTTGGGGCAGGGATCGTGGTCGCGTTCGCCGCGGCGGCGGCGCTCGGCTGCACGCTCGCGGCGTCGCGACACGCCCGGCGACGGGCGCCCGCGGCGGCGCCCCCGCCGGCGGTTGCGGCGCTGCAGCGGGCGCTGGCGCGGCGCAACGAACACCTGGCGCGCACGGTGCACGAACTGCGCACGCCGCTGTGCACCGTCGCCGCGGCGCTCGATCTGCTGCGCGGCGAAGGCGGCGCCCCGCGGCGCGACACCGACGAGCTGCTCGCCTGCGCGGTGCTGGCGACCGACCATCTGACCCATCTGGTCGACGACGTGCTCGACGACGCGGCCCTGACGGCCGGGCGGCTGCGCCTGACTCTGGGCTCGCACCGCGCAGCGACGCTGCTCGGCGACTGCGCCCGGTTGCTGCGGCTGCACGCGGAACGCAGCGGCCGGCAGATCGAGCTCGGCGCGGTCGACGCCGACCTGGCCGTGCGCACCGACCCGCGCCGCTTCCAGCAGATCGTCACCAACCTGGTCGGCAACGCGCTGAAGGTCGCGCCGGTCGGCACACCGGTGCGCATCGAGGTGCAGCCCGACCCGCAGCGCATCCGATTCGTCGTCGTCGACCGCGGCCCCGGCCTCGGCCCGGAGCTGCAGGGCCGGCTGTTCACGCCGTTCGGGTCCGGCGCGCACGGGGCCGGCACCGGCCTCGGCCTGCACGTCAGCATGCGGCTGGTGCAGCAGATGGGCGGCCGCATCGGACACGCCGAGACCGCGCAGGGCACCACGTTCTGGTTCGAGCTGCCGCGCGCGATCGCGCGGCGCCCGGCCGCCGAGCCGCCGCCGCCACGGACCACGGGGCGCACCCGCGGCGCGGTCCCGGCGCTGGCCGGTTCGCGCTGAGGCGACGGCGCGCGACGCACGCCCCGGTTGCGCGTCATCGTCGTTGCCGACGCAACGACCCGGCTCGATGATGCGCGCATGCGTCGCCTGCTCGCCGCCCTGCTGTCGCTCGCCGCGGTCGCGTCGGCGCCGTCGCAGCAGCGACCGTTCGTCGCCCGCAACGGCACGTTCCAGATCGAACTGCCGGCAGGCTGGCGCCAGCTGGCGCCGGGCGAAGCGCGCATGCTCGGCGCGCTGCCCGACGTGCCGCCGGAGCTCGGCTACGTCGAGCCCAGTTCGCTCTACGCGATCGGCCCGGTCGACGAGTGGCTGCAGGGGCACTTCGACACGCCGTGGATCTGGGTCGTCGAGCAGGGCAACGAATGGGTGGTCGAGCACGACTTCGCCGACCGCCTGCGGCAGCTCTGGGACGAGAACGGCGCCGCGACCGGCGAGCGGCACGAACTGAGCGACGTCCGCCGCGACACCGTGGGCCCGCAGCACCACGCGGTGCTGACGGCCGTGCGCACCAGCACGCCGCGGCAGGGCCCGCCGGTGCGCCGCCTCGACGTCTATGCGCCGACCGGCGGGCGGCAGGTGTCGCTGTCGTTCTCCTGCCGCGCCGACCGGTTCGAAGGCTGGCTGCCGCGGTTCCGCAGCTGGCTGGAGACCGTGCGGTTCGCCCGCCCGGCGCAGGGCGAGCCCCAGCTCGGCGATCGGCTGTGGACCCCGCTGCTCACCGGCGGGCTGGTGTCGCTGCTGCTGCTGGTGCTCTACAAGCACACCCGGCGGCAGCGTTGAGCCGGGGCGCCCGCGCGCTACACTGCGGGCGCGTGCAGCACTGCCCACGCGCCCCCGGACCGACGGTGCGCACCAGGGTTGCCCTCGCCACCCAGACATTGCCTTGAAGAAGAAAGCCAGCGCGAAGAAGCCCCGCCATCTCGACAAGCATCTGTTCGAGGCCGGACAACAGTGTCAGAAGCGGCTGTGGCTCGACTACCACGAGCCGATCGAGCAGACCCCGGCGACGGGACGCCAGCTGATGTCGGCGGTCGGCCAGCAGCTGCTGGCGCTGGCCCGCAGCGCGTTCCCGAAGGGCGTGCTGGTCGAGGCCGAGGATGCCGACGCGGCGGCCGCCGAGACCGCGCGGCTGCTCGCCGCCGAGACGCCGGTGGTGTTCCACGGCGCGTTCGTCGCCGATGGCGTCGAGGTGCGTTCCGACATCGTCGTGCGGCATCGCGACGGCGCGCTGGATCTCTACGAGGTCAAGTCGGGCACCAAGATCAAGCATCGCTACGTCAACGACCTGGCGCTGCAGGTGCACGTCGTCGCGCTCGCCGGCCACAAGGTGAACGCCGTGTTCCTGCTGCACGTCAACCCCGCCTACGTGCACAAGGCCGACACCGACTTCCCGGCGATGCAGCTGCTGCGCAGCGCCGACGTGACGGCGAAGGTGCACAAGCAGGCGGAACTCGTGCGACGCCGGCTGCAGCAGTTCCGGCTGGCGATCGACAACGACAAGGTCCTGCAGCTGCCGATGGGCACGTTCTGCACGGCGCCGTTCCCGTGTCCGCAGCTGGCGCGCTGCAGCAAGCAGTCGGCCGAGAATCCGCTGCGCGAACTGCCCGAGCTGTCGCGTGCCTTCGAAGTCGAGCTGCAGAAGGAAGGCGTGCGCAGCATCGATCAGCTCGACGCCGAGCGCCCGGGGCTCACGTTCCGGCAGAAGCGCACGATCACCTGCGTGCAGAAGGGCGAACCGCTGGTCGAACCGTTCGTGCGCGAGGAACTGCGGCAGTGCGACAAGCCGCTGCACTTCCTGGCGATCACCGGCGTCGTCGACCCGTTGCCGCGCTTCGACGGTCAGCGGCCGTGGCGCCTGGTGCCCTACGCGTGGGCGGCCCAGACGATGCATCCCGACGGGCGCATCGAGAGCGCCGCGTTCACCCACGTCGAGCGCACCGATCCACGCACCGACTTCATCACCTCGCTGGCGAGGCATCTCGAGGTGGGCGGCACGATCGTCTGCTGGGACGCCAAGCCGCTCGAGGAGATGCGCGCTCTGCTCGACGACCTGCCGGCGGCCAAGGCCGCCGTGCGCGCGGTGCTGGGCCGATCCCACGTCGATCTGATGCTGCTGTTCGAGTCCGGCGTCTTCCATCCGCAGCTGCGCAGCCACGCGGACCTGCGCCGGACGGTCGCGACCTGGCTCGGCGACCACAGCGGCGACGACCTGCCGGTCTACGGCGAAGACGATCTGCGCGAGGCGCTCAACAAGGCCGCGACGCCGCGCATCCGCAGCACGACCAGGGACAAGCTCGCCGGCGAGATCCAGGCCGGCGTCGTCTGGACCAGCGAACGCATGCTCGACCTGTACCGCAAGTTCGCCGAGGTCGAGGTCGTGCGGGCGCCGAAGACGGTCAAGGCAGCCGCCGCCAAGACGCGGCCGAAGCCGCTGCCCAAGCCGCTGCCGCCGGCCGCCGAGTGAGTCGGCGGTCCCGCCCGCGGGCGGCTCACGCCGCCGCGTAGGCCGACAGCAGCGTGTCGATCTCGCGCACCGTGGGGAAGCGCCGCTGGAAGTCCTCGCGGATGCGCACGCCGAGCGCGCCGGCCGCGGAGCGATTGCGATACAGCGCCATGATCTGCTTCGCCATGTCCTCCTCGGACGCGAACAGCAGCCCGGTCTCCTTGTGGCGGATCAGGTCGCGGTTGCCGGGCACGTCGGCGGCGACGATCGCGCGGCCGAGGATGCCGGCCTCGAGGATCGTCGGCGCCGCGCCTTCGCTCAGCGACGTGTTCAGCACCACGTCGGCGTCGAGATAGGCGGCGCCCATGCGGTCGTGCGCCAGCGTCGGCAGCACGCGCACGCCGGCCTCCTGCTCACACTGCCGCCGCACGGCCTCGGCGTAGTCGCTGTCCTGATCGGGGCCGGCGAGGATCATCTCGACGTCGGCGCCGGCGGCCCGCAGCACGCGCACCAACGACACCGCCCGGTGCTGGCCCTTGACCGGTCGCAGACCGCCCGGCAGCAGGATCAGGAAGCGCTGGCGCGGGATGCCGAGCGAGCGCCGCAGATCGGTGCCGGTCGTCGGCAGCCGTACGGCGGCGCGCGGTACGAGGTCGATCTTGCCGACCGTGTCGGGCACGCGTTCCTCGACCAGCAGGCCCGCGGCCGCGTTGGGCACCAGCACGCGATGCGCGCGGCGCAGCACCTCGCAGACCAGGGAGCCGCGGTCGCCGTCGAGCATGTCGTGGTGCAGATCCTCGCCGCTCAGCGAGACCACCCACGGCGTACGCAGCCCGAGCAGGTGCAGGCCCGTTCGCAGCGCGTCGTGCGCGTGCACGACGTCGGGCTTGAAGCGGCCGATGGTGCCCTCGAGCGACTGCTTGAGCCCACCCTCGCTGGTGCCGCCGAACAGTTCGCACAGATGCCCCGAACGCTGCAGCCCCTCGCGATAGCGCTGAACCGTCGAGATCGCCCCCAGGTGGAGGTGGGTCGGCGAGGGGGTCATCAGCAGCACTTTCACGAACGGTCCTTTCGGTCCGTACCCGGTGGCCGGCTTTACCCGGCGACGGCGGCACAGGCGGCGCGCAGCGCGCGCACCCGGTCGCCGTCGATCGGCGCGGTGACGACGCCGCCCTGCTTGATCGACGTGCCGACGATCGCGCCGTCGCAACGCCCCCACAGCACCGGCGCGTTGGCGACCGTCAGGCCGGAGCCGATCCACACCGGGAACGCGCCGACGGCGGCCCGCACGGTGTCGAACAATGCGACATCGACCGGTTCGCCGGTGCGCGATCCCGACAGCACGATCGCGTCGGCGCCGGAGCGCTCGGCGAGGTCGCGGGCCCCGGTGGCGACGTCGAACGGCTGCAGCGGCGTCGCGTGCTTGACCAGAAAGTCGGCCAGCAGCTGCACGGGCGGCTGCCCGACGACGGCGAGCCGGTGGCGGTAGGCGGCGACGCGCGCGGCCTCGCCTTCGATCACGCCCTGGTCGGTCACGTAGGCGCCGGCCAGCACGTTGATGCGCACCCAGCGCGCGCCGGCGACCGCCGCGGCACCCAGCGCGGCGATGCCGTCGTTGCGCAGGCAGTTGACCCCGGTCGGCAGGCCGCAGGCCGTACGGATGCGATCGGCGACCACGGCCAGCGCCGCGGCACAGTGCGGCGGCGTCGGGTCGTCGCGCGTGCCCTTGTGGAACGGCGCGCCGCCGAAGTTCTCGACGATCGCCCCGTCGAAGCCGCCGGCCGCCAGTTCGTGGGCGTCGGCCAGCGCGCGATCGAGCACGTGCTGCATCGACCGGAAGCCGGCGCTGCCGGGCAGCGGTTGCAGGTGCACGACTCCGAGCAGGGGACCGGGCATGGACGACCTCCGTCTAGCCGGGCAACAGGCTGCGCAGGCGCATGCGCCAGCCCTTCCAGCTGCGGCGCAGGCGATCGGCCTCGCCGATCAGCTGGCGCGCCTCGGGCCGCCGACCCTGCGCGATCAGGTCCCAGGCCAGGTCGAGCCGCAGATCGGCGCGCCGGCGCCGCACCAGCATCTGGAAGTGCGCCTCGCCCTCGTGATCCTTCGCGACCCGGTCGAGGATCTTGTCGACGCCGGCGAGGAACCTGGTGTTGCCCGACAGGCTGCCGGCGTGCTGGCGATAGAACGTCATCGGCTGCGGCAGATAGGCGATCGGCTCGCGCGCGCTCATGCGCAGCCAGAGGTCGTAGTCCTCGGTCGCGACCAGGTCGGGATCCTCGTCGAAGGCGCCCGCCTCGAGCACGGCCGACCGCCGCGCGACGACCGAGCTGCACACGATCGGGTTGCCGCGCAGCAGCAGCTCGAGGGTCAGCGCCGAGGGCACGATGCGGCGGTCGTTCTTGCGCCGCTCGACGCGGTCGCCGCGCACCACCCAGGCGTCGGTGGCGAGGCACGCCGCCTTCAGCTCGCGCAGGTGGTCGACCGCGCGCTCGAGCTTGTCCGGCACGTACCAGTCGTCGGCGTCGAGGAACGCGACGAACTCGGTCGTCGCCGCCGCGAGGCCACGGTTGCGCGCCGCCCCGGGACCCGCGTGTTGCTGCCGCAGACACAGGGCCCCGAACTGTTCGGCGATCGACACGGTCGCGTCGGCGGAGCCGTCGTCGACGACGATCACCTGCTCGGGCGGCGTCGTCTGCTGCTGCAGCGATTGCAGCGTGATCGACAGGAACTCGGCGGCGTTGAACGCCGGCACGATCACCGCAACGGGCGCGCGTGCGCTCATCGCTTGCCCCTCATGCGCAGCTTGTCGACGACCGCCACCACGATCTCACGGATGTACCGGAAGTCGCTCAGGTGCACGAACAGGAATCGCCAGATCGGTGTTCCGGTCTGGCGTGCATAGGCGATCGCGGTGTAGACCGTGGCGACCACGTAGGCGATCGTCGAGGCGGCGGCGGCGCCGACCGCGCCGTGCATCGGGATCAGCACCAGGTCGAGACCGAGCATGGTCACCAGCACGAGCAGTTGCGCGTTGACGCAGGTCTGCAGCTTGTCGCGCGCCGCGAGGTCGGCCTGCAGCACCTTCGACACGGTGAAGGCGACCGTGCCGGGCACCAGCATCAGCAGCGACGCGGCGACCGTCGGGCTCCACTCCTGCAGCCACACCGAGTCGTCGCCCTTGGCGACGATCGTGATGGCGCTCATGGCCGGATCGAGCACGAGCAGGATCCCGACCGCACCGACCAGCGAGATCGCCAGCCCGAGCCGCGACAGCACCGGCGTCAGCTGCCGCGCCTGGTCGTGCGAGCTGCCGGCGACCTTGGAGAAGAACAGGTCGCGCATCGCCTCCGGGAAGTGCCAGACCAGCTCGGCCCACGTGACCGACATCGAATAGAACGCCACCTGCACGGCGGCGAGGCGCTTGGCCTCGTCCTCGCTGAAGCCCTGCCCGAACATCGTCGCGTAGTAGACGGCACCCAGCACGACGAGGTCGAGGCGGTGGTTCAGGTAGGTCAGCGTCGAGGTCAGGTTCGCCTTCCAGCCGAAGCGCACCCCCGCGCGCAGGAAGTCGCGGTCGACGCGCACGCGCAGCGCGACGACCTTGCGCACCAGCCACAGGGCGAACACGGCCACGATCAGCGTCGAGGCCAGGCGCCCCCAGGCGACCGCCAGCGGCACGTGCTGTCTGGCGACGTCGCCACCGAAGCCGAAGAAGAACGCGAAGAACGCCGGCAGGAACGCCAGCGACGTGACCACGTGCACGAAGCCGTAGTCCTTGATGTGGTCAGTCGCGAGCTGCGTGCTGTTGGCGTAGCTCGCGACCAGCAGCAGCGGCACGGACAGGCAGATCGGCAGCACGATGACCGGGTCGAACACCCACTCCGGCCCCAGCAACGGCAGCACGTACAGCGTGACGAGCGCCGCCATCGCGGCGACGAAGCCGCCCCACACCAGCGCGACCCCCATCGACGACTCGAAGCAGACCTGCGGCGAGAAGCGCCCGCGGCGCACGAAGTACACCAGCGACGTCGCCAGCCCGAGGTTGGCGACCGCGCCGAGGATGAACGGCAGCGACGCGGCGATGCCGGACTTGCCGTGCTCCTGCGGCACGTTGGCGCACAGCAGGTAGAGGATCAGGCCGCCACCCTTGTCCACGGCCACGACCAGCACGTGGACCAGGAACGTGAACACGACCCAGCGGCGGAAGTTCATCGCCGCCCGCTCCTCACCGACGGCGCGGGGCGCCCGCGGCTACCAGGGCAGCTCGGAGGCCGCGAAGTCTTCCTGGATCTGCGGCACGAGCTCCGCCACGCGGGCGGCGTCGAGTCCGATGTGCGCGAAGACCTCCGGGTCCATCGCGGCCACGGTCGTGCCGACCGTCGACGGGCTGCCGGCACGCCACGCGAGCTGGTCGGCCAGATGGATGAGTGAGGAGAGGGAGCGATGGAACGGGTCGCGTGAGGGCGAATGATGGTAGCGAATCGCGATCGCGAGATCCTCGGGCAACGACCACTTGATCGCCAGGACCGAGCCGACGTCGGCGTGCGTGAAGCCGAAGTCCTCGGCCTCGACCGCGGTCTCGCTGCGCTGCTCCTGCACCGCGCGGCGCAGCATCGCCAGATAGCGCGGCGCCGCCTTCTCCATCAGGATGATCTTGCCGATGTCGTGCAGCAGTCCGGCGATGTAGATGTCCTCCGGATGCACGTCGCCGAACGCGTCCGCATTCGCCGCCAGCGCGCGCGCGGCGACGCCGGTGTAGATCGCGTGGCGCCAGAACGACAGCGGATCGAAGTGCTGGATCTTCTCGCGGCGTTTGCCGAACGACGAGAACACCGCGGCCTTCAACGCGACCTTCTTGGTCATGTTGAAACCCATGACCGACACCGCGAGGCTGACCGACGAGACGCGCACCTGCAGGCCGTAGTAGGCGGAGTTGACGATGCGCAGGATGTTGGTCGACACCGCCGGGTCCTTCGACACGACCTTGGCGACGTCGGCGGCCGAGGCGTCGCTGTTGGCGATCACCTCGTTCAGCTTCAGCAGCACCTCGGGCATCGTCGGCAGCTCGATGGTGTTGTTCACCAGGCCGAGGATGTTCGTGGACTGTCCCGAGGATTGCGCCATGCCGTGAGCTCCGGCCTTGTATCGGGACCCACGGGCCGCAAGCTTGACGCGACCCCGCAGCCCACGGAATGCAGGCATCGAACGGCGAACGACCGCAGGATCCGAACGCCCGTCGGGGCCGACCCCAGGTCGTGTTCCTGTGCCAGCGCGTGCCGTGGCCGCCCGACCGCGGCGACCGCATCACGACCTGGCACTTCCTGCAGCACCTGCTGGCCCGGGGCGCCGACGTGCGCCTCGGCTGCTTCGTCGAGGAGGACCGCGACCAGGCCGGTGTGGCATTCCTGGCCAGTCGCTGCCGCGAGGTCGTGGCGCCCCGCCTGTCGCGGCGGCAGCGCAGGTTCACGAGCCTGCGCGGGCTGCTGACCGGCGAGGCGCTGACGCTGCCGTTCTTCCGCCATCCCGAGCTGCGGCGGGCCGTCGATCGCTGGACGGCGCACCAGCCGATCGACCTGGTCTACGTCTACTCGTCGTCGATGGCCCAGTACGCGATGACGGCGCCGGCCCGGGCCAAGGTCATGCAGTTCGCCGAGCTGGACTCCGACAAGTGGCGCCAGTTCGCGGCCCGCAGCGGACCGCTGGGTCGCTGGATCTACGGTCGCGAGGCCACCCGGCTGCTGGCGTTCGAGGACCGCGTCGCCCGCACGTTCTCGCGCTCGCTGGTCGTCAGCGAGGTCGAGCGCGAGCTGTTCACGGCCCGCATCCCCGGCGTCGTGCCCGACGTGCTGCCCAACGGCGTCGACGTCGCGCACTTCACCAGCGCCGGTGACGGCGCACGCGACCCGCACACCGCGATCTTCACCGGCGTGATGGACTACGAGCCGAACGTCGACGGCGTGCTTTGGTTCGCGCGCGCGTGCTGGCCGGCGCTGCGCGAACGCTTCGCCGACGCGCGGCTGCTGGTCGTCGGCAGCAAGCCGGTGCCGCGCGTGCTGGCGCTCGCCGAGCTGCCGGGCGTGACGGTCACCGGCCGGGTGCCGGAGACGCCGCCGTACTTCGACCGCGCCGCGGTCGCGATCGCGCCGCTGCGGCTCGCGCGCGGCGTGCAGAACAAGGTGCTCGAGGCGATGAGCATGGCGCTGCCGGTCGTCAGCACGCCGCAGGCCGCGCAGGGCCTCGGCGCCGTGCCGCCCGGCACGCTGACGATCGCCGACGGCGCGCCGGCGACGATCGCCGCCACCGCCGAACTGTTCGCCGACCCGGCGCGCGCGCGCCGCGTCGGCGTGGCGGCCGCCGCCTGGGTGCGCGAGCACTGGCGCTGGGAACGCATGTACGACCGGCTCGACGCGCTGCTGGCCGAACTCGGCGTGCTGCACGCGGCGCCACCGGCCTGACCGCGGCTCGATCGGTGTCACCGCTGGCATCGGCGGAACGCAAACCCGCACCCGGTGCGGATCGAGGTTTGTCGCCAGCCGGTGCGAGAACGCAGCTAGACTCCCTCCCGCGCGGGCCGATCGTCTGCCCACCCTGCCCTCCCAACGGGTCCGCGCCCATCCCCGATGCACGTTCCCTCGCTGCGGCGTCCGACGCCGCGCCTCGTCTCGTTCTCTGCCTCCTTGCTGCTGACGGCCACGCTGCCGGCGCAGTACACCTACACGCAGCAGGTCGGTCTGGTAACCGGCCCGGTCGTGCGCACCGAGGGCTGCCTGCTGGTCGACGTCGACGGCGACGGCGACCTCGACGTGGTGTTCGCGAACGGCTACGTGCTGTCGACGGCGGGACAGGCGATCCAGCCGACGCTGCTGATCAACAAGATCAACCAGGGGCTCGGCCTCGTCGACGAGACCGCGACCAGGCTGCCGGCGCTGGCGATCCGGGGCACGCTGGCGATCGCGTTCGACGTCGACGGCGACGGCGACAAGGACCTGGTGTTCTCGTGCAACGGCACCGGCGGCAACCAGCAGCGCCTCTACGTCAACGACGGCGCCGGCCACTTCGCCGACGAGTCGACGACGCGGCTGCCGGGCATGATCGTCACGGCCGCCGGCTGCGCCTACGGCGACGTCGACCAGGACGGCGACCTCGACCTGTTCTTCAACGACGAGTTGTCGAGCGGCCAGCTGAAGCTGTGCCTCAACGACGGCACCGGCGTGTTCACCAACGTGACCAGCACGCACGTCGTCAGCGCGCCGAAGTCGAACCAGCAGGACATCGTCGTCTGCGACATCGACAACGACTGGGACCTCGACGTGATCAACGGCGGCAAGTCGTCGGGCCAGCAGATCTTCTTCAACGACGGCACCGGCCACTTCCCGACCGTGACCACGGCGCTGCTGCCGGCGGGCACCGGCCTGACCTACGAGTTCGAGGCCGCCGACCTCGACCACGACGGCGACCTCGACCTGGCGATGCTGAGCTACTCGAGCCTCACCGACACGATGGTGCGCAACGAACTGGTGGCCGGCACGTTGTCGTTCACCAACCTGCCGGGCGCGCTGATCGGCGGCGCCGGCGACGACGACAACGAGTGGCTGTTCGTCGACTGCGACAACGACGGCGATCTCGACGTCGTCAACGGCTCGCTGACCGCGGGCAGCGAGAAGCTCTACGTCAACAACGGCAACTTCACGTTCACCCGCGCCACCGGCTTCGCCGGCTTCTCGCCGGTCTCGGACAGCACGCTCGACGTCGCCGTCGGCGACCTCAACGGCGACGGCGTCTACGACATCGTCACGGCGCAGGGCGAATCGGGCACCTACACCAACCGCGCCTACTACGGCAGCGGTCCGGCCGACACCCAGCCGCCGCGCTTCGTGCGCGCCGAACAGGTGCCGCCGATCGTGCTCGACGCGGCCGGCCCCTGGGTCGTGCGCGCCGTGATCCAGGACTCGTTCGTCGACGACGGCGAGACGCCGGTGCAGACCGCGGCGATGAACTGGACGATCACGCACCGCGGCGGCGTGGTCTCGGGCGCGACGCCGCTGCAGTTCCTCGGCGGCCTGTTCTTCCGCGCCGAGCTGACCGCGCCGCCCGGCGTGATCATGAACGGTGCCACGGTCGACTTCACGCTCAGCGCGACCGACCGCCGCGGCAACACCGCGTCGACGCCGGCGCAGCAGTTCACGATCGCCGGCATCCAGTCGTACGGCCAGGGGCTCGGCGGCACGAACACCGGGCTGCTGGTGGGCAGCGGCGACAACCAGCTCGGCGGCGTGTTCGTGCTGGACTGGAGCAACGCCGGTGCGTTCGACAGCGGCGGTCTGTTCGTCGCGGTCGGTCGCTGGCAGCAGACGATCCCCGAGGGCGTGCTGCTGATCGACCCCAACCAGTTCGTGCTCGCGGGCGCGATCACCGCCGACGCGACGGGCGCCGGCACGGCCGGCATCCCGATCCCGGACCTGCCGATCCTGGCGGGGCTCGGCTTCACGTTCCAGACGGTGTTCAACAACCCGCTGGCGCTGTCGAACGGCGTCGAGGCATGGCTCTACCAGTGACCGCGCGGTGATCGAACGGCGCATGGCGGAGCGGACCGCCGGCTGCTAGGGTCCGCCGGCGCATGGGCACGACGAAGCTGCTGCGCGAGCTGGAGGACGTCCGCTCGCAGTTCGGTCCGGGCATGGGCCGGCGGAAGTGCGAACTGCTGCGCCAGCTCGGCAAGGCGCGGCTGCCGACCGCCGCGGCGGTGTCGCGGCTGCACGAGAGCCTCTGCTTCCTGCGCGCGCACCCCGACGACGCCGAACTGCTGGCCGTCGTCACCGCCCAGCTCGACGCGTTCCACCGCCGGGCCGACCTGCGCCGGCACCGGAGGGCGCTCGCCGAGTCGGGCATCGCCGGCACCACGCTGCGCTACTCGTTCTTCGCCGACACGGCGCGCTGGCTGTCGGACCGGCTGCCCGGCAACCTGCGCGTCGTCTGGGACGGCTTCGCCAACGAGGCGCTGCTGGCGCAGCGCCTGCCGCTGCTGGCCACCTGGCCGGAGACCCCCGGCCTCGACGAGGTCGACCTGTCGGTGCGGGACTGGGTGCGCCGCCTCGCCGGCCCCGACACCAGCGACGCCGACTTCCTGATCACGCGCTGCCAGCGGCTCGGCGGCAGCGCGGCTTCGCGCGAGACGTTCTTCGAGGAGCTCGACCTCGAGTTCGAGCTGGACCTGGCACCCGAAGGCGGCGCGCCGTCCCGCACGCGCGCGCTGGCCGCGGGCCGGCCGGTGCACTTCCAGCGCGCCCCGCTGCGCCGCGAACGCCCCGAGCTGCGCACCGAGCTGCGGCGCCCCGCGCGCGAGCGCACGGTCGACCGCGCCACCGGCGCACGCCTGATCGCGCTGTCGCGCGAGGCGATGGTGCTGCGCCACCGCGACCTCGATGCGTTCGCCTACGGCGACCCCGACGACGTGCGGCTGTTCGACTGCGGCGACGGTCTCGAGTTCGCGGTGATCGGCATGCAGCCCGAACGGCGGCTGCTGCTCGAGGCGGTCTACGCCTACCTGACGCTGAAGAACGGCGTGCCGATCGGCTACGTGCTGACCAGCGGCCTCTTCGGCAGCTCGGAGATCGCCTACAACGTGTTCGACACCTGGCGCGGCGGCGAGGCGGGTCTGGTCTACGGCCGCGTGCTCGGCGTGACGCGACAGCTGTACGGCTCGGACACGTTCACGATCTTCCCCTACCAGCTCGGCGGCGAAGGCAACACCGAGGGGCTCGCGTCGGGCTCGTGGTGGTTCTACCAGAAGCTCGGCTTCCGGGCGCGCGACGCGGAGGTGCTGGCGACCATGCAGCGCGAACTGGCGGCGATGCAGCAACGGCGCGGCCACCGCACGGATCTGGCGACGCTGAAGCGGCTCGCGGCGCACAACGTCTACTGGTCGGCGGGACGCACGCGCGACGACATCCTCGGCGTGTTCCCGCTGGGCAACATCGGCCTCGCGGTCACCGACCTGCTGGCCCGACGGTTCGGCGCCGACCGCGAGCGCGGCGAACGGATCTGCGCCGACGAGGCGGCGAAGCTGTGTGGCGTGCGCGGTGTACGCCGCTGGCCGGCCGCCGAGGCGCTGTGGTGGCGGCGTTGGAGTCCGCTGATCCTGCTGCTCGGCGTCGACCGGTGGACCGCGGCCGAACGGCGCGCGCTGGTCGCGGTCGTGCGCGCCAAAGGTGGCCGGCGCGAGTCGGACTACGTGCGGCGACTGGATGCGCACAAGCAGCTGCGCGCGGGCCTGCGGCGGCTGGCGAAGGGCTGATCACCGCGGCGGCTCGACGACCCGCTGCGTGAAGGCCTCGTCGCGCACCACCAGCAGCACCAGATCGCGCAACGTGGCCTTGCCCTGCAGCAGCAGTTCGTCGACGCCGAGGTCGAGGCGCAGCCGGTCGCCCGGCCGGGCGTCGCGGCCGACCGCGTAGACGAACAGCTTGCGGGCGAGGGTGCGCACGAACGCCGGATCCCCCCGCAGCGCGGCCTTGAGGTCGGCGAGCCCCGCCAGCACGCGGCCGTCCGGCAGTTCGCCGCGGCAGTCGATCGCGCCGCCGGCGTCGTGCTCGCGGTGGCGGCCGATCGCGTCGTAGCGTTCGAGCGCGAAACCGAGCGCGTCCATGCGCACGTGGCAGACGGCGCATGCCGGGCGTTCGCGGTGCTGCGCCAGCTGCTCGCGGAAGCTCCTGCTGCTGTCGATCGCCGCCTCGTTGGCCAGCGTGTCGTTGCCCGGCGGCGGCGGTGGCGGCGGCTGGCCGAGCAGGTTCTCGAGCACCCACTTGCCGCGCTTGACCGGTGACGTGCGGGTCGGGTTCGAGGTGACCACGTGCACGCTGGCGTGGCCGAGCACGCCGCCCCGCTCGCGCTGCTCGGGCGGCAGCGCGACGCGCACGAAGCCCTCGGCGCCGGCGGGGCGTTCGAGCCCGTAGAACGCCGCCAGCCGCGCATCGACGTGCGTGAAGTCGCAGTCGAGCAGGTCGCGCACGTCGCGGCCTTCGCGCAGCACCGCCAGGAACAGCAGCTCGGTCTCGCGCCGCAGCGATGCGCGCAGCTCGTCGTCGAAGCCCGGGAACCGCGCCGGGTCGGGCGTGCGATCGGCGAGGTTGCGCAGCTCGAGCCACTGGCTGGCGAAGTCCGTCGCCAGCGACTCCGCGCGCGCATCGGCGAGCAGCCGGTCGACGGCCGCGGTCAGGCCCTCCGCCGTGGCCAGGGCACCCTGACGCGCTCGTTCGGTCAGGGCCTCGTCGGGCCCACTGCCCCACAGGAAGTACGACAGCCGGGACGCCAGCGCGGCGCCGCCGAGCGGCACGACGCGGCCCGGAACTCCCTCGACGGCGCCGGTCTCGAGCCGGAACAGGAAGTGCGGCGACGTCAGCGCGGCCTGCAGCACGGCGCGCAGCGCCTCGGCCAGCGTGCCGCCGCCGCGCAGCACCGCGTCGCCGAGCCGATGGCTGCGCGCGATCTCCGCGTCGGTGGCCGGTCGCCGGTAGACCCGCGGCAGCAGTGCGCGCACGACCGCCCGCACCCGCGCCGCATCGTCGCCGCGCGCGTGCAGCGGCGCCTGCAGCCACTGCCGCGCCGCCGGCACCTCGACGGCGTCGGTCGGCCCGACGACCTCGAGCCAGTCGATGCGCAGGTTGCGGTCGCGGCGCTTCGGGTCTTCGTGCTTCGGATCGTAGTAGTCGTTGACGAACGCCAGCGCGAGACGGTGCGCGCCGCCGGGCAGCGGCGTGCGCAGTTCGAACGACTGCATCGTGCGTTCGCCGACCTCGATGGTCGCCAGATCGCGCCCGTCGAGCTGCAGCAGCATCTGCGCCGGTTCGTCGCCGGCCTGATCGGCAGCGGCGAGCACGCGCAGCACGTAGACACCGTCGCGCGGCAGCCGCAGCGACTGTTCGAGCGTCGCCCGCGTGTAGAGGTTGGCGACCTCCCCGGTCATGCCGGCACCCGGGCCGGCGACGAGCTGCATCGACTCGGCCTCGAACCGCCGCACCGTCGGCCGCGCCGGATCCTCGCCGTCGAACACCGCGTCGGCGACCGCGCGGGCCGCGGCCAGGTACTGCTCGAGGTGCAGCGTCGAGAACGTCAGCGCGTCGCCGATCGTGTCGAAGCCGTAGCCGAGATCGTCGGCGGGGAACCCCGCCGTCGACACGGCGACACCGAACAGGTCGCGCACCGTGTGTTCCCACTGCGTGCGCGACAGGCGCCGCACGGTCACGCGGCCGGGATCGGGCGGCAGACGCGGCACCTCGCGCCGCAGGGCCGCCGCCAACGACGCCACGAACTGCTGCCGCGCCGGTGGCGACACCGGCTCGGCATCGGCGGGCGGCATCTCGCCGGCGAGCACCCGGTCGAGCATGCGACTCCAGCGCCAGGCGCGCGCCACCGGGTCCGCCTCGTCGCGCGTGAGGTCGAGGTCGCCCTTGGTCGCATCGCCGCCGTGGCACTCGACGCAGTGCGACCGCACGAACCCGGTCACGCGAGCGTCATCGATGGACTGCTGCGCCGCGGCCGCAGCGGCCGACAGCAGCACCGACGACAGGAGAACGGCGACGCGCGACATCGGTCGAACAGCGTAGCGGGCAATGACCACACGATGACACATCGTCGACGGCGGCAGCCTAGCGTCGGCCAGCGAATCGGAGTTCCGATCGTCACACCCATGAAGCACCTTCCCGTCGCCGCGTGCCTCTGCCTCGCAGTCGCGTCCCTTCCCGCCCAGAACTTCCTGCTGCTGCCGGCCAGCGCGAACCCGTCGATGGAGCTGAACAGCTACGACGACCTCGGCCTGCCGTTCATGTCGCCGAACTCGCGCGTGCAGATGTTCTTCGACGCGACCGAGGTCGGCTCGCAGGGCTTCGTCGCCGACCAGCTGTCGCTGCGCTACGACGGCCCGATCCCGCAGATCGGCGCGCCGGGGCCGTTCTCGATCCAGCGCCTGCAGCTGCGCATCGGCGTCACCACGGTGTCGATGCCGATGGCGACCTTCGCGGCGAACCTGACGCAACCGCTGACCACGGTCTACGACGGCCCGTGGTCGTTCCTGCCCGACACCGGTTCGGCGGCACCCCACCCGTGGGGCGGCCCGTCGAACACGCTGCAGTTCCCGTTCTCGACGCCGGTGACGATCGCGATCCCGACCGGCGCCTGGCTCGTCGTCGAGCTGGTCGTCGAGGGCAACAACATCTTCAACATCGGGTTCGCGCACGCGATCCTCGACGGCGCGTCGACCACCGGCGGCGTCACCAACGGCACCGCCGTCGCGTTCGGTCAGGGCTGCGAAGCCGCGGTCGGCCAGCCGCCGGCGACGATGACGACCTTCGGCACCTATGCGCCGGGCGCCGCCCACCACGCCAACGCGACCGGCCTCGGCGCCGACGCGATCGCGATCTACCTGGTCGGCCTCGACAACACCCAGTCCGGCGGCGTGCCGCTGCCGGTGACCCTGAGCGGCACCAGCTGCACGCTCTACACCGACCCGGCGCTCTACAGCGGCATCTTCGCCGACGCGAACGGCGCGGTCACCGGCGTGCAGCCGGCGGCGACCCTGTCGATCCCGGCCGACCCGGTGACCTCGGGCATCGTCGTCTACGAGCAGTTCGTGTCGCTGGTCGAGACGGCCAACCCCTGGGGCTTCGTGCTCTCCAACGCCACCCAGGTGACGCTGGGCACGTTCGCGACCCCGGGCCGCGGCACCTACACCGTCTCCCACGACAGCAACGCCAACGCCCTCTACGGCAACGACGTCAGGACCTTCGGCTACGCGGTGCGGCTGCGTACGCTATGACGTCACCGTGTCGCGCTCGCCCAGCTCGCTGCTCTTCCTGCTGATCCTCGGCCTCTCGGTCGCGCTCGTCCTGTGGTGGACGATCTTCCAGGTGCACGCCAGCGGCGAGCTGGCGGCGGCCGGACAGGCGCTGATCGCCGGCGACATCGAAGGCGCGGCGCACGCGCTCGGCGCCGCGGACGCGGCCGACCTCGCAGTGGTGGCCCAGCGCCGCCGCTGGATGTTCGGCAGCGAAGGCACGGTGTTCGGCCTGACGCTGCTCGGCGCCGGCTGGCTCTACACCGCGTCGGTGCGCCGCGAGGCGAAGCTGCGCACCGCCCAGGATCGTTTCCTGGCAGCGGCGACGCACGAACTGAAGACGCCGCTGGCGACGATCGTGCTGCTGCTGGAATCGCTGCGCGACGGCCGGCTGCCCGACGACAAGCGCGCGCGCTACCTCGCGACCGGACTGCTCGAGGCCGAACGGCTCGAACGCGGTCTCGACAACGTGCTGATGGCCGCGGGACTGCGCACCACGGCGAAGGCCACGCGGCCGCAGCCGGGCGACCTCGTGAGCGACGTGCGGCAGGCCGTGCAGGCGATGCAGCCGCGCGCGCTGGCGACCCAGGTCGAGATCCGTACCGAGCTGCCGGGCAACCTGGCGCTGCGACGCGACGCCGCGGCGATGCAGATGGTGCTGCGCAACCTGCTCGACAACGCGGTCAAGTACTCCCCCGCCGGCGGCGTCGTGCACGTCGAGTTGCAGCGGCGGGAGGACGAGGCCCGCATCGTGGTGCGCGACGCCGGCCGCGGCATGGACGCCGACGAACTGCAGCACGCGTTCACGCCGTTCTGGCGCGGCAGCGACAACGCCACCGGCGGCTCGGGCCTCGGCCTGCACCTGGTGCGCGAACTGGTGCTGGCGCACGGCGGCGCGGTCAGCGTACACAGCGACGGACGCGGACGCGGCTGCGAGATCGCGGTGCGGCTGCCGCTCGGGAGGACCGAATGAGCCAGTGGATCCTGGTCGCCGAGGACGAACACACGCTCGGCGAGATGCTGTGCGACAACCTGACCGTCGAGTCGTACCACGCCGAGCACGTGACGACGGGGCCGAAGGCCCTGGAACGCATGGCGCGCGGCGGCATCGACCTCTTGATCCTCGACGTGATGCTGCCGGGCTGCGACGGCTTCGAGGTGCTGCGCCAGCTGCGGGCCCGCGGCGACCACACGCCGGTGCTGATCCTCAGCGCGCGCAGCGCCGACCAGGACCGCATCCGCGGCCTCGAACTGCACGCCGACGACTACCTGACCAAGCCGTTCAACCTGCGCGAGCTGCTGCTGCGCGTCGACGCGCTGCTGCGCCGGCGCCCCCCGGCGACGCCCGGGGTCGACGTGTTGCGCTTCGGCGGCAACGAGGTCGACTTCCGGTCGATGCGGGCGAAGTGCCGCAACGGCGAGCAGGTGACCCTGACCGCCACCGAGACCAAGCTGCTCAAGCTGCTCGCCGGGCACAGCGGCACCGTCGTCACGCGCAAGGTCGTGGTCGAACACCTGTTCGGCAGTGCGGCGCAGCGCACGGTGCGCACGCTCGACAACGTCGTGCTGCGGCTGCGCAAGCTGCTCGAGGCCGATCCGGCGAACCCGCGCCACCTGCACACGGTGCGCGGCCTCGGCCTGCGTTTCGATCCGTGACGGGCTGACAGGGTGGCAAGCGGCCGCGAAGCGGGCCGCTGCGACGATTTCGGCCGGGGTTCCGGCTACTGTGCGCCCCGCATGATCCCGATCACGAAAACGTCCCTGTTCTGCCTGCTCACTCTCAGCACCGTCCTCGTCGCCCAGGACCACGACCTCAGCATCCCGGCGAAGAAGGGGTCCACCGTCTGGCTCAGCAAGGTCGAGAAGATGGAGCAGACGATCGACATGGGCGGACAGGAGATGGAGATCGGCCGGGAGACGACGACCGTGATGCAGTGCACGGTCAAGGACGTCGACGACAAGGGCATGCTGGTGGTCGAGACCAAGATCGCCCGCATCCACGGCACGATGACCATCCCGATGGCGGGCGACGTCGAATTCGACTCGGCCGCGCCGAGCCAGGACGACGACGACGGTGGTGACGAAGACGGCTTCGGCATGCCTTCCAGCGGCGCCATCGCCAAGTCGCAGACGATGCTGGCCGGCAAGTCCTTCGTCGCCAAGGTCGACAGCAAGGGCAAGGTCGCGTCGCTCGAGGGCGTCGCCGAGCTGCTGAAGGCCGGCAAGGGCGGCGGCGGCATGATGCCGCAGGGGCCGACCGAGACCGACCTGCGCCGCCTGGTCGAGGGCGCGTTCGGCAACGTGCCGGACAAGGCCGTGGCCGTCGGCGGCACCTGGGACCACAAGACCGGAGAAGGCAGCGGCATGCCGGGCGTGTCGATGAAGCTGACGCTGGCCAAGGTCGACGACGACACCTTCGAGGTCACCTCGACCGGCACGATCGATCCGCCGAAGACCGACGGCGGCGACGATCCCCGGGCCAAGATGATGGAGAGCATGAAGATCGTCAGCAGCAAGTCCGTCGGTTCGCAGCACATCTCGCGCAAGGACGGCTTCGTGCTCGACGCCTCGCACACGGTGGAGATGGACGCGACGATGGAGAGCCCGATGGGCGGTGAGATGTCGATGAAGGTCAAGGCCAGCACGACGACCAAGCGCACCACGGCCGACGCCGCGATGCCGGCCAAGGCCGAAGCCGCGCCCAAGTGACCGGTGCGCGCTCCCTGCGGTGCGCGGCAGGGATCAGCGCCAGCGATACACGTAGCGCCGGTCGCCGCGGCGCAGGTCGAACATGCCGGCGAACGACCCGACGGGCTCGAGGCGCTCGAGCCCGTGCACCTCGCCCGCAGCGAGCGGTTCGCGCACCGCGACGACGAGGCCGCCCGGCGCCGGCGGCGAGCGCTGCAGCCGCTCGCGCAGTTCGGCGCGCGCCACGCTGACCGTGCGGTCCGCCGGCGGCCGCAGATAGAAGAAGCCGCCGATCGCGGTCGCGTCGCCGTCGACGATCAGCAGTTCGGCCGCCAGTCCCGCGTCGCCGCGCAACGCCAGTGCGGCGTTGACGGCCCCCGCATTGCCGAACCAGAACGACGCGTAGAGGAACCACCCGCCGTGCACGGCGAACAGGGCCCGCCGGTGCCAGCGCGCCCAGCGGTCGTCGGTGGCGACCGCGGCCAGGCCCACCGCCAGCACCGCGACCAGCAGCGCCAGCGCGCCGTGCTCGAAGCGGATCGCCTTGCGGCCGATGCAGCTGTGCAGGGCCAAGTGCAGCAGCGCCGCGGCGGCGGCGCCGGGCAAGATGCGCGCCCCCGCCACGCAGCGGCGCCAGGCGGCGCCGAACCACGGCGGCACCAGCGCCAGCACGGGCAGCACGCCGGCGACGAGGTAGAACCACCACGGCTGCTGCCGCCACTTCGCCGCCGCGCCGTCGATCAGGTTGCCGTCGACGTAGTTCCACACCGTCGCCAGGAACGCACCGTGCAGGTGCAGGTCGAGCAGTCCCTGCAGCAGGATGCCGGGCACACAGCCGACCGCGAACCAGGCCGCGGCGCCCCGGCGCCGCTGCCCGACCAGCACCGCGAGCAGTGCCGGCCCGAACAGGGCTTCCTGGAAACGACAGCAGAACGCGAGGCCCAGACACAGTCCGCCGAGCAGCGGGAACCACCGCGGGCCGTGCACCGCGAGGGCGGCCGCGACGGCGAGCGTCGCGCCCAACGCCGGTCCCGACGGCTGCACGCCGTTGGCGACCAGCAGACCCGATCCCGCGAACAGCAGCAGCGGCATGCGGGTCCGGGCCTGGGGCCGCCACCGCACCACGACGAGCCAGAACAACCCCAACGGCAGCAGCGAGATCGCCGCGTGCACGGCGCGCACGGCGCGCAGCTGCCACATCGGCTCCTCCAGGCCGAACCACCCGAGGCCGCGGAAGATGCCGGCCAGCAGGCCCGGATAGACGTGGCTGCGCAGGCCGTCGATCCACTCCCACGGCTGGTGCCAGGCGCCGCCGGTGGCGAGATGCCAGGCGGGATCGACGTACTGGAACTGCTGGTCGAGGAAGTCGTAGCCGTCGGCGAACAGGATCGCCGGCACGCGCAGCAGGTAGCCGAGCAGCAGGTAGGTCGGCAGCGACCATGCCGCGGCCGCGACGGCCGACCGCGCGGTCATTGGCGGCTCCCGATCGAGGATCGCGGTCGCATGCTGGACCCGCGGCAGGATCGTCGAACCCCGGGCCGAGGACCAGCTGAAGATGGAATTCGCGGGCGAACCACCGCTTACCATGCGGCCCGCTCCGCCCCACCCACATGCCCGACAGCGAAACCCTCCACGTCGCCGAATGGCTCGGCGACGGCATCTCCGCCGAACTGTCCGCCAGCGTGCACCAGATCGCCGCCGCGCTGCCGATCCGCGTGCACTTCCACCCGGTCGACCTCTCGCTCGCGGCGCGGCGCAAGGACGCCACCGCCTGCTACGACG
This sequence comes from Planctomycetota bacterium, assembly GCA_016794035.1. Classification (GTDB taxonomy): domain Bacteria; phylum Planctomycetota; class UBA1135; order UBA1135; family UBA2386; genus JAEUHS01. The sequence goes on from JAEUHS010000048.1 coordinate 24,207, forward strand.
CCGCGCTGGCCGCCATCCGGCAGCACCGCGTGGCGCTGAAGTATCCGACCGTGACCGAGAAGGAGAGTCCGAACAAGGTGCTGCGCGAGCGCTGCCGCTTCTCGGTCATCCATCGGCCCGTCGCCAGCCTGCCCGGAGTCGCCACGCGCCACGACGGACAGGTCGATCTGCACATCATCCGCATCGCCGTCGGCGGCACCTACGAGGACGCGGGCCGCCGCATCGGCGACGACGTTGCCGTGTCGATCCGCGTGATCGAGCGCCGCCCCTCGCGCGAAGCCGCGCTCTACGCGTTCCGGCTCGGTCGCCGGCTGTCGTGCGGGGTCGTCAGCAGCAGCAAGCACACGATCCAGCGCGCCACCGACGGCCTGTTCGAGGAGATCGTGCTCGACGTCGCGCGCCAGTTCGGCGACGTGCCGCACCACAGCGAGCTGTTCGACGCGCTGCTCTACAAGCTGCTGTTGAAGCCCGAGGCGTACCGTGTCGTGGTGACGCCGAACGAGTACGGCGACTTCCTCTCGGACATGGCCTGCGGCATGGTCGGCAGCATCGGCCTGGGCGCGAGCGCCAACTACTCGTTCGACGACCGCGGCGACGTCGAGCTGGCGATGTTCGATCCGGCCGGCGGCACCGCCCCCGACATCGCCGGCAAGGGCATCTGCAATCCGTCGGCGGCGCTGCTCGCGTTCGGCATGCTGCTGACCCACTCGGGGTTCCGCGGCCTCGGCACGATCGTCGACGCGGCGGTGCGCGGGGCGATCGCCGCCCGGGAATCGACGCGCGACCTCGGCGGCAGCTGTTCGACCGAGCAGTTCACCGCGGCCGTCGCCCGTCGGCTGGTGCCGGCGGGCTGATCCGGGACGCGCCGGGTCGAGCCGGCGGCACGGCACGCGAGCCGTGCGCCCGGCAGGCCCGATCAGCCGCGCGGTCGGAACAGGCGGTCGACGAACGCGCTCGAGCGGTGCTTGTCGGCGACCTTCCGGGTCCAGCGCATCGCTTCGGCGACCGGGATCAGCACCGCGCCGTCGGGCACCGGCAGCCAGATCGCCTGCTCCTCGTGCTCGGCGATCAGCCGATCGAACTCGGCCGTCGTCTCGGCGGCCGCCAACTGCTCCAGCAGGCGCATGTCGACCAGCGCCGAGCCGTTCGCGGCATACTGCCGGACGCGACCCAGCAGATCGTCGGTGCTGACCTCGAACAGATCGGCCAGGGCCACCAGATCCTCGCCGGTCGGAAACCGGCTGCCGCTCTCCCACCGCGACACCGCCGACTCGTGGCACCCGAGGCGCTTGGCGACGTGATCCTGGGTGAAGCCGCGACGGGCTCGGAGCTCGCGCAGACGCGACGCCAGGTGGGTCGCCAGCGGACGGGAGGTGGCTTCTTCGGGTAGTTCGGTCACGAGGCCTGTCGGTGAGGGAGGAATGACCCGCTCTACGCACCCATTGTCGCAAGTGGCCATGGGTAGCGGAAGTGAGGAGGACGGATCGCCATGGATCCCGCCGTCACCGCATCCCCGCCGCGGTCCATGCCAGCGCCATGCCGAGTCGTCAACTTGACATTTCGGCACGAATAGTTCCGATGTGGACTGCCTTACCTCCCACCGCGAAACCACCATGCTGCCCGATCCAGAAGCCCTGTTGCCCGTCGCCTACCGAGCGGCCGCCCGCGTCGTCCGCAGCCGCCTGATGGCCGAGGAGGCCGGGGAACGGGCCCTGCACCTCCTGACCCTGGCGACCCTGAAGGGCTGTGCCCCGCACCGGCCCGAGGCCTGGCTGCGGGTGGTCGCGCGGCGGTCCGCCTGCGCGATCCTGCGCTCCGAATGGGCGCGCACCGAGTCCGTCGGCCAGGAGGTGATGCAGGCACGCCAGGCGCCCTATCGCGAGCCGCGTCCGTTGCTCGGCGACTTCGTGCGGGAACACCTGCACGCCGCGCTGTCGCCGCGGCAGCGCGACGCGATCGACGCCGCGCTGCACTGCAACGGCACTCGCGCCGCCGCGCGTCACTGCGGCATGCAGCCGCGCGACTTCCGCCGCTACCTCGGCGTGATCTCGCGCAAGGCGCGCTCGGCGCTGGCGGCGCACGAGGCGGACGACGCGTTCGCCGACGACCCCGCGGTGCAGTTCCGGATCGGCTCCTGAACCGGGCCCGCGGGGGCGCGCTGCCGGTCAGCGCGAGCCGGCGTACTTGCCGAGCACGCCGTGGTCGTGCCGCATGCCGGCGCCGTCCGCGTCGGTCAGCTGCGTCGCGGCCGTGCCGTTCCAGACGAACAGGTCGGTGTTGGTCTCGCCGTTGATCACGTGCGTGAACAGGATCGTGCCGTCGGCGGTCAGCATGCCGTAGGCGTCGTTGCCGGCCATGTTGCTGACGACCACCGAGTTGCCGGCCGACGCGTCCCACATCGACAGGTCGGCCTGGCTGCTCACCGTCAGCGAGTAGACGAAGTCGCCCGCATCGAGGCCGTCGCCACCGAACGCGAGTCCGGTGCCGGTGATGTCGGTGCCCCAGGTGCCGGCCGAGACGTCGAACACGTTCAGCGCGGTGCCGTCGGCGCGCACGGCGACGACGTCGCCGTTGGCGAGCGTGTGCACGGTGCCGGCCACCGTACCGCCGGCCGTCCATGTCTGCGTCGCCGGCGTGCCGATCAGCGACGTCGCCAGCAGGGTCGAGGTCGCACCGCTCGGCAGCACGAAGGCCCATGCGGTGGTCCCGTCGCCGGCCACGGCGACGACGTTGCTGAGATCGGTGCTGTTGCGCACCGTGGCGCTGACCGCCGAATCGAGATCGTAGCAGAAGGCATCGGCCTCGGTGCCGCTGACCACGCGCTGCAGCACGACCTCGTTGCCGGCGCCGATCGCCACGAACTGGTCGTTGCTGCCGGCCGTGAAGGCGGCGCTGATCGACGTGGTCTGGCCGTTCGCCGGATTCCAGAAGTACAGGTCGCTGACCGCTCCCGACTGCGCCGCGAACACCACCTGGCTCGACGTGCCGGCCGCCTGGTAGAGCTTGTCGTGGCTCGCGATCGCCGTGACGTCGCTGCCGATCTCGACCAGACCGGTGCTGACGCGGTAGTAGAACAGGTCCGACTCGCCGCCGCCGCCGACGCGCGAGAACACGACGCCGCCGTTCGGCAGCACGGCCTGCAGCTGTTCGTCGGTGGCCGCGGTGCCCACGGCGAAGATCTCGTCCTCGCCCGGGTCGTAGCCGTAGACATCGGCCTGGCCGTTGACGCCGACCTCGTAGAACACCAGGTCGTCGCTGTTGACCAGCACCGTCAGCGTGCCGAGCACGCCCTGCGCGATGTCGCGCGTCAGCCCGGTGGCCGGGTTGTGCACGAACAGGCGCTTGTCGTTGCCGGTGCCGGTCGAGAACACGACGCGGTTGTCGCTGGTCTTCGCCAGGTAGGTCACCGGCGCCGACTGATCGGCGCCGAGGCGCGTCGCGCGGCGCAGCAGCGGATCGAAGATCCACAGCTGCTGCCCACCCGAACCGGCCAGCTGGTAGACGAGGCGGCCGTCACCGAGACCGGTGGCGAGGCTCGGCGTCGCCGTGGCCCCGGTCACGCGCACGAACGCATTGGTGCGCGAATCGAGCAGCAGCAGTCCGGTCTGGTCCTCACGCACCACGACGAGGTTCGCCGACGTCACCCGCACGCGGAACGAGCCGGGCGTCGTCTTCAGGCCGTCGCTGACCGTGAAGTCGACCGTGTACTCGCCCATCGAGTCGAACGTGTTGCTGTAGACGTCGCCGGCGAACGAGCCGCCGCCCGACGCCACGGTGTAGGTCAGGGTCGCGCCCTCGCGGTCGCTGACGAAGTCACCGACGTCCAGCGTGAACATGCCGCCGGTCGTGGACTGCAGTGGCACCGCGGTGATGCGCGGCGAGGCGTTGCTGACGCTACCGCCACCGCTGCACCCGGCGACCAGCAGGCCGACCAGGGCGACGAGGCGCGTGGAACCGTTCGTGCGAGGAACCATGGGCAGACGAGTCTCCGTGTTGCGATACAGGGTGCGGAATCCGACATCGCGCCATCGGCTCGCCAGCACGGTCGGGATGAGCGCTGCACCCAGGCCGCGATGGCAGCGCGCGAATCGACTACCGCGGCAGCTCGAGGCGACCGTGTTCGAGCCAGTTGCGGACCCGCAGCAACTCGTCGAAGTCGGGGCGGTGCACGTGCAACGGCAGGCGCTGCAGCGCGGCGTCGTCGCGCGCGAACGGCGGCGGCGGCGCGGCCGCGCACAGATCGGCCCACACGCGCACCGGCGCCGACCAGAACACCCGCGCCGGCGCCCCGTGCTGCGTCCACAGGTCGCACAGCCGTTCGTTGGTCTCGGCCAGCAGGGCCCGCCAGTTCTGCAGGCGCAGCCGCGAGCCGTAGCGTGACTTGCCGCGCGTCTTCAGGTGCGTGGCCTGCGCCCGGCCGTTGCCGCGCACGACGTACTTGCGCAGCGCCTTGTGCACGATCCGTTCGTCGTCGAGCCACGCACCGAGCGCGACGGCGCCGGCCCGCACCAGCAGCACGACCTGCAGCCCCAGCGCCGCGTCGAGTCGCGCCGCGAACGCGCCGATGCGTTCCCCCGGCAGCGGCCGCGTCACCACCAGCGGCAACCGCAGCGCGGCCGGCACCGTCGGCACCACGAACGCATGCCCACGCGCATCGGCGACCGCCTGCGGCCAGCGCTCGCCGAACGCCGCCAGCTGCTCCGGCAGGTCCCGCCAGGGAAAGCGCACGCTCGGCCGCGGCTCGTCGGGTTGCATGCGCGCGCGAGAATAGCCGAACCAGCCTGCAGTCGACGGCCGGCGTCGGTGGCTAAGATGCGCCGCCATGCACGAGGTGAACAACGACACCTGGCGCGTCGCCGTGGTGGGATCGGGGCCGTCGGCCTTCTACACCGCCGAGGCCCTGTTCAAGGCGGCGCCCAACGTGCAGGTCGACCTGTTCGACCGCCTGCCGGTGCCGTTCGGACTCGTGCGCGGCGGCGTCGCACCCGACCACCAGAAGATCAAGAGCGTCGTCAAGGTCTACGACAAGATCGCGGCGAGCCCGGGCTTCCGCTTCTTCGGCAACGTGTGCGTCGGGCGCGACCTGCACGTGGCCGACCTCGCCGGACGCTACCACCAGATCGTCTATGCCTACGGCTGCGAGAGCGACCAGAAGCTCGGCACGCCGGGCGAGGAGCTCGCTGGCGTGCATTCGGCGACCGAGTTCGTCGGCTGGTACAACGCGCATCCCGACCACCGCGATCGCACGTTCGACCTCGCGCGCGCGGAGCGCGTGGCCCTGGTCGGCAACGGCAACGTCGCGATGGACGTCGCGCGCGTGCTGCTGGCGTCGCCCGACGAGCTGGCCGCGACCGACATCGCCGACCACGCGCTGGCGACGCTGCGGCACAGCCGCGTGCGCGAGGTCGTGCTGCTCGGTCGACGCGGCCCGGCACAGGCGGCGTTCTCGCCGAAGGAGATCGAGGAGATCGCCGAGCTGCGCGACGTCGACGTCGTCGTCAGCGCCGCCGATGCGAGGCTCGACCCGCTGAGCGCCGAATGGCTCGCGCGCGACGGCGCGCGCAGCCAGCAGCGCAACGTCAAGTTCCTGCAGGACCGCGCGGCGCTGGGCCCGGGCACGCGGCCGAAGCAGCTGGTCTGCCGCTTCCTGGTCGCCCCGACCGAGCTGCTCGGCGACGCGGGCCGGCTGCGGGCCGTGCGGGTGCAGCACATGCAGCTGGTCGCCGACGCCGACGGCACGCCGCGGCCCAGGCCTGCGGGCACCAGCGAAGAGCTCGCCGCCGACCTGCTGTTCAAGGCGATCGGCTACCGCGGCGTGCCGCTGCCCGGCGTGCCGTTCGACGAGAAGAAGGGCATCGTGCCGAACGTCGACGGCCGCGTCGTCGAGTCGCCGGGCGGTGCGGTCCGGGTCGGCCACTACGTCGCCGGCTGGTGCAAGCGCGGGCCGACCGGCCTGATCGGCACCAACAGCCTCGACGCGAAGGCGACCGTCGAAGGCATGCTCGCCGACCGCAGCGCCGGCAGGACGCTGCCGGCCAAGGGCGGCGACGTCACCGAACTGCTCGCGTCGCGCCACATCGACGCCGTGTCGTGGCACGACTGGCAGCGGCTCGATGCCTGGGAGCAGGAACAGGGTCGCAGCCGCGGCAAGCTGCGCCACAAGCTGCCGTCGATCGAGCAGCTGATGCAGGTGGTGCGCGAGCTGCGCGGCTAGCGCCCAGTCGGTTGTGGACCGGCGGCCGCGCCCGGCTACCGTCGCCGCCGTGCCGCGCTCCTTCGATCTGTTCGCCGCCTGCCTGCCCGGCCTCGAACCGCTGCTGACCGACGAGCTGGTGGCACTCGGCGCCAGGCCCAAGCGCCTGCGCGGCGGCGTCGCGTTCGCGGCCGACGCGCCGCTGGCGATGCGCAGCTGCCTGTGGCTCGGCACCGCGAGCCACGTGCTGCTGCGGCTGACGGAGTTCCCGTGCCGCGCGCTCGGCGAACTGCAGCGCAAGGCGGCGCAACTGCCGTGGCGCGAATGGCTGCGACCGAACGTGCCGGTCACGGTGCGCGCGACGACGCACGGCTCGCGCGTCTACCACACCGGCGCCGTGGTCGAGCGCATCGAGAACGCACTGGCGACTGCGTTCGGCAGGCCGGTCAGCCCGGCCACGGGCGCCGACACGATCGTGGCGAGCGTGCACGTGCGCTTCAAGAACGACGTCTGCACCATCTCGATCGACGCGACCAGCACGCCGCTGCACCGGCGCGGCTACCGGCTCGAGGGCGCCAAGGCGCCACTGCGCGAGGACCTCGCGCACGCGCTGGTGCTGGCCGCCGACTGGCGCGCCGACACCGCGCTGCTCGATCCGTTCTGCGGCTCCGGCACGATCCCGATCGAGGCGGCGCGCCTGGCGCTCGGCATCGCGCCGGGCCGGCTGCGCGACCCGGCGATGGAGCACCTGGCGCTGTTCGACGGCGACGCCTGGCAGGTGGCGCGCAGCGCGCCACCGCCGCGCGCCGCCGTCGAACGCGCGCAGATCGCGGCCAGCGACCGCGACGCCGGCGCGATCGAGGCCGCCCGCCGCAACGCCGAACGCGCCGGCGTCGCGGCCGCGATCGACTTCCAGTGCTGCGCGATCACCGCGACGCCGTGGCTGCAGGCGGGTGCGGCGCCGGCGCGCGGCGTGCTGGCGACGAACCCGCCGTTCGGCCTGCGGGTGCCGAAGGGCGATCGCCTGCTGCCGCTCTACCAGACGCTCGGCCACCGCGCGCGCGGACTCGGCGACGGGTGGCGCGTCGCGCTGCTGGCGCACGACGTGCGGCTGGCGCGCCGCACCGGACTGCCGCTGCGCGCCGCCTGGACGACGCGGCACGGCGGCCTCGCGGTGACGGCGCTGACCGGCGCCGTCGTCGCCACCGAGACCTGATCCGGGCGGCTGCGCCGGTGGATCGGCGCCGAGGGCCACCGGGCGGCGATCGCCGACACCGGGTGGCCCGCGGTCACGGAGCTGCCCGCGAGGCATCCGTTCCCAGCGTGGTCGGCTGCGGCGCCGTAGAGTGGCGTCCCCACAGGCATGTCCGCTACTGCCCCCATCTGGTCCGGCATGGCACTGCGCGCGCCGGGTCTGCCGCTGGAACCGGTGCAACGGCCGCTGCCGGCGCCCGGCGCCGGCCAGGTGCGCATCGCCGTCACCGCCTGCGGCGTCTGTCGCACCGACCTGCACGTCGTCGACGGCGACCTCGCGTTTCCCGGTCGCGCGGTGGTGCCGGGGCACGAGGTCGTCGGCCGCGTCGACGCCACGGGCGCCGGCGTGCACGACCTGCACCCCGGCCAACGCGTCGGCGTGCCGTGGCTCGGCTGGACCTGCGGGCGCTGCGACCACTGCCGCGCCGGCCGCGAGAACCTGTGCCGCGAGGCGCGCTTCACCGGCTGGCAGCTCGACGGCGGCTACGCCAGCCACCTGCTGGCCGATGCGCGCTTCGTGCTGCCGCTGCCCGATCGATACGCCGACGAGCAGGCGGCGCCGCTGCTGTGCGCGGGCCTGATCGGCCATCGTGCCTATGCCATGGCGCTGCGGCTGACCGGCGCCGACGCGCACCGCATCGGCCTCTACGGCTTCGGCGCCGCGGCCCACCTGGTCGCGCAGGTCGCCGTGCACGACGGTCGGTCGGTGTTCGCGTTCACGCGGCCCGGTGATGCGGCCGCGCAGGCGCTGGCGCGCGGGCTCGGCGCCACGTGGGCCGGCGACTCGGACGCGGCGCCACCCGCCGCGCTCGACGCCGCGATCCTGTTCGCGCCGGTCGGCGCCCTGGTGCCGGCCGCGCTGCGGGACGTGCGCGCCGGCGGCACGGTGATCTGTGCCGGCATCCACATGAGCGACATCCCGTCGTTCCCCTACGCGCTGCTGTGGGGCGAACGGCGGCTCGCGTCGGTCGCCAACCTGACGCGCGCCGACGGCGAGGCGTTCCTGCGGGTCGCGGCCGAGGTGCCGCTCGCGGTGACGACCCGCCGCTACGCCCTCGCCGACGCCAACCTCGCGCTCGACGACCTGCGCCACGGACGCTTCGCGGGCGCGGCCGTGCTGGTGCCCTGAGACCAGTTCCGCTCCGACCTCGCAAAGCCGTCGCGCCGAGGTCACCATGCGCCGTCATGGTCGCCCTGCGCCGCGCTGCGTTCGCTCCGTTCCTCGCCACCGCCCTGGCAGCGCAACACGACGGCGCCGAGCTGCCGATCGCCGAGGCCAGCGACGAGGCGCAGCGGCAGATCGCCAGCTTCACGCTGGCGCCGGGCCTCGTTTGTGACCTGCTCGCCGCCGAACCGGACCTCTGCAACGCGGTCGCGTTCGCGATCGACGGCAAGGGCCGCGCCTACGTCGCCGAGACGTTCCGCATCCGCGACGGCGTGTTCGACACGCGCGACTACATGCAGTGGAAGGACGACGACCTCGCCTGCCTGACGGTCGCCGATCGCCTGGCCAAGTACGCGAAGTACATCCCGGACAAGATCCCGGGCTACGCCGCGTTCCCCGAGCGCATCCGCCTGCTGCAAGACACCGACGGCGACGGCACGCTCGATCGTTCGACGGTGTTCGCGACCGGGTTCACCGACCTGGCCGACGGCATCGCCTCGGGCGTGCTGCCGGTCGGCGACGACGTGTTCCTCACCAACATCCCGAAGCTGTGGCGGCTGCGCGACACCGACGGCGACGGCGTCGCCGACGAACGCCACGTCGTGCACGCCGGCTACGGCGTGCACACGTCGCTGATCGGCCACGACCTGCACGGCCTGATCGTCGGCCCGGACCGCCGGCTGTACTTCTCGATCGGCGACCGCGGCTTCCACGTGCAGCAGGGCGATCGCACGCTGGCCCATCCGCACGAAGGTGCGGTGCTGCGCTGCGAACTCGACGGCAGCGAGCTCCAGGTCGTGCACCGTGGCCTGCGCAACCCGCAGGAACTCGCGTTCGACCAGTGGGGCGACCTGTTCACCGGCGACAACAACAGCGACGGCGGCGACCGCGCGCGCATCGTGCAGGTCACACCGGGCGCCGACAGCGGCTGGCGCATTGGCTACCAGTGGCTGTCGGACCGCGGCGCGTGGAACCGCGAGAAGATGTGGCACCCACGCCATCCCGGCCAGCCGGCCTGGATCCTGCCGCCGATCGCCAACTTCGCCGACGGCCCCGCGGGGCTGAGCTACGATCCCGGCCTGGGCCTGCCCGAGCGCTACCGCGACTGCTTCTTCCTGTGCGACTTCCGCGGCGGCAGCAGCTACAGCGGCGTGCACGCGCTGCGGCTGTCGCGCGCCGGCGCCGGGTTCGAGTTGCTGAGCCACGAACGCGTGATCTGGGGTGTGCTGGCGACCGACGTCGACTTCGCGCCGGACGGTTCGTTGTGGCTGCTCGACTGGGTCGACGGCTGGACCAAGACCGGCAAGGGCCGCATCTACCGCCTGCGCACCGAGGCGATGGCGCACGACCCTGCGCTGCGCGACGCGGCCGCGCTGCTGGCGGCCGACCCGCACACGCGCGAACCGGCGGAACTGCGGGCGCTGCTGGCGCATCCCGACCGGCGTGTGCGGCAGCAGGCACAGTTCGCGCTGGTCGACCTCGGTGCCCGCGACACCCTGCTGGCCGCGGCGAACGCGCGCGACGCGCGGCTCGCGCGCCTGCACGGCATCTGGGGCCTCGGTGTGCTCGGGCGCCGCGACCCGACGGCGCTGGCGGACGTGCCGCCGTTGCTGGCCGACGGCGACGCCGACGTGCGCGCGATGGCGGCCCGCGTGCTCGGGGACGCCCGGATCGCGAGCGCGACCGCCGCGCTCACGAAGCTGCTCACCGACGTCAACTCGCGCGCGCAGCGCGAAGCCGCGCTGGCGCTGGCCCGGCTCGGCCCCGCGGCGGCCGCCGCCACCGGCCCGGTGCTCGACCTGCTGCGGGCCAACGACGACCGCGACGCCGTACTGCGCCACGCCGCCGTGTGCGCGCTCGCCGCCGTCGCCGCGCGCGACGAACTGCTCGCGGCCCGCACCGACGAGAGCCGCGCCGTCCGCCTCGGCGTGCTGCTGGCGCTGGCACGACGGCAGGACGCGGCGATCGCCGACTTCCTGCGCGACGACGACCCGCAGCTGCGCTTCGAGGCCGCGCGCGCGATCCACGAACAGCCGATCCCCGACGCGCTGTTCGCGCTGGCGCGGCTCTGCTACGACGACACACCCGACCGCGAGGCCACCGACTGGCGCGCGATCAACGCCAACCGCATGCTCGGCGACGTCGAGAACGGCGAGGCGCTGATCCACCTGGCCACCCGCAGCGACCATCCGCCGGCGACGCGCATCGAGGCGCTGCGCGTGCTGGCCGAATGGCCGCAGCCGCACGGCCAGGACCGCGTGATGGGCAACTGGCGGCCGTGCCATCACGACGACCCAGCCACCGTCGTCGCCGCGTTCGCCGGCGCGGTGCCCGCCCTGCTGGGCGACGACGCCGTCGCCGAAGCCACCGCCGAAGCCGCCGGCCAGCTGCGGTTGCTGGCCACCGCGCCGGCCCTGGCCGACCTGCTCGCGGATGCGCAGCGATCCGAGGCCGCGCGCCTCGCGGCGCTCGACGCGCTCGCCGCGATGGCCGCGCCGCAGCTCGAGACATGCCTGGCGGGGATCCCGGCCGATGCGCCGGTGCCGCTGCGCCGCCGCGCCGTCGAGCTGCTGTCGCGCACCGCGCCCGAACACGCCGTGCCGGTGCTGGCATCGCTGCTCGACAACGGCCCCGTCGGCGAACAGCAGGCTGCCCTGCGAGCCCTCGGCGAACTGCCACACGCGGCGGCGGACGGTCTGCTCGCGACGCAGCTCGATCGCTACCTGCGCGGCGAGGTCGAGCCGGAGCTGCAGCTGGACCTGCTCGAAGCGGCGCAGCAGCGCGCGACCGAAGCGATCGACGCACAGCTGGTCGCCGTCGCCGATCTCGAGACGCAGGCGGGCCCCCTCGGCGGCTACCTCGTCTGCCGCGAAGGTGGCGACGCCGAGGCCGGCAAGAAGCTGTTCCAGGAGCACGCGGCCGCGAACTGCACGCGCTGCAACTCGTTCGGCGGAAAGGGCGGCAACGCTGGTCCGGCGCTCGACCAAATCGGCGCCGCGCTGTCGCGCGACCAGCTGCTCGAAGCGCTGGTCACGCCCAGCACGCGGATCGCCGAGGGCTTCGGCACGACGACGATCGAACTGGACGACGGCACCACGTGCACCGGCGTCGTCACGCGCGACCGCGACGGTTCGCTGACGATCGTCGACAGCACCGGCAAGGCGACCGAGGTGCCGTGGCAACGGATCCGCAAGCGCACCGCGAACACCACCAGCGCGATGCCGCCGATGGCCGGCACGCTGTCGCGGCGGCAGCTGCGCGACGTGATCGAGTTCCTGGCGCGGCAGCAGTAGCTCGCCGTACAGAGATCAGCGCGGCTGGGTCGCGTCGAACAAGGCCGGCGTGACCAGGCGCAGGTCGCACGAGGCGATGCCCCACGCCGGCGCATCCATGTCGCCGCGCGTGCGGCCGGCGCCGAGCACCGCGCGCAGGAACGGCGGCAGCTCGTCGGACGACGCGCCGCGCGTCGTGCCGACCGTCGCGGCCGACGTGAACGGCCGGAAGTCGGCGAAGCGCGTCGTGCCGATCGCGATGTAGCGGTCGACCATCGGCACCTCGGTCGGCCAGCCCTCGGTAGGCCCGAGCAGGATCAGCTTCTGCACCGAGTCGTGCGCGCGCACGAGGTTGTTCTCGTCGTTGCCGATCAACACGTTGACCTCGCGCGTCTCGGTCGCGGACACCACGGCGACGTACAGGTCCGCGTCGCTGGTGTTCGTCACGCTGAGCCACAGCAGGCCGCCGCCGCTGTCCTTGCCGAGCGGCGGCGCACCCACGACCGCGGTGACGCCACCGGACCCGCGGCCTCGCGCCGGTTGCAGCCTCGCCGCCTCGATGCCCTTCGCCGCCGCCTGTGCGGCGGTGACCGGTTCGATCGCCATCTCGAGTTCGAAGCGACCAGGCGCCGCGATGCCCTCCCACAGGGTGCGGAAGCGCTGCTCGCGAACGAGTTCCAGCTCGAGCGCCGCCCGGTCGGGCGCCATCGACCGCACGCAGAGCCCGCCGCGGTCGAACAGGCCGAGCTGCTCGCCGTTCGCGCGCAGCACGTAGTCGGCGTCGGCCGCGACCACGGTCGCCACCGCCGAGCCCGCGAGCAGGTCGCCATCGACCCCGTCGACGGCGATGCGCAGGCGCGGCTGGCCACGGCCGATCGTGGTCGGCACCGCGCGCATCGGTATCCCCGGCAGGTCGCCGTCGCCGCGCCACTCGGCGACGCAGGTGGTCGTGCGCACGCGCTCGACGCGGGCGGTGCCGAGCTGCTTGCCGTCGAGGTCGAGCAACTGCAGCTCGGCGCCTTCGGCGAGGCCGTGCAGGCTGCCGGCGCCGACGCAGACGGTCCGGCTGCCGTGGCGGTCGACCTGATAGCCTGACGGCACCGGTCGGCCACGGCCGCCGAACACGGCGCGCCCGGCGTCGCCGACGATCTGCACGCGCTGCCCGGGCCGCGTGCCGAGGCCGGCGACCCGTGCGCGCACGAGCGCCGCGACCTCGCCCCACGACGCGCGCGAATCGACCTCCCCCAGCGCCTGCGACAGGAACCAGGTCAGCGTGCCGAACGTGCCGACCGCCGTGGCCATCTCGCCGGCCTCCTCGTCGGCGCCACACGCCGCCACCTGCACGACCGCCGGCAGGTCGTCGTGCTCGGTGTCGTCGCGCAGCGGCACGCCCGGAGGCCAGAACGCCTCGACCCGCGACCGGGCCAACGGCGCGGTGCCGGCAGCGCATTCGCGCACGCCCGGCGCCGGTGCGCCGCCGCGCAACACGCCGCCCGAGTGACAGCAGTCGGTGACCACGACGACGTCCTTCGCCGGCAGCGCGGCCAGCAGCGAATACAGCTCGTCGTCGGTGAGGTCGTAGCCGCCGTCGGGATCGACGGCGCGGCTGTCGTAGGCGACCAGCGTCTCGTCGAACGGATTCTCGCCGACCGCGCGCGGCGAACCGTCGCGATGCGAGGCGTCCGGCACCCGCGAGCCGTGCCCCGAGAACCAGAACACCACTCTCGTCGCCGCGTCGGCCTGGTCGATCAGGTGCCGCTGGAACGTGCGCACGATCGCCTCGTGCGTCGCCGCGGCACCGGTCAGCACGACGATGTGTCCGGGTTCGAAGCCGAAGCGTTCGATCAGCACGCTGCGGGCGCGCGCGACGTCGTTGACGGCCCCCGCGAGCGGCGGCGGCGCGTCGGGCCGACCGGTCGCCGCGTAGGCGTCGATGCCGACCAGCAGCGCCAGCGCCGTCGGGGCGCCGGCAGGCGCGGCCGGCGTCGAGTTCGATGCGGGGAAAGCCCGCTCCGGTGCAGTCTGGCCACACGCCGCGGCGACGATCGCCAGCAGCACGGCGGCCAGGGGAACCAGCGATCGATGCGACGTCGCCATGATGGTCACGGACTCGGCCGCGCGACGACCCGTCCCTGCAGGCCGTGCGCGGTCCAGGCACCGTCGGCGAACAGCGCCGCGACCGGCACCTCGACCGCCGCCCCACCGCGGCCGGCCAGGAAGTGCGCGCGGAACTCCGCCTCCGGCAGCCACTCGCCTTCGCGCGCCTCGATCGCGCGCCGCACGCGATCCATGGTCTGCACGACGGCCGCGAAGCGCCGCTGCGCGTCGGCGTCGCCGTCGTCGGCGAACAACGTCGACACCGCGATGTCGGCGAAACGCTGCGCATCGCCGACCGGCTGCAGGTCCACCGCAGTCCGGCCGGCCGGAACAGCGCGCGCGACGTCGGCGCCGAAGCGCAGCGACGAGCAGTAGACCTCGCCGCGTTCGTTGCGGCCGATCAGGAAACCGGTCATTCGCGCCGGCCCCGGCACGTCGACGGTCACGGTCTGCGCCGCCGCCCACTGCACGCCGGGCGCGGGTTCGCCGCGCAGCAGCCACAGGGCACCGGCACCGACCAGCGCGGCCGCGGCCATCGACAGCGAGCGGCGGTGCCGCCGCGCGCCCGCGCGCACGCGCCACGACCACTTCGCGGTCGCGGCGGCGGCACTGGGAATCTGCCCGGCCAGGAACGCCTCGAGGTCGCTGCGGCACGCCACCGCCGAGGCATAGCGGCGCGCGGGGTCGACCTCGATCGCGCGCAGCACGCAGGCCTCGAGCCGCGGGTCGATGCTGCGGTCGAGTTCGCGCGGCCGCTGGTAGCTGGCATCGCGCACGGCGCGCATCGTCTCGATCGGGCTGGTGCCGCCGAAGCAACGCTGCAGCGTCAGCAGTTCGTAGAGCACGAGCCCCGCCTGGTAGACGTCGGTGTGCATGCCGACGCCGGCGGCACCGGCCCACTGTTCGGGCGCCGCATACTGTGCGGTGCCGAACAGCTCCGCGGTCTGCGGGCCCTGCTGCCGGTCGGCCCGGAAGCCGATGCCGAAGTCGAGCAGCACCGGGAAGCCGCCGCCGGTCAGCCGCACGTTGCCGGGCTTGAGGTCGCGATGCACCACGCCGACGCCGTGCGTGGCCTCCAGCGTGCGCAGCAGCTCGATCAGGATCTTCGTCGCCGCGACCGACCACGATTCGCTGCCGTCGAGCACGGCCGTGCGGCCGACGGCCGCGGTCCCGACCAGCGCCAGCACATCGGCCCCGCGCAGCGAGCGTGCCAGTTCGTGGCGCCGTTCGCGCAGGCGGTCGACGACGTCGTCGAGCGCCATGCCACCCACCAGCTCCATGACCAGGAACCGTTGCTGCCCGTCGTGGCCGGTGTCCACCACGCGCACGACGCCCGGATGCGACAGCCTGGCCAGCAGCTGGCCCTCGCGCGCGACCAGGCGATCGAGATCGAGGGTGGTGGCGGCCGCGCTCAGCACCTTGACGGCGACGTCGCAGTCGAGCCGGCGGTCGTTCGCGCGCCACACCTGCCCCATGCCGCCGCTGCCGATCGGCTCGATCAGCTCGTAGCGGTCGGCCAGCACGCGCTGCGGCCGCAGGCGCAGCGGCAGCTGCCGACCGGCGAACGCGGCCTCGTCGATCAGGCCGACGAAGCGCTCGCGCTCGGCGGCCGACGGCAGCCTGGCGAGGAACTCGGTCAGCACCGGCACCGGGCCGACTTCGGCCGCCAGCAGGTAGTCGGCCAGCAGGGCCGCGACGTCGGGCCCGAGCGGCTTCGTGCGCGCCGAGACGGCGAGGGAGCGTTGCTGCGGATCGGTCACGGTCGGGTTGCGGGATGGAGCCGCGGGCGAGTTCCAGTTCGCGGCACCAGGTCAGGGGACTCCCCGCCCGCGGCGGAAACTCTAGCCACCGTCGGTGCGCGCGGCACCCGGATCGCCGCGGCGGCGCTGCAGTTCGATCGCCAGCCGCGCCCGCGCGACCGCCGCGCGCTTGCGCACGACCTCGGCGGCGCGGTCGCGCGTCGGCCGATCGGCGCCCGCGGCCACCTCGCCGCAATGCTCGGCGATCTCCTCCCACGACATGTCGAGGTAGTAGTACTGCACCAGCAGCTCGCGGTCCGCCTCGGCGAGGCCGGCGATCGCGGCATCGACCAGGTCCTTGTCCTCGCTGCGACCGAGCCCGCGCGTGATCGACGTCGCCGCGGCGGCCAACGGCAGCTGCACCGCGGTGCCGCTCGGCGTCACGAACTCGAGCGGCGACTCACGATCGGGGTCGCGGCGCGCGGCGTTCCGTTCGTCGGCGGCGTCGCGGATCATGCCCTCGGCGATCTTGACCAGCCACCGCAGCAGCGACGACTCGTCGCGCATCTCGAACGTGTCGAACTTCTGCAGCGCCTTCAGGAACGTGCGCGTCATGATGTCGACCGAGTCGGTCCACGACCGCACGCGCGGGCCCATGCGGATGCCGACCGCGCGGCGCACGCGGTCGTAGTAACGCTCCAGCAACCGCTCGAGCGCCGCCCGTTCGCCGCCCTGCGCGGCCTTGACGAGATCGACGGTGAGGGTCGCGGGCTTCATCGCGGCGCCGGCGCCGTGGGCCTGCGGAATCGCCGCAGCACGAGGGCTGCGACAACGGCCACCGCGCCGCTCGCTGCGATGCCGATGCCGAGCCCCGACCAATGCTGCCGGGTGCCGCCGCCGGCCTCTACGACCAGGTACGGCCAATGCCCGAACACCAGCCAGCTCTTCGTCGTGACGATTGCATGCGGCGCCAGGGGAGACGATGCACCAACTTCGTGCATGTGCCCCCAGATCGTCAGCAGCGCCGACACGACGATCAGCACTGCAATCGCCTTCCGTGTGCTCATCGGGCGGTGGTCCTCTCGCACGGGTCGCATGCTGCCACGCCGGCGTCACCAGGGAAAGCGAGCAGAGACTCGACCACGGCCTGACACGCGGAAGCCCCCACGTCGCCGCCGTGGTTGCAGGCGATCAGCACCAGCCGTCGCCGCGCCGTGTGCCACGCGAGTCGCCCTTGCTCGACCAGGCATGCGACCAGCGTTGCCGTCATCGCCTTGCCACACGAGCCCAGATGCGAATGGTCCTCACGGCAGCCGATGGTACAACCTGCCGGTCGGTTGCCGCTCGATCGAGCGCAATCGGCGGGCCCTGTGAACGACGTGCGACCCGGCCACACCTTGCTGCGCAGCCCCGCGGCGCTGGTCCTGTTGGCCAGCCTGTCAGGGTGCCTGACCGTCGCCAGTCAGTTGTCGTACGCGACGCGGGTGGCGCCGGATCGCATGCTCGATCCGAACGCGGTCGTCTACGGCGGGTCCCGCATCCACTTCCGCGCGCTCGGTGACGGCCCGTTCGACGGTCGCATGTGGCGCGCCGAGCCGGCGGGACAGGTCCTGGTGTCGCTGTTCGTGCTGGTCGACCTGCCGCTCTGTCTGGTCGCGGACACCGTTCTGCTGCCGGTGACGCTGCTCGAACGGGCGATTGCTGGGGCAGCCGCTGGACTCACCGGCGAGCCCGATGGCGCGCCGGGTCGCACCCGGGAGTAGCGCACGCCGCGGCATGCGTTACGCTGCTCGGTCCAACCCACACCGCCAGCGAACCAACATGTATCCGCCCGAACTCGTCCGACCGATGCGCGAGGAGCTGACCCAGCTCGGCGCCGAAGAACTGATGACCCCCGAAGCCGTCGACGCCTGGGTCGCCGACAAGGAACACACCGGCCTGCTGGTCGTCAACTCGGTCTGCGGCTGCGCGGCCGGCATGGCGCGGCCCGGCGTCGGCATCGCGATGCAGCACGCCAAGCGCCCGCAGCGGCTGGCGACAGTGTTCGCCGGCCAGGACCGCGAGGCGACCCAGCGCGCGCGCCAGCACTTCGGCCAGATCCCGCCGTCGAGCCCGTCGATGGCGCTCTACAAGAACGGCCAGGTCGTCGACTTCCTGCCGCGCCACAAGATCGAAGGCCGCACCGCCCAGGACGTCGCGCGCGACCTGACGGCGATGTTCGAGAAGCACCTCGGCGACGCCTGAGCGGCTGAACCGCGACCGCGCCACGTTCGTTCGCGGCGCCGTGGCGTTCCTGCGCGTACTCCTGGCCACCGGCGTGTGGGGCACGGCACTGCTGGCCCAGCTCCAGCCGCGCCAGGATCGCTTCGACCTGCAGCCCACGGTGGCGGCGCTGCGCACGCACGTCGCGGCGACCGGCGATGCCGACCGCACCGTCGCCGGCTCGGCGTGGCTGATGCAGGCGTTCCTGGCCACCGGGTCGACGATGCGCAGCGGTCCTTCGCGGAGCGAGTTGAGGCTGCTCGCCGTGTGGCTCCGCGTCGTACAGGCCAAGGACGGCCGGTTCGCACCCGGCGACGTGCCGTGTTCGCGAGGCGACCAGGTGCTCGCCGCCATGGCGGTGTGTGAGCTCTCCACCCTCTCGAACTACGCCCTGCTGAAGCCGACGTGGGTGCGTGCGGCGGACGCGGCCGCGGCGACCTTCGAGGCGCCGGACGCCACGCCGGTCGATACCTACGAAGCTGCGCTGCTGGCGCTGCTCGCGAACAGCGTCGAGTGGGTCGGCGAACGCGACCTGGCCAAGCGCCTGCGGCACCTGGCACAGCCCGTCGCCGATGCACACAGCGTCGGGCCCACGCGCCGCGAAGACGCCGCGAGACAACTGGTGCGCCAGCTGCTGGGAGCCACCGCACCCGCCGACCTGATCGCCGCTCTGGTGTGGCCGCCCGATCTGGGCGCCGACCCATTGCACGCGTTCCTCGCCGTGCATGCCTTGACACCCCACCGCGCCCAGTTGGCGCGTCACCTCGAGCCGCTGAACCGGCTCGCCGCGAGGCGCGCCGCGGCTGCCGGCGATGGCGCGCTGTGGCCAGCAGCTACCGGACTCGACGCGGTGACCACCAGCGCGGTGTTGACGCTGGTGCTGAGCCAGGCCGAGGCGCAGCTGGCGCACCGCGACGACGACCCACCCAAGCCGAAGTAGCGGCGCCCAGCCGGTGCGTTCACGCCGCCGCGATGGCCGCGGCCGCCAGCGCCGCCGTGGCGCACACGCCGACCACCATGCCCGTCGCGCGCCCCTCGGCGAACACCTTCGTGGTCGCGATCCACAGCGCCAGCGGCGCCACCAGCGCCAGCAGGAACGGCGTCTGCAGCAGATGGCGTTCGCCGCGGCCCGCCAGCAGGATGCCGGCGTGCGCGAGCGCGATGCACAGCGTGCCGCCGCCGCCGCAGACGAACGGCCGCCGCCAGATCGTCGTCGCGACCGAGACGCCGAGTGCCACCGCGCCGATGCCGGCCAGTTCCCACGCGAGCCGGCCGCCCTGCGCGCGCAGCACCAGCGCGTCGGCCACCAGCGCGATCGTGCCGACCAGCGGCACGGTCATACCCGGCTGCAGCTTCGCCGCCTGGCGCAGCACCCACCACAGCGCCATCACGAACGCCCAGCCGACGCTCAGCATCACGACGCACCACTCGAAGCTCCAGCCCGCGCGCTGTTCGCCCGACAGCAGCCACGGCAGCAGCGCGACCAGCAGCAGTTCGCACGGCAGCAGCAGCCAGCGCGGCAGCAACCGCAGGTCGTAGGCGGCGCCGACGACGCCGGCGGCGACGAGGCACCACCACAGCCACTGCACCGGATCGCCGCGGTGCACGCCGATGTGCCACGGCCAGGCCGGCAGGCCGACCGACATCGCCATCGGCACGCAGATCGCGACCGCCAGCGCGAGGCCGAGCAGCCGCGGGCCGCCGATGCCGACGAACACGAGCACCACGGCGAGCGCCGGCAACACGCCGAACAGGAGCCAGTGCAGCAGGTCCACGCGCCCGAACTCTACGTTTCGTGCGCCGCCGCGCGAG
The DNA here is from genome assembly GCA_016794035.1 of Planctomycetota bacterium. GTDB lineage: Bacteria > Planctomycetota > UBA1135 > UBA1135 > UBA2386 > JAEUHS01. The sequence goes on from JAEUHS010000048.1 coordinate 44,001, forward strand.
CGCTACCCTGTCGCGCGCCGCCGATGTCCCTCACCGCGATCACCAGCCTGCGGCGCAGCCTGTCGGAATGGGCGGAACGGCCCGCCAACCAGCAGTTCCTGCACAGCGACCAGGAGGCGCAGCTGGCGGCGTCGCTCGGCGACCCGCAGCGCCGCACGCAGGTGCACGTCGCCGCGTGGATGCTCGGCACCTTCCACCTCGGCCACGGCCTGTGGCGCGTGATGGAGGGCGACGGCCTCGGCTTCGACGAGGCGCGGCAGGGCCAGGCGCTGCGCCGCTGCTCGCTGCAGTTGCGCGACCGTCATCACGCGGCGGCCGGGCGCGGCCTGCCGTTCTCGCTGTTGCAGGGCGCGCTGACCGCGTTGTTCGGGCTCGCGCTGCACGACCCGGGCGCCGAGCCGCTCTACGACCGGCTGCGCCACCTGCCCGAGAGCGCGTTCGGCGACGGCGACCAGTTGGCGCTGTTCGCGCGCGAGCTGCTGACGCTGCGCGCCGGCGAACGGCCGACGCTGACCAACCGGCTCGGTCCCTACCAGGAGCCGCTGTCGCACTGGACCAGCGAGCCGCGCGTGCTGGCGCAGCACCTCGCCGCCCTGCTCGAGCTGCACCTGCAGCAGGCGCGCGCCGGCAGGGCGCCGTTCGACGACCCGGCCGCGCGGCTCTATCCGTTCGAGGTGCTGGCGGTCCGGCGCGTGCGCGACTGGCTCGGGCTGGCGACGCCGAAGGTCGAGCACGCGCTGCTGTTCACCAACCTCGGCCAGATGCAGCCGACGACGCCGTGGCCGGCGCACGAGCTGGTGCAGCGGCTCGAACAGGAACTGCGCCGCCGATGACCGGCCGCCTGCAGCCGCCGTTCGACCTCGACCGGTTCGCCGCCGCCGGGCGCGCGACGCTGAAGGTCGAGCCGCAGACCACGATCGAACGGCTCGGATCGGGCGACGACGCGGTGGTCTGCAAGACCTACCACAACCGCGGCCGCCGCTGGCTGCAGTCGTTCGGCCGCCGCAGCCGCGCGCGGCGAGAGTTCGACAACCTGCGCGCGGGGGCGTCGACCGGCGCGCCCTGCTCGCAGGCGCTCGCCTGGTCGGAGCGCCGGCGCTGGGGCTGCGTCGACGAGTCGGTGCTGGTCACGCGCTGGGTGGCGGCCAGTCGGCCGCTGAAGCAGGTGCTGGCCGACCTGCCGCCCGCGCCGCACTTCGCCACCCGCCGGCGCCTGATCGCGGCGATGGCGCGGCTGGTCGCCACGCTGCACCGCGGCCGATTCCTCTGGGGCACGGCGATGCCACGCAACGTGCTGGTCGTCGGCGACCCGGACCTGGCCCGGCTCGTCGTCTGCGACGTGCCGGCCGGCATCCGCCTGCACGTCCCGCTGCACGGCGGGCGGCTGGCGCTGTTCGACCTGTTCGACGGCGCGTTCTCGCCCAGCCGCCGCGCCGACTTCGCCGCCACCGAACGGCTGCGCTGGCTGTGCGCCTACACCGACGGCGACCGCGCCGCGGCCCGGCGCCTGTGGCGGACGCTCGACCGCCGCAGCGTCTTGCGCCACGATGTGGGCCGAGCCCTGGCGATGTTCTGGCACGTCTACATCGTGCAGCCGCTGCGACGCCGCCTCTCCCCACCAGCCCGACCCGAGCGATGACGAACCTGCACTCCCCGATGCAGCAGCACAAGCTGCAGAACTACAACAGCGCGCGCGGCGCCGAGGCCTACAAGGCCGACTACCGCAACAAGCTGCACCGCAAGTGGTCCGACAAGCGCGAGCGCGCGCTGCTCGAGAGCTACTTCCTGGAGCTGGCGCAGCTCGGCATCGGCCCCGCCGAGTCGATCCTCGATCTGCCGTGCGGCCACGGCCGGCTGTCGGGGCTGCTGAAGCAGCACTGCCGCGACCTGATCGAGGCCGACTGGTCGTACACGATGGTGTCGCTGAACCAGCGCGACCACGGCCGCGACGGTCGCAGCTACTGCCGCGCCTCCGCGCTCGAGATCCCGCTGCCCGACCGCAGCGTCGACGTCGCCGTCAGCTTCCGGCTGTCGCACCACCTCGAGAGCCAGCAGCTGCGCGAGCAGCACCTGCACGAGCTGTTCCGCGTCGCGCGCAAGGCCGTGATCGTGACCTGGTTCTCGGCCTCGTCGCTGAAGAACGTGCTGCGGCAGGTGCGCGTCAAGCTGGTCGGCAAGAAGCCGAAGAACGTGCTGCGCAACGCGCGCGTGCGCGAAGTCGCCGAACAGGACGGCTTCGTGCAGAAGCAGGCCAAGCCCCTGTTCCGCATCGGTTCGGGCCACGTGCTCGGCCTGTTCGTGCGGAGGTGAGACGATGGACGGCGGCCCCACGTTCGCCCAGCAGCGCCTGATCGCGGTCGCGCTGCTGCTCGGCATGACGTTCTACGCCGTGGTCGTGGCGATCGTGCTGCAGAGCAACGGCGGCCGGGGACTGGCAGTCGAGCCGATCGCGGTGCTCGACACCGTCGTACTGGTCGTCGGCGCGTCGATGGCCGTCACGGCGTTCGTGCTGCGGTCGCTGCTCAACGCCGCTGCGGACCGCGCCGCCCCGGAGCTGCGGCCGCTGCAGCGGTTCCGCGCCGTCCTGGTGCCGTTGGCGGCCATCGAAGGGGCCTGCCTGTTCGCGCTCACGGTGTGGATGCTGAACGGCAGGACCGTGCCGACCCTGGCCGTGGCGATGGTCCTGCTGGCGTTGGCGATCGTGATCGTGCCGTTCAGCGACCCGGACGCCGATCGGTCCTGACGCCGCGTCTTCGACGCCCAGCCCACCGCGCGTCAGGCGCCGAAGCAGGTGCCGGCGTGCAGGCAGTCGGCGAGCTGCGCCTGCAGTCGCTGCAGGGTCGCCGGCTCCGGCCGGTCGCCGACCGCGGCCAGCATGCGCCGCGCCAGCGGCCCCTGGGTCAGGATCGTGTGCAGCGGCTGCTCGAGGTCCGGGTCGAGGCCGGCGACGTCGGGCAGCGCCGCATCGGCCAGCGCGCGCCAGACCTCGATCGCGGGGCGCGGCCGTGGATCGAGGCCGAGCGCCGCGAGCAGGCCGCGGTGGGCGACGATCGCCTGGTCGCCGTCGCGGGCGACGGCCCAGAGCACGGTCGCCAGTTCGTCGGTCGGCAGCGCCGCGAGCGCGGCGAAGTCGCACCAGCGCGCGTCGCACAGCGCGCGCAGCACGGCGACCACCAGCGCACAGATCGCGAGGTCGGCGGCCGGCGCCTCCTGCACGTCGAGCACCCGGATCTCGAGCGCGTCGCGGAAGAACTTCGCCACCGCGCCGCGCGAGTTGAGCCACTCCTCGTGCAGGATGCCGTCGGGGTCGAGCGGGCCGATGTCGCGCCAGATCGGCTCCAGGATCTCGGCGAAGTAGGCGGCGCGCGTCGTCACCGGCTCCGGCACGACGCGGCCGGCGATGCGCGGCACGCGCTGCTGGTTGTGGCGGTAGACCTCGAGCCGCCAGTCGAGCCAGCCGGTGAACCGGCCCTCGCAGAACGGCGAACTCGCGGCCAGCGCCGGCAGCAACGGCAGCAGCGTACGCACCGCGAGGTGCAGGCGGCCGAACTCGTCGTCGTTCGCGAACGGCAGGTTCAGGTGGCAGCTCTGCAGGTTCGACCAGCCGTGGCCGCGGCAGTCGAAGATGCGGTCGTAGGCGGCGTAGACCTCGGCGTAGTCGTGCGACCAGCGCACGAACTCGCGCGCCGGATCCATGGTCGCGTGCATGCCGCCGGGCAGCAGCCGCGCGCCCATCTCGCCGAGCTCCCGATCGAGCCGCAGCAGCGAGGTCTGGAACTGCGCCGCGGTGCCGCGCAGCGACGGCGCCGGCCCGTTGGTCTTCAGTTCGACGACGTGCAGCGCCAGCTCGTTCGACCACGAGATCGGGCCGTCGTCGAAGTCGCCGACGTAGCTGCCGGCGAAGCGCTTCAGCAGCTCGTCGACCACCGGCCGCACCGCGAACGTCGCGCGATCGACGACCGCGTACTCGAGTTCGATGCCGTAGCCCTGGAACAGCCCCAGCGTCACGCCGACCCCCAGCCGCGGTGCCGCGCCGTCACCCGCGCGAAGAACGTACGCATCACGCGCAGGTACAGCTCGTCGCCGAGCACGGCGTCCTCGAAGCCGGCATCGAGGTTCGGGTTGTCGTTGACCTCGATCATGTAGACCTTGCCGGAGACCTCCTTGAGGTCGACGCCGTAGAGGCCCTTGCCGATGTGGTTGCAGGCCTTCAGCGCGGTCTTGACGACGCGCGTCGGCGCCATCTCGACCGGCACCGTCTCGGCGCGGCCCGAGTCCTCCTTCTTGCCGCCGTCGTCGCGCTTGAGGATCTGCCAGTGGCCGTCGGCCATGTAGTAGCGGCAGGCGTAGAGCGGCTGGCCGTCGAGCACGCCGATGCGCCAGTCGAACTCGGTCGGCACGAAGCCCTGCGCGATCACGAGGTCCGACTTCTCGAGCATCGCCTCGACCTGTTCGGTCAGCTCCTGCGGCGTCGCCACCTTGCGCACCCCGGCCGAGAACGAACTGTCCGGCTGCTTCAGCACGCACGGCAACCCCAGGCGCGCGACGAGGTCGTCGACGTTGCCGCGATGCACGATCATCGTGTTCGGCACCAGGATGTCCTGCTGCTCGGCCATCTCGGCCAGGAACACCTTGTTCGAGCAGCGCAGGATCGACGTCGGATCGTCCATGACGACCAGACCGAGCGCCTCAGCACGGCAGGCGAACCGGAACGTGTAGTGGTTGACGCTGGTCGTCTCGCGGATGAACAGCGCGTCGAACTCGCCGATGCGCGAGTAGTCCTGCTGCTCGATGAACTCGACGTTGAAGCCGACGTCCTCGCCGGCCTTGGCGAACTTCTGCAGCGCCTTCTTGTTGGACGGCGGCTCCGGCAGCTTCGGGTCGACCAGGATCGCCAGGTCGTACGGCCGCTGCTCGCGCTTCTGCGGCCGCACGTAGCCGCGCCTCAGGAAGTCGGTCGCAGCCTCCTGCGCGAACTGCTCGTGGCCACGCGGGATGTCGTCGACCGCCATCGGCTTGAGCGTGTCCAGCCGCCAGCGGCCGGACTTCTCGTTCTTGCCGAACGTCGCCTGCAGGAACGGGCTCGGGAACATCCGGAACAGGGCCTTCGCCAGCCGTTCGTGCCGCTGCGCCATGTTGCGGCCGAAGTAGACGCTGAGCACGAAGTCGGAGCTGTGCACCTTCGACAACGACTCGTCGATCAGGTCCTGCAGGTCGCTGCCGGCGATCGCGGCGATCGCCCGATCCTTCAGGTTCTGGATCGTCTCGATGCTCGGCATCGGCTTGTGGCCGCGCGCATCGGCGAGCAGCGACACGTAGTAGCCGATCTTCTGGTAGCCGAGCGAACGGCACAGGTTGAGGACGCGGACCTTCTCCAGCGTCGTGTACGAGGGATGCGTCAGGTACTTGCGCGCGGAGACGACCTCGACACCCTCCTGCGAGAAGGACCAGTCCTTGGGGTCGTTGACGACGACGAGATTTTGCATGGGAGTCCGGAGTTCCGCCGGCGCAGCAGGCGCACCGGGCGCACGATCGACGGCCGCAGGCTACCCGCGCCGATGGGAGAATCGAGGGCACCGTCCCGGCTCAGCGCCCGCGCAGGTGTGCCAGCAGCCGCTGCAGGTGCTGCCGGTACTGCTCCGGCGAGTGGTGGCACACGTCGCCGTGGTGGGCATCCGGCACCAGCCAGAGCTCGCGCCGTTCGGCCGGCATCGGCAGCCGCGCGAACAGCGCCTCGACCGAAGCCGGCGGCGCCCGATCGTCCTGGCCGGCGCCGATGACCAGCAGCGGCAGATCGTGCGGCAGCGTCGCCAGCACGTCGCTCGGCGACACGTCCTCGACGCGGAAGCCCGACCACCAGCCGAGCGCGGCGATCGTGCTGCTGCGCCACGGCTCGTGGAGGTAGAAGATGCTGCGCCGGTCGCCTTCGCGGTCGAACGTCAGCATGCGGCTGGCGGCCGCGTGCAGGTCGTCGATCGGCGAGTCGAGCACGACGGCGGCGATGCCGTCGAGCCGCGGCAACGCGAGGCTGACGGCGACCGTGCCGAGGCTGACGCCGTAGAGCACCATCGGCGTGCCGGCACGGCCCGGTCGAGACCGCACGTACCGCACCGCGGCGACCACGTCGTCGCTCTCGTGCAGCCCGCCGGTGAACGGCGCCCGGCTGCTGCCGCCGTGGTTGCGCAGTTCGAGCAGCCAGCACTCGCAGCCGAGGTCGCGCAGCATCGACGCGACCCGCTCGAGCTCCATCGCCGAGCGGAACAGGCCGTGCACCATCACCACGGCGGCGACCGGCGGTTCACGGCGGCTCTCGACGCGGAACGCGCGCAGCACCACGCCGCCGCTGCTCGGGATCCGGTGTGCGCGTGCGATCGCCGCGGCGACGACCTCGGAGCCGACGTCCGGTCCGCCGGCGGCCAGCTCCCGCTTCAGCGACGCGCGGTCCTGGATCCGCAGCGTGCCGTCGGCGTCGATGCGCGGCCCGGCGTAGGCGCGCTCGTCGTGGCGGGTGACGATCACGCGCGAGCCGACGAAGCCGAGCACGAGCGGGAACACGACGAACAGGTGCAGCACGAACAGACCGGCGTGCAGCCACAGGACGCGGCGCCAGAACGTGCGCTGCCGGCGCCGCAGGAGCAGACGCACCAGCCCGACCAGCGCCAGCGGCAGCAGCGTCGCCAGCGTGAACAGCGCGGCCGCGAGCAGCGGGAAGATCACGCGTCCTCCCGGAACGGCGACGGCCCCGCCGGCAGCAGGCCGCTGTTGCGACCGCGCGCGAGCAACGCCTCGATCGCGCGGCGGCCCCGGTCACCGAGCGCCTCGGTGAAGTCGTTGACGTAGAGCGCGATGTGGCGGTCGCAGACCTCCGTGGCGAGCTCCTGCGCGTGGGCGCGCACGTAGGCGCGCGGCAGTTCCGGCGCGCGCCGCGCGGCGGCGACCGAACGCCGCAGCAGTTCGCCGAGGTCACGCACGACGCCGGCGTCGAGGTCGCGGCGCGCGGCGATCACGCCGAGCGGCAGCGGCCCGTCGGTGGTGCGCTCCCACAGGACGCCGAGGTCGGCCAGTGCGCGCAGGCCGTGCGCGGCATGGGTGAAGCGCCCCTCGTGGATCACGAGCCCGGCGTCGCAGGCGCCGGACGCGACCGCCGGCATCACCCGATCGAACGGCATCGCGACGCATTCGCGCGGCGGCGGCGCGAAGCTCGACAGCAGCAGGAACGCGGTGGTGAAGCGACCCGGGATCGCGACGCGGGCCGTCGCCAGGTCGTCGAGGCGCTGCAGCGCGGCGTCGTCGCGGCACACGACCAGCGGGCCGCAGCCGAACCCGAGCGCGGCGCCCGCGGGCAGCACGGCGTAGCGATCGACGACGCGCGCCAGCGCCGGCAGGCTCAGCTTGGTCACCGGCAGCGCATCGGCGCCGGCGATCGCCCGCTGGTTCAGCGTCTCGATGTCGGCGAGCACCGGGTCGAGCGCGAGGTCCCCGACCGCCTCGACGCCGTGCACCGCGGCCCAGAACGCGAACGTGTCGTTCGGGCACGGCGAGAAGCCGAAGCCGAGCCGTCGTCGGGCCGTCACGGCAGCTGCGCCGTCACTGCAGGTGGATGCGGTCGACGTTCGAGACCGCGACGATGTCGCTGCCGTTCCACAACACGACGATCGCGTCGAGTTCCAGGTCGAACACCGCCAGCGAGCTGATCAACGTCGGGTCGAAGGTGTACGTCGCGTGCGGATAGCTGGCGCCGCCGCCGTCGAGGAAGTGGAACGGGTTGCCGACGGCCGCCGGCAGCCCCCAGAGGCTGCCGGTCAGACCGTCGTCCTCGAGGCCGAAGATGCGGCCGAAGCCGACGCCGCGGTCGGGCGCGACCGCGAACGCCGTGTAGCCCTCGGTCCAGCCGCCGACGGGCACGTTGTCGCACACCAGCGTCAGGTCACCGGGCCCCGCCGACTGCATGTCGAACCGCAGACCGGTGTCGTTGTGGAAGCCGCTGACGGGATGCATCACCAGCGCGAAGTCCGCGTCCAGCGCCGGCGTCGCGGCCTTGCCGTCCTGCACGATCGACGCGGCTTCGACGCGCACGAGGTAGGGACCCGGCACGGGATTCTGCAGGTAGACGCACTCGATCGTGTTGCGCACATCGGGCGCGCCGCCGCTGGTCGACGTGGTGCCGACGTCGAGGCCGTTGTTGCCCCACCAGACCGTGCCGTCGGCCACGCGGGTGACCTTGAGATCGAGGTCGTTGACCAGATGGATCGCGGCGGCCGGCTGCGCCGCCGGGTCGGCATAGACCATCGTCGCGCGGAACTCGGGCGTGCCCGGCGCGACGAACACCCAGTATTCGCGCGCCTGGCCGAGCTGCAGCGTGTCGTACTCGTCACTCACGACCAGCGACTGTCGTTCGTCGTAGGCCCGCTGCAGGTCGGGGAAGCCCCAGCCCTGGTGCGTGCGGGTCAGGTCGTCGCCGGCGCCGGCGAACGGGTACTGCCGCGCCGTGTTGCACAGCAGCGCCTTCATGGTCGTCATCTGCGGTCGGTTGACGAACCGGTTGGCGTCGCTCGCCGGCAGCGGCAGGGGATTGCCGAACAGGCCGTCGGTGAACATCTGCTGCAGGATGCCGACGTGGCCGGCGACCATCGGCGTGGCCGCCGACGTGCCGCCGAACGACGCGAAGTAGTCGCCGGACACGTAGCCCGCCGCGCCGGTCAGGTCGCTGGTCAGCACGCTGTCGTAGTAGCCGACGATGTCAGGCTTCAGGCGGCCGTCGGCCGCGGGCCCGATGCTGGCCGCGCTGAGGTCGGTCGGCAGGTTCCAACGGTCGTTGCCCGGGAACGCGTCGTCGAGGTGCTTGATGCCGCCGACCGAGATGATGTTCTTGGCCCACGCCTCGGGACGCACGAGCTGGTTGCCGTTGTTGCTCATGCTGTTGAGCCGCGTCAGGCCGCTGTCGAACAGCGCGTCGTCCATCGCCATCGAGATCGTGGTGTAGTCGGTCGTCGCCGCGGCACCCCAGCTCGCGGTGGCCAGCATCGCCAGCCACGGCTGCGCCGGATCGACGCTGCCCTGGATCTGGCCGTAGTGGTTGCTCGAGCCGTACGCGCCCTCGATCACGAGGCTGTCCGGCAGCATGCCGCGCGCAGCCGGGTTGTTGGCGCCGGTGCCCGCGACGATGCCGGCGGTGCAGTGACCGTGCGCGGCCAGGTTGTTGGTGCCGCGCACCAGCACGCGCCCGAGCAGGTCCGGATGGGTCTCCTCGAGCGACTCGGTGACCTCGACGCGCACGCCCTGGCCGCGATAGCCGGCGACCGCCTCGACGTAGTCGGCGCCACCCTGCACGCGGGCGTTGTCCATGTCGACGCCATCGGCGCCGACCGGGTCCGCCCAGGTGACCGCGTCGGTGGCCAGCAACGCCAGCAGCTGGGCGGCCGTCAGCGTCGCCTGCACCATCACCGAGCCGTCGCAGGCATCGACGATCTGGCCGCCGGCCTGCACGATCTCGCCCAGCACCCGCACCCGATCCGCCTTCGTCGCCAGCACCAGGTTGCAGTCGATCGCCGCCGGGCCGCCGGCGAGCACGAACGGGCGCAGCGCGGCGTCGAGCTTGCAGGCGTTGGCGAGGTCGCCGACCCAGCGCACGCACGGCAGCGCGCGCAGGCTGGCGACGACCGCATCGTCGCAGCGCACGAACAGCGCGTTCGCGGGCAGGAAGTGCAGGATCTCGGCGCCGGCCGCCGTCACCGCGTCGCGATACGGACCCAGCACCTGGCTGTGGAACTGCACCAGCCGCAGCCGCGTGCCGGTCGGCACGCCGAGCGGTCCCGGCCACACCGGCACGGCCACGAGCGGGTCGAAGGTCGCGATCCGGAACCGGAGGTAGTCGTCGGGCGCACGCAGCTTCTGCCACGAACTGCCGCCGTCGCGGCTCCAGTCGGCGCGCGGGCCGCCGCTGTCGACGTAGCGGCGCACTTCGACCTGGCCGGCCGTGAACTGCACGGTCGGCAGCACCGTGCCCTGCGCCAGGACCGCCCCACTGAGGCACAACAGCGACAACGGGAGGGTCGGACCGGCGAGCATGGTGGCAACCAGCGCAGCGTCGTGTGGGGGGCGGCACGGCGCGCGGGCGTCTGAGTATGACCTGTCGTGGCGTCTCGGCAATGGGCCACACCGCAACTGGCCGTTCGCGCCGGGAGATGCCGGCCAGGCGCCGATGCGCAGGCCGACTCGCGGCGTCCCGGAACGAGACGCGGCCATGTCGCCTGGCACGCGCGCTGCTGCCGGGCCCGGCCGCGGCGGAGCGAGGCTGTTGCTGCGCTTCGGCCGACGGGTCCGCTATCGTCGCACCGAATGGAGCTGACGATCACGCGTCCGGACGACTGGCACCTCCACCTGCGGGACGGGGCGGCGATGGCAGCGATATTGGCGGCCACGGCGCGGCGCTTCGCCCGCGCGATCGTGATGCCCAACCTGAAGCCGCCGGTGACGACCGTGCCGCAGGCGGACGCCTACCGGCAGCGCATCCTCGCCGCGCTGCCGCGCGGCGCGGACTTCGAGCCGTTGATGACGCTGTATCTGACCGATCGCACCCCGGCCAGCGAGATCGAGGCGGCCGCGCGCAGCGGGTTCGTCAAGGCCGTGAAGTACTACCCGGCCGGCGCGACCACCAACTCGGAGAACGGCGTCACCGACTGGCGGCACGTGCGCGCGCCGCTGGCGGCGATGGAACGGCTGCGGCTGCCGCTGCTGCTGCACGGCGAGGTCACCGACCCGGCGGTCGACGTGTTCGACCGCGAGCGCGTGTTCGTCGAGCGACACCTGGTGCCGCTGCGCCGCGACTTCCCGGAGCTGCGCATCGTGCTCGAACACGTCACCACCGCCGAGGCGGTCGACTTCGTGCGCGCGGCCGGTCCCGGCGTCGCCGCGACGATCACCGCGCACCACCTGCTGTGGAACCGCAATGCGATCTTCCAGGGCGGTCTGCGCCCGCACGCCTACTGCCTGCCGGTGCTGAAGCGCGAGCGACACCGCGCGGCGCTGCTGGCGGCGGCGACCGGCGACGAGCCGCAGTTCTTCCTCGGCACCGACAGCGCCCCGCACGCGCGGGCGGCGAAGGAGTCCGACTGCGGCTGTGCCGGCATCTACACCGCGCACGCCGCGATCGAGCTGTACGCGGAGGCGTTCGCGGCCGCCGGGGCGCTCGAGCGACTCGAGGCGTTCGCCAGCCACCGCGGCGCCGACTTCTACCGGCTGCCGCGCAACCGCGGCACGATCACGCTGCAGCGGCAGCCCTGGACCGTGCCGGCGACGCTGCCGTTCGGCGACCAGGTGCTGGTGCCGATGCGCGCCGGCGAGACCGTGGCCTTCCGCCTGGCGCCGGATCACGCGGCGACGACATGAGCCGCGGGGCCCGGTCGCCGCGGAACATCGACCCGGGGCGACGGATGGCAGCCGGCCCGCGGCCACTTGGCCCCTTTGCCCCCCACCCCAGGAGAACCGCCATGCACCGCGCCGCCGCCGTGCTCGCCGCCGCCGCGCTGACCCTGCCGTCGCCGCCCGCCCAGGACGGGCTGCGCCTGACCCGGGTGCCGACCCAGGTGCAGCTGCCGGCGCCGGGGGCCAACCTGCTGCTCGAAGTCGAGGCCGGAGCCGAGCCCGATGCGATCTGGCTCGCGGTCGCCGCCGCGGCGCAGGACCGCGTGCCGCTGGTCGCCGCCGGCAGCGGCCGCTACCAGCTCAACCTCGGCGCGCCGGCTGTCGCCGATCTGCTGCCGTCGGGCAGCGACCACGGCGATCTGTTCGTGTTCGCGCGGTTCGGCCAACAGCAGGTGACCAGCCCGGCGATCGCCTGGTCGCGGGCCCTGCCGACGGCGGCCGGCCGACTGCGCTGCATCGTGCGCAACCAGGGTGCGGTGACGCGCCGGGTCGCGCCCGACTCGACGACCTGGATCGACCTCGCCAGGCTCGAACGACTCGAGATCGAAGGCGCGGCCGAGCGCCAGTCGACGGCGGTCGCGCGGCTGGCGGAACTCGACCTGCCGCTGGTCCGCCGGGCGGACGCTGGCACCTGGACACTCGACCCGACGCCGTCGCTACGCGAACGACTGGCGGGCAGCGGCGAGTTCGAGATCGAACTGCGGCGCGGCACCGGCACCGAGTCGTTCCGCTTCCGCTGCATCCCGGCCCAGCTGGATCTGACCGACGTCGACGCGACGTTCGTCGTGCCCCAGCGCAAGCGCGCGCTGCTGCCCGGCAGCCGCGGCTGGCTCGAGGTCCGCATCGACGACATCACCGCCGGCCACGTGCGGTTCGAGCTGGTCACTGCCGAGGGCGGGAGCGTCGTTCCCGCGCGGCTCGTGCACGAACGCGACCACGTCGAGTTCGCGCTCGGCGAGCACCGCTACGTGCTCGTCGTCGAGAAGCTCGTCAACATCCTGATCGGCGAGGACCACGCCGAGTTCGTCGTGCAGCCGGCCGCCGGCTTCCAGCCCGACCGCATCGGCCTGCTGCTGGCGGCGGTGCGCGCGAGCAAGGACACGTTCCTGCGCGAGGACAAGGAGTACAGCGGTGGCGAAGCCGCGGCGTTCCTGGTCGCCAAGCTGGCGGCGCAGCGAGGCGACGAGCCGAGCGTCGACGACTTCGTCGATCGCATCGCCAGCCGTTCGAGCCGCTCGGGTCAGCCGTACGAGGTGCGCCGCGCCGACGGCGAGGTGGTGCCGATGCGCGATTGGCTGCGCGCCGAGCTGCAGCGCCTCGACGCCGCGGCGAAGAAGAGCCGCTGACGCACTGCGGCCCATGGCCGTCGCCGTCGACTTCGGCGATGCTGCGGCCATGGCCGAACTCTGCGTCGCCACCGATCTGTCCCCTGCCTCGACTCCGGCCATCGACCTCGCCATGCGCTGGGCGCGCGCGCTGCCGGCGACGGTGGTACTGCTGCACGTCGTGCACGATCCGGTGCTGGCACCGGCGCTCGGCAACGACGTGCCCGGCGACATCGCCGCGGCGAAGGTGAGGTTGCAGCAGCTGGCCGGAGCGGCACCCGACGTCACCTGCCGGATCGTCGTTCGCGCGGCGGACGACGTCGTCGGGACGATCGTCGCGGCGGCGGCCGGTTCGCACTACCTGTTCGTCGGCACGCACGGTCGCTCGGGCTTCCAGCGGCTGCGGCTCGGCTCGGTCGCCGCGGCGGTCCTGCGCCAGAGCCACGTGCCGGTCGTCTGCGTGCCGGCGGGTCGCGGGTAGCCCTACCGCCGCATCGCCGCCGCGGCGAGGCTCCGGCACAGCCGCTCCGGGTCGAGGTCGTCGCGGTTGCACAGGCAGACCACGACCAGGTCGTGTTCGGGCACGCGCAGCAGCTCGGCCCGGTAGCCGGCCCAGGCGCCACCGTGCGCGACCATCGCGGTGCCGCCGACGGTGACGTGCATCAGGCCGGTCCCGTACTCGATCGCCGTGCCGTCGTCGAGCGAGCCCGGCTGCGACATCGCGCGCAACAGACCGTCCCCGCCCACCGTGCCGGTGCGGAAGTTCCGCGACCAGCGGAACAGGTCGCCGACGGTGGTGAACACCGCGCCGTCGCCGGTCTGCTCCCAGTTGCTGAAGTTCCAGCGCCAGGCGCCGCGCGGCTGCCGCGAGTAGCTGAGCGCGCGGTCCGGCACCAGCTGCGTCGCGTCGACGTGCACGTGCGTGTGGTCCATGCCGAGCGGGACGAAGATGCGCTCGCGGGCGAACTCGGCCAGCGATCGCTTCGCCGTGCGGGCGACGACTTCGCCGAGCAGGAAGTAGTTGCTGTTCGAGTACGCCCACTTGCTGCCGGGCGCGAACTCGAGCGCGTCGATGCGCCCGAGGCTCGCCAATGCCTCGTCGGCCGTCGTGCGGTCCTCGACGTCGACGCCGGCTTCGATCATCAGACCGATGTAGTCGGGCAGGCCGCTCGTGTGCAGCAGCATGTGGCGCAGGGTCACGACGTCGCAGCAGGCGGGCAGCTCGGCAACGTGCTTGCGCACCGGATCGGCGAGCGCCAGCTTGCCCTCGTCCGCCAGCAGCAGCACGCAGGCGGCCGTGAACTGCTTGCTGGTCGACCCGATGTCGAACACCGATTCGACCGACAGCGACACGCCGCGCTCGAGATCGGCGAGGCCGTACGCACGTTGCAGCAGGATCTCGTCACCGCGACCCACGAGCACCACCGCGCCTGGCACGCCCGGTCGCGCGCAGCGCTGGAACAGTCGATCGGCGGTCTCGGCGAGCGACGCGGCGGTCGCCGCTTCCTGGGCCACCACCGCCCCTGCACCGAGCAGCGCCGGCACGAGCAGCAGCCGGCGCAACGGCGCCCATGACACGATGTCTGGATCCATGTCGCCCATGCGACCGGATCCGGCGCGGCCGCGAAAGGGTGCTACAGGCTCTGCTGCCCCCAGCCGGTCCACTGGCCGCAAGCCAGCGGCCGCAGCGGCCAGGAATCTGGAGCGGGTGATGAGATTCGAACTCACGACCATCACGTTGGCAACGTGATGCTCTACCACTGAGCTACACCCGCGCAGAACGCCGGCCGCAGGGCCCGGGGGCGCTTTTCGGGC
>JAEUHS010000091.1 GCA_016794035.1 Planctomycetota bacterium
GGCCCGGCCGACGGCAGCAGCCGCCCGGCCCGCCGCAGCGGCGCCGCGCGCCGCAGCGGCGCCGGAGGCGAAGCGCGGTGGCACCGGGCTCATGGTCGCGCTGACGGTGCTGCTGCTCGTCGCCGCTGCCGGTGTCGCCTACTTCTTCCTCGGCAACCAACTGCTCTGAGCGGAGTCATCGCCATGGCCGACAAGAAACGCATGTCGCAGAACGACCGCCTCCGGCACGACCGGTTGACGTTCTACAAGGACGACGTCGACCGCATCGACAAGTTGCTGGCCGAGTTCCTGCGCCTGTCGGGTGCGAAGTGCGCGCTGTTGATCGACAAGGAAGGACACCTTGTCACCAAGCGTGGAGAACTTCGCACAATCGACATCGACACGATCTCCGCACTTGTCGCCGGCTCGTTTGCGGCGACGAAGGAGATGGCGCGCCTGCTCGGCGAAGACGAGTTCACGGCGATGTTCCACCAAGGCGAGCGCGACAACATCCAGCTGTCGCTCGTCGGGGACCGCACGCTGCTGACGATCCTGTTCGACGATCGCACGACCGTCGGCATGGTCCGCCTCTACGCCGGCGAGACCGCGAAGAAGCTCGCCGACATCTACAAGGACGCGCTGAATCGCAACGACGTCGATCCGGGTCTCGGTGAGGCCTACGGATCCGACGCGAAGAAGACGCTCGACAAGTTGTTCGACTGAGCGAGCGTCGAACGCGGCGCGCGGCACGGGCTGTTCATGGCGTTGCCATGGGCGGCCCGTGTGTGTTTCCGGCGGGCGAATTCACCGAGCCGCGCAAAGGAAAATCGAAAAAAACCGGGACGCACTACGGTGCGGCAGTCATCGATGCAACCTCGTTGTTTTCCTTGTGCTACCAGCGTTGCGTAGGGATTCGCAACTCGGCACGGTGCGGCGAAGTCGCAGTATCTCAAGCCATGGAAGCCAGTTCCGGTGAATTCACGGCGGGGGTGTGCCGATCTTGGATTGTGGCCGGAGTTCCGGGCTTCACTGCGGTGCTGCCTCTCACCGGCTTTCCCCTTCAAAAACCCTAACAAGGACAGAGTGCTATGGCTGCCAAGAAGAAGGCCACCAAGAAGAAGAAGAAGGCCACCAAGAAGAAGGCCAAGAAGTAGGCCTGCCGAGGGTCGCCTCTGCCCTCGCGGCACGTGACCCTCCGATCGAATCCCAGGCGGGGTCCGGCAGTGCGCCGGGCCCCGTCTTCTTTTGTACCGTGCCCGCTGCGGATTGTGTTGCGCTCGGCCGTATCTACGGCGCGCGTGCGACCCCGGAGCCGTTCGAGGCTGCGCACCCCTGCCGCGGCGTCAGTGCAGTCGCTGGCCGGGCCGGGCGCCGGCGTCCGGCGACAGCAGGAACACTTCGCCGTCGGTGCCGGCCGCGATCACCATGCCCTCGCTGACGCCGAACTTCATCTTCCGGGGCGCCAGGTTCGCGACCATCACGACCAGGCGGCCGACCAGCTGTTCGGGTTCGTAGGCGCTCTTGATGCCGGCGAAGACCGTGCGCGTCGCGGTGCCGCCGAGGCTGAGCTGCAGGCGCAGCAGCTTCTTCGCCTCGGGGATCGCCTCGGCGCGCACGATGCGGGCGATGCGCAGATCGACCTTCTGGAAGTCGTCGATCGTGATCGTGCCCGCCAGCGGCTCCTTGACGAGCGCCTCGCCGCCGTCGGTGGACGGCGCGGCGGTGCCGGTGGCGTCGGCCGCGACGGCGGCGGGGACCGCCGCCTCGGCGACGAACATCGCCGCGACCGCCGCCTCGTCGACGCGCGCCATCATGTGTTCGAATGTCGCCACCGGCGTGCCGACCAGCGGCTGCTGGGCCAGCTGCCAGCGGTCCATCGCGCTGCCGAGCAGGCGGCCGGCCTTCGTGGCCAGGTCCGGCAGCACCGGCGCCAGGTAGATCGCGATCTGGTGGAACAGGTTCAGCACCACGGTGCACACGTCGCGCAGCTCGGCGGCGCGCGAGGGGTCCTTCTTCAGGGTCCACGGCGCCTTGCCTTCGACGTACTCGTTGGCGGCGTCGGCCAGGGTCATGCACAGGCGCATCGCCTCGCGGTAGTCGCACCCCTCGTAGGCGGCGGCGATGGTGTCGCCGAGGCTCGCCGCGCGCGCGAACAGGCCGCCGTCGTCGGGGTAGGCCGGGGCCAGCCCCGCGGCCTCGACGAAGCGCGCCGAGCGGCTGGCGAGGTTGACGACGCGGCCGACCAGGTCGCTGTTGACCTTGCCGACGAACTCGTCGGGCACGAAGTCGAGGTCGTCGATGCGCGGGCTCAACTTGCTGGCGTAGTAGTAGCGCAGCCAGCCGGGCTCGAGGTGCTGCAGATAGCGCTCGGCGGTGACGAAGGTCCCGCGCGACTTCGACATCTTCTCGCCGGCGACGCGCAGGAAGCCGTGGATCTGCACGCGGCGCGGCAGCTGGTAGCCGCCCACGCGCAGCAGCGCGGGCCAGAACAGCGTGTGGAAGTAGGTGATGTCCTTGCCGAGGAAGTGCACGATCTCGCACTTCGGGTTGCGCCACCACGCGTCGAGCGACTCGCCGTGCCGCTGGCACCACTCGGCGGTGCTGCCGATGTAGCCGATCGGCGCGTCGAACCAGACGTACCAGAACTGGCCGGGATGACCGGGGATCTCGAAGCCGAAGTAGGGCGCCGGTCGCGACACGTCCCAGTCCTGCAGCGGCTTGTTCAGGAAGTGGCCGGCGAGATAGTTGGCGACCTCCTCCTGCAGCGCGCCGCTGCTGCGGGTCCACTCGGTCAGGAACGGCTGCAGCGACTCGAGCCGCACGAACAGCTGCCGGCTCGGCTTCGTCACCGGCGCCGCCCCGGAGTGCACGCTGCGCGGGTTCTTCAGCTCGGTCGCCGCGTAGGTCGAGCCGCACGCTTCGCAGCTGTCGCCGTACTGGTCCTTGGTGCCGCAGCGCGGGCATTCACCGACGACGAAGCGATCGGCGAGGAACGTCTTCTGCACCGGGTCGTACAGCCGTTCGACCGAGCGTTCGACGACCATGTTCGCCGCGACCAGCGCCGCCCAGATGCCGTCGCAGGCCGCCCGGCTGGCCGCGCTGTTGGTCGAGCCGTAGTGGTCGAACGAGATGCCGAACGCGGCGAAGTCGCGCTGGTGGGCGACGGCCATGTCGGCGATCAGCCGTTCCGGCGGGATGCCTTCCTTCTGCGCCCGGATCATGATCGCCGTGCCGTGGGTGTCGTCGGCGCAGACGTAGACGGCGCGGTGCCCGCGCAGACGCTGGAACCGCACGAAGATGTCGGTCTGGATGTACTCGACCAGGTGGCCGAGGTGGATCGGACCGTTCGCGTACGGCAGCGCGCTGGTGACGAGGATCTGGCGGCTCATGGGGAGGGGCAGGCTAGCCGCCAGCTGCCGCAGATCCACGCGCCGGCCCGATCGGGTCGCGCTTGTCGAACTGCAGGTAGGCCGACGTCGCCGCCAGCGTCGCCACCGGCGCCAGGGCCAGCACGTTGACGAACGGCACCGCGGCCGCCAGCTGCAGGCCGACGCCGACGCCGAGCGCGCGCCAGCGGTTCTGCCACAGCGCCTGCAGCCGGCGGCGCTGGCCGAGACCGCGCGCGGCCATCGGCGGCTCGAACCAGACCACGGCGGCGCTGACGGCGCCGAGCGTGACGACGAGAGGCAGACCGATCCACGGCAGCAGCGAGACGAACAGCGCCAACGGCCACAGCAGCAGCGCGCCGGCCAACACCTGCGCGCGCTCGCGCACGCGCCGCACCCGCGGCGCGGCGGCGCGTTCGCGTGCGGGCCCGAGCATCACGGCCTCGGCGGCGCGCCGCAGCGGTTCCTGGAACGGGCCCGCCAGCACGTCGAGCAGCGGCGGTCCGAGCAGCAGCCAGCTCGTCAGCAGCCAGTGCCCCGGCCCGGCGTCGGCGAAGCTGGCCCGCCAGCCGTCGAGCAGCCACCACGTTCCGCCGAAGAACGCGGTGAACCACGGCGCGAGCAGCACCGCGCCGACCAGCACCAGCGAACCGAACACCAGCAGGTTGCTGGCGACCGGCAGGCCGAGCTGGCCGATCAACGCGCGTTCGTGCAGCAGCGCGAACACGGCGCGATGCACGCTGCGAACGCCGCTGCCGAGGTCGCGCCACCAGGCGCCGCGGCCGGGCTGCAACGGCGTGCGATGGTCGAGCGCGACGATGCGACCGCCGCAGCGTCCGCACGCTGCGCCGGTGCGGACATGGCCGCAGCAAGGGCACTCGGCGATGGTCGGGCTCACGGGGTGCGGCGCGGGCCAGGGCTGGTTCGCATCTGCCCGCGGCGCCGCGGCGAAATGCTCGCAGCGCGCGCAGAGCTTGCTTGCCGCTCGGTCCCGCCTATCCTGCGCATTCCTCGCGCCGTTTCCACCGCATCATGAGCGATCTCTACAAGGCCCTCGACTTCTTCAACGTCGACGAACTCTACTCCGACGAGGAACGCATGATCCGCGACACCGTGCGGTCGTGGGTCAGCGACCGGTTCATGCCGGTGATCGAGGAGCACAACCGCGCCGCGACGTTCCCGAGCCACCTGATCCCCGAGCTCGGCGAGATGGGCGTCTACGGCGCGAGCCTGACCGGCTACGGCTGCGCGGGCCTGTCGCCGATCGCCAGCGGCCTGATCTGTACCGAACTCGAGCGCGGCGACTCGGGCCTGCGCTCGTTCGTGTCGGTGCAGGGCTCGCTGTGCATGTTCCCGATCTGGGCCTACGGCAGCGAGGAGCAGAAGCAGCGCTACCTGCCGAAGATGGCGCAGGGCAAGTTGATCGGCTGCTTCGGCCTGACCGAAGCCGACTTCGGCAGCAACCCGGGCGGCATGCTGACCAAGGCGGTCAAGGACGGCGCCCACTACGTGCTGAACGGCAGCAAGTACTGGATCACGAACGGCAGCGTCGCCGACGTCGCCGTGGTCTGGGCCAAGCTCGAGGGCACGATCCGCGGCTTCCTGGTCGACAAGGGCACCAAGGGCTTCCAGGGCAAGGGCATCAAGAACAAGTTCTCGCTGCGCGCCTCGGACACCAGCGAACTGGTGCTCGAGGACGTGCGCATCCCGGCGTCGCAGATGCTGCCGAACATCGAAGGCATCAAGGGCCCGCTGTCGTGCCTGACGCAGGCGCGCTACGGCATCGCCTTCGGCGCGATCGGCGCCGCGCAGGCCGCGTTCGACGAGGCGTGCCGCTACAGCAAGATGCGCATCCAGTTCGACAAGCCGATCGCGCGCTTCCAGCTGGTGCAGAACAAGCTGGTCTGGATGGCCAGCGAGATCACCAAGGCGCAGCTGATGTGCTGGAAGCTCGGCAAGATGAAGGAGGCCGGCACCATGCAGCACTTCCACGTGTCGATGGCCAAGCGCAACTCGTGCTGGATGGCGCTCGAGTGCTGCCGGCTCGGCCGCGACATCCTCGGCGCCAACGGCATCACCGACGAGTACCAGATGATGCGCCACATGTGCAATCTGGAGTCGGTGATCACCTACGAGGGCACGCACGACATCCATGGGCTGATCATCGGGCGGCAGCTGACAGGCGAGGATGCGATCCTGTAGCCACGGGCTGCAGGAGATCGTTCGTCGCGCCGCGTTCGCCGCGGTGCTGTTGCCGCTCCCCTTCGCTGCGTGCCGTTCGACGGCTGCGGTCGAACGGGAGCACCTGACCGTCACGCTGGGGCGGGACCCCGTCGGCCTGCTGCGTATGATCGGCGGCGCGCCTACGGCGGAGCTCGCCGCGGAACTCGCGCGCGACCTCGACGGGACGTGGAGTGGCGCCGACCAGTTGCGCCTGCTGCAGTTCGGACTCGGGCACGACGACGAGCGCGTGGTGTTCGGTGCGACGGTCCTGATGGGCGACCAGCTGCCGGTGCCCGAGTTGCGCCACGCGGCGGCGGTCGTGATCCCGCGCCTCGCCGACGCGGACTGTCCGGTCACGTGGGATCAGGCGCGGCAACTGATGGGCAGCGTCGACTTCGCCGCGGTGGCGGCGGTGATCCCGAAGATGCCGGAGGGGGAGGCGAGCTGGTTCCTCGACCACCTGCATCGCATGGTGCGACCCGACGCGATCCCGGTGCTGTGTGCCCTCGCGCGGTCGACCGAGGGCGCGGTGCGACGCGCCGCGTTCGCCGACGCGGTGTTGACCGCGGAGTACAGTGACCAGCACGTGCCGTTGCTGGTGGCGACGTGGCTCGCCCTCGTCGGCCGCCAACCGGACGCCGAGCCTGCCGGGAGCGGTCTGCCGGGCGTGCTGGCGGCGGCCCTGCGCGCGCACCTCGAACTACCGGACCTGCCGCCACCACGCGAGGGCGAACTCGATCGTCGGCTCCCCGGTCTGCCGGTCGTGCCATGTGCGCGCTGGCTCGTTGCGAGTACGCCAGGCGCCGCGGATGTGCCGTTGCTGCGCGACCTGCTGGCTTCGCCAGTGGAACCGCTGCGCCACGCGTCGGAGTGGGCGCTGGGAGCGGTCGACACCGAAGCGGCGCGTGCCGTGTTGCAAGGTGAGCCACCGGCGGACGACCGGCTGGTGTGCTGGACGGCGGCGCGGGCACGTGCCGGGGATCCTGCGGCGTTGGAACGTCTGTTCGATGGCGACGACGACGCGCTGGCCTTCGGGCTCGTGCTCGCGTCACCGGAGCGGCGGCAAGCGTTCTGCGCCCGGCTGCTGACGCTGCCGTTCGAGCAGGCGCAACCGATCATGAGCACGTTGGGGGAGTGGTCGCGCGGCGAGATCTACCTGTCGTTCGCCGACCCGCCGTACGACGATCGCTACTTCGCCGACCTGGAACCGCTGGTCGCAGCATCGCCCCGTGTCGATGCGCGGCTGCTTCGCCTGCTGATCTGCTCCGTTCCAGCGTGCCAGACCGACCGGCTCGCGGACATGGCGTTGGCGCTGCCGGTCGACGATCTGTTCACACCCTCGCAGTCGCAATGGGGTCAGGACTTCGACACCGGCTCGCCGTTGATGGGACGCGGCGACGTGTGGGCGTTCCTCGAAGTTACCCGCCCCGAGGCCTTCCGTCGCCGCCTGCGCGAAGGGCTGGACAGCAAGTCCGCGTCGGTGCGCGATCGTTGCGCCGCGTTCCTGATCCGGCTCGGCGACACGGAACGACTCGATCGGCTCGCCGCGTGGATCGACGCGCGCGACGACGTCGACGACGATTGGGTGCTCCTGGCGCGCGATGGCGGTGCCGACGTGGTCCAGGTGCTGCGAAGTCGTCTGCTGACGAGGCAGGATCCCCGGCATCAGGTTGGCTTGCTGCGCGGTCTGGCCGTGGCGCTCGGCATGCCGTTCGAGTTCGCCATCCGGTCCTGGGATCTCGACAAGGATCACGTCGAGGACGTACGCGCAGCGTTGCTCGCCGGCGACGCGGGCGCCGCGTTCCAGCGCAGCCGGCCCGCATTCCAACCCTGGTCGTCGGGGCTGTTGGCGAACTGGCAGGTGCCGGCCGTGCGATCGTTCCTGTGCGCGCAGCGGGACGGGCGCGATGTCCCGGCCCAGGACGCGTACCTGTTCGATCAGCTCTCGGCATTGGCGACCGATGACCACGCGATCCTCGATCGCATGCTCCAACCGGTGCGCGATGGCCGCTATGCAACCCACGACGGCTTCTCGCCCCGTGTGGCGGCGCACGCCAGGGGTCTGGCGATGCTGCCGTTCTGGATCGACGAGCTCGGTTCGAACTGCTGCAAGTGCGTGTTCGTGAAGGAAGTGCTGCAGGAGCTGTTCGTTCGGGATGGCGACGCGTATGGCCGCAGCCGCTACCTCGAACCCACGGGCCCATGGCTGCGCCGCTCGTTGTTGCCAGTTGCCGATCGCCTGCGCTGGAGCCGCATCGCGAACGGCTACGTCGTCGCTGGTCGGTGAGGCGCTGCTGACTTCGATCGCCGCGCCCGCTAGAACTCGACCGCGATGCCTCGCCTGCTGCACGTGTTGTCGGAGAAGGGCTACTCCGGCGGCGAGGTGCAACTGCGGCTGCTGCTCGAACACTTCCAGCGCGCCGGCTTCCACAACGAGGTCGTGCTGGCGCCGGGGGCGAAGTTCCGCGCCGCGGCCGAGGAGCTGGGCATCCCCGTGCACGAGGCACCGCTGCGGCGCTGGTGGCGGCCGGACCTGTGGTGGAAGCTGCGGGCGGCCTACCGGCGCGCGAAGCCCGACGCGATCCACTTCGCCGACGGCCGCGCGCTGATCCTCGGCGGGCTCGCAGCCGTCGGCGTGCCGGCGAAGGCGTTCACGATCCGGCGCATCGACTACCCGGTGCGCAAAGGGCTGCTCGGCGGCTTTCGCTACACGCGGCTGTGCGACCACACGATCGCGATCTGCGATGCGATCCGGCGGCGGCTCGTCGCCGGCGGCGTGCCCGACGAGCGCATCACGCGGGTCTACGACGGGCTCGATCCCGCGCCGTGGACCGGGCTGCAGGAGCACAAGGCGGCGGCGCGCGCGCGGCTCGGCATCGCGGCCGATGCGCAGGTGATCTCGCTCGCCGGCGTGCTGCGGCCGCGCAAGGGCCAGCACGTGCTGCTCGACGCGTTCGCGCAGCTCGCCGACGACTTCCCACGCGCGGTGCTGTTCCTCGCCGGCGGCGGCAGCGAACACGAGAAGCTGCGCGCGCAGGCGGACCGCCTCGGGCTCGGCTCACGCGTGTTCCTGCCGGGCCCGGTCAAGCCGGTGCACGACGTCTACGCGGCGAGCGACATCTTCACGATGCCGTCGTTCCACGAAGGGCTCTGCAACGCGTGCCTCGAGGCCGGCTTCGCGGCGCTGCCGCAGGTGGTCAGCGACGCCGGCGGTAACGCCGAGATCGTCGTCGACGGCCAGACCGGCGCCGTGGTGCCGAGGGGCGATGCGAACGCGCTCGCGAACGCCCTCGCGCGCTACCTCGCCGACCCGGCGCTCGGCGTCGCGCACGGCCACGCCGGCCGCGAACGCTGCCTGGCGAAGTTCACCGCCGACCGGCTCGGGCCCGAGGTCGAGGCGGTGGTGCAGCGAATGCTGTCGTGAGCGCGGCTACGCCGCCGCCGGCCACAGCCAGGCGAAGGCGGCGCCGGTGACCACACCGTAGATCAGGCCGTCGAACACGAAATTCAGCGTCGTGACCCACGAGATGCCCTTCCAGATCGAGTCGTGCACGCAGGAGAACGCGTGGCCGAGCACGGCGACGGTCCCGGCGATGCGGAACACGCGCATGCCTTCGGCTCCCCATGGCAGCGCGAGACCGGTCAGGTAGGCGACGAACACGCCGATCACGAGGCAGAAGGCGAACCACTGACCGAGCGACTTGCCCATGTTGATGGAGTTGCCCGCCTTGACGACGATCGAGCCGACCGGACCGCGCGCGAGCTTCGCCTGCATCTCGGGCGAGCCCCAGTCCTTCATCGACATCGGGCACGGGAACATGTACTGGCCCGGCGGCACCGTGCCGCGCATCGCGTCGAGGATGCGGTCCTCGTCCGGCAACTTCTTGAAGTCGCCCTTGTGGATCGGCAGCGCCATGTGGATCACGGAGCTGACGACGAAGACGAACACCGCCGACACGAGGATCGGCAGCCAGAGTGCGACGAGAGTGGCCATCGCGGCATTGGAGCCGGCCATGGCACCGGCGCGCAAGCGGACGGACGTCGCTGGGCGCTGGTTGGGACAGCTGCTACCTTGCCGCTGGCCATCCAGGGCGTTTCCTGCCGATACCAGCTGCCGTGACCGACTTCGAACTGAAGACCGACTGCCGCCACGTGCGCTGGGACCGGCCGTGCACGCCGCACAAGCGCCGCGGCAAGGTGTGCGACACCTGCGACGAGTACGCGCCGGTGCGGCACCGCGTGCTGATGGTCAAGCTGGCGGCGACCGGCGACGTGCTGCGCACGACGGCGTTCCTGCCGGCGATCCACGCGACCTGGCCGCAGGCGAAGGTGACCTGGGTGACGCGCAAGTCGGCGGTGGGGCTGTTCGACGGCAACCCGCTGGTCGACGAGGTGCTGGCCACCGACGACGCGGTGACGGCGGCGCGGCTGCAGACCGAGACGTTCGACGTCGTGTTGTGCCCCGACGCCGACCCCGACGCGGCGGTGCTGGCGGCGCTGGCGAACGGCAGGGAGCGGCGCGGCTACGTGCGCGACGCGCAGGGGCGCGTGGTGCCGCTCGGCCCCGGCGCGGCCAGGTGGCTGCAGATGGGGCTCAGCGACACCGACAAGCGCGACAACCGCGACACCTACCAGAACCTGGTCGCCGACGTGCTCGGCCTCGACCGCACGCTGGTGCGAGAGCCGATCCTCGAACCGAGCGCGCACGACCGCGCCGGCGCGCAGGCATTCGTGCGCGGGCTCGGCGCCAGCGGCGCGCTGGTCGGCCTCAACACCGGCGCCGGCGGCCGCTGGGCCTACAAGGTCTGGACCCGGGAACACCAGCAGGCGTTCGTGCGGCTGTGCACCGACGCCGGTGCCAGCGTGCTGCTGCTCGGCGGCCCCGAGGAAGTGCAGCGCCACCGCGAGCTGACGACGGCCAACCCCGGCCGGGCCGTGTTCGACGGCGGCAACCACAACTCGTACGGCCGTTTCGCCGGTCTGATCGAGCAGTGCCGCGTGGTCGTCACCAGCGACTCGCTGGCGGTGCACGTCGCCGCGGCGCGCAAGGTGCCGGCGGTGGTGCTGTTCGGCCCGACGTCGGCGGCCGAGATCGAGTTGTACGGCCGCGGCACCAAGATCGTGCCGCCCGGCCTCGACTGCCTGTGCTGCTACCTGCCGCGCTGCGACAAGGTGCCGCACTGCCAGGCGCTGATCGAGCCGGCGGTGGTCTGGGCCGCCGTGCAGCCGTGGCTCGCGGTCACGCCGGCGAAGGGCTGATCACGAACCTGCGCGAAGGACTCCCGGTCGCGGTCCGGAAGACCGCCTGGCGCGGGAACGACACTGGCACGACAGTCGTGCTGCGAAGGCGAGCGCGACGCTCCATTCGCCGCGAACCCTGCCGCGAGGGACTTCGCATCCAGCACCCGCTCGGCCCAGCGTTCGAGTTCGGCGACCGGCGCGCGCCGCGGAACGCCGCGCCCGAGGTGCGGCCGGCGACGCCGTGCGGTAGCCTGCGCGCGTGTTCCTCGGTCTCGACGTCGGCGGCACGCACTGCCGGTGCGAGTGGTTTCCGGCCGGCACCGTGCCGGGCTGCGAGGCGCCCGGTGTGCAACCGGCCGTGCACGGCCTCGAGGCGGCGATCGCCGGCCTCGCCGAAGCGATCGCCCTTGCGACCCGGACGACGTCACCGACCGCGGTGGTCGCTGCGCTGGCCGGCGTCGGCGAGTCGCGCACTGCTGACGCGATCGCCGCCGGGTTGCGCGCGCGCGGGGTCGCCGTCCCGGTCGCCGTCACCGGCGACGTGCTGGCGGCCGCCGCGGCCGGACTCGCCGCCGGCCCCGGCGTGCTGATCTGGTCGGGCACCGGTTCGTTCGCCGTGGCGCGCAGCAGGCACGGCGAACTGCACCGCACCGGTGGCCGCGGCTACCTGCTCGGCGACCAGGGCAGCGGTTACGACCTCGTGCGGCGCGCGGCGGCGGCGGTGCTGCTGGCGATCGACGACCTCGGCCCGGCGACCGTGCTGACCGAGACGCTGACTGCGGCGTTTCGCGCCCCGTCGCCGTCGCGGCTCGGTGCCACGCTGCAGCAGCTCGACACCGCCGGGGTGGCGCAGCAGCTGCCGGTCGTGCTCGCCGCCGCGGCCGACGGCGATGTGGTCGCCAACGACGTGCTCGCCGCGGGCGTCGACGGCCTGGCGATGCTGGCGGCCGGCGCGCTGCGCCGCGCAGACCTCGACGGGCGCGACGTGCCGGTCGCCATGGGTGGGGGCGTGCTGCTCGCGGCACCGGCCATCCGCGAGTTGCTGTCCGCGCGCCTGCGTTCGCTCGGCGCCGCCGCACCGACCGTGCTCGACGCCCGCGCCGCAGGGCGCGGCGCCGCCTGGCTGGCGCACGGCTGGCACACGCACCTCGAGCCACAGCACACCTGGGTGACCCGTGTCGCGCTCTGACCTGTGGCTGCGCGACGGCCGCATGCTGCCGAAGGACTGCTTCCACGTCTCGTTCTCGCGCAGCGGCGGCGCCGGCGGCCAGCACGTCAACAAGACCGAGACCAAGGTCGACCTGCGCCTCGACCTGACCGCCGCCGAGGCCGTGCTCGGCGCCGGCGACGTGGCTCGCATCCGCGAGGCGATGCAGAACCGGCTCGACAAGGACGGCATGCTCTGCATCACGGCGAGCGAGCACCGCAGCCAGTTCCAGAACTACCAGGCGGCGATGGAACGCATGGCCAACCTGCTCGCGACCGCACTCGTGCGTCGCCGTCGCCGCATCGCCACCAAGCCCACGCGCGGCAGCCAACGCCGCCGCCTCGACGCCAAGCGGCAACGTGGCGAGATCAAGCGCACGCGTCAGGACAAGCCGAGCCGCGACTGAACGCGGCGGCGTGGCACGCATGCGAGGGCCCGTGGCCAGGTCCTCGTCCGCTGCCGCGGCGTTGTCGGCGTCGTTCGCCATTGTCGCATCGCCGCGCAGCAGCGGGCCCATGTCGCCTACGCCTGCCTCGGCGCTGCGCGCCGAGTCAGGCGTAGATCCCGCGCATCCGCGTCGTCTCCGCGACGCGGTTGACGCCGAGCATGTAGGCGGCGATGCGGTTGCTCTCCTGGAAGCGGCGCGCCATGTCGACCACGGACGCGAACGCGTCGACCATGATGTGCTCCATGCGCTCCTCGACCTCCTTCTGGGTCCAGAAGAACGCCATGCGGTCCTGCACCCACTCGAAGTAGCTCACCGTGACGCCGCCGGCGTTGGCGAGGATGTCGGGGATCACGAACACCCCCTTCTGGTCGAGGATCTTGTCGGCGTTCGCGGTGCAGGGGCCGTTGGCGCCCTCGGTGATGATCTTCGCCTTGATGTTGGCGGCGTTCTTGCTGCTGATCACGTTCTCGGTCGCCGCCGGCACCAGGATGTCGACCGGCAGTTCGAGGATCTCGGCGTTGCTGATGCGCGTGCCACCGTCGTAGCCGTCGAGGCGCCGGTGCCGCTGCAGGTGGGTGCGGATCGCCTCGAGGTCGAGGCCGTCCGGGTTGTGCAGGCCGCCGTGCATGTCGCTGATCGCGACCACCTTGATGCCGAGCGTTGCCAGCTGCAGGGCCGAGATCAGGCCGACGTTGCCGGCGCCCTGGACAGCGGCGGTGCACTGCTCGGTCTTGAGGCCGAGGTGCCTGCACGCCTCGCGCGTGACCAGCATCACGCCGCGGCCGGTCGCCTCGACGCGGCCGAGCGAGCCGCCGAGGCTGATCGGCTTGCCGGTGACGATCGCCGGCACGTAGCTGCGCGTGTGCATCGCGTAGGTGTCCATCAGCCACGCCATCACCTGGCCGTCGGTGCCCATGTCCGGCGCCGGCACGTCGCGGTCGGGGCCGAGGATGTCCATGATGCCGGCGACGTAGCGGCGCGTGACGCGCTCGAGTTCGCCCTTCGACATCTTGAACGGGTCACAGACCACGCCGCCCTTGCCGCCGCCGAACGGCACGTTGACGACCGCGCACTTCCACGTCATCCACGCGGCGAGCGCGCGCACCTCGTCGCGGTTGACGTTGGTCGCGTAGCGGATGCCGCCCTTGGCCGGGCCGCGCGACGTCGAGTGCTGCACGCGGTAGCCCTCGAACACCTGCACGGCGCCGTCGTCCATCACCACCGGGATGCTGATCGTGATCTCGCGCTCGCAACAGCGCAGGATGGCGCGCATGTTGGGCTCGAGGCCGAGCCGGTCGGCGGCCTGGTCGAACCGCGACTGCATCGCCTCGAAGGGGTTCTCTTCGCTGGGGACGTTTGCATTCATGCCGTTGAGACGCTGCGATCGCGTGCTTGCGCGTCGAGTGAGGGCCGGAGAACGTAACCGCGGGCCATGGATGCCAGCAACAAGCCAGAGGACCTCGACGGTCCGCGCATGGGCACGCTCGGGCCGGAGCGGGCCGCGGCGGTGCGCGGCATCTGGTCCGGAGCCCTCGGTCACACGGTGCGTTGCGTGCCCGCGCGGCGCACCGTCGCGGTGGCGGCGACCGGCGGCGCGTGGCTGTTCGGCAAGTGGCACGTCGGCTGCTACCGGACGGCGGCCGCCGAGTGGCGCTGGCTGCACGTGCTGCCGCTGCTCGGCATGCGCACCGCCGAACCGCTGGTCTGGCTCGGCAGCCGGCGGCGCAACCTGCTGGTGACGGCCGGCGTGCCGGGCCGGGCGCTCGACGTCTGGGCGGTCGAAGCGCAGCGCACCGGGCGGCTCGACGAGATCGTCGGCTACGCCTGCCGCGAGGTCGCGCCGGCGATCCGCCGCCTGCACGACCACGGTCTGGTGGTGCGGGATCTGTACTGGAACCACCTGTTCTGCGAGGATCCGGGCGCAGCGCAGGCGCCGATCCTGCTCGACGTGGCGCGCGTGCTGCGGCCGCGGTGGCTGTGGCGGCGCTGGGTCGTCAAGGACCTGGCGAGTCTGTGGGCGTCGGTCCCGTTCCCGCTGCCGGCGTCGTGCGCGCTGCGGTTCCTGCGCGGCTACCTCGGCGAGCCGCTGTTCCTGCACGCGCGCATGATCCGGGCGATCGCGGCGAAGGCGGCGCGCATCCGCGCGCATGTGCCCCGCTTCGGCTGATCGCGAACGTCGCTCCGGCCGGTCAGGACGTCTTGCGGCGGCGGCGCGCCGTCAGCGCGATGCCGACGAGGCCGGTGCCGACCAGCAGCAGCGTGCTGGGCTCGGGCACGGGCGCGCTCTCGGGCGGCGGCGGGGGCGGCGCCGGTTCCTCGACCATGCAGCGTGCGAGGCTCGGGGCATTGCCGGACGGCGCCGCCGAAGCGTGGCCCGGAGACGGGTCGGACGTCTGGTCGGACGGTGGCTGCTGCTGGGCCGCAGCCACGGCGATGGCGAGCCAACTGGCGAGGAGACAGGGGACGAGTCGCACGGGCGACCTCACGGTTGCAGAGCAGAGGGTGTAGCGGGTGACGGCGACCTGGGAGACGCCAACGAGGTCGGATGACCGTAGCGAGCCGCTCGCCGCGGAGCAAGGGGCGGAACGCCGGCGTTGCGGGTTGCAGCGCACCGCAACCGCCGTAGAGTGCCCGCGCCTGGTCTCTGGACGGCCGCCGGCGGGACATTGCCCCGCGGGAGGAAAGTCCGGGCTCCACAGGGCAAGGTGGTGGGCAACGCCCACCGTCCGCAAGGACAGGGAAAGTGCCACAGAGAACAGACCGCCGGACGGCTGGTTCGCCAGCGACGGCAAGGGTGAAACGGCGAGGCAAGAGCTCACCGCGGATCGGGCGACCGATCCGGCACGGCAAACCCCACCTGGAGGAAGACCGAGTAGGAGGATCGCGCTGCCCGCGCCCAGGTCCTCGGGTAGGTCGTTGGCGGCCGTCCGCGAGGACGGCCCTAGAGAAATGGCCGTCACCGTCCTTCGGGGCGGCACCAGAACCCGGCTTACGGAGACCAGGCACTTTCCGTTCGTCCGCGGCGCGCGGGCGCCCGCCGCGGCGGCTCACGGCCGTGGCAGGGTGCTGCGGTAGCGCTCCAGGATCACCAGCGCCGCCACGCTGTCGGCGAGGCGCTTCCTCTGGCTGGCCTTCAGGCCGCCCTGCTTGAGCCGGTCGTGGGCCTCGTCGGTCGAGTGGCTCTCGTCGACCTCGGCCACGGGCACCGACAGGGCCGCGCGCAGCCGCGCCGCGAACGCGCGCGTGCGCTGGGCGCGCTGGCTCTCGCCGCCGTCGATCGACAGCGGCACGCCGACGACGACGACCTCGGTCTGCCGCTCGGCGACCAGTTCGGCGATCGTCCGCACGACGAGGTCCGGGTCGCGCGCGTCGATGCGATCGAGCGGCACCGTGATCGAGCCGGTCCAGTCGGTCGCAGCGAGGCCCGTGCGCGCGTCGCCGTAGTCGACGGCGAGCATGCGCCGCGGCGCCGGCGCGCTCACAGCAGGTCGTCCCGGCCGCTGGCGCGCACGTGTTCGACCATCAGCTTGAGGTCGGCGGCGCGGTCCTTCGGACACACCAGTACGGCGTCGCCGACGGCGACGACGACCAGGTCGCGCACGCCGAACAGCGCCACGGTGCGCCTGCCCTCGGCGTAGACGATGTTGTCGCGGCTGTGCAGCGTCAGCTGCGAGGCGCCGCCGGCCAGCAGGCCGAAGTTGCCGTCGTCGTCGCCGACGCCGACGGCGCGGATCGCCGGGAAGCTGCCGACGTCGTCCCAGCGCACCGTGGCCTCGACGACGACGACCTGTTCGGCGCGCTCCATCACCGCGTAGTCGACCGATGTCTTCGGCGCCCGCTTGAACGCGCGCGTCACCTGTGCGCGCTGGCCCTGCCGCAGCGCCAGCAGCATGCGGTCGGCGGCGGCGCCGAGCGCCTCGTTGCCGTGCTGCATCGCGCGGCGGATCGCGTCGACGGTCCAGACGAAGATGCCGCTGTTCCACAGGAACCTGCCGCTCTGCAGGAACTGCTGCGCGGTCGCCTGGTCCGGTTTCTCGCGGAAGCGCGTCGCCGTGAACGCGCGCGGCTCGCTCTGGTCGTGGCGTTCGCCGCACTCGATGTAGCCGTAGCCGGTGGCCGGATGGTCCGGGCGGACGCCGAACGTGACCAGCGCGCCCGAACCGGCCGCGATCGCGGCGGCGCGCCGCAGCATGCGCTGGAACTCCGCCACCGGTTCGATCACGTGGTCGGCCGGCATCACGATCATCGTCGCCTGCGGATCGATCGCCGCGATCGTCGCCGTCGCCAGCGCGACGCAGGGCGCCGTGTCGCGCGCCTCGGGCTCGACGACGAGGTGGTCGCGCGGGAAGTCCGGCAGCAGCTTGTGCAGGGCCTTGGCCTGGCGCGCGTTGGTGACGATCCACACGTGGTCGCGGTCGCACAGGCCAGCGAGCCGATCGATCGTGGCCTGGATCAGCAGCCGCCCGCCGGCGAGCGGCAGGAACTGCTTCGGCCGCGCGCGGCGGCTGGCGGGCCAGAAGCGGGTGCCGGAGCCTCCGGCCATGATGACGGCGTGCAGGGACGACATGGTCCTAGCGGGGCTCGGCCTCGGGCGCGGCGGTGCTCATCGCGGCGCAGTATGCGTTCGTACGCCGGTTCAGGCCAGCCGCATGGCCCGCCGCCGCGCGGGTCGGCCTAGAACGCCGGCAGCGCCTGGCGTTCGGTCGCCGGTGGCATCGGCGGGATCTCGCGCCGGCCCGGGGAGCGCTCGGTGACCCAGCGCTGCTCGGTGTGCAGGTCGCGCAGGTAGCCGAACAGGTGGAAGCGCACGATGTTCTGCGACAGCAGGTCGATCAGCGGCATCACCAACGGGTCGGCCGAGTTGCCGAGCAGGTTGTCGAGCGTCATGCGCACGTCGAGGTAGCCGTCGAGTTCCAGCGAGCCGGTGCCGTTGGCGCCGAGCAGGTTCGATCGCACGCGCAGCGAGTCGAAGTAGACCGCGCGATCGGCGAGCCGGAAGTCCAGTCCGAGGTGGTGGAACCGCGGCCGATCGGGCGCCGGCAGCCGCGCGTAGATCGACGTGAACAACGGCACCACGCCGAGGTCGCCGCGGTCGATGACGAGGCGCCCGCTCGCCTTCGCGTCGACGATGTCGCTGCCGTCGAGGCGGTCGAGCAGGAATTCGCCGCCGGCCGTGCCGGAGTACGGCGGGTTCTGCCAGCCGCAGGCGCTGAGGAACGAGTAGACGTCGACCTTCTCGTAGGTGACGTTCGCCGACAGCCGGCCCTCGGGCGCCGCGATGCCGGGCAGCAGGTAGTGCAGCGCCGGCGCGTCGGTGCGCGCCTGCCGCACCGAGCCGCCGTGGAAGCGGCTCGTCAGCGTGCCGACCTCGATGCGCTCGGCGTCGGCGGCGAACTCCGCCTCGACGGCCTCGAGCGGCTGGCCGAACATCGTCATCGTGCCGGTGCGCATGGTGCCGCGCAGGCCGCCGCCGGTCTCCGACACGGTGCTGTCCGCGAGGCCGACGATGCCGCCGATGCCCTCGACGCGGATGCCGTCGGGGCCGCGGCCCAGCGTCATCTCGACGTCGTACAGGCGCATCTGCCCGCCGATCGTGGTCTCGAACGGCAGCGCATCGCCCTGGCCCGGGATCGCGAAGCGCAGCGCCAGCGCGTCGACGTCGGCGCGTCCCTTCAGCTGGCGGTCGAGCACGGCCTGGTGCAGCGGTCCCGAGAACAGGTTCGCGAGCCCGTCGTCGACCGGGATGCCGTTGGCCTTGACGCGGAACGAGATGTCGGCGCGGCCGTCGGGCGCCGGGCGCGTGAACACGCGGCCGTCGCTGGCCTGGACCAGCGCGCCCTCGAGCTCGGCGCGCACGTCGCGGAAGCGCAGTTCGCCGTCCTGGATGTGCAGCTCACCGGTCATCTTCTCGGCCGGCCGCGGCAGGATCGGCGAGTCCGAGCGCACCTCGAGCAGTTGCACGACGAGCTGCAACCGCGACGCCCCGTCGGCCGGAGCCTCGTGGCGGCACACCAGGTCGACCGCGCCCGACGGCCGCAGCGTCTGCCAGGTGCCGGGGCCGAGCGCACCGAGTTCCTCCAGCGTGCGGCCCAGCTGCGCATCGAGCTCGAGGTCGCGCACGACGAACGCCAGGTCGGTGTGGGCGGCGGCGCCGGTGACGAGGCTGCCGAGCATCGCCAGCTGCGCCGGCTTGTCGTTGCCGTGTTCGAGCCGGCCGCGCAACGCGTCGAAGTCGATGCGCGTGTCGCTGTCGCGGCCCTGCACGAAGATCTGACCGTGCAGGTCGGCGGCGCGCCACGGCGCCGCCGGCAGCTGCAGGCCGACGCCGTCCAGTTCGAGCAGCACGTCGTGCGACAGCGGGTCGTCCGGGCGCGGGCGCCAGACCTTGACGCGGCCGCCGAAGCTGCCGTGCGGGGCCCCGTCGCGCCACGGCGCGTCGATGCCGGGCGCCAGCACGGCCACGGCCTGCCGCAGGTCGTCGTCGATGGCGAGGCGCCGCACGTCGACGACCGCCTCGAAGCCGCCGTCGTCCTCGTGGCGGCTGTCGATCGGGATGCGGCCGCGCATCGCCACCGTGCCGTCGCCGTGCACGCCGGCGAGGTCGAACACGACGCCGGCGCCCCGGGCGACGACGCTGCCCTGCACCGCGTCGAGGCGATACGGGAAGCCGGCCCATTGCATCGTCGCCGCCTGCGGCTTGACCTCGACCGACCAGCCGCCCGGCAGCGAGCTGCGCGGCCGCACCTGCACCGTGACCTCGGTGCGGCCGGTCGGCGCCAGCCGGTCGTAGAGGCTGCCGTCGTCGCGCAGCAGCGCGGTCAGGGCGGCGCGCAGGTGCTCGTTGAACTGCACGCTGTCGGCATGGATGTCGAGCGAGGTGTCTTCGCCGCCGGGCGCGCTGGTCTCGACGCGGCCGACGAGCCGCACGGTGCCGCCGCCGGCGAAGTCGGGGATCGTGGCGTCGACGTCCTCGAGCAGCAGCACGTCGTCGCGCAGGCGCACGCGGCCGCGCGCCTGCACCAGCGGCAGCGGGAAGCGGGCCCGGTCCTCGCCCTTGCCGAAGCCGTCGTAGGTGATCGCGACGCCCTGCAACACCAGTTCGAGTTCGGCGAGGCCGCCGCGGCGGTGGGGATCGCGCAGGAACAGGTCGAGGTCGGCGGTGCCGGTCTTCGGTTGCAGCGCCGCGACCACCTGGCGGCCGACGGCGAACGTGCGCAGCGCCGCCAGCACGTCGGTGTCGATGCGGATGTCCTCGCCGTGGGCGCGCACGTCGAACGACAGGTCGGACCACAGCCGCGTCGCGTGCGCGTCGACCTCGAGCCGTCCGATCGCCGAGTCCTGCAGCAGCTGCACGCTCGCGCTGCCGCCGTCGCGCGTGCTCGCGTGCACCTTGGCGGTCGCCTGCTGCACCAGCGGCGGCAGGTCGGGGGCGGTCGCGCGCAGGCCGTCGAGGTCGCCCGCCAGTTCGAGCACCGGTGTGCGATCGACGGCGTCCCTGCCCGGCAGGGTGCCCAGCAACGTCAGTTCGCGCACGCGGGCGGCGGCGTCGAACCCGCCGAGATCGACGCCGAGCAGTTCCTGCAGCCGGTCGCGTTGCGCGGTGCCGAGCGGCAGGTCGCGGATCGCGACGACGAGGCGCGTCGAGCCCGACGCCAGATCGACGTCGCCGCGCAGGTGCAGCGTGGCGCCGAGGTCCACCAGTTCGCCGGTGCCGGTCCACTCGGCGCCGCCCGCGCGCGGCACGCACACCAGCTCCAGGTGACGCAGTTCGATCGGCGCCACACCGGCACGCAGCGTGAAGCGCACCCGGCCGCGGTGCACGGCGATCGCCGGCAGCGCGCCGATGCCGCCACCGGCACCGGTCGCCACGTCGCCGCGCAGCAGCTGCTCGGCGGCCGGCAGCACCGGCCCGAACTCGATCTCGACGCCGTCGGCGACCACCGTCTGCAGCCCGATCAGGGAGCCGAGCGGATTCGCGGCGACGTCGACGTGCAGATTCTCGACGCGCAGCAGCGCCTGTCCCGGCCGCGTCGGGTCGTCGATCCGCAAGCCGCGTACCGACAGCCGCCCGGCCACCAGATCGATGCGCGTGTCGGCGACGCTGGCGTCGACCGCGAGCCGCCGGCGCAGTTCGTGTGCGACGAGTTCGGTGGCGGCGTCGGAATTCTGCAGCAACGCCCAGGTCGCGGTGCCCAGGGCGACGACGAACGCGAGCGTCAGCAGCAGGATACGGCGCCAGCTCATGGAATCGGGGGCGTCACTCTAGTGCCGCGCGCAGCCGCGTGCAGTGGCATTCTCGGGCGCCGTGTGGCGGCGCGGTACGGCGGCTGGCGTGGGTGCGCATGGCGCTCGCCGACGAGCGTCGATCGCGCTCCACGACGCGCGCGAGACGCGCCGCGAGCGCATCGGATTCCGGGTCGAGGAAACGTCGAGAACGGCCTCGGACAGCGGGTTTCCATGCGGATTTTCCATTGACAGTCGCGGCGAGGGCGCCAAACTTCGCCGCCAGTTCGCGGGCGGCGCGGCACGTTGGCCGTGGCCTGGCGAACCAAGTCCACTCGAACTGGTACACCCGATGGCTGCCAAGAAGAACAAGAAGAGCGCGTCCGGCGATCTGATCATCTCCAAGTCGCGCACCAAGGCTGCGGTCAAGAAGTCGAACGTTTCGTCCGACTTCTACGGCGCGCTCGACAGCGCCGTGCGCGTCATGATCGCGGGCGCAGAGAAGCGCGCGCAGGCGAACGGCCGCAAGACGCTCCGCCCGCAGGATCTGTAAGGTCCGGCCGGCTGTTCGCCGTCCCCGTCGGCACGTGTCGATGGGCGATGGCGTGAAACGTCCTTTGCGACCCGGGTGCCACGCGAGTGGGACCCGGGTCGTCTTGTTTCCGGGGCGCTCGTCAGCCGTGGTCGTCGGCGGCGCCGAGCCTCGCGAAGCCGTCGCGTTCGCCAGCCAGCAGCTGCGCGCGCACGCGCTCACCGATGCGCTCGAGTTCGACCTCGTCGCAGTCCGCGGCGACGTGCACCGGGTCGCCGTAGTGCACGCGCAGGCGCGCGAACGGCTTCGGGATCGTGAAGCGATCCCAGCTGCGCAGGCGCCAGGCGCGGTCGCAGGCGACCGACACCGGCAGGATCGCGGCGCCGGTCGCGCGCGCGAGCCAGGGCACGCCGGTGTTCATCGTGTGCCGCGGACCGCGTGGTCCATCGGGCGTGACGACGAGCCGGCCGCCGCCGTGCAGCCGCGCGGCCATCTCGCGCATCGCGCGCGCGCCGCCGCGGCTCAACGAACCGCGGATCGCGCGGTAGCCGAAGCTGCGCAGCGCCTTCGTCGCCAGGCTGCCGTCGTCGCTCGGCGACACCAGCACGTCGATGCCGCGCGCGCGATGCCAGCGCAGCGGCATCAGGCACAGCATCCGGCCGTGCCACATCGCGACCAGCCAGGTGGCGTCGCTGCGCAGCGTCGCGAAGCCGGGCTCGCCGGTGCGCTGCACGCGCCAGGTGACGGCCAGCAACCGCAGCAGCGCGGGGGCCAGCAGCGCCAGCAGCAGGTCGCCGACGCGGCGGCGGAACCGGCGCCACCGCACCAGGCCGATCGCGTTGCGTCCGGCGGCGGCGCGCTCGGCGGCGCGGCGGGCCACCGCGTCGCGTCGTCGCTGTCGTGCCTGCCGGGGATCCACGGCCGCCAGCATGGCATCGGCGCGCTCGCCGTGCACGCGACCAACGCGGTGGCCCGGGCGTTCGTTTCTGATACAAACGCGCCGTGACCAAGCGTCCCGAACCGCGCCCGCCGGCGCCCGCCGGCAGCGGCGCCGACACCGACCCGAGCCGTGCCGCGATCGACGCCGCGATCGACGCCGCGATTGCCGAGAACCGCGATCTGCGCGGCGCCACGCTGCCGATCCTGCACGCGATCCAGGACCGGCTCGGCTACGTGCCGCCGGCGGCGCTCGACCGCATCGCGAAAGCCCTGAACCTGTCGCGCGCCGACGTGCACGGCGTGCTGACGTTCTACCACGACTTCCGCACGTCGCCGCCGGGCCGGCACGTGCTCAAGCTGTGCCGCGCCGAGGCGTGCCAGGCGATGGGCTGCGAGCGCGTCGAACGGCACCTGGCCGAGCGCCACGGCGCCGCGATGCATGGCACGACCAGCGACGGCCGCCTGACCGTCGAGCCGGTCTACTGCCTGGGCAACTGCGCGCTGTCGCCGTCGCTGCTGCTCGACGGCCGCGTGCACGGCCGGGTGACGCCGGAGCGGCTCGACGCGTTGCTGGCGGGGCTGGCGGCGGAGGAACGCGCATGACGACCACCGTCTACGTGCCGCGCGACAGCGCGGCGCTGTCGGTCGGCGCCGAAGCCGTCGCCGAGGCGATCGTCGCCGGGGCGCGCGCCGGCGGGCACGACGTGCAGGTCGTGCGCAACGGCTCGCGCGGCATGCTGTGGCTCGAGCCGCTGGTCGAGGTGGCGACGGCGAACGGCCGCATCGCCTATGGGCCGGTCGCGCCGGGTGACGTCGAGGGCCTGTTCGCGGCCGGCTTCCTGCGGGGCGGCGACCACGCGCTGTGCCACGGTCCGACCGACAAGATCCCGTACTTCGCGCAGCAGACGCGGCTGACGTTCGCGCGGGTCGGCGTCACCGATCCGCTGAGTCTCGAGCACTACCGGGCGCACGGCGGTCTCGTCGGGCTGCAGCGGGCCATCACGATGGCGCCGGCGGCGATCGTCGACGAGGTCGTGCAGTCGGGCCTGCGCGGCCGCGGCGGCGCCGGCTTCCCGGCCGGCATCAAGTGGCGCACGGTGCTCGGCGCCTCGGCCGACCAGAAGTACATCGCCTGCAACGCCGACGAAGGCGACTCCGGCACCTTCAGCGACCGCATGGTCATGGAGGGCGATCCGTACCTGCTGCTCGAGGGCATGGCGATCGCCGGTCTCGCGGTGGGGGCGACCGAGGGCTGGATCTACCTGCGCTCCGAGTACCCGGACGCGCGCGTCGCGCTGGTGACCGCGATCCAGCGCGCGCGCGCCGCCGGCTGGCTCGGCGACGACGTGCTCGGCAGCGGCAGGCAGTTCGACGTGCAGCTGCGCATCGGCGCCGGCTCGTACATCTGCGGCGAGGAGACCGCGATGCTCGAGAGCCTCGAGGGCAAGCGCGGCATGGTGCGGCCGAAGCCGCCGTTGCCGGCGCTCGCGGGCCTGTGGGGCAAGCCGACGGTCGTCAACAACGTGATGACGCTGGCGGCCGCCCCCTGGATCCTGCAGCACGGCGGCGCGGCCTACGCGGCGCACGGCGTCGGCCGCAGCAAGGGCACGTTGCCGTTCCAGCTCGCCGGCAACGTCAAGCACGGCGGCCTGGTCGAGGTGCCGTTCGGCATCACGCTGCGCGAACTGCTGCACGACTTCGGCGGCGGCACCGCATCGGGCCGCAAGATCCGCGCGGTGCAGGTCGGCGGCCCGCTCGGCGCCTATCTGCCGGCCAGCAGGTTCGACCTGCCGCTCGACTACGAACCGTTCGCGGCCGCCGGTGGCATGATCGGCCACGGCGGCATCGTGGTGTTCGACGACACCGTCGACATGGCGAAGATGGCGCGCTACGCGATGGAGTTCTGCGCCATCGAGTCGTGCGGCAAGTGCACGCCGTGTCGCATCGGCAGCACGCGCGGCAAGGAAGTCATCGACCGCATCGTCGCCGGCGAACGACGCGAGGCGAACGTGGCGCTGCTGCAGGATCTGTGCACGACGATGAAGGACACGTCGCTGTGCGCGATGGGCGGTTTGACGCCGCTGCCGGTGCTGAGTGCGCTCGAGCACTTCCCGGAGGACTTCGCGCGCTAGGTCCGGCGCGGTTGCGTTCGGGCAGGGGCGGGCGTCGCGTTCGCGGTCGCGCTGGTCTAAGCTGGTCGGCGAGGTCTCGCCATGCGCGTCGGGATGATCACCGTGCTGCTCGCGTTCGTCGTCTCGCTGTCGGCTCAGGACCACGGCCAGATCGTCGAGGCCGCGCGACGGCGCCACGAAGCACAGGACTGGCATGCCGTGATCGATCTCCTGCTGCCCGTCGCCGAGTCGCGCCCCATCGCCGCCGCCGCGGTCGAGGTCGCGAGGTTGCTCAACGACGCCGCCGAGGAGTTGCGCATGGCGGGCAAGGCCGAAGTCGCGCTGCGCTGCCACCGATCGGTGCTGGCGCTGCGGCGCGAACTGCACGGTCACGACCTGCACGACGACGTGGCCTGCAGCCTCAACAACGTCGCCGTGTGTGTGCACGCACTCGGCCGAACGCCGGAGGCGCTGTCGCTGTTCGAGCAGGTGGTCGCGATCCGTGAGCGCCTGCCGGGTTCCGGGCAGGACCTCGACACGGCGCGTGCCCGCAACAACCTCGCGGCCTGCTTGCGCGCGCTCGGCCGCTACGACGCGGCGTTGCGCCAGTACGAACTGGCCTTTGCCGCCTACTCGTACGTGCTCGCCGGGCGCGACGATGCCGGTCTGGCGGCGTGCATCGGCAACCATGGGTTCTGCCTCGAGTCGATGGGGCGCGCCGACGAAGCGCTGCCGCGCTACGAGCTGGGTCTGGCGATGCTGCGCCGCCTCGCCGGTGGCGGCGACCACCCAATGGTGGCATCGGCGATGCACAACGTCGCCTACGGCCTCGATTCGCTGGGGCGTCGGCAGGAAGCCGCCGCGCGCTACGAGGCGGTGGTGGCGATGCTGCGCCGCATCCACGGCGATGGCGACCATCCATACGTTGCCGCCACGACCAGCAACCTGGCGCTCTGCCTTCTGTGGCTCGATCGAGCCGAGGAGGCGCTACAGCGCAGCCGCGCCGCGCTGGCGATGGACGAGCGCATCTACGCCGGCCGCGACCATCCCGACCTCGCCAGCAAGCGCCACAACGTGGGATTGTGCCTGCAGCAGCTCGGACGCCCCGAGGAGGCGTTGGCGGAGTTCGAGGCGTCAGCCGCGATGCTGCGGCGCTGCAGCCAGGAGCGCGACGATCCAGCCCTGGCGCAGGCGGAAGGCGCCGTGGCCCACTGCCTCGCGCAGCTCGGGCGCGATCGGCCAGCCGCCGAGCTCTACCAGCGTGCCCTCGACGTCTGGCGGCGAGTGCACGGCGACGCGGACCACCCCGACGTGGCGAGGGCGTCGGGACATGCGGCGGTGGTCTTCGCGCGGCTCGGCCGCACGACGGAGGCCGAGGCCCTGCTCGAGCGTGCCTGCGCCAGCATCGAGCGGCTGCGCAGCCGGACCCGGCTGTCCGCGGCGTTGCGCCAATCCTGGTTCGACGACCTGAAGGACGGCGGTGTCTTCGAGTCGCTGCAGGCCTTGCTGGCGCGGCGCGGTGCCGCCGCCGATGCCTGGCGCGCGGCGGAGCGGGGGCGCGGCCGCGGATTGCTCGATCTGCTCGAGCAGCAGCGCTTCGACCCGCTGGCCGAAGCCGGGCGCCGCGCGCGGCGGCGCGGCGACGAGGCGACGGCGACCCGGCTCGACGCCCTGCGGCAGCAGCTGGCTGCGGCGGAGCTCGAGAACGACCGGTTGCTGCACGAACTCAGCCGGCTCGACGACGCGTCGGCGGCAGCCGCGGCGGAGCCCGCGCGTCGCGACACACTGCTGGCGCGGGCAGGCGAAGCCGAGGCCGGGCTGCGGCAGCTGCTCGACGAACGCGCGCGGCTGCTCGGCGACGTGCTGCCAGTGGGGCGGGTGCGCGACGCCGCGGAACTCCAGGCCACGCTGCGCGAGGACGAACTGCTGCTCCAGTTCACGGTGACGGCCAACGTCGCGCTGCTCTACGTGTTGGCGCGCGAGGGCCCGGTGGCGGCGGTGCCGCTGCCGGACGCGTACGCGGCTGTGACGCGGGCGCTGCCCGCGCTGCTGGCGCGCTGTTCGCGCGCGCAGCTGCGCGGCCGCGATCCGGCGGACACCGCCGCGCCCGCGGCGGGCGCTGCCGATCCGGCGCGCGAGCTGTTCACGGCGCTGATCCCGACGGCGGTCTGGCAGCGTCTGCGCGGCTGCAAGCGCGTGTTCGTCGCCGCGCACCGCGAACTGCACCGGCTGCCGTTCGAACTGCTCGTCACCGACACGGTCGACGGCCTGCCGGTGCACTGGCTCGACAGCGGTCCGCCGATTGCCTACGTGCCCTCCGGCAGCAGCCTCTGTTGGCTGCGGCAGCGGGCGCGCGACACCGGCGACGACACCACGGCGCTCGACCTGCTCGCGGTCGGCGACCCCGGCGGGGTCGCGGTCGAGCCCGAGGTGCCGGAGCGGGGCGTGTTCGTGCTGGCGGTCGGCGAGGATTCCGCCGCCGAGCGCGCCGGGGTGCGGCCGGGCGACGTGCTGTTGCGCTACGACGGCCGCGAACTGCTCGACGACAAGACGCTGCGCGACGCGCTGCCGGAGGTGGAGGCGGCGATCGAGGACGGGCTGCGGGCCGATGCGCCGATCGTGGTCGAACTGTCGCGCCGCGGCGAATCGGTCACCGTGCACGTCGGCAAGGGGCGGCTCGGCATCGAGGTCGGGCAGGGCCCGGCCCGCGCGGCGTTCACGGCGTCGCGCAGCGGCGAACAGCAGGTCGCGAGGATCTTGCGCGAGGGCGACCTCGAGCGGCTGCGGCGGCTGCCGCGGCTCGCCGGTGCGCGCGCCGAGACCGAGGCGATCGAGGCCGTGTTCGCCGCGCGGCAAGCGAAGACGGAGCGTCTGCTCGGCACCGAGGCGACGGAACCGGCCGTGTTCGACTTGGCCGCGAAGGCGAAGTACCTGCACTTCGCCTGCCACGGCATCGCCGAGGAGTATGCGGGGCAGAGCCTCAGCATGCTGGTGCTGTCGCCGCCGCCGAACGTGCTGCCCGGCGACGACGGACTGCTCAAGCTCGGCGACCTGCTGAACGCCTGGCGCGGCCGGCTGACGTCGTGCCGGCTGGTGGTGCTGTCGGCGTGCCGCACCAACGTCGGTCCGACGCTGCGCGACGAGGCGCCGCAGGCGCTGCCGCTCGGCTTCCTGTTCGCGGGGGTGCCGGCCGTGATCTCGTCCCTGTGGGCCGTGGACGACGCGAGCACGAAGGAGCTGATGACCGACTTCTACTCACGCCTGCTCGCCGGCGAGACCGACAAGCTGGCGGCGTTCACGGCGGCGAAGAAGGTCCTGCGCGCGAAGTACCCGGACCCGTTCCACTGGGCGCCCTTCCTCTACATCGGCGCGCCGGAGTAGCGGCGGCGCCGGGACGGTGGCCGCGCCACTGCCCCGGCGGACCTCGCCGTGGTTCGGCCGCAGCCACGGTTGCCGGGACGTCCGGTTGACGGCCGCAGCATGCGTGAGTTCACTGGGAGGTCTCGGGCGGCCAGGCCCGGGATCCCATCATGTACTCGAACAAGGTCCAGGACTTCGGCACGCCGGCGCGGCCGGCGGCGAAGTCGGTCGCGCTGCAGATCGACGGCCAGCCGGTCACGGTCCCCGCGGGCACCTCGGTGCTGCGCGCCGCCGCCCTGGCGGGCGTCAACATCCCGAAGCTGTGCGCGACCGACAGCCTGGAGGCGTTCGGCAGCTGCCGCCTGTGCCTGGTCGAGGTCGAGGGCCGCCGCGGTTTCCCGGCGTCGTGCACGACGCACTGCGAGCCGGGCATGAAGGTCAGGACACAGAGCCGCAAGCTCGCGGACCTGCGCCGCGGCGTGATGGAGCTGTACATCAGCGACCATCCGCTCGACTGCCTGACCTGCCCGGCCAACGGCAACTGCGAACTGCAGGACATGGCCGGCGTCACTGGCCTGCGCGAGGTGCGCTACGGCTACGCGGGCGAGAACCACCTCGCGGCGCCGAAGGACGAGAGCAACCCGTACTTCACGTTCGACCCGACCAAGTGCATCGTCTGCTCGCGCTGCGTGCGCGCCTGCGACGAGATCCAGGGCACGTTCGCGCTGACGGTGCAGGGGCGCGGCTTCGGCAGCACGATCGCCGCCGGGCCGACGAACTTCCTCGACTCCGAGTGCGTGTCGTGCGGCGCCTGCGTGCAGGCCTGCCCGACCTCGACGCTGATGGAGAAGTCGATCGTCGACCAGGGCCAGCCGGATCACGCCGTCGACACCACCTGCGCCTACTGCGGCGTCGGCTGCGCGTTCCGCGCCGAGATGAAGGGCTCTGAGGTCGTGCGCATGGTGCCGCACAAGGACGGCAAGGCGAACCACGGCCACAGCTGCATCAAGGGCCGCTTCGCGTGGGGCTACGCGACGCATCCGGACCGCGTCAACACGCCGATGATCCGCAGCAAGATCACCGACCCGTGGCGCGAGGTGAGCTGGGACGAGGCGATCGCCTACGCTGCCAGCGAGATCAAGCGCATCCAGGCCAGGTACGGCAAGGACAGCGTCGGCGGCATCACCAGCTCGCGCTGCACCAACGAGGAGACCTACCTGGTGCAGAAGCTGGTGCGGGCGGGGTTCGGCAACAACAACGTCGACACCTGCGCCCGCGTCTGCCACTCGCCGACCGGCTACGGCCTGAAGACCACGCTCGGCGAGTCCGCCGGCACGCAGGACTTCGACAGCGTCGAGCACACCGACTGCATGATCGTGATCGGCGCCAATCCGACCGATGGCCACCCGGTGTTCGCATCGCGCATGAAGCAGCGCCTGCGGGCCGGTGCCACGCTGATCGTCATCGACCCGCGCCGCATCGACCTCGTGCGCACGCCGCACGTCGCGGCCGACTTCCACCTGCCGCTGAAGCCGGGCACCAACGTCGCCGTGCTGAACGCGATGGCGCACGTGATCGTGACCGAAGGCCTCGCCCGCGAGGGCTACGTGCGCGAGCGCTGCGAAGTCGACCAGTAC
This sequence comes from Planctomycetota bacterium, assembly GCA_016794035.1. Taxonomy (GTDB): domain Bacteria; phylum Planctomycetota; class UBA1135; order UBA1135; family UBA2386; genus JAEUHS01. The sequence continues at coordinate 29,287 of JAEUHS010000091.1, forward strand.
GAGAAGTGGAAGACCTTCATCGCCTCGCCGAAGAACTCGCCCGAGGCGCTCGAGGCCGAGTGCGGCGTGCCGGCCGCCAGCCTGCGCGGCGCCGCGCGCCTGTTCGCCAAGGCAGGCAACGGCGCGATCTACTACGGCCTCGGCGTCACCGAACACAGCCAGGGCAGCACGACGGTGATGGCGATCGCCAACCTGGCGATGGTGACCGGCAACATCGGCCGCCCTGGTGTCGGGGTGAACCCGCTGCGCGGCCAGAACAACGTGCAGGGGTCGTGCGACATGGGCTCGTTCCCGCACGAACTGCCGGGCTACCGCCACGTCGGCGACGCCGGCGTGCGCGAGCTGTTCGCGACCACGTGGGGGGTGCCCATCCAAGACGAACCGGGCCTGCGCATCCCGAACATGTTCGACGCCGCGATCGACGGCTCGTTCAAGGGCCTCTACGTGCAGGGCGAGGACATCGCGCAGAGCGACCCGGACACCAAGCACGTGCAGAAGGCGCTCGAGTCGCTCGAATGCCTGATCGTGCAGGACATCTTCCTGTGCGAGACCGCGAAGTACGCGCATGTGCTGCTGCCCGGCAGTTCGTTCCTGGAGAAGGACGGCACGTTCACCAACGCCGAGCGCCGCATCAGCCGCGTGCGCAAGGTCATGCCGCCGCTGGCCGGCATGGCGGACTGGGAGGTCACGGTCGCGCTGAGCCGCGCGCTCGGCTACCCGATGCACTACGACCACCCGTCGCAGGTCATGGACGAGATCGCGCTGCTGACGCCGACGTTCACCGGCGTCAGCTACGACAAGATCGATCGCCTCGGCAGCATCCAATGGCCGTGCAACGACGCGGCGCCGGACGGCACCCCGGTGATGCACGAGCAGGAGTTCGTGCGCGGCAAGGGGCGCTTCGTGGTCACCGAGTACGTCGCGACGCCGGAACGCACGACGCGCAAGTTCCCGCTGATCCTGACCACCGGTCGCATCCTCAGCCAGTACAACGTCGGCGCGCAGACGCGGCGCACCGAGAACAAGGTCTGGCACGACGCCGACGTGCTCGAGATCCACCCGCACGACGCCGAGCAGCGCGGCATCACGCACGGCGAGATGGTGTCGCTGCAGAGCCGCAAGGGCGAGACCACGCTGCGCGCGGTGGTCACCGAACGCATGCAGCCGGGTGTGGTCTACACGACGTTCCACCACCCGGAGTCGGGCGTGAACGTGGTCACCACCGAGAACTCGGACTGGGCGACCAACTGCCCCGAGTACAAGGTCACCGCCGTGCAGGTGGTCGCGCACGCGAAGAAGTCCGAGTGGCAGCGCGGGTTCGACTCGTTCGCGAGCCAGCAGGAGGGCCTCTTGCCGAAGACCGCGGTGCGCGGGGACGTGCGCTGATGGACGGCAAGAAGCTGGTCAAGATGGCCAACGACATCGCCGCGTTCTTCGCCGCCGAACCCGAGCCGAAGGTCGCGCTCGAGGGCATCGCCGGCCACATCAAGAAGTTCTGGGCGCCGCGCATGCGCCGCGAACTGCTGGCCCTGCTGGACGCCGGCGGCGACGGCATGGCGCCGGCCGTGCGCGAGGCGCTGGCAGCGCATCGGCGGCTGCTGCAGCCGGCGACCCGGTAGCCGCGGCCGGCGGTTCGACAGCGCCGCCGCGCGCGACCGACACCCGGCACCCGGCGACGAGCTTCGCGCCACCCTCCTGGCTTCCGGCCCGGATCCGACCTATCCTCGCGCGCTGCGCGGTGCTCGGCACGAGGCGGAACCCGCGTTGGCAAGCGGACTACGGCGAGCGTCGGCGCAGGGCCGATGAGGGCGTGGGCCGGGGGCCGAACCAGAGAAGCTGATGACGAGCAAAGAGACGAAGGAACCGGTCGAGGCCGAGGGGCGCAAGAAGCCGCGCGGCATGGGCGGCGTGATCCTGATCCTGGGCCTGCTGATGGCCCTGTTCCTGGTCGTGTCCAGCTCCGGTCGCGAAGGCCAGAGTTCGGTGCACGCCTTCTACAGCTACCTGCTGAACGGCAAGCTCGAGAACTTCTCGCTGTCCGACGGCGTGGCTGCGGCCGAAGTGCGGCTCGACAAGGGCACGCGCCCGATCGAGGTCGTGCTGCGCGACTTCCTGCGCGGCGGCGAGGCCGAGGCCGATCTCTACCGCACGCTCGCGGCACAGAAGCTCGATCCGTCGCTGTATCCGGCCGACGCGGGGGCGACGCGCCGCTTCGTCGACGATCTGCAGAACGATCGGATCCGCGTCGTGCACGCGTTCCTGGTCCAGGAGGTCGACGGCAAGGCCAGCGGCACCCTGGCCAAGGGCGACGACCAGCGTCGCGCCGGCACCTACGTCACGGCGCTGCTGCAGCGCGGTTCGAGCATGCACTACGTGCGGCTCGATGCCCCGACGACGGCATCCGATCCGAGCCTGCAGCAGGTGACCGAGGCGCTCGCGGCCAAGAACGTGCCGCTGACGCCGTTCACGGGCCTGTCGCTGAGCGCCGCCGACTTCCGCGTCACCGAGCCGAACACGGCGCTGATCTACATCATCGGCACCGTCGGCCCGTGGATCCTGGTGCTGGCGATCGTCTGGTTCTTCATCCTGCGCCAGATGCGCTCGCCCGGCGGCAGCGGCGGCGTGCTGAGCTTCGGCCGCAGCCGCGCCTCGCTCTACACCAAGGAGAGCCGCACGAACATCACGTTCGACGACGTCGCCGGCATGGAGGAGGCCAAGGCCGAGGTGCGCGAGATCATCGAGTTCCTGAAGAACCCGGCGAAGTTCGCGCGGCTCGGCGGCTCGATCCCGCGCGGCGTGCTGCTGGTCGGCTCGCCCGGCACCGGCAAGACGCTGCTGGCGAAGGCGATCGCCGGCGAGGCC
>JAEUHS010000098.1 GCA_016794035.1 Planctomycetota bacterium
GAGTTGCACTTTGACGTCGACGAGGCGCCGCTCGATCACGCGTCGACGGGACGCACGCGCAGTCGCAGTCGATGCATCACTTCGTTCTCGGCCGCGCGCATGCGCACACGATCGCGCGCACGAACATCGTCGAAGCCGGTCAGGTGCAGGATGCCGTGCACGATGTACAGCGCCAGTTCGGCACGGATCGTGTGGCCGTGTGTGCGCGCGCTGCGGCGCGCGGTCTCGCGGCTGACGACCAGTTCGGCCACGTCGTCGAGCAGGAACGAGATCACGTCGGTCGGCGTCGCATCGCCGAGGAACCGTGCATGCAGCGCGGCGATCTCGGCATCGTCGGTGATCAGCAACGACACCGGCAGTTCGGGACGACGTGCGAACTGCAGCGTGGTGCGCACCACCCGGCGCACGAACGCCGGATCGGTGCGTGGGCGGCCGCGGTCGACGACTTCGAGCTGCAGACGGGGACTCCGGCGCTGGCCCGGCCGCCGTTCACCGGGCCGGCTCATGCACGTGGCTTGCCGGCCCCGTGCTCGCCGTAGGCGGTCACGATGCGGCTGACGACCGGGTGCCGCACGACGTCGGACGCGTCGAGACGCACCATGCCTATCTCCTCGACCGCACCGAGTTTGCGCACGGCGTCGGCGAGGCCCGAAGTGACGTTGCCGGGCAGATCGACCTGCGACGGATCGCCGGTGACGACCATGCGCGACCCCTCGCCCAGACGCGTCAGGAACATCAGCATCTGCGGCACGGTCGTGTTCTGCGCCTCGTCGAGGATCACGAACGAGCGGTTCAGGGTGCGGCCGCGCATGTAGGCCAGCGGGCACACTTCGACGACGTCGGTCTCGATCCAGCGGGCGCGCGTGCGCGCGTCGAGCAGGTCCTGCAGCGCGTCGTACATCGGCCGCAGGTACGGGTCGATCTTGGCCTGGAAGTCGCCGGGCAGGAAGCCGAGCTTCTCGCCGGCCTCGACGGCCGGGCGCACCAGCACGATGCGGCGCACGGCGCCGCGCTTCATCGCCTCGATCGCCTTCGCCACCGCGAGATAGGTCTTGCCGGTGCCGGCGGGACCGATGGCGAACACGACGTCGTGCTGCTCCATGCAGTCGAGGTAGACCTGCTGCCCGGCGGTGCGTGCGCGCACGTTGACGCCGACCGGCGCGCGCGGGCCGCGTTCGACGACCCCGTCGGTGACGATGTCGTTGTCGAGCGTCGCGCGCAGGCGCGCGGCGACCTCCTGCGTGCCGAGCCGCCGGCCGGCGCGCATCGTCGCCAGACTGTCCTCGAACACCTGCTGCACGACCTGCACGTGGCCGGCATCGCCCAGCAGGCGCAGGCTGCCGTCGCGGGCCAGCACGCTGACGCCGTGCAGCTCCCGCACCAGGCGCGCGTTGCTGTCGAGCGGCCCGAGCAGCGTCCTGGCTTCGTCCACGGACTGCACCGGGATCTGGATGTCGGCGTCGCTCATCGGTTCGTGAGTCTAGCGGTCAGGTCAGCCAGACCAGCACCAGGAACCAGGCGCAGAACGAGAACAGCAGGCTGTCGACGAGGTCCAGGATGCCGCCGTGCGCCGGCAGCAGGTGGGACGAGTCCTTGGCGTTGCAGCGGCGCTTCAGCAGCGACTCGATCAGGTCGCCGCTCTGGGTGGTGAAGTTCAACATCACCCCGGTCAGCAACGCGCCCCACAGCGGCAGTCGCACGTCGGGCTCGAGCAGGCCGCCGCGCAACCAGACCGCCAGCGCCATCGACGCCGCGAGGCTGCCCAACGCCCCCTCGACGGTCTTGCCGGGGCTGATGTGCGGGATCAGCTTGGTGCGGCCGAGCAGGCGGCCCGCGCAGTAGCCGCCGATGTCGCCGCCCTTGCAGACCAGCACCACGAACAGCACCGACGGCAGGTGGCGGAAGCAGGTGCCGATCGCCAGGTAGACCGGCCAGGCGACGAACACGAAGCCGAGCAGCGTCGCGCCCTGCAGTTCGAGGCTGACCTTCATGTCCTGCCTGCGCAGCGTGCGCACGGCCAGCGGGAACAGCAGCACCATGGTGCCGACCACCAGCGGGTAGAACTCGCGGTCGATCGCGTGCCAGCCGAGCGGGAAGCCGCTGCCGAGCAGCAAGGTGGTGCAGACCACCAGCGTCTTCTTGGCGACCGCGAACCCGGCGTTGCGCAGCAGGTGCGCGTACTCCCAGGCGCCGCCGATGCCGAGCAGCATCAGCACCGCGGCGGACAGCGCGCCCGGCTTGAGGCCGAGCGTGCCGCCCCAGTCGAGCCAGTAGACGGCGCCGACGATCGCCAGCATCAGCGGCGCCAGCACGGCGCGGGTGCGCAGGTCGCTGCCGGCCATCAGCGCGCCCACTCCATCACAGGACCTTGCCGAACTTGCGCACCCGGCGGCCGTAGTCGCGGAACGCCTCGAGCAGCTGCTCGCGGCCGAAGTCCGGCCAGCAGACGTCGCTGACCCAGATCTCCGCGTAGCTGATCTGCCAGAGCAGGAAGTTGCTGATGCGGCGTTCGCCGGCGGTGCGGATCAGCAGGTCGGGATCGGGAACCTGCGGCTGGTACAGCGCCGCGCGGATCGCCGCGTCGTCGATCTGCTCCGGCCGCAGTTCGCCAGCGGCGACCCGGCGGGCCAGCGATTGCATGGCGTCGACCAGTTCCTGGCGACCGCCGTAGCTGATCGCCAGGCACAGCAGCATGCCGGTGTTGCCCGCCGTCAGGGCGATCGTCTCGTCGAGCGTGCGCAGCACCGCCGGCGCCAGCCGTTCGCGGCGGCCGGCGTGCAGCAGGCGCACGCCGTTCCGCATCAGCGTCGGCCGCTCGTCGACCAGGAACCGCAGCAGCAGCTTGAACAGCAGATCGATCTCGCGCTGCGGCCGCTGCCAGTTCTCCTCGGAGAACGCGTACAGCGTCAGCGCCTCGACGCCGAGCTGCGCGCACTCGGTGACCGTGGTGCGCACCGCGTCGATGCCGCGTTCGTGGCCGCGGATGCGCTCGAGGCCGGCGCGCTTCGCCCACCGGCCGTTGCCGTCCATGATCACCGCGACGCTGCGCGGCACCACCGGTTCGGAGTCGTCGCGCCGGCTGCTCACCGCACGATGACCTGGTCGCGCTCGGGGCCGACGGAGATCGTGCGCACGGGGATGCCGGTGTGGCGTTCGATCGCCTGCACGTAGGCCCGCGCGGTCGCCGGCAGGTCGTCGAAGCGGCGCACCTGCCGCAGATCCTCGGTGAAGCCGGGCAGATCCTCGTACTCGGGCACGGCGTGCTCGAGGTCGAACGCCGGCAGCTCGGTCGTGCGCGAGCCGTCGGCGAGGCGGTAGGCGACGCAGAGCCGCAGCGGCAGGAAGCCGCGCAGCACGTCGAGGCCGGTCAGCACCAGTTCGTCGGCGCCCGAGACCGCGCCGGAGTAGCGCACGGCGACGGTGTCGAACCAGCCGCAGCGCCGCGGCCGGCCGGTGGTCGAACCGAACTCCTTGCCGGCGGCTCGCAGCCGTTCGCCGATCTCGTCGCCGCGCTCGGTTGGGAACGGCCCCTCGCCAACGCGGGTCGAATAGGCCTTGGCGATGCCGACCACGCGCATCGCGTGCGGCGGCAGGCCGGTGCCGCTGAACGCGCCGCCGGTGCTCGCGTGCGAACTGGTCACGAACGGGTAGGTGCCGTGCTCCAGGTCGAGCAGGCAGCCCTGGGCGCCTTCGAGCAGGATGCGCCGGCCCGCGGCGTGGGCCCGCCGCAGCACGGCGCCGCTGTCGACGATGCCGGCGCGCAGGCGTTCGCCGGCGTCGAGCAGTTGCGCGACGATCGCCTCGGCATCGAGCGGCTCGATGCCCGCGGGCACGAACCAGGCGTTCTTCTGCGCCGCGATCGCCCGCACGACCTGCCGCAGGCGGTCCGGCCGCAGCAGGTCGCCGAGGCGCAGCCCGATGCGGCTGCAGCGGTCGGCGTAGGCCGGGCCGATGCCGCGGCCGGTGGTGCCGATGCGCCCGCTGCCGCGCGCGCCCTCGGCCCACTGGTCCTGGCGACGGTGGGCTTCGAGGATCACGTGCGCGCGTTCGCTGAGCAGCAGGTTGCCGCCGAGTTCGACCGGCAGGCCGCGGGTGCGCAGCGCGTCGATCTCGCTGCAGAGGTGGATCGGATCGACGACGACGCCGTTGCCGATCACGTTCGTCGTGTGCGGGTGCACGATGCCCGACGGCACGAGGTGCAGCACCAACTTGCCGGACGGCAGGATCAGCGTGTGGCCGGCGTTGTGGCCACCGCCGTAACGCACGACGAAGTCGGCGTCTGCGGCCAGGTAGTCGATGACTTTGCCCTTGCCTTCGTCACCCCAGAGGATGCCAACGACACAGGTGGTGGGCATAGACCTTTGCTGCTGCAAAAGCGGGCGAGCATACCAAGGCGCGCCGCCGGATCACCTGTCGTGTGCCGGAGACCGGCAGGCGCTGCCCCCGGTCGCCGACAAGAGGGCGGGACCGTCGTATGCACCAAGACCCATCGGCACGCACGGAGGCGTTGGCGCACCTGCGCACGTTCGGCGCCCGGATCCTGCCCGGCACCCTGCGCCGCATCGCCCGCTGGAAGCAGCTCGGCCGCGGCGAACTGCCGGAACTGCGCGACGAACTGCTGCAGGAGCTGACCCTCGACTGCCTGCAGCACGCCGCGACGATCGTGGCGCTGGCGCCCGCGCAGCGACACGGGCGTTGGATGCGCCTCGCCGAGCGCTGGGTCTACCGTCACCACGTGCGGCCGCGCCTGCCCGCGGCCGTGCCGGCGCGGCGGCCCGGGTCCGGTGTCGGCGCCGACCTCGACGGGCCCCAGCTGCCGGAGTTGCCCGACAGCTGGGTGCGGCTCGCCAACGGCCGCTGGAACCTGTCGGCCAGCGCCGTACGCGAGGGTCGACCGGTGGCGGAACTGCGCCGCGAACTGGAACGGCTGGTCGTGCGGCTCGGTTGCGGCGGCGAACACGACGCGTTCTGGCGGGCGCGGCTCGCCGAGGCGCTGACCGGACTCGCGGCCGACCTGCGGCGCCAGCGCGGCGGACTGCGGCTGCTGCCGGGCCCGCGCTGCCGGCCCGATCCCGAGCGGCGGCTGCGGCGCATCCGCTCGCTGCGGCGTCACTTCCACCTGCGGCCGTCGACGATCGACGTGCGCCGGCGCGTGCGCCACTGGGCGACACGGTCGCACCTCGACGCGGACGCGCCGCTGCGCTTGCTGCGCGACGCCGTGCGCATCTGGCCGCACTCGCCGGTGGCCTGGTCGTGGCTCGCCGAGGAGTTCGTGGCGCGCGGCGATCTCGCCGGCGCGCTCGCCGCGGTGCGATGCCAGCGCGGCACGCCGTCGCCGCACCGCGGTCACACGACGCTGGTGCGCGCCCGGGTGCTGGAGATGCGCGGCCGCTGGCATGCCGCCGTGCAGTTGCTGCGGCGCGCCGCGCGGCGCTGGCCCGCCGAGGCGCGGCTGCGGCGCGCGCTGGCGGCGATCACGGGTTGATCGCCGCGCGCAGCAGGTCGGCGAGTTCGCGCTCCGCCGCCGCGTCGCCGCGCGGCGCGGTCCAGCGCGGCAGACCGAGCAGGGGCTCCGTCAGCCGTCGCACTTCGACGACGACGCCGAGACCCGCCACCGCGCCGTCGATCTGACGGAACACCGACGCCCGCCGTTCGCCCGGCAGATCGGCGCAGGCGACCCAGTCGGTCTGCAGGAGGAACGCCGCCGCGTCGACGGTGACCAGCGCCCCGAAGCGCGCCGCCAGCGCGTCGCGGCAGACCGCGAAGGCGTGTGCCGGCACGCCGCCCGGCAGGTCGAGCGGGTAGGCGCTGTAGCTCGGGCCGGCGCAGCCGGCCGCCGCGGCGGCGAAGATCGCCAGCCGGGCACCCGGTCGCCGCTCACGCCCGGCCATGGCCACCGCCGCCGGGCGTCTCGACCGTCAGCACCTCGCCCGGCTGCAGTTCGAGCGACGCCTTCGCCGGCAGTCGTTCGCGGCCGGCGCCGCGCCGGCGCCACAGACGGCCGGGCCGCCCGGCATCACCGCCGGCCGCCCCGGGCGGGCCGCTCGCGTGGCGTTCGCCGAGGAACGTCACCTGCAGCGGCACCAGCGCCGACAGCGACTTCACCAGGCCGTCGCCGCCGCGGCGCGCGCCGCGACCGCCGCTGCGCCGCCGCACCGACAGCGACTCGATGCGCACCGGATGGCGGTGCTCGAACTCCTCGACCGGCGTGTTGCGGGTGTTCGTCATGTGGGTCTGGATCGCCGCCTGACCCGGCCCGTGCGGACCGGCGCCCGCACCGCCGGGCAGGGTCTCGTAGCTGGCGAAGTCGCTGCCGTCGGCGCGGCGGCCGCCGAACGACAGGTTGCTCATCGTGCCCGCCGACGCCGCCGGCACGCGGCCGGGCGCCGCCTGCGCCAGCGCCGCGAAGGCGACGTCGACCAGGCGCTGGCTGGTCTCGACGTTGCCGCCGGCGACCGGCGCCGGCGAACGCGGCTCGACCAGGCTGCCGGGCCGCGTGCGCAGCGACACCAGCCGGAACAGGCCGTCGTTGGTCGGCAGCCGATGCTCACACAGGCAGCGCAGCGCGTAGACGCAGGCCGCGAGCACGATGCCGCGGTTGGCGTTGACACCGCCGCGCGCCTGGTCGCAGCTGCCGCGCCAATCGAACTCGGCGCGCTGCCCGGTCAGACGCAGCGCGAGGTCCAGGCGCAGCGGACCGCTGCCGAAACCATCGTCGTCGAGGTGATCGCACGCGCGGAAGACGCCGCGGCGCAGGCCGCGCAGCATCGCGCGGCCGGCGCGCTCGGAGTAGTCCAGCAGCTGCTCGGTCGCCGCCTGCACGAACGCCAGGCCGCGCTCGTCGACGAACGCGCGCAACCGCCGTTCGAGCTGCACCAGGCTCGCCTCCTGCGCCTGCAGGTCGACCAGACGTTCGTCGGCGCCGCGCACGTTGCGTGCGAACAGCCGCAGCAGGTCGCTCTGCAGGCGGCCGCCGCGCCGCAGGCAGACCGGCGGCAGCACCAGACCCTCGGCGTGCAGGTCGGTGGCGAGGCCCATCGACCCGGGGCTCTGGCCGCCGATGTCGGCATGGTGCGCGCGGTTGACCAGGAACCAGCGCGGCCGCCTCTTGCGGCCGAGGAACACCGGTCGCACCACGGTGAGGTCGGGCAGATGCGTGCCACCGGCATACGGGTCGTTCAGGATGGCGACGTCGCCGGGTTGCAGGTCGAGCGCGGCTCGCACCGCCGCGACGGCGTCCCCGGCGCTGCCCAGGTGCACCGGGATGTGCGCGGCCTGTGCCATGAGCCGCCCGTCGGCATCGAAGATCGCGACCGAGAAGTCGCGGCGCTCGCGGATGTTCGGGCTGACGGCGCTGCGCTGCAGGCGCGCACCCGCCTCTTCGCAGAAGGCGCTGGTCAGGTGGTGGAACACCTCCAGACGGACGGGATCGCACCGCGCGGCCGGCATGGGCCGCAGTGTGGCCGGCGGCGCCGCGCAGGCAACGGGCGGTCCCGAAATGCACGCGGCCGCGTGACGATCACGCGGCCGCGGCGCGGGGTCGCGTGGCCCGGCTCAGCGGTCGTTGCCGCCGTTGCCACCACGCTGGCGGCCACCGGCGCCACCACCGTCGGCACCTCCGGCATCACCACCGCGGGCGCGGCGCTGCGGCATCGCGGCACGGATGGCGTCGAGCGCCTTCTGCGCGTCCTCGAGCTTGTTGGCCTCGAGGCCCTTCTTCAGGTCGCCGAGGCTGGCTTCGAGCTTGTCGGCCTGTTCGTCGCCGATGCGCTCGCGCATGCGATCGAGCATGCCTTCCATGCGGTCGAGGCCGTCCTTGAACTGGGTCAGCTCCTCGGGGGACATCTCGGCGAGCTTCTTGTCGCTGAAGATGCCGCCGCGGCCACCCGGACCGCCGGCGCGCGGGCGATCGCCCATCTGCTTCAGGCGCGCGATCTGCGCCTCGAGCTCCTTGACCTTGGCGTCGTCGCCGGACGCCTTGGCCTCGGCGAGCTGCTTCTCCAGCTCGGCCATGCGCGCGGCCGGATCCGGCCGACCCGGACCGGCGCCGCGGCCGGCACCCTCGGGGCCGGGACGCGCCGGGCGATCGCCGGCGATCGCGACGTCCCCGATCAGCTTCTCGTACTTCGCCTTGAAGGCGTCGCGCTCCTTGGTCGTGCCGGTCTTGTCCAGCAACAGGTACTGCTGCTTCGCAGCCTGCGCGGCGAGCGCGTGCTCCGGCGCCTTGGCGAGGAACTGGTCGTACAGCACCATCGCGCCGGCGTAGTCGAGCTGGCCCTTCTCGAGATAGAAGGCCTTGTAGAAGATCGCCTCGGTCGGCGAGGCGACGGGATTGGGATCCTGCGCGACCAGCGGCAGCGCGAGGGCGAGCAGAGCGGAAACGAAACGGGTCTTCATGGTTCTCCTGCAGAAGTGGGTCGACGCGACGATGCCGAACCCGATGGCCGGCAACCATAGGTGACGGTAACGCCGGCGGCGGCGGCAGCCCACGTAACGCTTGTGTCGCGCCACGCAACGCGCGGCCGCGGTTCGCGTGCCCCCGGTCGCGCACTGCCAGTCAGAGGAGCCCCGCGATGCCGGAACCACCCGAATGTCGGCCCAGCGCCCCGATCGTCGCCCCACCCGCCGAGCAACCGCCGCATCGCCGCGGCCGTCGCGTCGACCCGGCCCACCGACCCGTAGCCGAGCCCGAGCCCCCGGCCGCGGCCCCGCCGCGCTGGCGCATCCCGACCGACCCGCCGCCCGTGTGAACGCCGCCGGCGAGGGCGGGCGCTACTTGTGGGCGCGCGCCCGCTCGAGCAGGGCGTCGGCGACCATGGTGCCGAGCTCGCTGCACTTGTGGTCGCCGGCGCGCAGGCTGCGGATCCTGCCGGTCTGGATCAGATCGGCGACGGTCGCCTCGAGTTCCTTGGCGGCCTCGGCCTGGCCGATGTGGTCGAGCATCAGGCCCATCGCCAGGATCGTCGCCAGCGGGCTGGCCTTGTCGGTGCCCTTGTACTTCGGCGCCGAGCCGTGGATGCCCTCGAACATCGACACCTTGCCGGGGTGGATGTTGCCGGACGCGGCGATGCCCATGCCGCCGATCAGCATCGCGCCGAGGTCGGTGATGATGTCGCCGAACAGGTTGGTCGTCACGCAGACGTCGAACCAGTCGGGGTTCTTCACCATCCACATGCACGCCGCGTCGATGTAGGCGTGGTCGGTGGCGATGCCGGGGTAGTCCTTGGCCACCCTGGCGAAGATGCGGGTCCAGATGTCCTGCGCGCGCACGGCGTTCGCCTTGTCGATCAGGGTCACCTGCGGCCTGTCCTTGCCCGGCTTCGGCCCGCGCTTCAGCGCCAGTTCGAACGCGTGGCGGATGATGCGCTCGGTGCCGCGCGCGGTGTAGACCATCTGCTGCAGCGCGATCTCGTGCTCGGTGTCCTTCTTGGTCGTGCCGTGGATGCCGGCGTAGGCGTCCTCGGTGTTCTCGCGCAGGAACAGGATGTCGATGTCCTTCGGCGTCTTGCCCTTCAGCGGACACAGCGACTCGTGGTACAGCTTGACCGGCCGCAGGTTGACGTAGAGGTCGAGCTTGTGCCGCATGCCGGCGATGATCGCGAACTCGAGCTTGCCGACCTCGATGCGCGGGTCGCCGATCGCGCCGAAGATCACCGCGTGCATCTGGCGGATGCGATCGAACGCCGCATCGGGCATCGTCTCGCCGGTCTTCAGGAAGTGCTCGGCGCCGTAGGGCAGCGCCTCGCGCCGCGTCTGGAAGCCGTAGACCGACTGGATCGCGTCGAGCACCTTGCAGGCCTCGCGCACGACCTCCTCGCCGATGCCGTCGCCTGGGAGAACGCCGATGTCGTAGACCTTGCTCATCCGTGCTGCCGTGACCTCTGGTGTGGTCGGTGACCGTTTGGGGGCGAACAGTATGGCAGCCCGCCCGGCGACGGCCAAACGGAATGCCGCCCGGGGAGGTCTCGGCGGGGTGCGACGTCGCGGCGACACCGCTACACTGCCGGGCCGAAGGTCCGGCCCCACCGCCACATCATGAAGCATCGCACGTTCCTGTCCGGCATCTGCGTCCTCGCGTTCCTGGCCACCGCCACGGCCCAGGACGACGAGGCCGATTTCAACCAACGCCAGGCCAAGGCGCTGAACGCGTTCGCCGAGAAGGCCTTCAAGAAGGGCTTCCCGCGCATCGCCAAGGTCGTCTGGATGCAGGTGCACAAGCTGTACGACATCGACAACGAGGAGGCGTGGAAGGCCCTCGGCTACATCAAGATCGGCAGCAGCTGGAACCCGGATCCGAAGCACCCCTACCCGACGCAGGACACCGGCAGCGGCAGCGACGGCAAGCCGCTGCAGAGCCAGTACGAGGCGCTGAAGAAGGAGCTCGCCAACAACCACCGGCGCCAGGCCGAGAAGTGGGCCAAGGCCGGCCGCACCGACAAGGCCAACCACCACTGGTCGATGGTGCTGCGCTGGGTCGACGACGACGAACAGGCCAAGAAGGCGCTCGCTTACGTCGAGGTCGGCGCGATCAGCGGCACCGAACTCGAGAAGACGCTGTACGAACGCAGCAAGGCGGTCGAGAAGACGATCGAGGAGCAGTCGAAGGTCGACTACGAGGTCAAGCCGGTGTCCGGCCTGCAGTGCGAGCCGCTCGATCGCGCGCAGGTCCAGTACGTCACGGTGCAGTCGGAGCACTTCATCCTGCACGGCGACCCCGACCAGCAGGAGAACCTGCTGACGGCGCTGCAGTGGGCCGAGCGCACGCTCGAGGTGTGCAAGGTCGCGTTCCCGTGGCAGTACGCCGACAGCAAGTGGCCGACGGAATGGGCCTGCGTGTTCGCGCAGGAGACCTACCACCAGATCCTGAAGGCCAACCAGGTGCCCGATCTCGAGTGGAAGCTCGAGCACGGCGCCTCGGACGTGATCGGCAACACCGAGGTCACCAACACCAACGGCGTGCAGACCCTCTACGACGCCTGCGTGCGCAACGTCGCGCAGGGCTACTCGGGCTTCCGCTCGACGGGCTTCGTCGAAGGCATCGGCCACACGTTCGTCGGCCAGATCTTCAACAACAACCGGCTGTTCGCGATCGATCGCAAGCGGCAGGAAGGCACCTCGGCGAGCGAGGAGGACCGCGAGTTCCAGTCGCCGGACTTCGACGTCTGGAAGAACCTCAGCCTCGAGCTGGCCTGGAAGAGCACCGGCGGCGTACCGGCCAACATGCTGGCGTTCTGCGACGCCTCGAACTTCCCCAACGAGGAGCGCATCAAGGCGTGGTCGTTCTGTGACTACATGATGCGGCGCGACCCCGAGATGCTGCGCTCGATGGACCAGATCGCCCAGGAGATGAAGACGCAGCGCATCAAGCAGCCGGCCGAATTCGAGCAGCGCTTCGCCGCGAAGCACCCCGAGGTCACGCTGCCGCAACTCGACAAGGAGTGGGAGGACTTCTGGACCGGTGCGTCGCCGGTGCTGAAGGCGATCCTGAACAACACGCCGCCCGTCAACGCGATCAGCAAGGGCGTCGACAAGTGGCTCGAGGCGTTCAACGCCGCGCGCAAGGACAACAACGCGACGCCGGTGAAGTGGTCGGCCAACCTGTCGGCGCGGTGCAAGGACCACGCGGAGTACCTGAAGAAGAACAAGGACCTGCGCGATCCGGCCTCGCTGCACACCGAGTCGGTCGAGCTCGGCGGCAGCTACAACGGCAGCCTGTTCGCGCAGATGGCCGTGGTCATCGCGCCGGCCAACATCTCCGGCGCCAAGAAGCTGTTCGAGCAGTGGCTCTACCTGCCCGGCTACCGCGACGCGCTGGTCAACAACACCATCCTGACCGTCGGCGCCTACCTCGAGGGCGACGTGCTGGTGATGAACGTCGTCAGCGGCGTCGGCTCACCGAGCGCCGCCAACGCCGGCATCCGCTGCTTCCCGCCGCAGAACGACCAGCAGGACCGCTACGACGCCGAGGTCAAGGTGGCCGACCTCGGCCCCGAAGCCGAGAAGGTCCTGGCCAAGAACGGCCGCGAGGGAGGGAAGACGATCGGCTTCCCGCTGACGCTGCACAGCGGCGGCACCGGCGGCGTCGGCATCCGCGGCTCCCTGACCTGCACGGTCGTCGGTCCGAAGGACGAGAAGATCGAGGGCGTGCTGGTGTTCGACGAAGGCCGCATCCGCACGACGACGGCGCCGGGCATGGTGACGTTCTGGCCGCTCGATCCGCTGCCGAAGGGCAAGATCAGCTTCCAGTGGACCTGGATGGGCAACGGCTCGCAGCAGGTCGCCAAGGGCTCGTTCTACGCCAAGTGACGCCGGGCCGTCCGGCGTGCGCGCCCGTCACCAGAACAGGCGGCGCGCGCGCACGTCGACCGCGTGCACCTTGCCCTTGCGCGCGACCCAGAGGCGCCAGTCGGTGCCGTCGTAGCTGCCCAGATCGCGGTCGTTGAACAGGTCGCGCAGCTTGCCGACGTCGTCGATCGGCACGAAGACCGGCGCGCCGTTGTCGCCGCGCTTCAACTCGCAGGCGAGCACGAAGTCGCCGGCCTGCAGGTCGGTGCCCTCGGGCTGCTCGTGCGCGAACACGCCGTCGACGACGACCACCGACGCCGGGATCCGGTTGGGCGCCGAAGCCGCGTCGCCCGAGATCTGCCGGTGCATCGCGATCGCCGCCTCGCGCACCGCATCGGGGTCCTCCGCGTAGCCGAAGTCGCGGCAGGCCAGCCCCGCCATCTTGACCAGCGCCCAGTTGACGGCCGGCAGCGGCGCGACGCGGAACGTCATCGGCTGGCCCTTGCGCTCGACCTTCAGCTCCAGCTCGACGTTCGCGGGCTGCCGCAGCAGCGTCAATGCGAAGCCCGGGCTCCAGGTGATCTCGGTGCCGGCCAGTTCGACGATGCGATCGCCGGACTGCAGGCCGGCCTTGGCGGCCGGGCCGCGGCCGTCGACGTCCATGACCAGCACGCGGCCGGCGTCGTCGATGACGCGCATGCCGAGGTCGGGGCTGCGCAACTTGTAGGCGGCGAACAACAGGCTGACGACCTGGCGCCGCACGTGGTCGACGGCGATCGCGTAGCCCTTGTTGTTGAACGTGCCGCCGCCGGCGCTGTTGATGCCGACCAGCCGGCCGTTCATGTCGAGCAGCGCGCCGCCGCTGTTGCCGCCGTTGATCGCGGCGTCGGTCTCGATCACGTGCTCGAGCTTGGCCCAGCGACCGTTGACCCGGATGCCCTGGTCCTTGGCCGACACGACGCCGTAGGTGATCGTGTTGGCGCGGCCGTGGGGATTGCCGATCGCCGCCACGTTCTCGCCGATCGCCAGCTCGTCGGAGCTGCCGAGGTCGATCGCGTGCACCTCCTCGCCGGGGTCGAGCTGCAGCTGCAGCAGCGACAGGTCGTCCTCGCGCGAGATGCTGAGCACCTTGACCTGGTAGGTCTTGCCGCCGAACACGCGCACCGTGACCGCGTGATCGGCCTTCATCGAACCGTCGGGGTTGGTCGCCTCGTCGACGACGTGCCAGTTGCTGAGCGCCAGGCCGGAGCGATCGATGATCACGCCCGAGCCGAGGCCCAGCGTCACCAGTTCGGGCTCCTTCATCGACGCGAACGGATCGTCCTCGTCGACCTTGGCCGTGTTGACCGCCACGTAGACGTTGAGCATCGCGCCGCTGGCCTGCCTGACCATCGCGGTCAACGCGTTCTCGCGCCGCGCGAGGTCGGCGGCGCCGACCGGAGCCGGCGCGCGAATCGGCTCGTCGGCGTCGGCGCCGGCCTCGATCTGGCCGGCGAACAGCTTGCGCACGCGGGCGATGCCGAGGAACGTCGACAGGTTGGTCTCGGTGGTGACCTTGTCGCCGCGCATCGCATACTGCATGTCCAACGGGTCGATCAGGCCCGCGTCGCCGATGCCGAGCACACGGCCCGTGACGTCGACGATCGCGCCGCCGCCGTTCGCGTTGCCGAGATTGGCGTCGGCCTGGATGCGGCCGCCTTCGCGGTCGCGCCGCGCCGACACGACGCCGGCGGCGACCACGACCTGCGTGCCGAGCGGGTTGCCGACCGCGAGCACGGTCTCGCCGAGGATCGCGTCGTCGTCGGGATTGCAGTCGGCGGCGGCCAGCGTCGTGCCGGCCGGCAGTTCGACCTGCAGCAGAGCCAGGTTGCTGGCTGCGTTGCTCTTGACGACCGTGGCTGGGAACGTCCTGCCCTCCTGCGTGCGGATGCGCGGCTCACCGGCCGTGGTGACGTGCAGATTGCAGACCACGAGCCCGCGCTTGCTCAGCACGACGCCCGAACCGAGACCGTCGCGACGCTGCACGGCGCCCGGATCGTCGGCGCCGAGCGGCGGCCAGTCGCCGCCGCCGCACCAGACCGACACGACCGCCGGCGCCACGCGCCGCACCGCGTCGGCCATCGCCGACGCGGGCGCCGGCGGCGCCTTGGCCAGCGTGCCGTTCCTGGCGCCGGCGAACGCGGCGGCGAACGCCGCGCGGATCGCGCCGCTCGACAGCACGACGCCGAAACTCGGTCGCTTCAGGTCCTCGAGGGTCGGCTCGCTCTTGTCGCGCTGCACGTGCTCGGCGTCGTAGATGCCGAGCAGCCGGCCGTCGCCGTCGAGCACCGGCGCGCCGTCACAGCGTTCGTCGTTGCGCGAATCGGTCAGGAACACGTCGCCCGCGGCCAACGCATGCCCGTCGAGCGTGACGCCGGCCAGGGCCGGGCTCGCCGCGCCGCCGAACGCCAGCATGTCCTTGCCCTCGGGCCGGGCGACACAGACCACCGGCTCGCCGGGGCGCGGCCGGTCGGCGCCGAGTTCCACGTACGGCAGCCCCCCCGCCGGCGGCTGCACGCGCAGCAGCGCGAGGCCGGTCGCGTCGTCGACCTGTTCGACGGTGGCCGGCAGCCGGGTGTTGCCGGCGTCGTCGAGTTGCACGAACAGCTGCTTGTCGTCGGCGCCCTCGGCTTCGCGCACGAGCTGCCGCCAGGTCACCACCAGCCCGCTCGGATCGACGACGACGCCCGAACTGGCGCGCTCGATCGCGAACCTGCCGCGCGGGCCGTCGACCTCGACGAACACGTAGACGACGGCGGCGCGGACCTTGGCGACGACCGCGGCCGCCGGCGACTTCGACGCGGCACCGTCCGCCGGTGCCTGCAGCAGCGACCGGTTGACGTGGCCCTGCGCGGGCAGGACGGTGATGGCCCAGAGAACGACGGGTGCGAGGACGTGGCGCGAACGCATGCGCTGCAGGTTAGCGCGCCTCGGCGACGTCCGGCAGGGTCACTTGCCCTTGTTCTCGGCCGCGAGCTTCTCGTTCGCCTCGAGCCGCTTCAGCGCCAGTTCCATCATGTGCTTCTGGTGCTTCAGGTAGAACTCGGCGCTGTTCTTGACCGTGCCCTGGACCTGGCCCTCGCGTTCGGCCTGCCCCTGGTACTGCGAACCGCCGTAGGTCTTGCTCATGCACATCTCGAAGAACTTCGGCGTGCGCTTCAGCGGCGGGTAGATCGACTGCGCGATCTGCAGGTCCTTGACCAGCTCCTTGACCGCCTTGCGCGCGTCCGGCCCGCCCGCGGGCGTGAACTTGCCGAGCGCCGCCAGCGCCTGGTCCGTGGTCGCCATCGCCTTGGTCAGGGTGGCCACGCTGGCCTCCGCCAGCGACGGCTTCAGTGACGCGACCTCGACCAGGCGCTCGCCGTCGCACACCGCGCACTTCCAGCCACCGTCGCCGCGGCACGCCGAGCAGGTGCTCCAGCGATCGCTGCCCTCCCCCTTCAGGCGACCACCGCCGCTGCAGAGTCCGCACTCGATGAACCCGGCCCCCTGGCAGCACGGGCACAGCGCCTTCTCCAGCGGGTCGGCGAAGTGGCCGAGGCCGCCGCAGGCGCGGCAGACGGCCTCGCGCTCCTTGTTGCGCTTGCACTCGATGCAGACCGTCGCGTCGTCGAAGAACCGCGCGCAGGTCATGCACTTCATCTTGCCGGTGCCGGCACAGGTCGGACACTTCTCTTCCTTGTGCGTGTCCCACTGCAGCATCCCGGCCGCGTCGGTCTTGGTCGCGCGCTCGTATTTCTCGGGATGCACGAAGCGCAGGTCCTGCGCCGGCGACGGCGCGGCGACCAGGCAGGCGAACAGGAACAGCAACGGCGACAACAGGCTGCGAACGGACATCACGGGCATCTCCTCGACGGTTCTCCGGTTCGACGAAGCGCCGAGGATACGCAGCACCGCGGCAGGCGGCAAACGGGTCAGTGCGAACGCGCGGCCCGGCGCCGCGAGAAACGCAGCCCGGACCAGACCGCGTCGATCGCGCAGACCTTGGTGTCGACCAGCCCCTGGTCGAGCCCGAACGCGCGCACGACCGCGTCGCCGAGGTCGGTGACCTGGCCCGAGGCCCGCTTGGGCCAGGCGATCCACAGGCTGCCCTGGTCGGCCAGGCAGGCGACCGCGCGCGGCCAGTCGGCGCGCAGCTCCGCCAGCGCGCGGCAGAACAGCACGATCACCTGGCAGTCCCCGGCGAGCCGCTTGCTCCACGTGGCGCCGGCCGGCAGCGCGCCGAGCGTCGCGGCGAGAGCCGCGGGCGCGCGCACCGTCGCGAGGCGGCCGTCCGGCCCCAGCCCCAGCTTCTTCGGCAGCGGCGTGCCCGAATAGTCGGGCGCCTTCGGCACCACCGGCTCGCGCACCGGCACGGCGATC
>JAEUHS010000102.1 GCA_016794035.1 Planctomycetota bacterium
CGGCGAAGTCCTCACCTGGGGCGACACCGCGTTCATGCAAGGCGAGCTGGCCCGACTGCCGCGCAAGCGTGGTCCCAATGGCCGGCCCGTTGGTTTCCGGCAGGTGTCCGCCGGCTCCTCCCACGACGTGGCGGTGCTGTCCGATGGTTCGCTGCAGCAGTGGGGTGTGAGTTTCTCCGCACCGCCGCCGCCGCTGCCTCCCGGCGTGCGCTACGTGCACGCGGAAGCCGGTTCGGTCCACAGCGTCGCGCTGCGCTCGGACGGCCAGCTGGTCGCGTGGGGCGGCAACTCGCAAGGGCAGTGCAACGTGCCTCCGCTGCCGGCGGGCGTGACCTATCTGAAGTGCAAGGTGTCCAGCTCGCACAGCGTCGCGATCCGTTCGGACGGACAGGCGGTGTCGTTCGGCGCCAACATCAATGGGGAGGGCACCATCCCGCCGCCAGCGCCCGGCACAGCCTATGTCGACGTCGACGTGTACTATCGCAAGACGGTCCTGCTGCGCTCGGACGGCGTGGTCGTGTGCCTTGGAGACAACAGCAGCGGACAGGGCAATGTGCCGGCACTTCCCCTTGGAATGCGGTATTCGGGGATCAGCGTGAGCAGCTACTGGAACGTAGCGATCAGATCGGATGGGAGGGCCGTCCACTGGGGCAGTTCCATGTGGACACCAGTGCCTTCGCTGCCGTTCGGGGTCAGCTATGTAGAGGCTGAGGCCGGGAGTTCCCACACGGTGCTTCGGCGATCGGATGGACAGGTCGTCGTATGTGGTGTCATCCAGCATCACCAAGACGCGGTGCCGCCGCTCGCGCCAGGGACCTCCTACGTCGGGGTTTCCGCCCACTTCACCTCGTCCGCAGCCCGCGTCGGCCCGACCAGCACGTTCGTCTCCTACGGCCTCGGCTGCGCCGGCTCCCTGCCCGCTTCTCGCCCCGTGCCCGACGACACGCCGCGCCTCGGCAAGACCCTGAACGTCACGTTCTTCGACCTGCCCCAGAACGTCGCCGTGTTGGCCTTCGGTTGGAGCCCGCTCGCCCCGGTCGACCTCACCTTCCTCGGCATGCCCGCGTGTGCGCTGCACGTCGACTTCGCCGCACTACTGCCGCTCGTCGGCCAGGACCAGCAGGCGGTGTGGACGCTGCCGATCCCGGACAGCACGCTCTTCCTCGGCACGCACTTCTTCGCGCAGGCGCTGGTCGTCGACCCGGCCGCCGGCAACAGCTTCGGCGCCGTCGTCTCCGACGCGGCGGAAGGGGTCATCGGCGACTGGTGACGGCCGGGGAGCTCGCCGGACCGGTTGGGCGTGCGCCAGCTCGCCCGTCAGCGCGCGTGATCGGTCAGCAGCTTGCGCGATTCGCGCATGCTGCCGACCACCAGCGACCCGACCAGTGCGATGACGAAGCCGACCGAGTTGCCCATCAGGTCGAAGGAGCCCCACGCCGAGGCGGTGACGAAGAACGTCAGCAGGTGCACGGCCGTGCCGATCACGGCGGCGCGGAAGCGCTCGACGTCGAACTTCTGCCAGGCGAAGCCGGCGATGGCGCTGGCGGCGAGCGCACGCAGCAGCAGATCGTAGTGCCAGCCGGCCAGCAGGCCCTGGATGACCGCGATCGGCGCGAACACCCACAGGCCGGTGGCGACCGGTCGCAGATGCGTCAGCACCGGGTGCACCGAGTGCGGCGAGACCACGTAGCTCGGCTCCGGGACCACGGTCATCGGACCCGACGGCGTCTGCCCGGTCTCGTCCGGCGGCGGCGGCACGACCGTCTCGCGCCAGTCGCCGGCGAACGGGTCGCCGAATGGCGCCGGGGCGGCCGCGGCGGCTTCGGCAGCCTCGGCGGCGGCCTTGGCGGCCGCCTGCTGCTGCAGTTCGCGCATGCGGCGCTCGGTGTAGCTGGCGCGTTCGGGCTGGGCGAGCTGCTTCTTGATCGTCTCCAGCTTCGGATCGACGAAGCCGGTCGCGCTGTCGCGCCACTGGCCTTCCTGGTCGGCCTTCTCGATCGACGAGCGCAGCGCGTCGTCGTCGAACTCGTCGGAGATGTCGCCCGGGGCGTCCATGTCCCATGACATCGGCTGCTGGGCGGTCCCGGGTTGAGCCCGCGTCCCGGGCGAGGTCGGTCGGCCGGGCGCAGACCCCGATCAGATCACGAACGGCTGCTCGCCGCAGACCGGCGAGTAGTACTTGATGCGCATCGGGCTGACCTTGCCGGTCACCTGGTCGAACACGTTGACCTCGTCGAGGTCCCGGCCGTAGACGTGCAGCGAGATCGTCGGCCGCTCGCTGGTGTTGCCGATGCGATGGATCTCCTCGAACGGCGGCAGCAGGTAGGCGACCGAGCCGCCGCTGACGTCGGTGACCCGCGACTGCTGCAGTTCGGCGAAGTCGGGCCGCGTGCCGTCGTCGAGCCGGTCGAAGCAGACCTCCTCGAGCGAATTCTGGATCATGCCCATGACGCCCCAGCACGAATGGTCGTGGATCGGCGTCATCTGGCCGGGCTGCCAGACGAGGGCCAGCACGACGAAGCGGTTCTGCGCGTCGCGGTGCAGCAGGTGGCGGGTGTAGCAGTCAGGGCTGCCCTGGCGGAACCGTTCCTCGAGCCAGCGGTCGTCGGCGACCAGCCGCTTCGTGGCCAGCGAGACCTCGCGGATGATGATCGGATTGGCCGGCCGCCGGGCCAGCACCGCCTCGATGGCGCGCACGTAGTCGCCGAGGCCGAACGCCGGGGTCGAAGCTGTGGACATCGAGGTCATGGCAGGGAAGATGCAGCCCGTTCGGCCGTCCGAAGGCGCCCGGCCATTGTGGCCGTTGCGCGCCCGGCTGGCCACCGCCCGATCATGATGCCGATGCACCGACTGCTGCTGACCGGTCTGCTGCTGTTGTCCGCCTGTGGCGCCCACTCCGCGATCGAGCGCAGCCAGCGGTTCGCCAAGGTCGGGGACTTCGAGCGGGCGTTCCAGGTGCTCGACGAGGCCCGGGCCGAGGAAGTGGCGGCCGGCGACACGCCGCCGCCGGAGCTCGAGACCGCGCATCGCGACGCCTACCTGGTCTATCTGCGCTGGCGCGCCCGCCAGCACATCTTCGCCGAGCAGGAAGAGGCGGCGCTGGCGGACCTGGCAACGCTGGAACGGCTCTCGCCGGGCTTTCCCGGGCTCGACATGCTGCGCGAACGAGCGATCTACAAGCAGGCCGTGCGCGCCGTGCAGCGGGGCGACGAGCATCTGCTGCGCAAGGACCTCGAGAACGCGCTGGCCAGCTACCTGAAGGCGGAGGCGCTGCTGCCGGGCTTCAAGCCGGCGATCGAGGGCTCCGAGCGGGTGCGGCTGGCGCTCGGACGCCTGTCGGCGCGGGCGCAGAGCCAGTTCCTCGAGGCGGTGCGCAAGCTGCCGGAGTTCCGCTACGTCGAGGTGCGCTGGCACAGCGAGAACGCGCTGGCCAACGAGCCGGACCGCAAGGACGCCGAGAAGCTCAACGAACGCGCCCAGCACGAGATCGCGCTGGCGGCCCAGGAGCGCGGCCGCGAGTGCCTGAAGAAGGACCAGTTCGGCGCCGCGCTGCTGGAGTTCAAGGCCGCGCGCCGCATCGACCCGACGGTGCCGGGCATCGACGCCGAGATCGCCCAGGTCACGCGCGAGGTGCAGGCCGCGAACCTGATGGAGCAGGCGCAGATGGCGATGCGCAGCGGCCGCTTCGAGCTGGCGCGCGAGCACCTCGGCCGGGCGTTCGATCTGTCGACGCAGCTGCGCGGCGGCATCAGCGAGCTGATGATGCAGACCCGCCGGCTCGAGGCCGAGTCGCGCTACCAGGCCGCGCGCGACCTCGAGATCCTGGGCAAGAAGAGCGAGGCGCTGGCCGCGTTCGAGGCGTTGGCCAAGGAGTGGCCCGAGGGCTTCTCCGACGAGGCCGCGCGCATCGAGGGCCTGAAGCTCGACGTCGACACCGCGACCGCCGAGTGGGCCGCGGCCGAGGCCGCCGAGCAGGCCGGCGACGCGGCCGGCGCGCTGCTGCACTACGAGACCGCGCTGCAGTTCTATCCGAGCTGGAAGGACGGCGAGGCGCGCATCGAACGGCTCAAGCAGGCGATCGGCGCGGGCGGCGGCGACGGTTCGAAGCAGGAGTGAGGTCGGCCGCCCTCGGGATCGCCCCGGACGGGCGGTCTCGAGCGGTCGCGGCGGGTGAGCGTCGTTGCCGATCGGTCGGCATAATCGCCGCGTGCCGAAGATCTCGCTGGCCAGCCGGTTTCTGATCACCCTCGTGGTGTCGGCCGTGCTGCCGCTGCTGCTCTACGGCTGGTTCTCGCTGCGCAGCATGCGCGAGCAGATCGACGAGCAGGTCGTGCGCGTGTTCCTGCCGCAGCTCGCCGCCGACCACGCGCAGAAGATCGACGCGCAGCTGCAGCGCACCGACCAGGCCTGCGCGATCGTGCGCGAGATCGCGCGGCGCGCGCTCGACAGCGCGGCCGAGATGGCGGCGTTCGAGGAGCAGGTCGAACTGGTGCCCGACCTGCTCGACAACTACCTCGACCTGCTGCTGCTCGCCGATCCGGACGGCAAGGTCGTCTACTGGCAGGACGGGCAGCGGCTCGATCCGAGCGCGCACGGCCGGCGCGCGGCGCTGATCCCGGCGTCGGTCGAAGACACCGAGTGGTTCCAGCGCGCGCAGCGCGAGCGCGGCGTGCAGTTCCTGCCGTGGGGGCGGTCGCCGTACCTGCACCGCGGCCTCGAGTATCGCTCGATGGACCCCGGCAGCCACCACCTCGGCCTCGCCGTCGACGTGCCGCGGCCGAGCGGCCCGCCGGGCGTGCTGTTCGCGCTGCTGCGCTGGAGCGAAGTGCAGCTCGTGCTCGACCAGGCGCGCGACGTGCTGGCCTCGCGCGCCAACCTGCCGTCGGCGCAGGTGCTGCTCGCGGGCCGCAGCGGCACCGTGCTGGCACACACCGACCGCGCGATGTACGGGCTGCCGCTCGAACCGCCCGAACTCGAACAGCAGGTCGCGCAGGCGCACGCGAGCGGCCGCGGCGCGTTCCGATCGGCGGACGGCACCGCGTGGCGCGTCGGCTTCGCGCCGTGCGGCCTCGAGGGCGCGCGCGACTTCGTCGTCGCGGTCGTCGTGCCAGAGGCCGAACTGTTCGCCGCCAGCGATGCGTTCGAGCAGGTGCTGCTGGTCGCGATCCTGGTGACGCTGGCGGTGCTGGTGTTCTGGTCGCTGATCGCGTCGCGCGCCATCGTCGCGCCGGTGCGCGCGCTGGTGGCGGCGACGCGGCGCGTGGCCAGCGGCGACCTCGCGGTGTCGGTGCCGGCGCGCGGCGGGCCGGAGCTCGGCGAGCTCGCGGGCGCGTTCAACCAGATGGCGAGCGAACTGCTGCAGGGCCGCGAGAAGCTGGTGGCGCTGAAGCGCGAGGAGGCCTGGGCCGAGATGGCGCGCCAGGTCGCGCACGAGGTCAAGAACCCGCTGCAGCCGATGCGCATGGCGGCGCAGCTGCTGCAGCGGGCGCGCGTCGACAACGATCCGCGCGCCGAGGCCATCGCCGATCGGCTGGCGCGCACCGTGCTCGAACAGACCCAGGCGCTCGATCGCATCGCCGGCGACTTCCGCGCCTTCGCCGGTGTGGCGCCGGCGCAGCGCACCCCGGTGCGGCTCGACGACTGGCTGCACGAACTGCGTGACCAGTGCGCGGGCCTGTTCGTCGGCAAGCCGCTCGAGCTGCAGTTCGTGGCCGGCGCCGGCGATGCGCAGGTCGCGCTCGACAGCAACACGATGGCGCGCGTGTTCGTCAACCTGGTGCAGAACGCGCTCGAAGCTGCACCCGCCGGCGTCGCCGTTGCCCTGCGCTCGCGCGTCGACGGTGACCGCGCCGTGGTCGAGGTCGCCGACGACGGCCCCGGCGTGCCCGACGCCGCGCGCCAGCACCTGTTCGAGCCCTACTTCACCACCAAGTCGTCCGGCACCGGCCTCGGCCTCGCCATCTGCCGGCGGCTGGTCGAAGCGCACGGCGGCACGATCCGGCTGGTGCGTTCGCAGGCCGGCGAGACGGTGTTCGCGCTCGAACTGCCGGTGGTCGCGGCCGGCTGAGCCGAGGTATCGGTTCGCGTCAGAACAGGCGCCACCACGGCACCGCGAGTACGTCAGGGGCGAGCCACTCGAGGGTGCTGCCGGTGTGGACCAGCAGCCCCGCCCGCGCCCGCTTGCCGTACTCCTGCCGGAAGCTCCGCAGGTGCACGGCATCCGCGAGCCGCGGTCGCGTGCTCGCCTTGACCTCGATCGGCAACAGGCTGCCGCCGGTCTCGATCACGAGGTCCACTTCTTCGCCGCTCGCGGTGCGCCAGTAGCAGAGTTCGGCACGTTCGAGGCGAGCATCGCGCCAGGCGAGCAGGTCCTGCAGCACGAGGTTCTCGAGGTGTGCGCCGTCGGTCTCGGTCGCCTCCGCGAGGTGCATCGCGACACCGGTGTCGCTCCAGTAGAGCTTCGGCGACTTGATCAGGCGCTTGGTGCGGTTCACGGCGTAGGCCGGCAGTCGCACCAGTTGGTAGGAGGTCTCCAGCAGGTTGAGCCATCGGTGCACGGTTGGCTGCGGCAAGGCCACGTCGCGGCCGAGCTCGGTCTGATTCAGCAGCTGTCCGAGCCGGAGACTGGCCGCCCGCATCAGCCGGCGGAAGTCCGGCAGCGCGCTGATCGCCGCCAGTTCCTGCAGGTCCCGTTCGAGGTAGGTGCGGATGTAGCCGTCGAACCAGATGGCCCGTTCCGCCTGCGTCCGCATCGCGACCGCGGGAGTGGGATAGCCGCCGCGGCGAGCCTGGGCGCGCCAGTCCGCTGGCTCGTCCGGATTCGCCGCCAGCACGTCGCGCCATTGCTTGTCGGGAGCGGCCAGCAGTTCCTCCCAGGATCCGCAGCGCCCCAGGCCTTGCTGCTCGCGTCGCGTCATCGGCCAGAGGGTCAGGTAGCTGGCGCGGCCGGCCAACGACTCGGCGACCTTCTGCATCAACAGCAGGTTGGCCGAACCGGTGACCAGGAAGCGTCCGGGTGTGCGGTCGCGGTCGATGGCGCGCTTGACGGCCAGCAGCAGCCGGGGCTCGCGCTGCACCTCGTCGAGCGTCACCGGCTCGTCGCCGTCGACGAGCACTTCGGGATGGCGACGCGCGGTGTCGAGCACGTCGATGTCGTCCAGCGACCGGTAGTGGCGTCGCCCCGGGACCAAGTGTTCGACCAGGGTGCTCTTGCCCGTCTGGCGCGCTCCGGTCACGACGACCGCCGGCATGACCCGGAGCCGTTCGCGCAGGGCCGCGCCGACCGTTCTTGGGAAGTTATGCACGGCGTGAATGATAATCATTCATAAGGTGGATGATCAAGACCGGCACCATGCACCTGCCGACAAGCCGAGTCTGTCAGGTGGCAAGCGAACGACGTCTCGCCGGCCGACGACGCGCGGGCCACGTCTGGAGCTCGGACCTGACGGCAATCCGGTGGCCGAGACGCGCAGCGACGAGGGCGGCTGGCCCTGGTTCGACGCCGGCCCGGAGTTCCGCGGCATGCTGCAGGCGTCCGCCGAAGAGAACGGCGATTGCTCGGCACGGTCGCCGAGGTCGTCGCGGGCCCGGACGTGCATCTGCAGCTCCGCCCGCGGTGAGCCACGGCGTGCCTCGTCGCGCCACAGCCGGGGTGACGCCGACCGCTGCGGTCGCATCCGCCGCAGTATCGTCTGCGAACGCCGACAGGCGCCGTCCCCGTTCGTCCACCTGCCGCCAACCTCCTCGCTCGCCCGCCGCAGCCCGTCCGTCCACATGCAGAATCGCGCCACCGCCGCCGCCATCGTCGTCCTGTTTGCCCTGGTCGCGGGTCTGATCTGGTGGTTCGCCGGCGGTGACACCGCGCCGCTGCCACCGGGCGCGGGGCACGATCAGACCGGCCAGGACGCGGGCGTTGCCGCGACCAGCGACCTCGCCGCCACCGGCGCGGTCGCCCCCGCGACCGCCGCCGACGGCGTCCGCGAACAGGTCTCCGTCGGCCGTGCCGAGACCGGCGTGCGCGGCATCGTGCTCGACGCGGCGAACGGGCAGCCGCTCGGCGGCATCGAGGTGCTGGCGATCCAGGACCAGCCGTCGATCGAACCGCTGGTCGCGCGCTTCCGCGGGTTGTTCCAGCAGGGCATGTACGTCGAGACGCGCGCGGTGCGGCGTGAACTCGGCCGCACCGTCAGCAACCCGGACGGCACGTTCGAGATCACCGGCCTGCCGGCGGGACGCGTGTTCCTCGACGGCCGCAGCGACGCGTGGTTCGTGCGTACGCCGGGCACCGCGCGGCTGGCGCAGGGCGAGATCCGCGGCGGCATCGAACTGCGCGCGTCGCCGGGCGGCCGCGTGCGCGGCATCGTGCTCGGCCCCGACGGCGCGCCGTCGGCCGGCGCGCACGTCAGCCTGCGGCCGGGCCTCAACTCGTTCCTCGGCCAGCTCACCGACCGCCAGTATCGCTGGCTCGAGACCGTGACCGACGAACGCGGCCGCTTCGATCTGCCCGGCGTGCCGGCGGGGCAGGGCTACACGGCGACCGCGGTCGCGCCGCAGATGTCGCTCGAAGAGCTGCACGGCGTCGACGTGCGCGCGGCCCAGGTCACCGAGGTGACGCTGCGCGGCCACGAAGGCGCGCTGGTCGCCGGCCACGTGATCGACGCCAACGGCCAACCGGTCGTCGGCGCCAACGTCGCGATGGTCTACCTGGACATCAGCCGCGTGTTGTTCTCGGCCGACGGTCGGCAGACGCCCATCGTCACCGACGGCGAGGGCCGGTTCCGCAGCGAGCACGTCGCCGCCGGCCGCGTCGCCTTCGTCGCCGCCGCCAACGACCTGGCGCCGAGCCAGATCGAGGAGCTCGCCGTCGTCGACGGTGGTCGCTACGAGGACCTGGTGCTGCAGCTCGGCGATGGCGCGCTGGTGCGCGGCCGCGTCGTCGACGACCGGCAGCAGCCGGTGGCGGGCGCCGCGGTCGAACTGCGCCCGTTCGAGCGGCCCAACGACCCGCAGTTCCTGAAGATGATGCTGAAGATCCGCCGCGTCGAGGCGAAGACGCGCGAGGACGGCACCTTCGAGGCCAAGGGCCTGACCGGCGAACGGCTGATCGTGCAGGCGAGCAAGGCCGGCTACACGACGGCGACCCGCTACGGCGTCAAGCTCGACGAGCCCGACCTCGTCGTCGAGGTCAAGCGCGGTGCCACCGTGCGCGGCAAGGTGCTGCTCGGCGCCGCGCCGCTGACGCGCTTCCGCGTCGACACGCGCACGACCGACATCCCGGCGGTCGTCGACGCCAGCGCGACGGGCGGCAAGGCGAAGACCGACGGCAACAGCGGCGCCACCTGGAACGACGAGGGCGGCGGCTTCGGGCGCGGCGGCCGCGGCATGCGCGAACGCACGGTCCAGATGCCCGAGGGCCAGACGATGATGGATCGCGGCATGAACGGCATGGACGGCAACTGGCGCGAGATCCAGTCGGCCGACGGCACGTTCGAGCTGCGCGGCATCCCGCCGGGCCGCGTGCGCGTCCGCGTGCGCGCCGACGGCTACCTCGACGCCGTCAACCAAGAGGTCGACCTGCAGCCGGCCGAGACCAGCGCCGAGCTGGTGTTCGCGGTCGAGCCGGGGCAGCCGATCGCCGGCCGCGTGATCGACGACGCCGGCAAGCCGGTCAGCGACGCGCAGGTCACCGCCTACAAGGCGCGCGAGGGCAACGACCGGCGTGGCGCGCTCAACTTCCAGATCGACCCCGAGGACTTCGACTTCCTGGCGCTGTCGTCGGCGACCAACCGCCGCAGCGCGATCACCGACAGCAAGGGCGAGTTCCTGATCGCGTCGCTCGAGGCCGGCAAGTACCGCTTCACCGCGCGTCACCCCGATCTCGCGAAGTCTTCGGCGACCGACGTCGAGGTCGAGGCGGGCGTGCCGACGCCGCCGGTCGAGATCACGATCGACGCCGGCGGCGGCGTCGAGGGCAACGTGACCGGCTTCGGCATGCGGCCGCTGGCCGACGCGCTGATGGTCGCGTTCAGCATCCAGGCGGGCTCGATGCGCAGCAGCACGACCGACAAGAGCGGCTTCTACCGCATCGACGGTCTGCCGCCGGGCCAGTACGTGGTGTTCAAGTCGCGGCTCGACGAACGCGCCGACAACATCCCGCTCGAGCTGATGAGCAACATGCGGCTCAAGACGGTGACCGTGCGCCAGGGCAAGTTCGCGCGGCTCGACGTGCACGACGACAGCGAGGACGGCGTGCGCGTGCACGGCGTCGTGCGCGAGCAGGGCGCGCCGGTGCCGCGTGCGCTGGTGACGCTGATGGGCAGCGACCGCGACGGCATCCTCGGCATGGGCGTGCGCGCCAGCGCCGCCGGCATGGACGGCCGCTACGAACTGGTCGGCATCAAGCCGGGCAGCTACGTGATGCAGGTCAGCCGCTTCCAGGGCCAGCCGGTGCAGACGACGTTCGAGATCGACGTGCCGGCCGACACGCGCGACTTCCTGTTCGACCTGCAGCTGCCGACCAGCACGCTGAGCGGCAAGGTGATCGACTCGCGCGGCCAGCCGGTCGCGAGCCTGCAGGTGACGCTCGGCAGCGAACAGGGCTCGTTGGGTTCCGCCGACGGCCTGATCGGCCTGATCGCGCAGAACGGCCTCGGCCAGGCGCGCACCAACGCCGAGGGTGAGTTCACGATCCGCTCGGTGGCGGCGGGCACCTACCGGCTGACGGCCGGCAGTCGCATCGGCGGCGGCCGCGGCCGCCGCGGCGGCGGCGACCAGAGCCACGGCGAGGCGGTGCTCGAAGGCCTGCAGGTCGACGGCGTCACCAACGTCGAGGGCCTGCTGGTCACCGTGCCGCTCGCGGGCCGCATCACCGGCACCGTGCTCGACGGCTCCGGCAATCCGGTCGCCGGCGCCGAGATCGCCTACGTGGAGACCAGCAGCAAGCGCCGCCGCAGCGCCAGCAACCCGATGCTCGACCTGCTCGGCGCGCAGCCGCGGCCGATCCGCAGCGGCGACGACGGGCGCTTCGAGATCCCGGGCCTGACGCCGGGCGTCTACGACCTGCGCGTCGAGAGCGAGGCGCTCGAGGCCGGCAAGCAGAGCGACGTGCGCGTCGCCGAGGACGCCGCCACCGACGTGCGGCTGGCGATGGTGCGCGGCGCGACCCTGCGTCTGCGCGCGACCAACGTCGACAAGCAGATGATCCCGCTGGCGAACATCAGCCTGCTCGACGGCCAGGGCAAGGCGGTCGTGCGCCGCGTGTCGACGCTCAGCGTCATGCGTCGCCTGATGGGCAGCCGCGACGAGGTCGGCGATTCCGGCTGGTACGAGTTCGGCAGCGTGCCGCCCGACACCTACACCGCGATCCTCGCCGAACCCGGCAAACCCGAGATCCGCATCACGCGCACGATCCAGGACGGCGAGACGGTCGAGTGGGACGTCGACGTGGCGGCCGAGCTGGAATCGCGCGACGCGAAGAGGAAGTAGCGCCGATCGTCACCGCACCGCGCGCAGCCACCGTACGGGCCGACGCTCCTCCGGCACCAGCCTGCGGTCGACGCGCCAGAAGCCCTTGCGGTGCGAGTTGCTGGGGCGCGTGCGGTCGCAGCCGCGCACGATCCAGGCGACGTCGTCGGGCGTGAGGCCGAAGGCGCGGCCGACCAGCCCGTCGAGGCGGGTCGCGAGCGTGCGGCGCACGCCGGCATCGAGCGCCGGCATGGCGTCGCCGCGCCAGCCTTCCACGTCGGCCTGCCGCCACAGCGCACCGTGCCATGGCAGCACCGCGCACAGGCGCAGCGCGAGTCGCGCCAGCTCGCGTTCGATCGCGTCGTCGAGCCGCGGCACGACGCAGTCTTCGAGCACGAAGCGATTCAGGTTGGTGCCGCCGAGCCGCAGGCGCAGCGCCCAGTCGAACGCCAGCGAGCCGAGCACCGCCGCGCCGGCGGCCAGCGTGCGCAGCGGCGTCGCGCCCGCCGTGCGGGGCGTCAGCACGCCGAGCGAGTTGCCGCACGGCACGTCGGGCAGCAGGCACGCGACGGCGGTGCGTTCGTTGGTCGCGTTCGACAGCGCGCGCAGCACGAGGCGCGCCGGCGGCCGGCGGTCGGCAGCCAGGCGCCAGGGCGTCGCCGCGACCAGGTAGAGCGGCCGCAGGTCGTCGGGTGCCGCCGGCGCCGCCCAGCGCGTGCGGTGGCCGGTGCCGCCGGCGTGCGCGGCGGCGTTGGGGTGCAGGTCGTAGACCATCGCGCCCTGGTAGAGCGGCAGCAGGTCCTCGGCGCCGGCGCGTCGCCACACGCCGTCGGCGCCGCGCGCGTAGCCGTTGGCCTCGGCCTCGGCACAGACGACGAACGAGCCGCGGTCCGACGTCATGTTGAAGTCGCCCTGTCGCCAGCGGAACGCGCCGTGGTCGCCGAGCAGCGCTCGGCCGTGGGCGTGCATGCGACGCAGCACGTCGAGGTCGTGCGCTTGTTCGATCTCGACGAACGCACCCGACACCGGACTCAGCGCGCGCAGTTCGTCGCGGTCGTAGACGGTGTGTGCCGGCGCGGGCGCGGCCCAGTCGGCGGCGTCGCGGCGGCCGAACGCCACGCGCACCTGTGCGGTCGGGCCGCCGCGTGCGCCGACGATCGCGGCGAAGCGGTAGCGGCCGTCGATCGCGAACAGCTTCCTGGTGTTCTCGAACCCGAACAGCCAGTCCCAGCGGCATTCGTCGAGCAGCAGCCGCCGCAGCGGCTCCGCGTCGCGGTCGAACCACAGGCTCGCCGGCACCAACAGGCCGAAGCGCCCGCCCTCGCGCAGCAGCCGGTGCGCGCGCTCGACGAACAGCCGGTAGGTGTAGAGCTTGCCGCGCCCCTGGTGGCGGAAGTGCGGCCGCAGCTGTGCGACGCGCGCCGGCGCCTGCGGCCCGGACTGCAGCGTCTCCCACGGCGGGTTGGCCAGCACCGCATCGAACGTGCCGTCCGGCAGTTCGAACAGGCCGTCGCCGGCGCGCACCTGCGCGGCGATCGCGCGCGGGTCCGGTGCGTCGTCGCCGCACGCCTCCCACAGCGCCAGCGCCGCGAGCGCCGCGGCCGTGCCGTCGACGTCGACGCCGTGCAGGCACGACACGGCATCGCGCGGCCGCCACCCCGCGCGCACCAGTTCGCGCAGCGCCGCCAGCAGGAACGTGCCGCCGCCGACCGCCGGATCGCAGACGCGCAGCCCCGCGGCGCCGCCACCGAGCAGCGGTGCCAGCGTGCGCGCGACGGTCGGCTGCGCGAGTGCGTCGCTGGTGAACCAGGCGCCGTTCTGCTTGCGTTCGGTGGCGTCCAGCAGCGGCGGGTAGGCGACGGCGAGTTCGGCGAACGAGTTCGCCGCCGGCACCGCGAGCGGCGTCGCCGCGGGTTCCTCCGCTGCGACGGGCAGCAGTTCCCGCGCGAGGTCGCCACCGAGACGCGACGCGATCCGCCGGCGCACGGCATCGCGCACCGCTGCCCAACGCAGTCGGGTCGCGTCGATCGGCGTTTGCGGTGGAGCGGTGCGGGCCACGCGGTCAGCGTGCGCCGGGTCGCGTTCGGATCCAAGTGTGCACCTGCTGCTGCGAGCGGATCGCGTCCGCACTTTCGCCGACGAGTCTGCGTCGCTTTCCCACCCGACGATCGCCTCGCGTTGCGGCGGTTTGCCGGTAGATTCGTCGCCGTGTCGGCGGGTGGGCCCACGATGGCTGCCCCCTGTGTCGACGCGTTCGAGGCAACGGCAGCAGCGGCATCATGACGACGCGACGCAACGGGGTCGGTGGCAGGGGAACGTGGTGGTTGGCGTTGGGGGCATGGTCCCTCGCGGCCGGAGCCGCGCCGGCCCAGTGTGCGCAGTGGGCGCCGGGCGAGGGCTATCCGAGCGTCGCGGGGCCGAACCTGTCGCGCTATCCGACCTTCGTCGCGGACCTCGTCAGCTGGGATCCCGATGCCGGCGGACCGCAGTCACCCGTGCTCGTCGTCTACGGCAGCTTCAGCATCGCCGGCGGCGCGCTCGTCAGCGACCACGCGGTCTACGATCCCGCCACCGGCGTCTGGGCCTCGGGCAGCACCGCCCTGAACCCGAACGGCATCACCGCGCAGGCGACGCTGCCGAACGGTGACGAGGTGATCGCACGCGGCAGCACGGTCGAACGCTGGAACGGCACCGCCTGGGCGCCGCTCGGCATCACGATGAACGGCACCGTGCGGGCCCTCGTCGGCCTGTCGACCGGTGACGTCGTCGCCGGCGGCGACTTCACGACCGCCGACGGCATCGTCGTCAACCACGTCAGCCGCTGGGACGGCGCGGCCTGGCTGCCGATGGGCAGCGGCATGGATGCGCCGGTGCGCGCCCTGACCGCGGTGGCCGGTGGCGCCGTGTTCGCGGGCGGCGCGTTCACCACCGCCGGCGGCGGCAGCGCCAGCAACATCGCGTTGTGGGACGGCATCGCCTGGTCGGCGCTGGGCGCCGGGACCAACGGCACCGTGCAGGCGCAGGCGATCTTGTCGACCGGCGAACTGGTGGCCGCGGGGTCGTTCACGCTGGCCGGCGGCGCCAGCGCGAATCGCATCGCGGCGTGGGACGGCACCGCCTGGAGCGCGCTCGGCAGCGGCCTGAACGGCACCGTGCAGAAACTGTTCTCGCCGCCGAACGGTGACCTGCTGGTGCAGGGCACGTTCACGCTGGCCGGTGGCGTCGGCGCCGACACGATCGCGCGCTGGGACGGCACGGCCTGGTCGTCGTTGGGCGACATCGCGCCGCTGCCCGGCAAGCTGGTGATGCTGCCCGATGGCACCCTGGTGACCGGCGGCGAGGGCTATTTCCCCGGCTTCGGCAGCGCCTCGGATGACGTCGCCGTGCAGCGCTGGGACGGCAGCGCGTGGCGCCCGCTCGGCGCCGGCATCGATCGCGAGGTGCGCGCGCTGGCGCAGTTCGGCTGCGGTGACCTGGTCGTCGGCGGGTCCTTCACCCAGGTCGGAACGCTGCCGGCCAATCGCATCGCGCGCTGGGACGGCGCGGCGTGGTCGCCGCTCGACGTCGGTGTCGACGACACCGTGCACGCGCTGTGCGTGCGACCGGACGGCGACGTGATCGCGGGTGGCGCCTTCACGACCGCCGGCGGTGTCGCCGCGGACCACATCGCGCGCTGGGACGGGGCGATGTGGCTGCCGCTCGGCGCCGGCATGGACGGCGCCGTGCGCGCCCTGACGACCGACGCGGGCGGCGATCTGATCGCCGGCGGGGACTTCACCACCGCGGGTCTGTTCGCCGCGGCCCGCATCGCCCGTTGGAACGGCACCATGTGGCTGCCGCTCGCTGGCGGTGTCGACGGTCCGGTGCGCGCGCTCGCGACGCTGCCGAACGGCGACCTGGTCGCCGGCGGCGCGTTCACGACGGCCGACGGCCTCGCCGCCAATCATGTCGCGCGCTGGGACGGCACGTCGTGGACGCCGCTCGGCACCGGCACCAACGGCACGGTGCAGTCGCTGCTGGTGCTCGCCGACGGCGACCTGATCGCCGGTGGTTCGTTCACGACCGCCGGTGGCGTCGGCGCGCTGCACGTCGCGCGCTGGGACGGCACCGCGTGGTCGGCGGTCGGCGCGCCGGCGCTGGCGTTCGGCAACGGCGTGTCGTCGCTGGCGGCGATGCCGGACGGCGACCTCGTGCTGGCCGACTTCGACTTCGGCTTCTGGGTGCCCGGCCAACCGTCGTCGCGGCTGCTGCGTTGGGATGGCTCGACCTGGACCCAGTTCGGCACGCCCAACGGCCAGGTGCACGCGCTGCTGAGTTCGCCGCGCGGCGAACTGGCGGTCGGCGGGGCCTTCACGGCCGTCGGTGGCGCGGTGTCGGCGTTCTTCGCCCGCTACGTGTCGACCTGTCTGGCGACCGCGACCGCGTTCGGCGTCGGCTGCCCGAGTTCGGGCGGCGACAACACGCTGGTCGCGACCACGCTGCCGTGGGTCGACGCGACGTTCCACGCCACCGCGACCGGCCTGCCCGATCCGGCGGTCGTGGTCGCCGTGATCGGCTTCCTGCCGATCGCACCGGGTGCGCTGCCGCTGGCGTCGCTGCTGGCCGAAGGCGTGCCGGGCTGCGACGTGCTGGTCGATCCGCTGGCGCTCGTGCCGCTGACCGCGGACGCCGGCGTCGCCACGACGGCGATCTTCCTGCCGAACACGCCGCCGCTGGTCGGCGTCGCGTTCCGCGAACAGATGATCCCGTTCGAGCTCGACGGCCTCGGCGGCTTCGTCGCCGTCACCGCCACGAACGCGCTGGAGCTGGTCGCCGGCGACTTCTGACCGGCAGGCTAGAGCGCCTTCGCCGGGAAGCCGGCGGCCTCGAGCGTCAGCAGGATCTGGTCGACGTGCGCCCTGCCGCGCGTCTCCATCACCACGTCGAGTTCGGCCTGGCGCGGCGCGAGGTTGTTGAACAGGCGCTGGTGTTCGATGTCGATGATGTCGGCGCCCGCGGCGCCGATCATCTGCGTCACGCGCGCGAGCACGCCGGGCACGTCCTGGATCGAGATGCGCAGCTTGGCGATCTTGCCGTCGAGCTTGAGGCCGCGCAGCAGCACCGTCGACAGCATGCGGCGGTCGATGTTGCCGCCGCAGATCACGACGCCGACGTCGCGTCCCGCGAACAGCGCCTGATGCCGCAGCAGCGCGGCGATGCCCGCGGCGCCCGCGCCTTCGGCGACGACCTTCTGCTGCGCGGCCAGCAGCTGCACCGCGGTCTCGATGTCGGTCTCGTCGACCAGCAGCACGTCGTCGATCAGCTCGGCGAGGATCTCGCTGGTGACCACGCCCGGGTTCTTCACGGCGATGCCGTCCGCCAGCGAATGCGTGCGCAGCACCGGCATCGGTTCGCCGCGCAGCTGCGCGCGCATCGACGGGCACAGTTCGGTCTGCACGCCGAAGATGCGTATCTCCGGCTTCACGTGCCTGGCCCACACGGCGATGCCGGCGCACAGGCCGCCGCCGCCGATCGGCACCACCAGCGTGTCGATCTCCGGACGATCCTCGAGCATCTCGAGCGCCACCGTGCCCTGGCCGGCGACGACCACCGGATCGTCGTAGGGATGCACGAACGCGAGCCCGCGCTCGGCCGCCAGCTGCTTGGCGTAGGTCGTCGACTCGGCGACCGACTCGCCGCGCAGCAGCACCTCGGCACCCAGCGCTTCGGTGCGTTCGACCTTCGAGAACGGCGTGTTCTGCGGCATCACGATCACGACCGGCATGCCGAGCCGACGGCCGTGCCGCGCGACGCCCTGGGCGTGGTTGCCGGCCGACGCGGCGACGACGCCGGCCGGCGGTTCGGGCTGCTGCGCCAGCCGCTGCAGCTTCAGGCAGCTGCCGCGGTCCTTGAACGAGCCCGTGTACTGCATGTTCTCGAGCTTCAGGTACAGCCGCATGCCGAGCTGCTCGCCGAGCCGCGGCGACTCGATCGTGGGCGTGCGCAGCACGTGGCTGCGGATCGCGACGGCGGCGTCGGCGACGTCCTGGGCGGTGACCTGCATGGCGGGGCGCGGAGCTTACCCGCGCGGCAGCGTGGGGTCAGCGAAACCAGCGCGTGATCAGTTCGGGCCGCGCGGCGAGCAAGGCCTTGGCGCGGCGGTTCGCGTGCTCGCCGACGGCCAGCCGGAACGCGTCACGCTGCTCGGGCGCGATGTCGGCCCAGCGTCCGTTCGCGACCGCGGGCACGAGGATCTTGCCGTCGACGTCCGGTTGCCCGAGCCCACGCCCGGCCGCATCATCACCGCCATGCTGCAACTGCTGTGGGCCCTGTGGCTGCTGTGGAACGTCGCGGTGCTGCTCGTGTTCGGCTTCGACAAGTGGCGCAGCCGCGGCGAGGGCCGGCGGATCCGCGAACGCACGTTGCTGTGGTGCATCGCCACCGGCGGCTGGCTCGGCGCGTGGCTGGCGATGGCGTGGTTCCGCCACAAGACGCAGAAGCAGCCGTTCCGGCGCTGGGCGATCGCCTGGACGATCGTCAATCCGACCTGGCTGCTGCTGTGGTGGACCTGGCAGAGCCGCGGCGCCGCCTGATCCGCCGCGCCCGAACCCCGGTCAGAGCAGCAGCCGCAGCTTCGACTTCTCGCGGGCCTGGAACAGCCGGTCTTCCTGCCGCGAACGGATCATCACCTGCCGGATCGACGGGATCGCGTCCTCGGTGAACAGGATGAACATCTGCTGCGAGAACTCGATGCGCTTGACGATGTGCCAGCCGTACTGGCTCTCGACCACGCCGCTGACCTCGCCGTCGCGTAGGAACCACGCGGTGCGACACAGCACCGCCGGCAGCCGGTCGTCGAAGCGGTGCACCCCGTGCAGCACGCCGCCGTTCGGCGCCGTGCGCGTGTCGTCCGAGAAGCCGCGTGCGACCTCCTCGAAGTTCGAACCGTCGGGCCGCAGGCGAGCCTCGACGTCGGCCAGTCGCGCGGTCGCGCGGGCGAAGCCCTCGTCGGCCAGCAGGATGCCGCGGCCGCCGTCGCGGTGCTGGATCAGGATGTGCGCCATCGTCACGCGGCCGCCGAAGGCGCGCGCGTTGTCGTTGAAGAACTGCTGCAGCTGCGCGCGCGTGTAGTCGCCGGGCTCGAGGTGGTCGAGCGCACCCTGCAGCTCGGCGGCGATGCCCTGGCGCAGCTGGAAGTCCGCCAGCAGCCGGTTCACCTGCTGCTGGGTCAGATCGATCGGGCGGTCGTTGGCCTTGCGGTCGGCGATGTAGGCGTCGAGCCAGCTCTGGAAGCTGCGCTGCAGCGCGGTGCTCTGCGCCTCCTTCAGCTTGGTCGCGTCCAGTTCGTCGCCGAACGTCTGCCGCAGCGCCTCGAGATCCGCGAACTGCCGCACCCACGGCGCGACCAGGTCCGACTGCAGCATGCGCTCGATCTCGGGCCGCTTGCCGAGCGCCTCACGGAAGCCCGGGTAGTGCACGACGTCGATGTGGTCGACGAGATCGCCGAGCGTCAGCGTGCGGTCGCCGACCTGCGCGATCGCCGCGTCACGGTCCCGCGGGTAGTGGCGCACCAGGAAGTGCGGCTCGTCCTGCTGCTGGGCCACGACCGCCGGCGGCTGTGGCTGCTGGGCGGTTGCATCGGGTCGGCCCGCCGCCTGCTGGCACCGCAGCGCGGCCGGGAGCGTCAGCGCGAGCAGCGAGAGGGCGATGGCACGGGAACGTGGGCGGTGCATGCGTCTGGGGTCCGGCGGGCGTGCGGCCGCGGCCGCGATCGGCGGTTATAGCCGCGCAGCGGGCCGGCGTTGCGCCGATTGCCGCGTGGCAGTTCCTCGACTGCCGAGGCCGCCCGGCTTGAACCGGTCGCGCCGGTCTCGTTCGATTGTGGATCGACATGACCGCTGCGCCTCCGGCCCGATTGCTCGCCGCGCTGAACGAGCGCTTCCAACGCGAGTTCGGCGGCGAGCGGCCGCGCGTGTTCTTCGCCCCGGGCCGCATCAACCTGGTCGGCGCGCACCTGGACTACAACGGCGGCGACGTGCTGCCGATGGCCGTGGATCGCGGCATCTACGCCGCCGTGCGCCTGCGCGGCGACGGGCGGCTGCGCCTGCGCAGCCTCGACCAGGAGCTCGCCGTCGACGTCGACGCGGCGCAGGTCGGCCGTCGCACCCGGACCGAATGGGGCTGGGCCGGCTATCCGCTCGGCGTCTGGCACGGGTTCCAGCAGCGCACGGGCCTCGGCGTCGGCCTCGACGTCGTCTTCGCCGGCGACGTGCCGATGGCGTCCGGGCTGTCGTCGTCGGCGGCGCTGGAGGTCGCGACCGCGGTCGCGCTCGACGCGCTGCACGGCACCCGGCTCGATCGCCAGCAGCTCGCGTTGCTGGCCCACCGCGCCGAGACCGGGTTCGTCGGCGTGCGCTGCGGCATCATGGACCAGTTCGCGTCGGCGCTCGGTCGCGCCGGCCAGGTGCTGCTGCTGCGCTGCGCCGGTCCGCGCTGGGAGCACGTGCCGTTCGATCCGGCCGCCTGCGAGGTGCTGGTCATGGACACCAGGAAGCCGCGCCGGCTGGCCAAGAGCGGCTTCAACGAACGGGTCGCGCAGTGCGCCACCGCACACGAACTGCTGCGCGCGCACGTCCGCGACCTGCCGCACCTGGCCTCCTACACGCCCGAAGAGCTCGAACAGAGCCGCGAGGCGATGGACGAGGTGTTGTTCCATCGGGCGCGCCACGTCGTCACCGAGATGGCGCGCACCGCGCTCGCGGTCGCGGCGCTGCGGCAGCACGACTACGCGACGCTCGGCGCCCAGCTCGACGCGAGCCATCGCTCGACCGCGACCGACTTCGACGTCAGCTGCGACGAACTCGACGTGATCACCGACGCGGCGCGCGAGCACGACGCGGTGTTCGGCGCGCGCCTGACCGGCGCCGGTTTCGGCGGCTGCGCGATCGCGCTGGTGCAGAGCGGCGCGTCGGCGCAGGTGTCGGCGGGCGTCGGCCAGCGCTTCCGCGAACGCTTCGGCGTCACGCCGGCGTTCGACCTGTTGCGCATCGGCAACGGTCCCGGCGAGGTCGGCTGACCCGATGCGCGCGGCCGGGTCCACCGGGGTGACCGCGTCGCTGCGGCTCGTGCTCGCGGCCGGGCTGCTCGGTGGCTGCGCGACGGCGCCGCCGGCGATGGCCGAGGTCGGCGCGCCGACGCAACTGCGCTGCGAGTACCTGACCACGCCGCTCGGCATCGACACGCCGCGGCCGCGCCTGTCGTGGGTCGTCGGCGATCCGCGCCGCGGCGCCATGCAGGCCGCGTTCCAGATCCTGGCGGCCTCGAGCCCCGAACGGCTGGCCGCCGCGGCCGAGGGCGTGACCGACGCCGCCGACGTCTGGGACTCGGGCCGCGTGCGCAGCGACCGCACGGTGCACGTCGAATGGGGCGGACCGGCGCTGGACGCGACGACCCGCGTGTTCTGGACGGTGCGCACCTGGAACGCGGCCGAGCAGCCGTCGGCGTTCGCGGCGCCGACTTGGTTCGAGACCGGGTTGTTCGACGGTGCCCGTTGGGACGCCGCGTGGATCGGCGACGGCGAGCCCCCGCCCGCGCGCGACGAGGACTGCTACGGCGATCGCCCGGCACCGCTGCTGCGGCGCACGTTCCAGCTCGACGGCCCGGTCGCGCACGCCCGGCTCTACGTCACCGGCCTCGGCTGGCACGAGGCCTGGCTCAACGGCGCGCGCGTCGGCGACCATCGGCTCGATCCGCCGTGGACGGCGTTCGATCGGCTGGTGCCGTACGCGGTGCACGACGTCACCGCGCTGCTGCACGAAGGCGAGAACGTGCTCGGCGCGATGCTCGGCAACGGCTGGTACGCGCCGCTGCCGCTGCGCCTGTGGGGCAAGCTCGACCTGCGCGACCACCTGCCGGTCGGCCCGCCGAAGCTGCTGGCGCGGCTGGAGATCGAGTTCGCCGACGGGCGCCGCACCCAGGTCGTCTCCGATGCGACGTGGCGCACGGCGCCCGGCCCCGTGCGGCGCAACAACGTCTACCTCGGCGAACGGCAGGACGCGCGTGCGGAGCCGCCGGGCTGGCGCGAGCCCGGCTTCGACGACACGGGCTGGAAGCCGGCGCTGCCGGTGCCGGCGCCGCGTGGCGCGCTGCGCTGGCTGCCGATGCCGCCGGTGCGCCACACGCGCACGCTGGCGCCGGCATGCATCCGCACCGTGCAGCCCGGGCTGCACGTGGTCGACTTCGGCCAGAACTTCGCCGGCGTGGTGCGGCTCGCCGTGACCGCGCCGCGCGGCACCGAGATCGTGCTGCGCTACGCCGAGGAGTTGCACGCCGACGGCACCGTCGACGTCGACTCGACCGTCGCCGCGCAGATCAAGCAGCCCGGCCTGGGTGGCCCGGGCGCGCCCGACGTCGCCTGGCAGGAGGATCGGTACGTCTGTCGCGGCGACGGCGACGAGGTGTTCGAGCCGCACTTCACCTGTCACGGTTTCCGCTACGTCGAGATCCGGGGCCTGCCGCAGGCGCCGCTGGCGCGCGACGTCACCGGCATCGTGCTGCACACCGACCTGCGGCCGGTGTCGGCGTTCGCCTGTTCGAACGTGCTGCTCGATCGCGTCCAGGAGGTCGTCGACTGGACGCTGCGCAGCAACGCGCAGGGCGTGCTGTCGGACTGTCCGGCGCGGGAGCGTTTCGGCTACGGCGGCGACATGGTCGCCTCGGCCGACGCCTACCTCGCCAACTTCGACATGGCGACCACGCATGCCAAGGCGATCGGCGATTTCGCGCGCGCGGCGCGGCCGAGCGGCGGCCTGCCCGAGATCGCGCCCGACATCGGCGTCAACGAGAGCGGTCTCACCGACGACACCGGCCCGCTGAGCTGGATGTTCGCGCATGCCCGGTTGCTGCAGCGCGCCTACGAACACTACGGCGATCGCCGGCTGGTCGAACAGCAGTACGAGACGCTGGGCAACCTGGTGCGCTTCTGCCGCGCGCGCATCCCGGGCAACGTCACGGTGGCGTGCTTCGGCGACCACGGCGGCATCGGCGTCAATCCGGTGCCGGTGGTGGCGACCGCGACCTGGTTCCGCCTGCTGCAGATCGCGGCCGACTTCGCGATCGTGCTCGGGCGCGAGGGCGACGCGCGCGAGTTCCTCGGCTACGCGAACGCCGTGCGTGCCGAGGTCGCGAAGGGTGTCGATGCGGCGACCGGCGTCGTCCTGGTCCGGTGCCAGTCGTCGCAGGCGACGGCGCTGGCGGCCGGCCTGGTGCCGGCGCGCAGCCGCGACGCGGCGTTCGCGGTGCTGCTGCAGGAGATCGAGGCGGCCGGCGGGCACTTCACCACCGGCATGTTCGGCACCGGCGACCTGCTGCACTGCCTCGACGCGGCCGACCGCAGCGACCTCGCCTACCGCATGGTGGCGACCCGCGAGTATCCGGGCTACGGCTTCCAGCTCGAGCACGGCGCGACGACGCTGTGGGAACACTGGAGCCAGCAGCGCCACTGGTCGCGCAACCACACGATGTACGCGACCGTCAGCGCCTGGCTGCAGCGCACGCTGGTCGGCATCCGGCAGGCCGACGGGTCGGTCGCGTGGAAGCAGATCGTGATCGCGCCGGCCGTCGTCGGCGACCTGACCTGGGCGCGCGGGCACCACGACACGGTGCGCGGCCGCATCGCCAGCGCGTGGCAGCGGCGCGGCGACGGCCTCGTGCTCGACGTCGAGATCCCGGCCAACACCCGCGCGACGGTGTTCGTGCCGATGCTCGGCCACGCGCAGCGCGACGTGTTCGAGAGCGGCGTGCCGATCGTCGAACGCGGTGTGCCGACCAGCGCCGAACCGATGCTCGACGTGCGCTCGGTCGACGCGCGCGCGTGCGTGGTGCAGCTGGGCTCGGGCCGCTACCATTTCGAGCTGCGATGACGACTCCCGCCCTGCCCCATGTCGTCGTCGTCGGCGGCGGTTTCGCCGGCCTCGCCGCGGCGCGTGCGCTGCGGCGCGAGCCCGTTCGCATCACGATCGTCGACCGGCGCAACCACCACCTGTTCCAGCCGCTGCTGTACCAGGTCGCGACCGCGGCGCTGAACCCGGGCGACATCGCCTACCCGATCCGATCGGTGCTGCGTCTGCAGCAGAACGCGCGCACGTTGCTGGCCCGCGTCACCGGCATCGACCTCGCGCAGCGCACGCTGCAGCTGCTCGATGGCCAGCTCGCCTTCGATCATCTGCTGGTCGCGACCGGCGCCACGCACAGCTACTTCGGCAAGGACGACTGGGAGGCGTGGGCGCCGGGCCTGAAGACGATCGAGGACGCGCTCGAGATCCGGCGCCGCGTGCTGTCGGCGTTCGAGGCCGCGGAGCGGCAGAAGGACCCCGCCGAGCTGCCGGCGACGCTGACGTTCGTCGTCGTCGGTGCCGGTCCGACCGGCGTGGAGCTGGCCGGCGCGCTGTCGGAGATCGGCCGCCTGACGGTCGCCAAGGACTTCCGCTCGTTCGATCCGCGCACGCTGCGCGTCGTGCTGGTCGAAGGCGCCAGCCGCGTGCTGCCGCCGTACTCCGAACGGTTGTCGACGGCGGCGAAGCGACAGCTCGAACGGCTCGGCGTCGAGGTGCGCACCGGCAGCCAGGTGACCAGGATCGATCAGAGCGGCGTCTGGCTCGGCGCAGAGCACATCCAGGCACGCACCGTGCTGTGGGCGGCCGGCGTCGCCGCCTCGCCGCTCGGCGCGATGCTCGGCGTGCCGCTCGATCGCGCCGGCCGCGTGCTGGTGCAACCCGACCTGAGTCTGCCGGGCCACCCCGACGTGTTCGTCGCCGGCGACCTGATGCACCTCGAACAGGACGGCGCGTTGGTGCCCGGCGTCGCGCCGGCGGCGATCCAGGCCGGCCGTCACGCCGCCAGGAACATCGCCGCGCGAGTCGCCGGCGCGCCGACGAAGCCGTTCCGCTACCGCGACAAGGGTTCGCTGGCGACGATCGGCAG
The DNA here is from genome assembly GCA_016794035.1 of Planctomycetota bacterium. Taxonomy (GTDB): domain Bacteria; phylum Planctomycetota; class UBA1135; order UBA1135; family UBA2386; genus JAEUHS01. Next base: position 24,424 of record JAEUHS010000102.1, read on the forward strand.
CGCCAAGGCGGTCGGCAAGCTCGGCCGGCTCGAGGTCACCGGCTTCTTCGCCTGGTGGGTCTGGTGGGTCGTGCACATCGCCTACCTGATCGGCTTCCGCAACCGCGTCAGCGTGATGATCGGCTGGGCCTGGCAGTACTTCGCGTTCTCGCGCGGCGCGCGGCTGATCACCGGCCGCGCGTGGGAGCCGGCGCAGACCCAGCCCGCCGCGCCGCAGCCGCCGACCGTGCAGGCGAATCCGGCGCTGCCCCGGACGTCGCCCTCGAAGACCTGAGGCGCGGCTACGGCAGTTCGCGCAGCCGCAGGTTGCGGAACTCGACGCGCGCGCCCTCGGCCTCGAGCGCCAGGTAGCCGCGCGCCGGCGCGCAGCGGGTGCCGCCGTTGACCTCCTCGCCGTTGACCCACAGCCGCAGCTCGCCGTCGATGGCACGGATGTAGTAGTGGTTCCACTGGCCGTGCGGCAGCGTCCGGCGCTGCGTCGGGAAGCTGCGGCTGCCGTCCGGCCGGCCGACTGCGAACGTCGCACCGTCGTCGGCCCGGTAGCGGATCTCGGGCGTGAACGGCTGCATCGTCGAGCTGCCGACCGGGAACACGTCGCCGTGGCTGGTGAACCAGTCGGAGCGCGCGCCGTGCGCCTGCAGCCAGTCCGTCTCGTAACCGAGGTCGAGCACCTGCACCTCGATGCCGCTGCGCGGCAGCTGGCCGGGCGGCAGGTCGGCGAACGCGGACTCCGGACACCAGACGAACACGCCCGAGTTGCCGGCGTGCTCGAGGTGCCGCCACTCGAGCACCAGTTCGAAGTTCGTGAACGGCCGTCGGCTGCGGGCGCCGCCGAGCGGCCTGCCGGTGCCGACGATCACGCCGTCGTGTTCGCTCCAGGTGTCGGCGTCGCCGTTGACGTCGACGAAGTCGGCGAGCGTCAGCGCGGGCCAGCCGTCGCCGGTGACGAACGCCTGCCGCAGCGGCGCGCGATCCTGGGGGCCGAACGGAGCCGCGGCGAGGGCGACGAGCACGACCAGCAGGAGCGCACGCATGTCCACAGCATGCCCGCCGGCCGGCGCGAATCACCGGCTCATGCGGGCAGGGCGCGCCGGATCGCCGCGAAGGCGCCGCCGCCCGGCGCCGGCCACGCCGCCACCGGCGGCAGCGCGAGGCGCGGATGCGCCAGCAGCACCACGGTGGCCGCGCAGGTCGGCGGCTCGCCGCGCAACACGTCCACCGTCGCCACCACCGCGGTCTCGGCCTCCCCGGCCACGAGCACGCGCAGCGCCTCGCCGAGCGCGTCGTCGGCGTCGCCGGGGGCGACCGACAGACAGATGCTGATGCCGCGCAGGCCGTGGCGCAGCGCCACTTCGCCGAGGCAGGTGCTCGGCAGCGTGTACGGGAAGATCGGCGCGTCGCGCATCTCGGTGTCGAGGCTCGCCGCGAACTGGCGGTCGGCGTCGAGGCAGCCGATCGTCGTCGCGACGATCAGCGCCGAGGCCTCGCGCTGCGCGGCGGTCAGCAGGTCCTGCAGGCCGGAGGCCTCGCTGGCCAGCACCAGCGCGCGCGAGGCGACGTCGAGGCGCCGGAACGTCTCGTCGCCGCGGCCGAACGCGGCGCGGAACGTGCGGCCGTCGCCCGGCGCGTCGACGCCGAGCTCGTCCCAGGTCACGTGGAGGCCGGCGGTGCCGGCGATGCGGCGTCGGTCGACGTCGCCGATCGCGGCGACCACCGGCGTGACGGTCATGCCTGCAGCACCACCGCCGCCTGGATGCCGCCGAAGCCGCTGGCGACCTTCAGCGCGGTGCGCGCGCGCGGCAACGCGCGCGGCGAACGCACCAGGTCGAGCGCCGGATCGACGTCGGGGTCGTCGAGGCCGAAGTTCGCCGGCACGAAGCCGCGCTGCAGGGACTCGATCGCGGCGATCGTCTCCAGCACGCCCGCGGCGCCGAGCGTGTGACCGGTCTGTGCCTTGGTGCCGAACGCCGGCGGCGTGCGGCCGGCGAACACCGACACCAGGCCCATCGCCTCGGTGCTGTCGTTCGCCGGCGTCGCGGTGCCGTGCAGGTGCACGAGGTCGACGTCGCTCGCCGCGATCCCGGCGTGCGCGAGCGCGCGCCGGACCGCGAGCGCGAGTCCGGCGCCCTGGCGGTCGGGACCGGTGACGTGGCAGGCGTCGTTGGCGCCGCCGTGGCCGCGCAGCACGACGCCGAGCGACTCCCGGCGGTGGCGCGTCAGCAGCAGCGCACCGGCACCTTCGCCGAGCGACACGCCGCGGCGCGCACGGTCGAACGGCCGGCAGGCCCCGGGGTCGAGCGCGCTGAGGCTGCCGAAGCCGGCGAGCACGAACTCGTGCAGCACGTCGACGCCGAGCACCAGCATGCGGTCGCACTCGCCGACCGCGAGGCGGCGCGCGGCGATCGCCAGCGCGACCAGGCCCGATGCGCACGCGCACGACACGTTGACGACCGGGCCGCCGAGTTCGAGGGCGCGCGCGATGCGTTCGCCGAGCCGCCAGGGCTGGCCGAGCCCGTCGCCGTCGCCGACGACGCCCGACAGGTCCGCCTTGGTCGAGGCCAGTACCAGGCCGGTCTCCCGGCGCGACGGCTCGCCGGCCTCGGCGAACGCCTCGTGGGCCGCCAGCGCCGCGGTGTGGAAGGCCTGGTCGGCCAGAGGCCACGCCGTCGGGAACGCGGCCGCCGGGATCTCGGCCGCGACCGTGGTCGGCACGTCGAATTGCGCGGTGCGTCGGCGCGGCAGCACCGCGGTGCGGCCGGCGAACACGCCGTCGGCGAACGCCGTGCGGCCGGCGCCGAAGCCGGTCACCGCGCCGCGCCCGGCGACGAATACCTCCGCTGTGGTGCGATTCATGGGGCGGTTGCCGGCAGCAGCGTCTCGGTGTGCGTGTCGACGGTCAGACGATAGCCGAACCAGCCGTTGTCGAGCACCGTGTGCCGCGGCGCCAGGCGCTGCGGCTCGGCGTCGCGCCAGTCGTAGGTGATCGTGATCGCGCCCTCGGGTCTGCCGTCGAGCCGCGTGAAGCGCCGCTGCAGCAGGCGGCCGTCGCGCCACAGTTCCTGCACGCGTTCGTCGCCGACGATGCCGGTGCGCGCGCCGTCGGGACCGGCGGCCGGCGCGAGCCACGGATAGAACGTGCGCTGCACGTCGAGCAGGATGAAGCGCGGCGGGAACGGCAGCTCCTGGTCGGACTGGTTCTGCAGTTCGATCGCGGTGCCGCGCAGCAGCATCACGAAGCCGACCGAGCCGACCGGCGACAGGCCGAGCACGGTCAGCGTGTCGCCCTGCTTCTGCACCGCGGCGTCGAAGCCGCGCTGGCCGTCTTCGCCCCAGTGCGCGGTGATGCGCTGCTGCCACAGCACGTCGGTCGCCAGCGTCGTCGCCGGCTGCAGCGTGCCCGGATAGTCCATGTCCGCCCACGCCGGTGCGCCAGCGGACGCACACGCGGCGGCGAACGCGGGCAGCAGGCCGGCGAGCAGCAGGCGTCGAGACAGGGCATTCATGGGCGGCGGGGGGCGGCCACGGCGGCGACCGACAGCGCGAGCAGCAGGCAGCACAGGATACCGACACCGGAGGTCGCGCCGATGCGGAACAGGGCGGGTTGCTGCGACAGCGACAGCAGGCCGAAGCCGAGCACGGTCGTCAGGCTCGCCAGCAGGATCGAGAACTGCGTCGCCATGCGGCCCGCCGGATCGACCTCGCCGGCGGTCAGGAAGATGCCGTAGTCGACGCCCATGCTGACGACCATCAGCAGCGCGACCAGCGACAGCAGGTTCATGCTGACGCCGCACAGCGCGAGCAGCGACATCGTCGCCAGCGCCGCCACCAGCGCCGGCAGGCAGGCGATCAGCGTCGGCCGCACGGCCCGGTGCCGCACCGCGACCAGCAGCACGACGGCGACGAGGCCCAGCAGCAGCAGCTCCTGCATGCGGGTGCGGTAGTCGGCGAGCGCGCCGGTCAGCGCGCCTTCGATGTCCAGCAGCTGCGCGCCGTCGATCGCTTCGACGCGTTCGCGCAGCGCCGGTTCGTCGCGCAGGCCGTGCAGGAAGTTCAGGTAGGCGACGCCGTGTTCGCCGTCGGCGCGGAACGGCCGCACCAGCGTCTGCAGCGGCGTGCCCTTCAGGTCGGCGGGCACCAGCGGCCGCGGCGGCGGCGCGGCGAGGTCGTCGGCGAACGGCGTGAACGCGGTGGCGACGAAACCCGCCGCGGTCAGCGCCTCGCGCAGCCGCGGCCACAGCGTCGCATCCGCGCGCACCGCGGCGTCGACGGCCTGCTGCCGCGCGACGCTCGGCAGCAGCGCGCCGACGCCGACGTGGGACTCGAGTTCACCGGCGTGCTCGGCGGCGACCAGGGCCGCGGTGGCGAGGTCGTTGCGCGCCAGCGCCTCCTGTTCGTCGTGGCCGGTCACGACGACCACGCGCCGCTGCTCGAAGCGCGCGACGCGCGCCTGTACATCGTCGTCCTCGGCCTTCAGCACCGGGTCGATGCGGTTGAGGGTCGAGACGCCGTCGTCCCAGCGCAGCGACGGCAGGCCGGCCGCGATCGCGAGCAGCGCGGCGGCGCCCGGCAGCAGCAGCCAGCGACTGCGGCGTTGCAGCACGCGGTCGATGCCGCCGGCGATCGCGAGCGTCAGCCGGGTCGGCCGCGACGGTCCGGCCAGGCCCGGCAGCAGCAGGTAGGTGAACAGCAGCGCCGCGCTGATGCCGACCGCCGCGAACAGCGCCAGTTCGCGCAGCCCCGGGAACGTCGCCACCAGCAGCGCGACGAACGCGACCACGGTCGTCGCGGCGCTGAGGAACAGGCTCGGCCAGATGTGGCGCAGGGTCTGGCGCGGGCCGCCGGCCGCGGGCGCCAGCGCGTGGTGGGCGCAGAAGTGCAGCGAGTAGTCGATCGCGACGCCGAGCAGCGAGGCGCCGAACGCGAGCGTCAGGCCGTGCACCGAACCGAACGCGAGCAGGCACGCGCTGGTGCCGGCGAGGAAGCCGACGCCGAGCACCGGCAGCGACATCAGCATCGGCCGCAGCGATCGGAACAGCAGCAGGAACAGCAGCACCAGGCCCGCGATCGAGCCGATCGACACGCGCTGGATGTCGGCGCGCATCGAGTCCTCGGCGCCGACGGCGTGACGGTTGGCGCCGGTGCGCAGCAGGCGCAGGTGGTCGCCGTGGGCCGCGCGCACGGCCGCGAACGCCGCGTCGATGCCGGCGAGCAGGTCGCGCTGCGACACCGACTCCGAGGCGGTCGTGCGCGTGGTCAGGAACAGCACCGCGGCCGCGCCCTCGGTCGACACGAAGCGTTCGTCGACGACGCCGAGGCCGCTGGCGGTGCCGCCGGTGGTGCGCTCGAACAGCGACGGCAGCACCAGGAACGGGTCGGCCGGCGCCACGCGCGACACCAGCCCCGACATCGGCGACGCGAGGCGCTGCTTCAGCGCGGCGACGGCGGCGGCGATGCCGGCGTCGCCGAGGCGCTCGCGCACGGCCGCGGCGCTCGGCGCCAGGAACGCGAAGCGCCGCGGCTGGTAGGTGGTCCACAGCGCCTCGTCGACGCCGGCCGGCGGCCCGCCGTCGAGCGCGGCCAGCACCGCACCGACCCGCGGTTCGGCGCGCAGCGCCTGCTCGAACGCGCGGCTGACGACGGCGGCCTCGTCGCGGTCCTGCGTCTCGACCAGCAGCACCATCGTGCGGCTCAGCTCGCCGGTCGCGATGCGCCGCGCCAGCTCGATGCGCGAGTCCGGTTCGCCGCCCGGCAGGAAGTGCGTGATGTCGGTCGTCACCCGCAGCTGCAGCAGCACGTGCAGCAGCAGCGCGGTGAACAGCCCGGCGCCCACGGCGAGCCGTGGCCATTCCGCCCGCATCATGGTGCGTCGATGCCGAACAAGCGCTTCTGCTCGGCGCGGTCGAACCGGCGCGCCGGGTTCGCGGTCAGGACCTGCGTCACCGTGCGATCGCCGTTCGGCTCCGCGATCTCGATGCGTTCGACGGTCTCGCCGCGGCCGACCAGGCGCAGGTGCTTCAGCATCTTGTCGAGCGGCTCGACGCGCGGCACCAGCGTCAGCGCCCAGACCGCGACGTCGTGCTCGTCGAGCGTGTAGTCGACGCGGTAGGTCTTCACGAGCGCCGTCTCGTCGCCGGCGAACACGTGCACCAGCGACGTGATGAACGTGCGCACCTTGTCGCTGCGCGACAGGTCGATCACCTCGGTGCCGTCGCGGTTCTGCAGGCGCAGTTCGCGCGGCGTGATCGTCACGGTCGAGGGTTCGGGCGCGGTGACGATGCGCGCCAGGTAACCCTCAGGCTGCCTGCCGGCCTCGCTCGCCTCGCGGCGGAAGAAGTACAGCCGGCCCTCGCTCTGCAGCGGCAGCGCCAGCAGCGCGACGTGCTTGTCCTCGCGGAACGTCGCCTCGAGACCGGACATCCTCGCCATCGTCGCGAACAGCGCGGCCGCGTCGCGTGGCCGCGGGCGCTCGGCGGGCGGCACTAGCGCCGCCGGGTCCTGGGCGACGACCGCGCCGGCGAGGCACAGGCCGATCAGGAGCGTGGACCGCAGTCGTCGCGTGCGTGGAAGTTCCATGGTGTCGCCGCCGGGACGCGATGGTAGGCGACACCGCAGGCCGTGCAAGCGATGCCTGCGCACAGTGGCCCGCCGCGCATGCATCGTTCGACCACTTGTCGACCGGTGACCGCGGCTGCTACATGGCTGCAGATGTTCTCCGACGACGACCGCACGCGACTGCGCACGTTCCTCGCCAGCAACTTCCTGCTCAGCGACGAGGAGTTCCCGTTCGACGACGATGCCTCGCTGCTGGCGGCAGGCGTCGTCGACTCGACGGGCGTGCTCGAGCTGATCCTGTTCCTCGACGAGGTGTTCGGCGTGCAGGTCGCGGACGCCGAGGCCACGCCGCGCAACCTCGACTCGGTGCGTCGCATCCTCGAGTTCGTCGCGCGCAAGCGATCGGTCGACGCCGCCTAGCCGTGGCTGCGCGGGCCGCCGGTCAGGCGCCGTCGGTGCCGCGCCGCGCCGCCGCGTCTTCGATCGGCGCGAAGAACCCGGGGTCGTCGCGCAGTTCGTCCAGCGACTTCTCCCACCAGCGCGACTGCAGCAGTTCGGCGATCTTCTGCGGCGAGAAGCGGTAGCCGACGACGCGTCCCGGGTTGCCCTGCACGATCGCGTACGGCGGCACGTCGCGGGCGACGACGGCGCTGGCGCCGACGACGGCGCCGTCGCCGATCGAACGCACCGACGGCAGCACGACGGCGTTGTGGCCGAGCCAGACGTCGTTGCCGATCACGAGTCGCGTGTTCTCGACCAGGTTGCGGTCGGTGATGCCGAAGAACGGGTTGAAGAACAGGCCGCTGGTCGAGCGTGTCGCCAGCGGGTGGTTGTGCGTCAGCGTGCGCACGGTCTCGGCGATCGAGCAGTAGCGGCCGACGACCGTGCCCTCGTCGAGGTGGAACGGGTGGATCCAGCCGCCGTGCGAGTACTCGCCGACCTCGACGCCGTGGTGCCGACGGAAGATCGCGCGCAGCGTCGCCGAGAACATCGAGCCGCCCTCGAGCCGGTAGGCGAGCCAGCGCAGGAACTGCTTCAGCCGCCAGGACGGCAGGCGATACAGCGCGAGGATCAGCGGGCCGAACAACGGCACCGAGCGCGGACGCTGGTGGCGCGGCAATGGCTGCTTCTCGATCATCGTGGGGTCTCGGGCACCAGCGCGGCCTGGTGCAGTCGTCGGGCGGTGCGGTGCTTCTGCTCGATGTCGCGCAGCGCGCGTTCGACCTGTTCGGGGGTCAGGTCCATGCCCCGGGCGATCTGCGCCACGGGCACGGCGTGGTCGCGCGCCCACAGCAGCAGGTCGAGCTGGTCGAACGGCAGCGCGAAGAAGAACTCCTGCTGCGTCTGCGGCAGCGTGTAGGTCTCGGTGCTCGGCGGCTGGCTGCGGATCGACGCGGGCACGCCGAGGTGTTCGGCCAGCGCATATACCTGCGTCTTGTACAGGTGTGCGATCGGCTTGACGCAGGCCAGCCCGTCGCCGCCGCGCACGAAGAAGCCGAGTTCGTACTCGAGCCGGTTCGGCGTGCCGACGACGGCGAAGTTGCGGGCTTCGGCGCGCGAGTACTCGATCAGCTTGCGCACGCGCTGCTTCATGTTGGTGGCCGCCGTGAGCTGCAGGTAGGCGTCGAGCGGCAGCCGTTCGCGCCGCAGCGTGCCGTCCGGCGCCTCGGCGATCAGGTCGAACAGGTTGCTGCGGTCGCGGTCGAGCAGGTCGCCGGCGATCGCGATCTTGTGGCGCGAGCCCGGCGGCAGGTCGGGGAAGACGCTCGCGATCGCCGCGTCCTGCTGGCGGTAACAGCCGAGCGCGGCCAGCGCGGGCTCGAGGTCCTGTTCCAGCAGCGGCACGCCGAGTCCGCGGCACAGCTCGCGCGCCCGTTCGGCGCTGGCCGACGAGGAGCCGGTCTCCGGCAGGAACAGCGCCTCGACGCGGTCGGGGCCGAGCGCGCGCCGCGCCAGCGCGGCGCAGAGCGCGGAGTCGACGCCGCCGCTCACCGCGACGACCGCGCCGCGGCGGTGCAGCTCGCGCGCGATCGTGTGTCGCAGCCAGGCCTCGAGGCGCCGGCTCTCGGCGTCGAGGTCGAGCTGCAGCACGTGCGGGCCGAACCCGCCCGGCGTCGTGGTCATGGGGCGTGCTCCGTCGGTTGTCGGGTCGGCGTGACCGGGCGGCGGTCGTGCATCACGTCCGGCGGGCGGCGGTCGAGCTGCCGGCACAGTCCGTCGGTGCGAGACGGCAGGTGTCGGAGGTGCTCGCGCAGCAGCTGCAGCGTCAGCAGGCCGCACAGGGCCATCGCCTCGCGTTCGGACGTGCGCCCGCCGCTGCGCTGCGCCTTCGCGACCAGCAGCGCCGCGGCCTTGGCGTCGACGTACTCGTCGTCGCGCCATCGCGCCGGCGCCAGCAGCTCGTCGACGTAGGCCTCGCGGCCGGGCGCGAACAGCGCCGAGGCGACCGGCGCGCGGTACGGCTGCTTCCTGCGCTGCGCGACGTCGGGTGGCAGGTGTCGCGCGGCCAGCTCACGCAGCACGACCTTGGTGCGCAGGCCGCGCAGCTTCCAGCCGTCGGGCAGGCCGTTGCAGAAGCTCGCCACGTCCGGGTCGAGGAACGGGTAGCGCGCCTCGACGCCGTGCGCGAGCGCGACGCGGTCGCCCTGGCTCGCCAGCAGGTAGGGCGACAGGAACGACGCCAGTTCGGTCGCCTGGGCCTGCGCCAGCGGCCGCAAGGCGTGGGCGTCGACCGGCAGCAGCGCCGCGAGAGCCACCGGCGGCGCGGTCAGTTCCCGCTCCGCCGCACCGAGCGGGCGCAGCACGCGCGTCGCCCAGGCGCCGTTCTCCCAGCGCACGCGATGGCTGTGGAACGGGTCCGCGACGGCGCCGAGGTCCTTGCCGTAGAAGGCGTGCCACATCGCCCCCGACCGTTGGTCACCGGTGGCGACGAAGTCGTGCACGCGGCGGAACAGCGCCGGCCGCGCCGTCGACGCGGGCTGCCGCGCCCAGAAGCGGCGCACCTTGTCCTCGAGGAACACGCTGTAGCCGCCGAGCAGTTCGTCGGCGCCTTCGCCGGTCAGCACCGCCTTGATGTGGTGTCGTTGCACGAGGCGCGACAACAGGAACATCGGCACCGGCGCCGTGCGCAGGAGCGGCGTCTCGCAGTGCCAGACGACGTCCGGCAGGTGCGCGCAGACGTCCTCGTCGCGGCAGAGGATCTCGTGATGGCGGGTGCCGAGCAGTTGCTGCACGCGGCGTTGCGGTTCGGTCTCGTCGAACGCCGCGTCCTCGAAGCGCAGCGCGAACGTCTGCGGCGACGCCCCTTCCTGCACGGCCAGCGCCGTGGTCAGCGACGAGTCGAGGCCGCCGCTGAGGTAGGCGCCGACCGGCACGTCGGCGCAGAGGCGCAGCCGTACCGCGCGACGCAGGTGTGCTTCGAGCGCGTCGGCGGCCTCGGCGAGCGTGCGCGGGCCGTCGCTGCGGACGCCCAGGTCCGGCCGCCACCAGGTCGTGGGCCGCGGTGAGGTGCCGCCGAACTCGATCGCCTCGGCCGGGGCGACGCTGCGCACGCCGGCGAACACGCTGCGCGGCGGCGGCGCCGACCACATCGTGAAGACCTCGTGCAGGGCGATCGGATCCAGTCGCGCCGGCACGCGCCCACCGGCGAACAGGGCCTTCGCCTCGGAGGCGAACACGATCGCGTGGTCCGTCTCGGCCCAGAACAGCGGCACGATGCCGAAGCGATCGCGCACCAGCAGCAGCCGCTGGCTCCGGGCGTCCCAGATCGCGGCCGCGAACTGGCCGTTGAGCCGCGCCCAGGCGCGTTCGCCCCACTGCTCGTAGGCGTGCAGCAGCACCTCGACGTCGCTGCGGGTGCGGAAGCGATGGCCGAGCCGTTCGAGTTCGAGCCGTTGCTCGACGTGGTCGAAGATCTCGCCGTTGGCGACCAGCCAGACCGACGCATCCTCGTTGGCGATCGGCTGCGCGCCGCCGGCCAGATCGACCAGCGACAGGCGCGTGTGCGCGAGCCCGCAGCGGCGGTCGAGCAGGAAGCCGTGCCCGTCGGGGCCGCGGTGCTGCAGCAGTGCCGCCATGCGCCGCAGCTCGACCAGCTCGGGCGCCGCCGCGTGCGCGGCCACCAGGATGCCGGCTATGCCGCACATGGTACGGCGGTCGCGCGACGGCGGGCATGCGAGGGCGGCATCAGGATAGCGTAGGGTGCCGGGTTCGCCGCGGCCACTCGCCCGCGATCGGGCCCGGCTACGAACTCGGACCCGGTGCCGCACGGCTGCGGCCCGCGGCGACGACCCGTCGCAGGAACGCCGCCAGTGCGCCGGCCAGCACGCGGCGTTCGTAGGCCTCACAGCCCGGTGCCGGCACGGGCTCGCAGAACTCGCCGCGGCGCCAGCGCGCGTGCAGTTCGACCAGGCGCTCGGCGATCGCCGCCTCGTCGCACGCATCGGCCACGAACGCGCGCGGCGACGTCGCGACCAGGTCGCGCGCGTCGCCCGCGGGCAGCGCGGCGAGGATCGGCCGGCCCGAAGCCAGGTACTCGTAGGTCTTGCCGGGCACGATGCGCGATCGGTGGCCGGGTGGCAGGCCGTGCAGGGTCAGGAACAGCGCGTCGGCGCGCCGCAGTTCGTCGACGACCGCCGCGTGCGGCCGATAGCCGGTCAGCTGCACGGCGTCGCCGACGCCCGACTCCCGCACGCAGCGCCGCAGGTGGTCGTCGACCTGGCCGATCGTGCGCAAGCGCAGCGCCGCGCCGGCGGCGGTGCCACGTTCGCGCAGCCGCCGCATCGCGCCCAGCAGGTGCAGCGGCGTGCGGCCGCTGCGCTGCAGCGGCTCCGGTGCATGGCGCAGCCAGCCGAGCAGTCGTCGCAGGGGCCGTTCGTGCTCGTACAGCTCGTGGCACAGGAACGCACCGCCGTAGCTCAGTTGCAGCGTGGTGCCCGGTTCGACGCGCGGCAGCGGCGGCGCGAAGTCGTCGCGGTCCCAGCCGTTGGTGACGACGGCCACGCGCGCGGGGTCGAGCGCGGGTTCGGCGCCGAGGAACAGGCCGCGGCACTCGGGTGTGTTCGCGACCACGCCATCCGCCGCGCGCAGCATGCGCCGCATCTCGGCGAGTTCGCGCCGCCAGTGCCAGCGCGTGCGGTAGTCGATCACGCCGTCGAGCGCCCATGGGTCGCGCAGGTCGAACACCACCGGCAGGCGGTGCCGCGCCCCGAGGTCGGCGCCGACGCGCCACAGCTCGAACGGCGACATCGTCACCAGCACGACGTCCGGCCGCTCGGCCGCGATCGTCGCCGCGCCGGCGACGGTCAGGCTGCGCAGCAGCGCCGGCATGTCCGCGGCGACCGGCACGCGCACGATGCGGCAGCGCGCCTCGACGCCGGCGAGCGCCGCCGCGTCGGCCGGATCGAACATGCCGCGCTGCGCCGG
>JAEUHS010000105.1 GCA_016794035.1 Planctomycetota bacterium
GCGAACGGCGCCGCCGCGGCGCGGCCGTTCGCCGAACTGGACGCCCTGCTCGCCGACCTGGTCGCGCGGGCGCCGACCGTCGACGAATGCGACGCCGCCGTGCGCGCGCTGCGGTCGGAACTGGGCTTCGCGCCGCCGACCGCGGCCGCCGGCGGGGCGGCGCTGCCCGGCTGGGCGACGGCGACGCTGCTGGCGCGGCACCGATCGATCGACGGCGCGGCCCTGGGCGGCGTCACGGCCGGCGCGGCGCACGCGGCGTTGCGGGCCACCTGCGACCCGGCGCGGGCGTGGCGCGGCGGTCTGGTGCCGACCGTCGCCGCGGGTTCCCGGTGAAGCCGGGGGCCGCCGGCTGCCGATGACCCGAACGGTCCAGTAGGGGGCCCCAACTCGCTCGATCACCACCGATGGGTTTCATCAACGTCGCCGAGCGCACGATCAGCGCCAAGCTCGTCTACTACGGCGTCGGCGTCGGCGGCAAGACGACGAGTCTGCAGCAGGTGCATGGCATCTTCTGTCCGCGCAACGAGGTCCAGCTGGTGTCGATCAACACCGAGGAGGACTCGACGCTGCTGTTCGACTTCCTGCCGATCAACCTCGGTCGCGTCGGTGGCTTCAAGATCCGCATCCAGGGCTTCACGGTGCCGGGGCAGCCGAAGTACCGGCAGATGCGCAAGTACGTGCTGCAGGGCGCCGACGCGGTCGTGTTCGTCGTCGACAGCCAGCGCAGCCGGCTGCAGGAGAACCTCGAGTCGCTGCAGAGCATGCGCGACAACCTGCGCACCAGCAGCGGCACGTCCGAGGACATCCCGATCGTGCTGCAGTACAACAAGCGCGACCTGGCCGACATCCTCAGCGAGGAGGAGCTCGACGCGCAGTTCCGGTTCCGGCCGGACATCGAGTCGTTCCCGTCGGTGGCGACCGAGGGACAGGGTGTGTTCGAGGCCTTCGTGCAGGCGACGTCGCTGCTGGTCGAACGCAAGGTCGAGCTCTACGGCCTGGGCCGCGGTGCGACCGACCCGAAGGAGGTCGCCGAGGGCGTGCGCCAGAAGCTGTGGGACATCTGCGACGACGTGCGCCGCGCGCGCGCCGTGCGGCCGATCGAGCAGCTGCCGCAGACGCGCCTCGCCGTGCCGGAGCCGGAGCCGGAGGCGCCGGTCGCCGAACCCGAACCCGCCGACGAGTCGATCGCGCTGCCGACGCCGGCGGTGACGCCCCCGGGCGGGGACGAGGAATTCGACCTGCGCTACGAGCTGCGCGACGTGTCGGGCTCGACCGCGATGCGCGTCAGCGACGAGGTGTTCAGCGACGCCGACCTCGCGCACGACCTCGCGATCGACCTGCAGGCGATGCAGCAACCGGCGACGGTCGAGCACGACTCGTCGCTGCTCGATCGCACCGTGCAGTCCAACCTCGAGCTGGCGCGGCGCTACGGCGACCTCGACGAGCAGCGGTTGCTGCTCGAGCGCAAGGTGCAGGAACTGGTCGACGTCGCACAGCAGACCGTGCACGACCTCAATCGACCGCTCAGTGCGATCCGGCTGATGCTGTCGACGCTGGACAAGGGCTACCTCGGCGAACTGGCGACGCCGGTGCAGCAGGCGGTGCAGAACGGCCTGCAGGCCGTGCACCAGATGGAACGGCTGGTGCGCGACCTGCTCGACAGCTCCCGCCTCGACCACGACGGCATGCACCTCGAGTTCGTCGATTGCGATCTGACGCTGCTGCTCGGCGACGTGCTGCGCGCGCTGCGCTACGAGATCGAGGAGCGCGGCGTGCACGTGCGGGTCGAGCCGATGCCGACCATCCGGGCCGATGCCTGGGCGCTGACGAAGGTGTTCATGAACCTGCTCGGCAACGCGATCGCCTACGGTCCGGCCGACGCCACGCCGGTGATCCGGATCTACGTCGAGGACGGCGACGGCGAGTGGCGCGTCTGCGTGCGCGACAACGGCATCGGCATCCCCGAGCAGGACCGGCCGCGACTGTTCCGCCGCTTCGAGCGCGGCAGCAACACCGGCGGCATCAGCGGCACCGGCCTCGGGCTGCACATCGTCAAGGAACTGGTGCAGGGACACGGCGGCCGCGTCTCGTTCGAGTCGACGGTCGGCAGCGGCACCACCTTCGTGCTGCACATGCCACACGCGCCGGAGCGGGCGCCGCACTCGCGGCTGTCGACGACCGCCGCCGATTCCGATCTCTGAGCGCGCTGCCACGGGGCGCGACGAGCCGCCCGACGCGCGCCGGGGCCCCCGGCAGCAGAAGCCGCCAGGGCTGGCTGTGCCCGCTGCCATCGGCCGCCCGGTGGCGGCCAACGCAGGCGGCCGTCGCGCTGGTGCGCGACGGCCGTCTCGGCACTGGTACCTCCGCAAGGGATCGAACCTTGGACCCGCGGATTAAGAATCCGCTGCTCTACCAGCTGAGCTACGGAGGCCCGCTGTGGGGCGCGGACCGTAGCGACCGACCGGAGGCCGTGCAAGCACACGCTGCCGCGTTCGTGAGATCGCTTGACCGGCGCGTCGAGGGCCGGCAGACTCTTCGCCCCGCTGCGCGGCTCGGGCGCGCGAGCACGGTGGCTGTAGCTCAGTTGGTTAGAGCACCAGGTTGTGGTCCTGGGGGTCGCGGGTTCAAATCCCGTCAGCCACCCCATTCCGGGTGATGTTCGACGATGGTGCGAACGTGGTTCGCGTCCGCACCGCGGCTCCCCCGGCGCGCGCCGGCGCCCCGTCGCAGTGAGCCGGAGCCGGGACTTCGCGCCGTGCGGTGCCGCGCTTCAGCGTCGCGACAATGCGCGCAGGAAGCGCAGCAGGGCGCCGGCGCCCGCGCGCGAACCCGGGTGGAAGCTGGCCAGCATCGCGGTGCGGGTCGGCGACCCGCGCCGGCGCAGATCGGGTCCGAACGTCGCCGTGGGCAGTTCGGGATCGACGGTGCGCAGCGACTCCAGTACACGCTCGGCCAGCGCCTGGCGCACGTCGTGGGCGACGACCAGGCAGTCGTGGCCGCCGGCGCCGAAGAACGTCGCGCGCGCCGAGACCAGGTCGTGCGCGACGTCGACGCAGATCCCATGCGATCGGAGTTCCAGCAGCAGCGGCTGGACCGGCGCCGGATCGTCGAGCAGCGCCAGGACGCCGATCGGTCGCTCGGAGGGTGAGGACAAGCACGGCTCCCATCGGCACGCGATCGCTGGGAATCAAGCGCGGTCGCCGACGTGGTCGATGCTCGTCGGGTCATGCTGCATCGTGTCCTGCCCGCCGTGTTCCTGTTCGTCGCTTCCCTTGCCGGTCAATCGCCGCTGACGCTGCCGGCGTCGCATGCCGCGACCGAAGGCACCAGCAGCACCAACGTCCCGTTCGGCCGCAGCACGCCGGTGCGCGTGCAGTGCGCGTACGACGCCATGCTGTTCGCCGGGCCGGCCACGATCACGCAGATCGCGTTCCGCCTCGAGGGTGGCACGGCGGCGCTGCAGAAGACCGTCGACTGCGAGATCCGCATGTCGACGATGGCGCGCACGCTGGTCGGCATGGACCCGACCTTCGCGCTGAACCGCGGCGGCGACGAGCTGGTCGTGCTGCCGCAGCAGCTGCTGACGCTGCCGGCGCAGGCTGCGACCGGCACGCCGAGCGCGTTCCTGGCGCCGATCGCGCTCACGACGCCGTTCGCCTACGACCCGGCGAACGGTGCGCTGATGGTCGAGATCGTCGTGTTCGGCCAGCCGCCGGGCGCCTACTCGCTCGACGTGACCTACGCCTGCGACAGTCCGGACATCGGCCTCGGCGCGAACGTCTGCACGCAGTCCAACGGGCTGCCGCTGCTGCTGCAGAGCGCGTCGTCGCAGGTCATGTGGGGGCGGCCCTGGATCGCGCGGGCGACCAATGCGGTCCCCGGAGCGATCGTCGTGCTGGCGGTCGGCACGATCGACAGCGGCCCGTGGGACGGCATGGTGCTGCCACAGGCGCTGGACGCCATCGGCGCCCCCGGCTGCGTGCTCGGTATCGACGTCGCGGCCTCCACCTACACGGCCGCGCTCGGCGACGGCAGCGCCCAGTTCGCCTTCACGCTGGCGAACTCGCCGACGGTGCTCGGCGACTGGATCCGGTTCCAGGTCGCGACGCTCGATCCCACCGCCAACGCGCTGGGCATCGTCACCAGCCAGGCCAAGAAGGTGCAGATCTGCGGCTGGGAGCCGGTCGCGCGGGTCTGGGCCTCGGGTGCCGGGGCGACGGCCGGCGTCAAGGAGATCGGCCTGGCGCCGGTCCTGCAACTGACGGTGCAGTAGCCCTCGCCGCCCGGCCGCCGGCGCGCGGGGTGCGGCGCCGCGGCGACCCCGGTAGCCTGGGGCGTGCGGCAGCACGGCCGGGTCCGGTCGTGCGGACCGCGCCGGAGGCCACCGTGACTCACGGCGGCTCGCGCGTCATCGGCGCGGTCGAGACGGCGCGCGCCGTGCAGCTGTGCCGAGGCCGGGATCGTCGATCGAGGCCCGGCGGATCCGGGCGGATCGCGCGCAGTTCCAGCCGGAGTTGCCCGACGGCGAGCCCAAGACCTGGCTCGCGCAGCAGGTGGCAGCGCCGCGCAAGCAGTGGGTCGGGCGGGGGCCGGTCGGGATCCGGGGCCGGGGCGGAATCGCCGCGCGCGAAGTGCCGCCGCTGCCATCGGCAGTTGCCGTCGGCCTTCAAGAAGGGGCCTGGGCCCGTCGATGCTGCTCGTGCGCACCGGCGACCGTCGGGGGGCGGGAGCCGGTGTTGCGCAGACTGTGCGGGATCAGGGGGTCTGTGCACGGGCGGTTGTCGGGTGGGGGCCTGGCAGCCGTTCGGCGAGAACGTCAGGCGACCATGGGGGTGGTGGCCGGCGGTCGGGCGCCCGCGGTGCCTCGCAACACCGCGGGATCGCTTTTCTCCGCCGAGCGGGCCGCGCGCCCGAAAGCTCGACGGCGGGCGCCGGTGCCCGTATCACACGGCCGATGCTGCGACTTCGGCTGGCGGTGACGGGCCTCCTGTGCCTCGGTGCCTGCGCGGCGCCGGTCGGGTTGCCGCAGGCTCCGATCGTCGACCTGCCGTGGGGGCCGGGCGAGGCCGACCAGCAGGTGCTGGCGGCGCGCCGCCTGGTGGAGCAGGGGCAGCCGCGGCCCGCGCTCGACCTGGTGGCGGCGGTGCTGGCGGCGGCGCCGCGGCACGTCGACGCGCTGCGGCTGCGGCAGGACGTGATGCGCGAGCGCGGCCGCCGCGGCCGGCTGCAGTACGAGGTGGACCAGGCGCTCGCCGCCGATCCCGACGATGCGCTCCTGCTCTACCTGCGCGGGCGCATCGTCGGCGCCGGCGAGGCCAAGCTCGACAGCTTCACCCGCGCCGCCCGGTTGCGGCCCGACAGCGTCTGGCCGTGGCTCGGGCTGGCGCACACGCTGCGGCGTGCGGATCCGCAACGGGCGCAGGCGATCTACGCGGCGCTGTACCAGGCCACCGATCACCACCCGCTGGTCGCGATCGCCTTCGCGGCGCTGCTGCGAGATCGGGAGCTCTACGGCGCGGCTGGGGAGATCTACGCGGCGCTGCGCGGCGACGCGCGCGTGCCCGGCGTCGGCGATCTCGGGTTGGCGCAGTGCTGGCTCGCCGCCGAGCGTCGTCCCGAGGCGTGGACCGCATTGCTGGCCGCGCTGCGCGAACGTCCGTACGATCCCGCGGTGCAGGCCACGCTGCGCGGTTGGCTGCAGACCTCGTCGGGGGCCGACCAGGTGGCGCAGGCGTTCGATCTGCTGCGCGAGGACCCGGCGCGACTGCAGGCACTGGCGACCGGGGACGGGCTGGTGCTGGTCGCCGAACTGCTGCAGCGGGCGCAGCAGCCGCAGGCGGCGTTGGCGTTGCTGGAGGCGAAGGGCGTCAGCGCGCGGCAGCCGGCGCTGCGGCGACTGCAGCGGCGGTTGCTGCTCGCGATCGGCGACGTCGCCGGCTTCCTGGCCACGGTGCGCGCCGATGTGCCGCGCTGGCTCGTCGACGCCGAACCGAACCAGCTGCGCGGTCGCTGGCTGCTGCTGCTCGACGGGCCCTGGCACGACGGGGACCCGCTGGCCGCCGCGGCGCCGTGCGTCGACCTGGTCACCGCGCTGCTGCGCGTGGGCTGGCTGATCGAAGCCGAACAGCTGGCCGAGGTCGCGCGCCGGCGCTGGCCCGATCAGGACGCGGCGCTGGCGACGCTGCGCGACGAAGCCCGCGGCGAACTGGCGTTCGAGGCGGGCGTGCGGCGGCTGCTGTACCAGGGCTACCAGACCGGCGATCGCGCCTCGCTCGACGAGGTCGTGCAACGGCTGCGCGAACTGTCCGCGCGCGTGTTCGGCCGCGACGTGGTCGGCGAGCCGACCCGCTTCTCGCTGCCGATGATCGGCGAGATGCTGGATCCGTTCACCGGCGGCCTCGCCGCGCACCTCGATCGCTACAACCGGCACTTCGTGCTCGGCCGGCGCGCCGGCGGCACCGCCGAGGGCATGCTGCTGACGCGCCTGTCGCTGCGCGAGCTGCCCGCCGCCGACGACCTGCCGCTCGCCGGCCGCTGCTTCGAGGTGGTCGCGATGGACCGCGACGTGCGCGCGCTCGCCGGCGTGCTCGGCGGTGACATCGCCGGCGTGGCGCTGCTGAACCACTTCCTGGTCGACTTCGACGCCGTGCGCGAATGGTCGGAGGGCATCGCCGCGCGGCGTCGCGTCGTCGCCGAAGACGGCTTCGCGCTGCGCTCGGACCCGCTGCCGATCGTCGGCGACGGCGATCCGCTGGACGTCGCCTGGCATCTGTGCCTCGCGTCGCCGGTCGCCGATCGCGACCTCGACGCCGCCGTGCTCGACACGATCCGCCAGCACGAGCGCCAGCACCTGGTCGATGCGTTCCACTACCTGCCGATCGAGAGCAACCTGTGGCGCAGCCTCGGCCTGTTGTTCGCGTTCGGGCTGTCGCCGTCGGCGATCGAGGCCGAGCTGGAACGCCGCGCCGAGCTGGCGTCGCTGGCGACCTCGGCGCACACCGAACTGGTGCTGGCCCACATCGCCGATTTCCTCGCCGAACCCGAATCGCAGTCGCCGCACCACCAGGGCTTCGGCGCGCTCGGGCGCGAACTCGGCCTGGAGCTGCGGGCGCTCGGGGTGCCGGCCGAACTGGCGGTGCCGAGCCGATGGCACCTCGTGGATCGTGAGCTGGTGCGCCAGGCGGCGCGGCGCCTGCTCGCCAACCTGTAGGCGGCGGTGCATCGCGCGCTCGCCGAGTCGACGCGGCATGGGTATTGTATGCGGCGGCACGCGGTGGTGCGGCTGCGAGACGGCCGGCACCATCGCTCCACCGCGCACGGAGGCCCGACGATGAGACG
>JAEUHS010000079.1 GCA_016794035.1 Planctomycetota bacterium
GATCGGTCCCGCCGGCGGTTCGATCGCGGCGCGGCGTGCGGTGCTGCCGCTCGGCGCGCGCGGCAGCAAGCCGGCGCGCAGCGAGTGTCGCGTGGTGCAGCGCTTCGCCGCCGCAACGCTGCTCGAGGTCACGCCGCGCACCGGCCGCACCCACCAGATCCGCGTGCACCTCGCGCACGTCGGCCACCCGCTCGTCGGTGACGTGCTCTACGGCGACGGCGACGCGCGCTACCTGCAGTTCGTGCAGCACCTGAAGGCCGGCGGCGACCCGCGCTGGCCCGACGGACGCGCCGCGGGCCGCCACCTGCTGCACGCGCACCGCCTGTCGCTGCGGCATCCGCGCACCGGCGCGGCGCTGGTGCTCGAAGCGCCGCCGCCGGCGGACTTCACCGCGGCAGCGGCACGAGCAGGTGCTTCATCGACAGGAACTTCTTCTTCTGCGCCGCGGTCATCGGCACCTGGCGCGCGATCTCCCGCATGATCGCGATCTGGTTGCGCATCGCCGCCTGCGTGCGACCGCCGCGCAGCATGTGCAGTTCGGTTTCGACGGGGCCGGCCTTGTCCTGCCACAGCTCCGGCGAACCCGACATGCGCTCGACGATCGCGCGCACCTGGTTCGACGCGCCCTCGTCGAGGCCGATCTGCTCGCCGAGCTTGAACGACACCGAGCGCGCGAACTCGGCCGGATTGCTCGCCGGCACGCCTTCGGTGAACGGACGCGTGAACAGGCTCGAGTGGAACAGGCTGGTGCCCTCGTAGCGATCGGCGCCCTCGGGGAACATCACGCGATACTGCTCCGGCGTCAGCCGCGACGACACCTCGCGGAAGAAGCGGTCCTTGGTCTCGGCCTCCGACGCCATGCGTTCCAAATCGATGTCGTGCACCGAGTCGGCGACGGCGCTGGCCTCGGCGCTGAACGAACGCACCAGCCCGGCGATCTCGGCGCGCTGACCGGCGTCCATCGACAGGCCGGCGGCGTCGAGCGTCTTCGCCAGGATGTTGGCGGCGACCAGCGGATGGGTGTAGGCGCCGTTCGGGCCGGAGCCCGGCAGGCCCGACTCCATCAGCGCCGGCACCTGCGCCACCAGCTTCGAGTTCAGCGCCTGGATCTTGGCGATCACGTCCATCGGCAGTTCGCCGTCCTTCTCCATCGCCGCCGCGAGTTCGACCAGCATCGGTCCCATCTCGTTGGTGACTTCGCCCATCAGCTTCCAGTCGAGCGCTGCCAGCGCCTCGCCGTGGGCGTCGTCGGTGAACACCGGCCCGGTCTCGGCGACGACCGGCTCGGGCGGCGGCGGCGGCGGCGGCGGCGGCTCGACCACCGGCGCGGGCGCCGGTTCGCGCGCCGTCGCCAGCTGCAGGCTCGCGTTCTGCTGTTCGAGTTGCTGCAGCCGTTCGCGCAACCGCGCGTTCTCGGCGGCCAGCGCGCCGGCGTCCGCGCCGCCGGCTTCGAGGTGCACGACCTCGCCGGCCTTCGCGGTGCCGCTGCCCGCCAGCGTGTGCCACGTCACCACGCCCGCGACCACCGCGATCGTCAGCGACGACGCGGCAACGACCCCATGCTTCCAGTTCACAGTCATCGACCTCACCTCCAGTTCGGTGGCCGGACCGGTGGCGAGTTCGCCGAACGGACCGACCTGGAAACGACTCGGCGCCACCGTCCGCAGGCGATTGCCGGCGCGCGCCGCGAACACGGCGCGCGCGCCGGCCGCATGCAGTGACCGGCGCTCGCCCGCGGACTCGACCTCGACGCACAGCAGCACGCCGTCCTGCACGCGCAGGTCGAGCTGCACCACCCGCTGCGCCGGTGAGCCAGCAATGCCCCCGTGCGGCAACAGCGCACCGACCGCGATGCCGAGCAGCACCAGTGCCGCCGCCGCCACCAGGTAGCGCAGCGTGCCGGTGCGCGGCCGCTGCAGCGTCGGCAGCGCGCCGGACGGCGGTTCGTGCAGGGCCAGCAGCACGCGCGACGACAGGTCCGGCGGCCGGCTGCCGTGCAGCTCCTGCAGCCCCGCGTCGACCCAACGATCCTGCCAGTCGCTCATGCGCTCACCTGCCCCCGTGCGACGCACTCGCGCAGCAGCGCGCGCGTGCGCCGCAACAGCGACTTGACGCCGTCGTCGCCGATGCCGAGCCGCTGGCCGATGTCGCGGCGCGAACGCCGTTCCTCGTAGTGCAGACGCACGGCCGCGCGGGCGCGGCCATCGAGACGGTCGAGACAGGCGCGCAGCCGATCGAGCGACTCCGCGCCGGCGTCCTCGCGCGCGAACCCGGTCCACGCGGCCTCGATCGCATCCAGTTCGGCGAGCTGGAACGGCGGCACCCGGAACGACTTGACGTACTGATTGCGGGCGACCGTGCGGAGCCACCCGGCCGTCGCCGCGGGCGTGCGTTCCTCGAACGGCGCGCGCAGCAAGCGGAGGAACGTCTCCTGCACCAGGTCGTCGGCGAGTTCCGCCGACGCGCCGAGGAAGCGCAGGTAGCGCCACACCTCGGCCTGGTGGCTCTGCACCAGACGCACGACGTCGGTCGCATCGATGCTGCGGGAAGTCTGCACGGGCATCACAATCCCCGATCCGAACGTGGGGGTGCACGGAATTGCAGCCACGGGACGACGCCGACCTGGGCCGAAATGCCCGGTCCATCGCCCGGGCGGAAGGGATTGACGCGGCCGAACGCCCGGGGATACTCCCTGCGCCTGCTCCGCCCTTGTCCGGTCGCCCCACCCGGACTGCAACGAGCCCATGCCGTTCGGCCCGCCGGTGCCGAACGCCCAACCCCGACTGGACCAGGACCTCATGCGTTTCTCCCCCCTCGGCGCCTGCATTCTGCTCGCGCTTTCGATCGCCGCCCAGGACCCCACGATCCAGGACGACGCCCATTCCCCGAAGACCGCCCTCGCTGCGCTGCAAGCCAAGAGCGGCAACCAGTGGGTCGTGCAGTGGCACCCCGCCACCGGCACCCCGAGCGCGATCTACGGTCCTGGCCTGCCGCTCGCCGACTGGCGCCAGAACACGCTCGAGGAAGCGCGTCGACACGCCGGGCTGCTGCTGGCCGAGCACCACGACCTGCTGGGCATCGGCGCGTCCGCGTTCCGCGAGGAGATCGGCGCGCGCATGGGACGGACGTGGTCGTTCACCTTCGATCAGTTCTTCGGCGGCCTGCCCGTGATCGATGGGCGCGTCGACCTGCGCATCCACATGAAGGGCGTGGTGTCGATGCTCGGCAGCCGCGCGTGGCCGATTCCGGCCGACTTCGACCTGACGCCGGCCATCGGCGACGAAGTCGCGACGGCGATCGCCTGGGACGCGCTCGGCGCGACGCCCATCGGCCTGCCGGCACCCGCGCCGCGCCTGTGCATCTGGGGTGACATCCACGCGCCGCAGGCGTCGCCGGTGTTCCTCGCCTGGGAGGTGGCGATCCGGTCCGCCGACCAGCAGGGTCCGTTCGGCCGCTCCTACGTCGACGCCAAGACCGGCGCCGTGCTGCGCTTCGAGAACGACCGCCACAACTGCGGCTTCCCGGGTTGCACGAAGGCGACGCACGCCGCCAACGTCGCCATCCGCGACGCGGTGACGACGGTCGAACCGGCCCCGGCCGCGACTCCGGCCACCACGCCGCTGCTGCCGGTGGTGACGACCGTGACCGTGATGGGCTGGACCCGCACGGGCGCCGACGCCACCAGCGCGCTGGTCAACACGCCGCTGCGCGGCATCGTGCTGAACGTTCCGGGCATCGGCCTGAAGACGACCGACCAGAACGGCCAGTTCACGATCGACATCGCGTCGCAGGTGACGATCAGCGTCAACGGCCTCGACGGCATCCACCACGCGCTGATCAACGGCCCGAACGCACCGACCGGCAGCTTCGTCGTCGACCCCGGCGTCAACGCGACGATCCAGCTGCTGACCTCGGGCGCGACGACCAACGAGGCCGCGCACACGACGACCGCCTACTGGGTCGACAAGACCAACGAGTGGGCACGTTCGATCCTCGGCAACACGGCCCAGCTCAACACGGCCGACAACATCGCCGCGAACGTCAACGTCGCCAGCACCTGCAACGCCAGCTACGGCGGCAACACGCTGAACTTCTACAACGCCGGCGGCGGCTGCGCGAACACCGCGTTCTCGACGGTGATCGCGCACGAATGGGGCCACGGCCTCGACGACCGCTACGGCGGCATCTCGAACACGTCGACCGACGGTCTCAGCGAAGGCTGGGGTGACATCATCGGCCTCTACCTGGTCGACAGCCCGAACCTCGGCCTCGGCTTCCAGTCGCCGGGTGTGCCATTGCGCAGCGGCAACAACACCAAGCTCTACGGCACGCAGAGCGAGGTGCACAACGCCGGCGAGATCTGGATGGGCTTCGCGTGGAAGTACCGCGAGAACCTGCGCGCCGCGTTCGGTACGCCGACCGCGATCGCGGTCTCCAACGACACGGTCATCGGCTCGATCGTCGCCGACGCCACCAATCAGGCCGACGCCGTGCGCGAGGTGTTCATCGCCGACGACGACGACGGCAACCTGCTGAACGGGACGCCGCACTACGCGCAACTGAGTGCCGCCGCGATCGCCAAGAACATGCCCTACCCGGAGCTGGTCCTGGCGAACTTCTTCCACTCGCCGCTGACGGCGACGACGCAACGGCTGACGCCGCGCGATTGCCAGGTCACCGTCGTTCCGCTGATCGGCACGGTCTCGCAGATGAAGCTGGTGTTCAACACCGGTGGCGGCTCGACCATCCGCAGCATGCACCCGAACGGCAGCGCCAACGGCTACCGCGCACTGCTGCCCGGCCGCGATGCCGGCGCCGTCAACTACCACTTCGAGGCCCTGATGAGCGGCGGCGGCACCGCCCGCTATCCGTCCGCCGGCGAGTTGTCCTACGTGGTCGACGCCGGCGGCAGCCTGCCGTTCGTCAGCGTGTTCAGCGATGGCTTCGAGACCGGCGGCGCCGGCTGGACCAGCGCCCAGGTCCTGGCGCAGAACGACTGGCAGCTCGGTGATCCGGCCGGCAAGTCGGGCACCAGCGGCGGCATCGCCTGGGCCGACCCACAGCTCGCGGCCACCGGCGGCAACTGCTACGGCAACGACCTCGGCAACACGATCGGCACCACCACATGGAACGGCGCTTACGCGGCCAACGTCGAGAACTACCTGCGCGCACCGGTGATCAACTGCACCGGCCTGTCCGGCGTGCGGTTGCGGTTCAAGCGCTGGCTGACCGTGGAGGACGCGACCTACGACCAGGCCCGGCTGTTCGTCAACGGCGTGCTGATCTGGCAGAACCCGACCGGCGCGGCGCTGGTCGACACGTCCTGGCAGCAGGTCGACTACGCGATCCCGAATGCCGACAACAACCCGTTCGTGCAGATCGAATGGCGCCTGAAGTCGGACGGCAGCGTGCAACTCGGCGGCTGGAACATCGACGACGTCGAGGTCGGCACGCAGGTCGTGCCGCCGCTGGACGCCCGCCTGACGCTGCTGCCGGAGCAGGGCGTGCAGAACGGCCTGACCGTGCTGCGCGTCGAGACCCAGCAGCCGAACTGGCCCTGGGTCATCGGCATCGCGACCACACCCGGCCCGACCACGGTGCCCGGGTTCCCGACGTTCGCCCTCGGTGGCACGATCGGCACCGGCAGCGGTGTGACGGACGGCACCGGCCTGTTCACGGTCGGCTTCCTCGCCTCGCCGGTGCCCTCGGCGCTCGGCACGCTGGTCTACACCCAGGTGATGACGGTCGAC
This sequence comes from Planctomycetota bacterium, assembly GCA_016794035.1. Taxonomy (GTDB): domain Bacteria; phylum Planctomycetota; class UBA1135; order UBA1135; family UBA2386; genus JAEUHS01. Next base: position 5,751 of record JAEUHS010000079.1, read on the forward strand.
GCGACGCTGACGAACTACGTGGTGTCGAACCCGTTCGTCAACTTCTGGACGCAGACCCCATGACCCAGAACTGATGGCCTGAGTGTGCATTCCGCGGAACGAGTGCCACCGTTTCGCGGATCGGCACACCAAGCACCTGGCACGGGCGATCTTCGAGCCCGGCCAGGAGTTCTGCGATGCGCTTCGATCCGCCGCGGTGCCCCAGCG
>JAEUHS010000080.1 GCA_016794035.1 Planctomycetota bacterium
GGATCATGAACTCTCTGACCGCTTGTAGGCGCTTCGGGCCGAAGGCCGAAGCAGCCTCCGTTCCGCACAGGGTGCGCAGGGGCTGCAGCGCGATCCTGATGCGGTCGTGGTTGTTGGCCTTCCACTCGTCCGAGTGCTTGCGGCCGAGGTGTTCCAGGAAGCGGTCCGCCAGACGATCGATGGTCAGCTCGTCCGACCTGCCGCGCCCACGCAGGTCGCGGAGCATCTCGTCCGTGACCTTGCGTCCGTTGAGCAGCCACTGCGCCTTGAACTGGTCGAAGCGGCGGCGGGTTTCGGGCTCCTCGAACCTGCCGAAGCGGTAGGTCTTGCCGGAGAACTTGGCGATCGACAGACCGTCCTTGGTCTGCGTGAGGGATGGGCCAGCGTGGCTCATGGCGGTTTCCAGAGGGCAAAGGTTTCGGGGTGAAACCTTCGGGGTCGGGAAGCCGCGCAAGCCCAAGGGGCAGGGTTCGCCACGAAGTGGCGATCGGCTAGGGATTTGGAGCAGATGCTAGCCGGCTGCGCCCAACTGTCGACTCCCTCCTTGTAAGGGAGGCGCTCTACCAACTGAGCTAATCGCCCGGGGCGGGCACTCTACCGCCGCCGTCGCACAGCGACCACTTCAGCGGTGGTCGCCCGCGGGCGCCGACGGCACGGCCGGCGGGTCCATCGGCACGAACTCGTAGGAGTTGCGGATCTCGGTGCCGTTGCCGACCCAGACGCGGCGGAACAGGTAGTCGACGAGGTCCGCCGGCAGGCCGAGCAGGCAGTGGCCGAACGCGGCGCCGCCGAGCGCGGGCCACAGCACGAACTCGCTCGATGCCTGTTCGCCGAGGCCATCGTCGGCCAGCAGACTCAGCGGGTAGGTGATCGGCAGCGCGACGATCGAAGCGACGCCGCCGACGATGCCGAAGGTCCACGCACCGATGCCCGCGGACGTGCGCACCCATCCTGGCCGGCCGAACTCGGGCGGCGGATTGTGGTCCCCGAGCGACTCGATGGTGTTCGGAATGGCGCACGCACCGAGCAGCAGGCCACACAGCGGCAGACAGATTCGCACCATGCGCGGATGGTACCGGTCGCTGCGCAGGTTGTCTCCGGGCCACGGTGGGATACGGTCGATGCCGCCTCGGCTCACCATGAAGATCGCCATCCTCGGTTCCGGTTACGTCGGCCTCGTCGTCGGTACCTGTTTCGCGGACACCGGCAACCGCACCACCTGCGTCGACGTCGACGAGGCGAAGATCAACCGCCTGCGGCGCGGAGAGGTGCCCATCTACGAGCCCGGACTCGAAGAACTGATCCAACGCAACGTCGCCGAAGGCCGGCTGTTCTTCACCACCGACCTCGCGGCCACGATCCGGGGCGCGCAGGTGGTGTTCATCGCCGTCGGTACGCCCGGCGACGAGGACGGCAGCGCCGACCTCACGCACGTGCTGTCGGTCGCCGAGACGATCGGGGCCAACATGAACGACCACAAGGTCGTGGTGCTGAAGAGCACGGTGCCGGTCGGCACCAACCACAAGGTCCGTGACCGCATCGCGGCGCACACGAAGCAGTCGTTCGACGTGGTCAGCAACCCCGAGTTCTTGAAGGAGGGCGCCGCGATCGACGACTTCACCAAGCCCGACCGCGTGGTCGTCGGCTGCGAATCGGCGCACGCGCGCAAGGTCATGGAGGAGCTGTACGCGCCGTTCCTGCGCACCGGCAAGCCGCTGCTGGTCATGGACCCGGCGTCGGCGGAGATGACCAAGTACGCGGCGAACGCGATGCTGGCGACGCGCATCTCGTTCATGAACGAGATGGCGCGCATCTGCGAGGCGGTCGGCGCCGACGTCAACCAGGTGCGCAAGGGCATCGGCACCGACGTGCGCATCGGCTTCCCGTTCCTGTTCGCCGGCGTCGGCTACGGCGGCTCGTGCTTCCCGAAGGACGTGCGTGCCCTGGTGTCACTGGCCAAGGAGCACGGCTACACGCCGCACATCGTGCCGGCCGTGGAGAAGGTCAACGAGGAGCAGAAGCGCCTGCTCTACCAGAAGGTGAAGCAGCACTTCGGCGACCTCGCGGGCCGGCACTTCGCGGTCTGGGGCCTCGCCTTCAAGCCGAAGACCGACGACATGCGCGAGGCCCCGAGCGTCGCGCTGATCGAGGCGCTGCTGGCGGCGGGCGCCACCGTCACCGCCTTCGACCCGGAGGCGAACCGGGAGGCGCAGCGACTGCTCGGCGACCGCGTGCGCTTCGCCGACAACGCGCTGGCCGCCTGCGACGGCGCCGATGCGCTGGTGCTCGTGACCGAGTGGAGCGCGTTCCGCCACCTCGATCTCGACGAGATCAAGGCGCGGTTGAAGCAGCGGGTGCTGTTCGACGGACGCAACATCTGGGACGGCGAGCGCGTGCGCAGCCAGGGCTTCACCTACTACGGCATCGGCGTGCGGTAGCGGCGGCTACCGGCTCCCGCGGCGCGCCGCGTCGAACTGCACCGCGTCCTCGGCGGCGCCGTCGCGCTCGTCGCGCGCACGTTGCAGCGCGTTGCGCGCCGACATCGCCGCGAGCCACTTCTGGTGGCGTTCGGCGAGCGTCGCGTCGTCTTCGGCCGCGGTCTCGACCGCGTGCTCGGCGTGTTGGATCGCGCGCCCGGCGGCGTCGAGATCGCCCTTCTGCACCAGGGCCAGCGCCAGGAAGTTCGCGGTCTCGATCACCTGCGAGACGCCGTTCGCGCACTCGAGCGCGGACTGGAACGCCGCGATCGCTTCGTCGAGCCGCTCGCTGCCCTGCAGCAGCCTGGCCCGCCAGAGCCGCGCGTCCTGGGCCCGCGAACTGCCGGGCTCGACGGCCTCGGCCTTGCCGTAGGTGCCCATCGCCTCGTCGACGCGCAGTTGCCGTCGCTGCATGTCCGCGGCGCCGAGCAGGCCGCGCTGCGCGAACCGGGGCGCATCGAGCGCCGCGGCCCGCAGGTAGTCCTTCTCGGCGATCGCCAGGCTGCCCTGCTGCCGCCAGAGCTCGGCGGCCGCGAAGGCCGCGGCGGCGGCGACCAACGGTTCGCCGGCGAACTGCTCGACCAGGCGATCGTGCGCGGATGCCGCCTGTTCGAGCGCCAGCTTGCGCTCGGGACCGCGCAGCCCGCGCAGTCGGTTGACGATCTCGCGGCCACCGGCCAGCGCCTCGCGACCGGCCGCGCTGAGCACCGGACCGCTGCGCGCCTCCCGCGCCGGCTTGCCGACGTCCGGAGCCGCCTCCTGGGCACCGACGCACGCCATCAGACCGAACCAGACACACGCCGCCATCACGACACGCTTCATCACGTTCTCCTTGGTCAGGGTTTCTCGACACCGTCGAGGTCGCCCGCCGCGCGGACGCATGCCTCGATCTCCTTGCGCACCCGCTGCCGCGCCCGATGCAGCCGCGTCTTGACCGCAGCCTCCGAACGCGCGCTGCGCGCCGACAGCTCGGCGCAGCAGAAACCGGCGTGGAAGTCGAGCAGCAGGCGACGGTCCTCCAGCGGCAACCGCAGCAGCGCGCGCTCGATGCAGGGCAGCAGGCGGTGCATCGGCACGACGTGGCCGGCGACGCGGTAGCAGCGCTCCGAACCGCAGCCCGAATCGCCACGCGCCGCGGCGAACGCCTGCCGCGCCAGCAGTTCGCGCTGCAGATCGAACAGCGCATGGCCACGGACACGCCGGGCGATCGTGCGTACCGCGCCCCACAGGCAGCGCGGATCCTGCAGGCCGGCGGCCCAGTGCCACGCGGTCACGGCGGTGTCCTGCACGAGGTCGTCGCAGTGGCTGCGCGTCCACGGATCGCTGAATCGCCGCAGGTAGCCCTGCGCGTGCCTTCGCACCGACAGCCACACGTTCTCGCTCGGTTTCATGCCCTGCGCCTCGACCGGCGCGACGCCGGCCCGTCAGTGGCGTCGGGGCACGAACTTTCGGCGCGAATTCAGTCGCGGCGGCCGGCGGCGGCAGCGTCCAGCTCGGCCTCGCGCGAGCGCTGACCGTTGAGCGCGGCGATGCGGTCCATGATCAGGCGCGTCGCGGCCTGCAGCCGCGCACGGCGGTCGCCGCCACCGATGGTGTCGAGCTGCGACGGCGGGATCGGCTCGCCGAACGTCAGCGTGATGCGGCGCGGGCGCGGCCACTTCGCTCCCGGCGGAAACGCGGCGTCGGCGCCACGGATGCCGACCGGCACGATCGGCACGTCCGCGTTCAACACCAGCGACACCGCGCCCGGATTGCCGAGCAGCGGCAGGCCGTCGCGGCTGAGACCGCCCTCGGGGAAGATGCCGATCACGCGGCCCTGCTGCAGCACGGCGCGGGCGATGCGCAGCGCGTCGCGGTTGCCGCTGCGCGTGGACAGCGGGATCGTGCGGGCCCAGCGATAGAACCAGCCCATCGCGCGCGACCGCCAGACGACCTCGGTCATCAGGAAGATGACGCGACGCGGCACCGACGCACCGAGCACGAGCGGGTCGACGAACGACGTGTGGTTCGCAGCCAGCACGTAGGCACCGGCGGCCGGCGGCGCGCCGACGATGCGCAGGCGGAACCAGAGGCGCAGGAACAGCCGGACGGCGAGCCAGAACGGCCAGAACAGCGCGTTGCTCAGCCAGCCGGGCGGCGTCGCGCGAGGGTCCGCGGGACCGTTCGCCGGTTCGCGAGGCGCGGCCGCGCCGGACACGTCAGCGACCGGCTTTCGCCCGTTCGGCCCACTCGCTGCCGGCGAACTCGCTGAACAGCACGCCGCGACAGCGCGCCATGATGGTCTGGTACTCGCTGCCGCGCCACTTGTCGGCCGCGAGGATCGCGTGGTAGAGCGCCTCGGCCTGCAGGCTCGGCCATGCGTCCTTGGTCTGCAGTCGCACGCGCAGGAACATCATCAGGGCCTCGCGCGCGGCGTCCTTGTCGCCGCCGCCGGCCTTGTCGAGCAGCAGCATGCCGAGGCCGATGTAGGCGCCCGCGCGGGTGCTGGAGTCGATGCCGTCGCGATTGGCCAGGTCCTCGTAGATCCGGCGCGCGCCTTCGAAGTCCTTCGCCTCGCGCAGGCTGTGCGCGAGCTGCACGTTGGCACGATTGGCGACGACCGGGCTGCTGCTCGCCTTGCCGATCACGCTGCGCAGCTTGGCCTGGAAGTCGGCCGGGCTGCCGCCGTTGACGCGTTCGGCGAGCGCCTCGAAGAACTCGGCCTCGACGACCAGGCCCTGCGGCCAGGCGCCGCCGGTGGCCTCGAAGCGATATCTCTCGGCGACTTTCTTGGCGCTGGCGGCGCCCTTGGCGCCGAGCCCCATGTAGTACTCGAACTTCTGCCGGAAGACCTCCGGCAGCACGCCGGCCTCGGGGATCGCCTTCTGCAGTTCGTCGAGCGCGCTGACCGCCTGCGGCGCGCCATCGCTGTCGAAGAACTGCGCCGCCGCGCCGACCATGCCGAGCTGCGCCAGCAGCAGGTTCTTGTCCTTCAGCTGTTCGCGGGCGACGGTCAGCATCATGTCCGGGTCGCGCAGACCGCGGCGGTAGACGTCCTTGAACTTGCCCAGCTCGACCTTGACGACCTGGTCGGTCGACACGCTCTCATTCGACGGGCCCTTGGTGTAGCGCAGTTCGCGGATGTCGAAGCTGACCACGCGCACGCCGTCGACGGTCGTGCCGTTGGCGAGGATCACGCGATCCTCCTGGGCCGTGGCGGGCAGGGCCCAGAGGGCGGAGAGGGAGGCGGCGAGCAGTCTCGACTTCATGGCCAGGGCGCGGGGAACGCGGGTGTCGGGAACAGGGGGGCCAAGCATCATGCCGAGACCCGGAGGGGCAGACAACGACGCAGGCGCCGGGAGGGTTCGATCCGGGCCGGAGCGGATGCGACCCGGCCCCGCGGGGCCGCGGCGGCGTGGCTCAGCCCGCGTCCTCGGCGGGCGCAGGCCCGCGCACGCCCTCCAGCCGGCCGCGCGGGCGCTTGCGCTCGTTCCAGGTCGCCGCCAGGTCGTGGCCGAGGCGCCGCACGGCGATCAGTTCGGCGACCACGGACACCGCGATCTCCTCGTGGCTGCGCCCGCCCAGGTAGGCGCCCATCGGGGTGCGAACGCTGGCGAGGAACTCGTCGGCGATGCCGGCCTCGCGCAGGTGCTTCCACAGCAGCGCCTGCTTGGTGCGGCTGCCGATCATGCCGAGGAAACGCAGCCGTTCGCCGGCGGCGAAGCGCCGGCCGAGCGCCTCGAGCACGACGCCGTCCTCGCGATGCCCGCGCGTGACGACGATCGCGTAGCTGTTGGCGCGGATCGGCATCGCCGCGACCGCCTCGGGGAACGCCTGCGTCACCGTCGCGCCGGCCTCGGGGAAACGCTCCGCATTGCTGAAGCCGGCCCGGTCGTCGACGACCGTGGTGCGGAAGCCGGCGAGCGCGGCGACCTGGCACAGCGCCTTGCTGACGTGGCCGCCGCCGAAGATCCAGAGCGCCGGCGTCGTGATCGGTTCCACGAAGATCGTCACCTCGCCTCCACACATCAGGCCCGAGTCGGGAGAATCCTGTTCCGTCAGCCGGAACGTCAACGAGCGCGGCTGGTCGTCGGCGAGCACCAGGAGCGCGGTGTCGTAGACCTCGGCCTCGAGGCAGCCGCCGCCGACGGTGCCGAGGAACGTGCCGTCGGCGAGCACCAAGAGGCGCATGGTCGTGCGGCCGGGCGTCGAGCCGCGCGTGCCGACGATCGTCGCCAGCGCCGCCGGGATGCCCTCGCGGCGCAGGCGCACGACCTCTTCGAAGATGTCCGGCGGCTGGTTCACCTCAGCAGGCTACCCGCCGGCGCGGTCTGCCGCGATTCCGGCCGCGCCCGGGAATCAGTGCAGCGCCTTCACCTCGGCCAGCGACAGCCGTTCCAGCGCGGTCCGGCCCGCAGTGGTCGCCGGTGCCTTGACCACCAGATAGCCGTCGCGCGCCGAACAGCCGTGGCAACGGCCGTAGCGCACCGCGGCCGCGACCTGCCGGTCGCCGCACCGTTCGCAGACGCGCAGGTAGAAGTGGCGGCGCCGTCGCCGCGGACGGCGACCCTCGATCGGGATCTCGTGGGTGATCGACGGCTCGAGCCCGGCGAGGCGCATCAGCGACCGCCAGTGGCGGCCGTGCGCCGGAATGTTCGGGCCGAACAGACGGAACGCGGCGATGTGCGCGGCCTCGTGCGCGAGCACGATCGGCAACTGCTCGGGCGCGCGCGCCAGCAGCTTCGGGTTGAGTTCGATGCGCGCGCCGCGCAGGAACGCGCGCCCCGCGGTCGTCGACAACCGGCGGTTCCACTGCACGGCGACGCCGGTCTGCGGCACCCGCCACTGCGCCAGCAGTTCGGCGGCGCGGCGTTCGAGTTCGGCGGGGTCCGGCAGCGGCGGCGTCACCCGCGCATCAGAGCGCATCGTCGGCCGCGTGTCAGCGATTGGCCGGCGCCGGGCGATCACGGCGCACGTGCAGTTCGCGCAGCGCCAGCGGCAGGGTCAGCATCGCGAAGCCGGTGATCGTCATCGGCAGGAAGGTCTCCAGGTCCGCGCCCGGCGCCAGCGACAGCGCGCGTGCGCCGAGCATGCAGCCGCCGAGCACGAACAGGATCCAGCCGGGACCGAACCAGAGCAGATGCCACCAATCGCCCCGACCGGCCGTCGCGGCTTCGGGTCGGTGGTCCGGTCGGCCACCCGGACGCGCCGCAAGGACCTTCAGCAGCTCGGCGCGCGTCCCTTCGTCGAGCGCCGGGTGCCGCAGCGCCTGTTCCAGCAGGTCGAGCCGGCGCTGGTCGAAGGCCGACGCCCGGCGCCGCTGCCCCCTCGCGACCGCCACCAGGATCGCGCCCACCATGACCGCGAACGAAGCCAGACAGATCAGCAGCAACAGGTCTCGACCGATCATCGCATCACCTCATCTCCGTGGCCGTCGCGTCACTGCGCCTGCCTCCGCGCCTCGAGCTCGCGCAGCGCGAACGGCCAGGTCACCAGCCCGAACCCGGTGATCGCCGTGATGATCCCGCCGATGCCGAAGTCCTGGTCGTGGAACCAGCCGCTGATCACCAAGAGGCCGATGCCGACGAACAGCGCGACCCAGCCGATCGACAGCACGAACGTCATCGCCGGACCCGCACCTGGGCTGCGCAGCGGTCGACGCCCGGTCAATTGGTGCGTCAGCGACTCGATCGTCGCGCGGTCCAGCGCGGGGTTGCGCAGCGCCTCCTCGAGCAGCCGCAGGCTCTCGGCGCGCGCGTTCGCCCGGTGGTCGAGCACGACCTTGAGCGCCGCGTAGGCGAAGACCGGGACGAGGATGTAGAGCAGCTCCATGCGGACTCGGCGACCGGGTGGTCGGGCGGATCGGGTGGCGCGCTACGCCCCCGGCGTCAGTCTATTCCGGGAAGGCCCAGGCCGTGCAGGAGCGCGCCGGGATCGCCGTCCCAGACCAGCTCGGCGTCGTCGATGCGGCAGCGGCCGTTGCGGCGCCAGACGAACGGCCAGCCCAGCGCCCGCGCCGCCTCGTGGTCGGGTTCGCGGTCGCCGACCATGACCACGCGTTCGGCCCTCGCCGCCTGTTGCGCCAGCCGCAGCATGTCGGTCTTGGTCTCCACCCCGTCGCTGTCGAGGCAGAACTGCCAGTCGCTGAGGGCCGCGAGCCCCTGGCCGTGCTGCATCGCGCCCATGTAGGTGGCCCGGCAGTTGCTGGCCAGCGCGACCTTGACGCCGATGGACCGCAGGTGCGGCAGCAACGCGCGCACGCCGGCGAACAGGTAGTCGGTGCCGCTGCTGACGATCTCGACCTCCATCGGCAGCACGACCGCGCGCAGCTCCTGCCAGCGGTGCTTGTGGCCCTCGGGCAGGAACGGCGCCCAGACGCCGGCGTCCTTCATGCCCACCACGGCCTCGGCCTCGGTGTCGCTCGGCAGCACGATCGGGACGCCGCTCTGTTCGGCGAAGCGCTGCACGCCGCTGCGGATCACCGGCGCCCACCAGCGGAAGGTGTCGTGCAGGGTGCCGTCGACGTCGAACACCACCAGCTCGGGCGGCAGATGCTGCTGCAGGTTCCGCATCAGAGGCACTTCACCTGGCGCACGCCCATGATGTAGAGCTCGTCGAGCACGCGGTTGCGCGTGCGCGTCGTGCGCGCCGCCGCCTCGCTGGCCTCCGGGTGCGCATCGGCGCGCAGGTGCACGACGAAGCGCTGCAGTTCGTCGGCGCTCATCGTACGCGTGCGCTGCCGCAGCTCGAGCACGACGGCCTCCCACGGCGCCCGCCGGCCGTCGCAGCGCACGAAGCCATCGTCGCCGACCTCGACCACGACCAGGCCCGCACTGTGGTCGAACTCGACGCCGGCGGGTTCGTTCGCGGCGCAGGCGGCGCCCAGCAGCAGCGCGACGTGCAGGCGCACGTTCATTGCGCGGCGATCCCCTGCACCTCGATGCGCGCGGCCGGGTCGAACAGCGACACGACCTGGAACATCGCCATGCCGGGGAAGTGCTTGCCGCAGTGGCGCTTCCAGACCGCGCCGAAGCCCTTGCGCGCGGTCGCGTAGTCGTCGCGGCTGGTGACGTAGAAGTTCAGCTGCACGACGTCGGCGAACGTCATGCCCGCGTCGCGCAGCACGCAGCCGATGTTGGCCAGCGCGCGGTCGAGCTGCGCCACCAGGTCGCCGGGGCTCTCGACGACGCCCTTGCCGTCGTAGCCGCACTGGCCGGCCAGGTACAGCGTGCGTTGTTCGCCGTGCTCGACCAGCCAGGCGTGGGCGAAACCGACCGGCGCGGCGAGATCGGACGGATTGACGGGGCGCTTGCTCATGCGTTCGTGGCGTCGGGCGGCAGTTCGCGCAGGATCGCGCGCACCGGGCTGCTGTCGCCGTCGACGATGCGCAGCGGCAGCGCGATCAGTTCGTAGTCGCCGGCGGGCACCGCCGACAGGTCGATGTTCTCGAGGATCGCGACGCCACCTTCGTAGAGCACGTGGTGGCCGTGCAGGTCCTTGCTGTCGCCGTGGTCGATGCTCGGCGTGTCGATGCCGACCAGCTTCACGCCGGCGGCGACCAGGACTTTGGCCGCGTCGGGGCCGAGCGCGGTGAACGCGCCGTTCCAGGTGCGGTGGTCGTGCCGGTCGCGCGTGCGCAGCAGCAGGCGTTCGACGCCCGCGAGCATCGCCTTTGTCAGCGCCGCGGCCGGCACCAGCGACGGCGAGCCCTCACCACGCACGTCGACGACGCGGCAGCGGCCGAGGTAGAGGCGCAGGTCGACGCCGGCGATGTCGCTGCCGGCGAGGTCGAAGTGCAGCGGCGCATCGGTGTGGGTGCCGACGTGCACCGACATGCGGATGGTGCTGACGTTGCACGAGGCGCCGTTCTCCTGCCGCAGCACCCACTCCTGGGAGAACGGCGTGTCGCCGGGAAACGGCGCGGTCGACGGCTCGATCGGCTCGCTGATGTCCCAGATGCGGCGCTCACTCATGGCTCGCGGACTCTAGCCCGGCTTGCGCTCGGCCTGCAGGAAACGGCGGTGTTCGCCGCTGTCGAGGATCTCGCGCACCGCGCGCACGGCGGCGCGCACCTCGGCCTCGGTGTTGTAGAAGTGCGGCGCGACGCGCAGGCCTGCGTCGGGGCGGAAGTCGACGACGATCTCGCGCGCGGCCAGCGCCTGGCAGACCGCGTAGCCGTCGGGCACGTCGAGGGCGACGTGGCCGCCGCGGCGCTCAGCCTGCAGCGGCGACTTCAGGCCCAGGCCCGCCCGCTGCGCCTCTTCGACCAGCAACTGCGTCAGGCGCTGGCTGCGGGCGCGGATCGCCGGCATGCCTGCCTCGACGACGATCTCGATACCCGCCATGCCCGAGTGCAGCGCGGGCACGTTCGGCGTGCCGGTCGCGAAGCGGCCGCCGTCGTCGCGGTAGTCCTGGCCCGCCGGCGAGAACAGGAACGGCTGCTTGTGCGCCGCCCAGCCGGTGAACGTTGGCTGCAGCGAGGTGACCAGGTCGGGGTCGACGTAGAGGAAGCAGTTGCCCGGCCCGCCGCACAGCCACTTCAGCGCGCCGCCGACGGCCGCGTGCACGCCCCACTCGCGCAACTTCAGCGGCACGGTGCCGACCGAGTGGAACGTGTCGAGGATCACGAACGCGCCGACCGCGCGCGCCTTCTGCACGATCGGCACCGGGTCGACGATCGCCGAGCTGCGGAACATCACGTGGTCGATCGCGACCAGCAGCGTGCGGTCGTCGATCGCATCGACGATCTGCTGCACGTCGGTCGAGATGCCGTCGCTGGCCGCCGGCACGCGCACGAGCTTCGCGCCGTGCCGCGCGCGCGCTTCGTAGATGTACTGGTCCGACGGGAAGTTCCGGTCCGCGTAGACGATGCGGTTGCGCGCGCCGTCGAACGAAAAGCACGACAGGATCATCTCCAGCGCGACCGCGACGTTCTGGTGCATCGACACGCTGCCGGCCGGCGCACCGAGCACGGTCGCGATGCGGTCGGCGACGCGTTCCTGCAGCGTCCACCAGCCATCGCCCCAGGCCCGCACACCGCGCGTGTCCCAGGCGTCGAGGAACTCGGCCACGCGCGCGCGCGCCGCCGCCGGCATCGCGCCGAGCGAGTTGTTGATCAGGTAGTTGGTGCGCGCCGTGATCGGGAAGCGGTCACGGAACGCGAGCAGTGGGTCGGCGGCGGTCATCGGCGAGGCGGGGGACGCGCGTTCTAGCGGATCGCGGGCAACGGTGCACGTTCAGCTGCGGCTTGCAGCGCCTCTTCGATGCGCCGCAGGCGCACTGCCAGCAGCGGGTTCGCGGGTGACAAACGGTTCGCCATCCGTACATAGCGTCGGGTCTTCCGCGTTTCGCCTCGCAACGCATGGCCGTAGGCGAGGTAGGCAGCACCGAGGGCGCGCAACCAGTGTTCTTCGGTGCTGCCGAGGGCTCGTCGCAACTCGCTGATGCCCGCGCCGACACGACCGGAATGGAGCAGCACCAGACCGCGCGTACGCATCTCCGCAGCACGCATGGTCGTGTCAGCCCCCGAACTGCCGCGCCACCGCTCTGCCAGGGCCGCAGCTTCCGCGAGTTCCGCCGGAACATCCGAGTGGGCCAGGAAGAAGGCTCGGTTGACCTGCAACACCCGCGTCAGTCGGTGGCGGGCAGCGCGTTGGGCAGGCGTCGGCTTGGGGCCCGTCCGCTCCAGTTCACCGAGCAGGCACGTCGCCGCGTGTTCGGCCTGCCGCTGGTGTTCCATCGCCGCGGCGAGACCATCGCGCACGAACGCCAACAACGAGGCGTCGATGTGCCAGTCGCACCGCTCGGCGGCAGCATCCGGACGCGGACCGAGCACGGAAGCTGCCCTGTCGAGGTGCCCACGAAGGAACGCAGCCCAATAGTCCGCGCGCCGACTCGCCGCCGGCACGGATGACAGGATCGCATCGATGCGCGCTTCGTCGAGGCGCAGTGCGTCGAAGACCTGCAGCATGTCGCTGCGCCACAGGCCGTGACGACCCCACCTCATCGGAAGCATGGAGGCGACCGCGAGAGCCCACGCGTAGAACGTCGACGTGGTCAAGGCAAAGGAGCCGACGTCCGACCATGTCGTCTCGATCCGCGCGCGGCTCGCGAGCACGTGCAACGAGACGGCACAGGCGATCGTCACCGCGGGCCCAGCCGCGAAGAACAGGACCATGCGCGTACGCAGGAAGCGCCGATGCTGCCTCACGACGTGCACGAAGCCATGGGTCGGCCACCGTGCCAAGGTGACCTTCGCGGCCCCAATCCAGAACGCCGACCAGATCGGTCCGCCACCGATGTCGATCGACGTCACGCGAAAGCGCAGCGCCCAGCCAGTCAGTGCATGCGCCGCCTCGTGCACGACGATCAGCAGCGCAATCGTCACCACCGGCAAGGTGAACCACACGACGAGAATGGCAGCGTCGTGAAGCGGACCAGCAACTGGCATCGCGAACCCCAAGCCCGCGTAGTCTGCACCGCGGCACGTGAGGCACAAGATGCGTCTCACCCACCCGGCGGTGCCACGATCGCCCGCCGCACGGCCGAGACCAGGCTCGCCTCGGCGCCCAACCGTTCGGCAGTGTCGACGTGGCGCTGCGCATCGGCGGTCTGACCGAGCAGCGCACACGCCTGCGCCAGATGCAGCAGCGTCGACGCATCGTGCGGCGCCAGCGCGTGCGCCCGGCGCAGGTGCGCGTGGCCCGGCTCGATCGCACCGCGCGTCAGCAAGAGGATGCCGAGCCGGTTGTGCGCATCGGCGCACAGTTCGTCGAGCCGCAGCGCGCGCCGCAGCACGCGTTCGGCGCGCCGTTCCTGGCCGAGCCGGTGGCGCACGAGGCCGAGCAGGAACCACGCTTCGGCCGCCGTGCCGGTGCGGCGCACCAGCGCGCGCGCGGCCGTCAGCGCCGCGTCGAAGTCGCCGGCGGCCAGCAGCTTCTCGACCAGCTGCGTGCCGGCCCACAGACCGGGCACCGACGCGAGCCGCAGCAGCCGCCGCGCCTGCTGGGCGATCTCGGGCGACAGCCCGACCTCGAGCGCGACCTGCAGCGCGCGCGCCGCTGCCTCGGGCGCGTCCAGCAGCAGACACGCGCGCGCGTACTCGAACTGCAGCATCGCGTGGCGCGGTTCGACGACGAGCGCGCGGCCGGCGACGGTGCGCGCGAGCTCGGCGCGGTCGTCCTCGAGCAGGAACGACACCACCAGCCGCGCCACCGGCACCGGCAGTTCGGCGCGCTGCAGCAGTTCGTCCATCAGCTGCCGGCGGCGGTCGACGTCGCCGGTGCGGTCGCAGACCGCCGCGAGTTGCGCCAAGGCCGCCGAACTGGCGACGCCGCCGCTGCGGGCGAGGCCGACGATGTGGCGCAGCTCGTCGTAGCGTTCGAGCCGGAACAGCAGCGCTGCGGCGCGTTCGACCAGTTCGCAGCGTTCGGGCTGCAGCTCGGCCGCGCGCAGCGCCGCGGTCGCGGCGACCTGCTCGGCGCCGGCGGCGAGCGCGAGTGCGGACAGCCGTTCGAGCATGGACGCCGGCGCGCGCACCGCGTCGGCCAGCGTCGCCAGCAGACCGGCGACCTCGTCGCGCAGCTCGCCGCGGCGCAGCAGGTGCGCCGCAAATGCGAGCACGAGGTCGAGCACGTCGGCATCGTGCGGCGCCAGTTCGACGCAGCGGCGCGCCGGCCGCAGCGGATCGGGCGACGGATCGTGCAGGTTCGCCTCGCGGCGCAGCAGCGCGTCCTTCAGCACCAGAAACCAGCCGAGCGCCTCGCCACCGAGCTCGGGCGCCGCCTGCGGGCGACCGCTCCAGCCGAGCAGACCCATCAGGTCGAACTCGAGGCGCGCCAGCGCGTCGAGCGGCCGGCACGGATCGAACGGCAGCTCGTGGTCGGCGAGCACGCGCTGGTCGTGCGCATCGACGACGCGGAAGTGCAGCAGCCCCGAGCCCAGCATGCCGTCGCACAAGAGCCGCGCATCGCCCTGCTTGTGCAGCTGTACCAGCGCCGCGGGTTCGAGCAGTTCGCCGAGGCGCAGGAAGGTGCGCTGGCCGTCGACGTGGCCGAGGAACGGGAAGAAGCGGATGCCGCGGTCGCCGCCGCCGTTGAGGCGCGTCACCAGCGTGCGCGGCAGCTGGCGCGCCAGCACGTCGTACGGAGCGGCGCCGACGACGGGCGGCAGCCCATCGGCGACGGCGAAGGCGAACACCACCGCGGTGGTCATGAACTTCCCTATCGAGCGTCGTGGCACCCGACCTCCGCAGCACCGGGCCCGCGCCATGACACCGGGGCTTGGCGACCCGTCGGCCGGATCCCGGCGCCGGGCCGTCGCGCCGGGCGAACCGCGACCTCGCATGCGGCGACCGTCGCTGCCGCCGCGGCCCCGGGGGCGTCGCCCCGCGCGGGTCCGCGCGGCGACGCAACCGCAAGAATCCCCACTCCGGGCATTGCCTTGCACGAGGCAGCCGGTATGCATCGCCCTCGAGCCGGGGCTCCCACCCCAACCTCAACCCCGACACCCATGGGCAAGATCGTCAAGTGCCGCGAATGCGGCAAGGTCTACCGCGAACTCGACGAGCTCGAGGACCTCCGCGACAACGACAGCGTGTGCCTGGTCTGCAACAACACCATCGAGGTGGCCGACTGGGACCGCATCCTGGCCTCCTACGAAGACGAGGACGGTGACGTCGAGGACGACGACTGGGACGAGGACGAAGACGCCGAGGCCGACGAAGAGGCCGACGACGACGTCGCCGAGGAAGAGTTCGACGACCTGGGGGACGAGGAGGACGAGGAAGAGGACGACGAGGACGAAGACGAGGACGAAGAGGAAGACGAGAAGGACTGAGCCCACGCGCGGGCGCGCCAACTTGGCAGCCTGCCCGCCGACCCCGCCTGCCATTTTGGCTCGGCCGCGGCCGGGGATCGAATGGGACGTCGAGCGGTAAGTCGTTGATGGAGATGGGGATGAGACGGAGACCTCGAGCGGCACATGGCTTGCTCTGGCGCGCGGCCCGCACGGGCACCCGAGCATGCTGCAGAGCTTCCGCGTACTGCTGGTCGAAGACGACGACTCCCTGAGGACCTGCCTCGGTGAGTTCCTGGCCAGCCATGGCTGGGAAGTGGGCGCGACCGCGTTCGGCGCCGACGCGATGTCGATGGCGCGCCGCCAGCGGTTCGACTTCACGATCCTCGACTTCCACCTGCCCGGCATGAACGGGCTCGAGCTGTTCCGGCAACTCGCGGCGATCCGGCCGCTGCCGGCGATCCTGATGTCGGGCCTGGCGTCCGCCGAAGAGGCTGCCGCCGCGCGGCACGCGGGCTTCTTCACCTTCCTGCGCAAGCCGCTCGAGCTCGAACACCTGCGCAAGTCGGTGCGGCAACTGATCCAGACCCACTTCGGCGGCCCCGTGGCTCCGTTCGGCGCCCCGGGTTGGCTGCCGCCGGCGCCACCGCCCACCCCGCCGGCACCTCCCACCTCCCCGCGGCCGCGACCGGGACGCTGATCCCGGGTCGGGCGCGAGCCCCGTTCCCACCTTCTCACTTTCTCCCCCCAAGACTCCGAGAACCTGCAATGTCCAAGACCAAGAACGCCACCGTGACCCCCCTTGGTGACCGCGTGCTCGTCAAGCGCGTCGCCGCCGACGACAAGACCAAGGGCGGCATCATCCTGCCCGACACCGCGAAGGAGAAGCCGCGCGAGGGCATCGTCGTCGCCGTCGGCAACGGCAAGCTGCTCGACAACGGTTCGCGCCAGGCGATGTCGGTCAAGCAGAAGGACCGCGTGCTGTTCTCCTCCTACGCGGGCTCGGAGATCAAGCTCGACGGCGACGAGCTGCTGATCCTCGGCGAGGACGAGATCCTCGCCATCATCGAGTGAGCTGACCGCTCGCCCACCGCACCCACACAACCCCCCACCAGAGCACACCCATGGCAGTCAAGAAGATCGCATACGACCAGGAAGCGCGCGAGCGCATGCGCGACGGCGTCCGGAAGCTGGCGCGCGCCGTCAAGGTCACCCTCGGCCCGCGCGGCCGCAACGTCATCATCGAGAAGTCGTTCGGCAGCCCGACGGTCACCAAGGACGGCGTCACCGTCGCCAAGGAGATCGAACTCGAGGGCAAGTACGAGAACCTCGGCGCCCAGCTGGTCAAGGAAGTCGCCTCGCGCACGTCCGACGTCGCCGGTGACGGCACCACGACCGCGACCGTGCTCGCCGAAGCCATCTTCGAAGAGGGCATCAAGAACGTGACCGCCGGCGCCAACCCGGTCGGCATCAAGCGCGGCATCGAGAAGGCCGTCGCCAAGGTCGTCGAGCAGATCAAGAAGAACAAGATCGACATCAAGGGCAAGAAGGAGATCGCCCAGGTCGGCTCGATCGCCGCCAACAACGACGAGGAGATCGGCAAGATCCTCGCGGACGCCATGGAGCGCGTCGGCAAGGACGGCGTGATCACGGTCGAAGAGGGCAAGAGCCTGGTGACCGAGGTCAAGTGGGTCGAGGGCATGCAGTTCGACAAGGGCTACCTGTCGCCGCACTTCGTCACCAACCAGGACAAGATGGAGGCGGTGCTCGAGAACCCGTTCATCCTGATCCACGAGAAGAAGATCTCCAGCATCAAGGACATGCTGCCGCTGCTCGAGAAGATCGCGCAGAGCGGCCGTCCGCTGCTGATCGTCGCCGAGGACATGGAAGGCGAGGCGCTGGCGACCCTGGTCGTCAACAAGCTGCGCGGCGTGTTCAAGTGCTGCGCGGTCAAGGCGCCGGGCTTCGGCGATCGCAGGAAGGCGATGCTCGAGGACCTGGCCGTCGTCACCGGCGGCAAGGCGATCTTCGAGGACCTCGGCATCACGCTCGAGTCCGTCACCACCGCCGAGCTCGGCTCCGCCAAGAAGGTCGTCGTCGGCAAGGACGACTGCACGATCATCGAAGGCGCCGGCAAGACCAAGGACGCCCAGTCGCGCATGGAGCAGATCCGCGCCGAGATCTCGCGCACGACGTCGGACTACGACCGTGAGAAGCTGCAGGAGCGGCTCGCCAAGCTGGCGGGCGGCGTCGCGCAGCTGATGGTCGGCGCCGCGACCGAGGCCGAGATGAAGGAGAAGAAGGCCCGCGTCGAGGACGCGCTGCACGCGACCCGCGCGGCCGTCGCCGAAGGCATCGTCGCCGGTGGCGGCGTCGCCCTGCTGCGCGGTGCGAAGGCGCTCGAGGACATGAAGTGCAGCGGTGACGAGCGCATCGGCGTCGACATCGTGCGCCGCGCCCTCGAGGCCCCGATGCGCCAGATCGCGATCAACGCCGGCGTCGACGGCTCGATCGTGGTGCAGACCGTGCGCGCCAGCAAGGACGTCAACTTCGGCTACAACGCCGCGACCGACGTCTACGAGGACATGGTCAAGGCCGGCGTCGTCGACCCGGCGAAGGTGACCTGCGCCGCGCTGCAGAACGCCGCGTCGGTGGCGACCCTGCTGCTGACGACCGAGGCGCTGATCAGCTCGGTGCCCGAGAAGAAGCCCGCCGGCGGCGGTGGCGGCCACGACCACGACATGGGTGGCATGGGCGGCATGGGTGGTATGGGCGGCATGGACTTCTGATCCTCCCCCGGCCCCCCCCCCGAACGGCCCGGCGGCGCGCGAGCGTCGTCGGGCCGTTCTCGTGTCAGCGCACGACGTGCACGTCGGCGCGGCATCCGGGGACACCGGCCAGCGCTTCCTCGCAGGTGAGCAGCGGTACGCCCAACGACTCGGCCAGCGCGACGTAGGCGGCGTCGTAGGCGGTCAGGTTGTCGCGCAACTCGAACACGCGGTCCAACAGGCCGACGTGTGCATGCCGGGGGAGCGGGAGCGCCGCCAGATCCTCGATCGCGAGCTCGCCACGAACGCGCGTCAGCTGCTTGGACTGGACGAAACGGCGCACCACCTGCACAACCTCGACGTCGAGGAGGTGGGGCGCGTGGCGCGACGCGACCGCCCACACCTGGTCGCCGACGCGTCGCCCGGCCTCCGTGTCCACCAGCAGCTCCACCATGGCCGAGGCATCGACCACGGTCGTGCCGAATCACGCTCCTTGCGCACGGCGGCTGCGGCAGACTCCGCCAGACCGTCCCGGCAGGAGCACTCCGGAGCGGCCCTGCCGCCGGCACGTCGACATTCTATGCTACGTGCGATGACCGTCGCGGCCCGCGAACGCAACCTGCTCGAAGCCTGGCTGCACGGCTGGGCCGTGATCCTCGGCGTGATCGCCGCCACGATCGCGTTCGTGCTCGTGCTCATGCTGGCGTGCGGCACCGGCCTCACGTGGCAGGACGCCGGCATGGTCGGCTCGGCGCTGCTCGCCGCCGGCGCCCTCGAGTTCTGCGCCCGGCTCGCACGCACGCCGTGAGCACGTTCGCCTGCCGCGTCGGCTGCGGGGCGTGCTGCATCGCGCCGTCGATCACGACCCCGTTCGTCGGCATGCCGAGCGGCAAGGGCGCCGGCGAACGCTGCGTGCAGCTCGACGCCCAGAACCGATGCCTGCTGTTCGGGCGGCCGGAGCGGCCGCGCTTCTGTGTCGATCTGCGGCCGTCGCAGGAGATGTGCGGCACGACCGATGCCGAGGCGTTCGCGTTCCTCGCGCGCCTGGAGCGCGAGACGCGGCCCTGATCCGCGCTCAGGCCGGCTTGACCGGGAACTGGCAGGCGATCTCGAAGTGCTCGAAGCCGTGGGCGAAGGGTCGCCCGATCCATGCCTCGAAGGCGGGTTGGTCGTCGGGCACGAAGCCGCTGCGCGGCAGCCAGGTCCGGAACCACCAATCGATCGCGCGCTGCTCGAGCGCGATGTCGCCACTGATGCGCACCTCGGCCACGCGCATGGCCGGGAACTCGAAGCGGCCGATCTCGCCCGCGGGCTCGACGTCGTCGACCACCAGCGCCACGTCGTAGCGACAGTCCTCGAGCGCGACGATCTCGGGATCCTCCCACATGTAGCCGAGCCACTGGCCGTCCGCGAGCCCACGCGCCGTCGCCCAGGCCACGAGCCGTTCCACCGCGGTGGTCGCCGCCCCCGCGCGGTAGGGATCGAGCACGCGGATGTAGGCCACCGTGCGTGCGGGCAGGTCGCGCAGCCGGACCTCGAAGCCGTCCGGGTTGTGGCCCACAGGCAGGCGCGGCAGACGCGGACCGCCCTCCTGGCTCGACATCACACGCTCGAACTCCGCTCGCCGCGCGGCGCGGAAGCCGTCGAGATCGAACCCGCTGGGGGGCACCCCGTAGCGCTGTTTGAAGCTGCGTGAGAAGTCGGAGGACGAGGCGAAGCCGCAATCCAGGGCCACATCCGTCAGGGAACGCCGGGGCGCGTGGGACATCAGGAACAGCGCACGCTCGAGCCGCTGCCGCTTCACGAACTGTTGCAACGTCTCGCCGAGCAGGGCCTTGAAGATGCGGTGGAAGTGGAACGGCGAGAAGCAGGCCGCCCGGGCCACCTCCTCCAGCCGCAAGGGCTGCGCGAGGTTGCGCACGATGTGGTCGAGCGCACGGTTGACGCGCTCGACGTAGTCCCCGGGCACGGCGCCCTCGCTCGCTCGATCCGTTCGCAAGATATGGCAAGACGCGTCTGCAGCCGCTGGGCATGGTAGCACCCGGTCGATCTCGGTCCTCCGCACGGCGCGGCAGCCCCCCGATCGACGGAGAATCCACATGCAAGCACTCACCATCTTCACGGTCGCCGGCGCCCTGGCATTGGTCGCCATCGCCAGTGACACCACGACCCGATCCCCCCAGGTCCCACAAGGCAAGGCGACCACGGCCCTGGAACTGGGCATCTTCTCGGTCAGCCTCACCGTCAAGGACATCAAGGCCTCGAAGGCCTTCTACGAGAAGCTCGACTTCCGGCAGGTCGGCGGCAAGCTCGAACAGAACTGGGTCGTGCTCCAGAACGGGACCACGACGATCGGCCTGTTCCAGGGCATGTTCGACGCGAACATCCTGACCTTCAATCCGGGCTGGACCAAGGACAAGCAGGCGCTGAAGGACTTCCAGGACGTGCGCGAACTGCAGAGCACGCTGAAGCAGCGCGGCATCGCGCTGACGACCGAAGCGGATCCGGCGACCACGGGCCCCGCGAGCTTCACGCTCGCCGATCCCGACGGCAACATGATCCTGTTCGACCAGCACGTGCCGAGCCCGAAGCGCTAGCCGAGCAACTGCAGGCAGAGCGCCTTCACGTCGGTCGCGGCGACGCGGTCGCGCGCCAGCGTGCGATCGCTGCACAGGAACACCGGCCCGGCCGCGTCGTCTTCGTAGAGCCGGCCGTGGGTGCCGCGCACCATCGACGGGTCGGTCGGGATCACGTCCATCAGGTAACGGAAGCCGAGCAGCTTCCTGGCCAGGGTCTTCGCGACCTTCCACTTCGGGAACCGGATCTTCGGATCGACGAACAGCTCGGCCGGGTCGTAGCCCGGTTTGCGATGGATGTCGACCGTCGGCGCGAAGTCGGGGCGGCGCGCCTCGTCGAGCCAGTAGTGGTAGGCGAACCAGTGGCCGCGCTCGGCGATGCAGACCAGTTCGCCGCTGCGGGCGTGGTCGATGCCCAGCTCCCGCTGCTGCGCGCGGTCGAGCACGCGCGCGACGCCAGGCGATGCCGCGAGCAGCCTGCGCACCGGTTCGAGGTCCGCGGGCCGCTGCACGTAGACGTGCGCGCACTGGTGGTCGGCGACCGCGAACGCGCGGCACGCGCCGCAGTCGAGCAGCTGGCCGTGGCCGGTCTCCTGCACGCGCAGGTAGCCCTTCTCGTGCAGCACGCGGTTGAGAAACACCGGCGCGGTCGCGTCCTCGATGCCGTATTCCGACAACACCACGACGGGCGCGTCCTGCTCGCGCGCCGCGGCGATCAGCCGTGCCGCCTCGGCGTCGAGAGCGCGCACCGCCTGCACGCTGCGCGGATCGTCAGGACCCCAGCGCTGGTGGTCGTAGTCGAGATGTGGCAGGTAGACGAGCATCAGCTCGGGGTCGTGCCGGCGCAGCACCGACAGCGCGCTCGACGTGATCCAGCGCGTGCTCGCGATGCCCGCGCGCGGCCCCCAGAAGTCGAACAGCGGGAACGGCCCCAGCTCGGACTGCAGCTCGCGCGACAGCGTCGGCGGCTCGCTGTAGAGACCGGGCTGCTTCAGGCCGTCGGCGTGGTACTCGGGTCGCGGCGTCACGCTCCACGCGACGTCGGGCGCATACATGTTCCACCACCAGAACATCTTCGCGGTGCGCGCGCCGCGGCGCGCCGCGGCCTGGTACAGCTTCTCGCCGTGCACCAGCTGGTTCTGCTGGCGCCACAGCATCACCTGGGCGAGGTCGCGGAAGTACCAGCCGTTGCCGACCGCGCCGTGGCCCGACGGCGGCAAGCCGGTCAGGAACGACGCCTGCACGCTGCAGGTCACCGCCGGGAACACCGTGTCGACCGGCGCCGCGAAGCCGTGCTCGCCGAGGCCGCGCAGCACCGGCGCGTGCGCGAGGTCTTTCGGGCGCAGTCCGACGGCGATCACGACGAGCAGCTTCACGGCGCGCAGTGTGCCGCTCGGCGGCGGCAGGCGCCACGTTCGTTCAGCGGCGGCGGAACGGAACGGCGTGCACGTCGATGCGTTCGCAGCGCGGCACGCCCTCGACGACGCGGATCGTGCTGTCCGGCGCGGCACCGTCGACGTCCTGCAGTTCGCCGGTCTTCGGCCAGAACACCTGCAGGCGCTCGATGCGATCGGCCCGGCCGAGGCCGATGGTCTGGCGCAGCGGATTGCCGCCGAAGCTGCCGCCCGCCGTGACGTCGCGGCGGATCACGCGCGACGCCTCGCCGTCGCGCACGGTGACACGGAGCTGCGCGCCGATCGCGCAGCGCGCGCTCGCGGTGCCGACCAGTCGCACCGTGAGCCAGTGGTTGCCGAAGCCGGGGTTCTCGAACAGCACGTTGCGGAACGCATCGCCGGGATAGGCGCCGCCCAGCACCTCGAACACGTCCTGATCGCCGTCGCCGTCGAGGTCTGCGAACGCGACGCCGTGGCCCTTCTGCAGGTGGCCGAAACCGCCGGCCATGGTGACGTTCTGCAGCCGCCGCCCGCCGTCGTTGCGGTACATCAGGTTCGGCATCACGCTCGCGAACTGCGGGTCGCCGGTGCCCAGGTACAGATCGAGCCAGCCGTCGTTGTCGAGGTCGCCGAAATTGCAGCCCATCGGCATCGCGGGCCAGGTCAGCCCTGCCGCGACGGCGCCGTCGTGGAAGCCGCCCGTGCCGTCGCCGCGGTAGAGCCGTGCGGTCTCGAACGGCAGCGAGCCGCCGAGCAGATGCGACGCGATGTGGCCGACGCCGGTGTCGTAGTTGCCGACGAACAGGTCGAGCGCACCGTCGCCGTCGAAGTCCCAGAACCAGCAGGGGAAACTGTCCTTCGGACCGATCACGCCGGCCGTCGCCGCGACGTCCGCGAAGGTGCCGTCGCCGCGGTTGTGGTAGAGGCGGTTGTCGCCGCCGAGGTTGCTGACGTAGAGGTCCGGCCAGCGGTCGCCGTCGACGTCGCCCCAGGCCACACCCTTGCAGTAGGCTCGGTTGGTGACGCCCGCCGCGGCAGCGACCTCGGTGAACGTGCCGTCGCCGTCGTTGCGATACAGCTGCGACGCACACGGCACGCGGTCGCTCGACTCGCTGCCGACGTAGAGGTCGAGGTCGCCGTCGAGGTCGAAGTCGGCGAACGCCGCAGTCTGCGTCGGCAGCTGCCGTTCGCCGAGCCCCGCCGCGAACGTCACGTCGGTGAACGCCCCGTGGCCGTCGTTCTGCAGCAGCGAACACGGCAGCCGCCCGCTCTCGAACCACCAGCCGCCGCGCAGCACCAGCACGTCGAGGTCGCCGTCGTCGTCGTAGTCGGCATGCACGAGCTGCAGACCGCCGGTGATGCCGAGCAGCCCCGCGGCCGCGGTGCGATCCGCGAACGTGCCGTCGCGTTCGTTGCGGAACAGTCGCAGCTGCCCATGCGGCGCCCAGTCGGACACGATGACGTCCAGATACTCGTCGCCGTCGAAGTCGTCGACGACGACGCCGCCGGCGTTGCCGTCGGTGTCGAGCCCGACCGCCGGCGCGACGTCGACGAAGCGCGAGAACGGGACCTCCGGCGCGAACGCCGCGACCGGCAGCCGATACGTCGCGGGCACGCCGTCCGGCCAAGTGCCGAGCGTCATGTGGGCGATGTTGAGCAACCAGAGCGCCGCCCAGTGCCAGTAGTCGTCGGCGGCGGTGTTCCGCAGCAGCTCGACGAAGCACGCCGCAGCCTGCTGCGACCCTTCGGTGCGCGCGTGGCGGCCGGTCCCCGTGATCGGCAGGATGCAGGTCTCCGTGGTCGGGGCGGCGCAGCAGTTCTCGGTCTCGGCAAGTCGCAGCCAGGCGGTGCCCAGGTGGAAGTCCACCGCGACCGCCGCGGCGGCATCGCCGGCCAACCGGCCCCGCATCAGTCCATCGCGCGCACCAGCGAGCAGTTCGATCGCGGCACGTTCGTGACCCTGGTGCAGTTCGGCGACCGCCGTGTCGAGCCGCAGCCGCCAACCGGCCGCCTCGCCTGCCGACCGCAACCGATCGCGCAACCCCTGCAGGTTCGCCTGCCCGAAGTAGGGATTGGCATCGTCGGCCGCCGCCCGCTCGGCCAGCAGCGCGGCCATGCGCGCGTGCCCCGCCGCCGGCACCCGCGCCGGCGCCTGCTTCGAGCAGGCGGCGAGCAGCACCAGGGACACGAGCGCCAACCGCATCGCGCCATCATCGCCGAACGCGCCGCCGGCCGCGACAATCCCAGTCACGGCTGGCGATCCATGGCGGCGCTCCGTACCGTCCTCGCCGAACATGTCGTCCGTCCCGGATCCTGTCGAGAAGAGCCTGCCGCCGCCCTGGGATCGCATCTTCTCCCTCGGCACCCGCACGTTCGTGTGGGCTCTGCTGATCGGCGTGCTGTACATCCTGCAGCCGTTCCTGCTGCTGATCTTCCTGACGTTCGTGTTCGCCTACATCCAGGCACACGGCGTCGACGGTCTCGCGCATCGCATCAAGAGCCGCGGGCTGCGGGTCACGATCGTCGGCCTGGTGTTCCTCGGCACGCTGCTGGCGACAGGCTTCACGCTGCTGCCCAACGTCAAGGACCAGGCCGATGCGGTGATCGAGAACCGGGACCGCTACATCGCCGACGCCGATCGCGAACTGAACAAGTTCCTGAAGCAGTATCCGGGCGTCTACGAGGCGCTGGTCGCGCGCAGCGCCGCGTTGAGCGACGACGAGGCACCGCCGACGCGACCGCCGCACGTCGAGCCCATGCCGCCGCACGTCGACGAACCACCGCCGGGCGAGGAACGCAAGCCACCGGCGGACGGCACGCCGCGATCGACCACGCTGCAGGGCCCGCCGAAGGAACTGCACGCGATCCGCGACCTCGTGTCGAAGGCCACCGCGTCGCTCGCCGACAAGCCGATCGAGATCGGTCAGTCGGTGCTGGGCTACGCCTCGTCGTTCCTGCTGTCGCTGTTGTTCTCGTTCCTGATCGTGCTGGACCTGCCCAAGATCAGCCGCGGCATCCGGGGGCTCGCCACCACGCGCGTCGGCTTCATCTACGAGGAGGTCGCCGACAACATCGCCGGCTTCGGCCGCGTACTCGGTCGCGCGCTCGAGGCCCAGCTGCTGATCGCGGTCTGCAACACGATCCTGACCGCGATCGGCATCTGGATGATGGGGCTGCCGAACCTGCTGGTGCTGTCGGCGATCGTGTTCTTCTGCAGCTTCATCCCGGTGGTCGGCACGTTCCTCAGCTCGACGCCGATCTGCCTGCTGGCACTGCAGTCCGGTGGCGTCGGCACGATGGTCCTGGCGATCGGCCTGATCAGCCTGATCCACGCGGTCGAAACCTACGTGCTGAACCCACAGATCTACGGCCACCACATGCACATGAATCCGGTGCTGGTGCTGATCGTGCTGACCATCGGCGGCAAGCTGTTCGGCGTCTGGGGCCTCGTGCTCGGCATCCCGGTGGTCAACTACGTGTTCCGCCACGCCATCCGGCGGCCGGAAGAACGGCCCGCCGAAGCCTGAGGACCGGGCAGGCGTTCGAGAGAACTGATGGCCTGAGTGTGCATTCCGCGGAACGAGTGCCACCGTTTCGCGGATCGGCACACCAAGCACCTGGCACGGGCGATCTTCGAGCCCGGCCAGGAGTTCTGCGATGCGCTTCGATCCGCCGCGGTGCCCCAGCG
>JAEUHS010000015.1 GCA_016794035.1 Planctomycetota bacterium
TCGCCCGCACAGCCCGAATCCAGGCAACAGCCTCGACTCACACGCTTTCTTTCGAGGCCACCCAGAATGTCAAAGATCACCCCGGGCGGGCGCTGCTTCACGCAGCCGCGCCGTGCGAGGGGCGGGAGACAGTAGCGAGCGCCCGGGGCTCGTCAAGCTCCGCCCTCGATTTCTCCGACGATCGCAAGATCAACCAGCAGCGCTCGTTGGGCGTGGGCCGGTGGCGGAACCCGAGCCGTGCTGCACGCCGCCGGCCGCATGCGTTGGCCGGGATCTTCGGCAGGAGCGGGCCGAGGTCCTAGCTGCGGCAGGCCACCAGCACGGCGACCTCCCGCGCCCCCGCCGCCCGCAGCAGCGCCGCACAGGCCCGCGTCGTGGCGCCGGAGGTGAACACATCGTCGACCAGCACGATGCGGCGATCCCGGACCTTCGACGCTCGCCGCAAGCCAAAGGCGTCGGCGACGTTGCGGTCGCGCGACAGGACGCGCGGGTCGCCCTGCGGCGCGGTGTGGCGGACCCGGACCAATACGCCGGTCAGGGGTTCGAGTCGGAGCCGGACCCCAAGGCCGGCAACCAGCCACGCGGCCTGGTCGAAGCCCCGTTCCCGCCGGCGCCGCGAGTGCAGCGGCACCGGCACGAGACCGGCGCGTCGCCACCCATCCGCCGCCGCCTCGCGCCAGGCAGCCGCCATGGTCCGCAGCAGCCATCCCGCGGCCGCCGGGTCGGCGTCCAGCTTGAACCTGCGAACCAACGCGCCGCCGGTGCCGGCGTAGCCGAGCGGCGCGACGAGCCGAGTGATGAGGCGCAGTTCGTCGTGCCTGCCGCCACAGAGACGACCCGCCACCAGGACCGGCTCCCCGCAGCGCACGCAGGCGGGCCCACGGCGCCACAGCAAGTTGCGTCGGCACGGGTCGCAGAGTTCGGCGCCGGGCGCTCCGCATGCGACGCATGCCGGCGGCAGGGCGAGGTCCACCAGGGCGCGCAGAAACTCGCGGGTCGGCCGCCGCAGAGAACGCCATCGGGGATCCATGCCAGAAGGCACGGCCACCATCGACTTTCCGGCCGATTCCTGGCGTCTTCCTACCGTCCCGGCAGGGCGATCCGCCGCGCGCGCTCCGCCGGCGTCGAGGGGCGGGTCTGGTTGGGCACGCCCAGGGCCTGCCTGACCCGGTGCACGTAGACCTCCACCGTCATGTCCTTCGCGTGCGGGACGCCGAGGGCCTCGCCGATCTCCTTCGTGAGTTCCATGTCGTCGGTGAACGACCATTCCTCGCTCTGGAAGAACTCGCGCAGCAGCTTCCGGAAGGCCCGCCGCGAGCTGTAGGCCCCGATCGCATAGACGGCGCCGGCGAAGGCGATGATGCCCGCGCAGAAGGCGAGCGTGGTCATGCCGCTGTCCCATGTCGCGACGACCTGCAGCAGGAAGCCGGTGGTCAGGAACAGGAAGCCGATGATCACCTGCATGTTGTTGAGCGCCGTGTCGCGCACCTTGAGCAGGCTGCGCACCCCGACGCCCAGGGCATCCTCGAGAGCCTTGCGGGGCTCGCGGAACCGGATGGAGTTCGCGAGGAAGAACACGCCCACCACGTTGCAGGTGAGGCCGATGACCGCAAGCTCGGGACTGTCCATGGTGACGACGTGCCCCCACCGGTACCGGGTACCGACGATACGGGCCGACCTCGTCGGGCACAGGCTCGCGGTCGACCGGCGGTCGCACGCGTTCCGAACTCTAGCCCCCGGGCAGATCGGGCGCCAACTCCACGCCCGGCCGGAGCATCGAAATCCGCGGCCGGACCGGGGCGCCACGGCCGGAAGGGCGACGCGCGATTCCGTCGCAGATGCCCCTGGCACCGACACTTCGCGCCCCTAGGATCCGAACCGATGCCGCCTGCCCCTGCCGTCGACCGCGCGCTGCTGCAGCGCCTTGCCGAGCTCGCGCGCCTTCACGTTCCGGCCGAGCGTCAGGGGGAGGTGCTGCGCAGCATGCAGCGGGTCGTCGCCGCGTTCGACGCCCTGCGCGAGCTGCACGATCTGCCGCTCGATGCCGCGGCCCCGACCGCCGGCGTGCCGCTGCGCCCGGACACCGCCGAGCCGCCGCTGCCGCTCGACGAAGTGCTCGCCAACGCCCGGCAGACCGCCGCCGGGATGTTCGTCGTGCCACGCGTGGTGGACGCATGACGGACCTGCACCAGCTCTCGGCCACCGCGCTGGCCCGACTGGTCCGCAGCGGTGAGGTGCGAGCGCGCGACGTCGTCCGCTCGTTCCTCGACCGCATCGATCGACTCGACCCCGACTACCATGCGTTCCTCGACCACCGCGGCGGACGGGCCCTCGCCGACGCCGACGCGGTCGACACCGCGCGCGCCCGCGGCGCGGACCTCGGCCCGCTGGCCGGCGTGCCGATTGCGTGGAAGGACAACCTGGTCCTGCGCGGCGAGGTCACCAGCGCCGGCAGCCGCATGCTCGACGGTTTCCGCTCCCCCTACACGGCGACCTGCCTGCAGCGGCTCACGGCCGCCGGTGCGATCCTGTTGGGCCGCACGAACATGGACGAGTTCGGCATGGGCAGTTCGACCGAGAACTCCGCCTACGGTCCGACCCGCAACCCCTGGCGCCCGGACTGCGTGCCCGGCGGCAGCAGCGGTGGCAGCGCCGCGGCCGTCGCGGCCGCGCTGTGCCCGCTGGCGCTCGGCAGCGACACCGGCGGCTCCGTGCGCCAGCCCGCGGCGCTCTGTGGCGTCGTCGGCCTGAAGCCCAGCTACGGCCGCGTCAGCCGCTTCGGCCTGATCGCCTACGCCAGTTCGCTCGACTGCGTCGGCGCCCTCGCCCGCTCGGTCGAGGACCTGGCGCTGTGGTTGCGCGTCGCCGCCGGTGTCGACGACGCCGACCCGACGTCGGTCGCCGCCCCGCTGCCGGGCCTCGAGCCGGACCACCGCGACGACCTGCGCGGCGTGCGCATCGGCGTGCCGTGGGAACTGAACGGCCCGGGGCTCGAGGACGAGGTGGCCGCCAGCACCCAGGCGGCGATCGACGCCCTGCGCGGGTTGGGCGCCGAGATCGTCGAGTGCTCGCTGCCGCGCGTCGCCTACGCCGTGCCGACCTACTACCTGATCGCGATGGCAGAGGCGGCCTCCAATCTCGCGCGTTACGACGGCGTGCGCTACGGCGCCCGCAGCAGCGGGGCGCGCCGCTGTGAAGAGATGACGACCGTCAGCCGCAGCCGCGGGTTCGGCGTCGAGACGCAGCTGCGCATCCTGCTGGGCACCTTCGGGCTGTCGATCGGCTACCAGCAGGAGTACTACGGCAAGGCGACGCGGGTGCGGGAACTGCTGCGCGCCGACTTCCGGCAGGTGTTCGGCCAGTGCGACCTGCTGCTCAGCCCCACCTCACCGGTCGCCGCGTTCCCGCTCGGCAGCCGCGTCGACGATCCGTTGGCGATGTACCTCTGCGACGCGCTGACGGTGCCCGCCAGCCTCGCCGGCCTGCCGGCGCTGTCGCAGCCGTGCGGTTTCACGACCGATGGTCGGCCGATCGGATTGCAGTGGATGGCGCCGCCGCTGCGCGAAGACCTGCTGCTACAGGTCGCCCATGTCTTCGAACGGCAGACCGACCACCATCAGCGGCGAGCGCTGTCGTGACCGACTACACGACCGTCATCGGACTCGAGGTCCACGTCCAGCTGTCGACGCACAGCAAGCTGTTCTCGCCGGCGCCCTCGGGCGCGCTGGGGGAACCCAACACGCGCGTGCACGCGATCGACCTCGGTCTGCCGGGCGTGCTGCCGCGGCCGAACGCGGCGGCGATCGAACTGGCGGTCCGCGCTGCGCTCGCCCTCGACGGCGACGTGCAGACCGTGTCGCGGTTCGCACGCAAGAACTACTTCTACCCCGACCTGCCGAAGGGCTACCAGATCAGCCAGTTCGAGGAACCCGTGTGCCGCGGCGGTTCGGTCCCGCTCGGTGACGGTCGCAGCTGCCGGTTGACCCGCGTCCACATCGAGGAGGACGCCGGCAAACTGACCCACGGCGACATCGGCACGCTGGTCGACCTCAACCGCGCCGGCATGCCGCTGGTCGAGATCGTCGGCGAACCGGACC
Source organism: Planctomycetota bacterium (assembly GCA_016794035.1). GTDB lineage: Bacteria > Planctomycetota > UBA1135 > UBA1135 > UBA2386 > JAEUHS01. The sequence continues at coordinate 4,098 of JAEUHS010000015.1, forward strand.
TGCGCACCCCCGCCGACGCGCATGCGTTCCTGCACAACCTGCGCGAGATCCTGCGCTACGCCGGCGTCAGCGACTGCGACATGGAACTCGGCTCGATGCGCTGCGACGCCAACATCTCGCTGATGCCGGTCGGCAGCACGCGGTTCGGCACCAAGGTCGAACTCAAGAACCTGAACTCGCTGAAGATGGTCCAGCGTGCGCTCGAGTACGAGGAGCGGCGGCAGGCCGCGATCCTCGCCGCCGGCGGCCGCATCGCCGCCGAGACGCGCGGCTGGAACGATGAGGCCGGCGAGTCGCGCCCGCAGCGCAGCAAGGAGAGCGCCCCCGACTACCGCTACTTCCCGGACCCGGACCTGCCCCCGCTGGTGATCGCGCCGGCGATGATCGACCGGCAGCGCGAGGCGCTCGGCGAACTGCCGCAGCACCGCCGCGCGCGCTACCGAACCGACTTCCAGCTGCCCGAGCACGACATCCTCGTGCTGACCCAGGAGCGCGCGGTCGGCGACTGGTTCGAGGCGCTGGTCGCGGCGGGCATCGAGCCGAAGACCGCCAGCAACTGGACGATGAGCGAGGTGCTGCCGGCGCAGCGGCAGCGGACCACGCCGTTGGCCGAGTTCCCGGTGTCGCCGCAACAGCTGTGTGAACTGGTGCAGTTGCAGGGTCGCGGCGCGCTGACGCAGGTGTCGGCCCGCAAGGTGTTCCAGCACCTGCTGGTGCACGGTGGCGCGGCCGAGGCCGCGATGCACGAACTCGGTCTGCTGCGCATCGTCGACCGCGACGTGCTGCAGCCGTTGGTGGACGCCGCGATCGCCGCGCTGCCCGAAGCAGCGGTCGCCGTGCGCGCCGGCAAGGAACGGGCGATGGACGCCATCAAGGGCAACGTCATGCGCGCCACGCAGGGTCGCGCCGATCCGGCGATCGTCGATGCGCTCCTGCGCGCGGCGCTCGGTATCGGCTCGGCGCCTCCGGCGTAGCCCGACATTGCCTCGGTTTCCCTGCGGTCGCGCGTTGCCGACCCCGTAGCATCCGCGTCCATTCTGTTGCCCCCGAGGTTCCCATGTCACGCATCGCCCTGTCGACCACACTGTTCACGTTGGCTGTCTGCCTGCACGCGCAGGACGGCGCCTGGATCCAGGACTTCACCAAGGCGAAGGCCCAGGCCAAAGCCGAACACAAGCACCTGTTGATCGACTTCACGGGCTCCGACTGGTGCAGCTGGTGCATCAAGCTCGACAAGGAGGTGTTCTCCCAGGCGCCGTTCCAGACCGGTGCGCCGAAGGACTTCGTGCTGGTCAAGCTCGACTACCCGCGCGACGAGAGCCTGGTCACGGCCGAGATCCGCGCCCAGAACGAACAGCTGCAGCAGCAGTACGAGATCCGCGGCTACCCCACCATCCTGCTGACCGACGCCGAGGGCCGCCCGTACGCGCAGACCGGCTACCAGAAGGGCGGCGCCGAGAAGTACCTCGAGATGCTCGCCGAGATGAAGCAGCGCGGCGACGTGTTCCAGGCCGCGATGCTGCGCGCCGACGGCAAGCAGGGCATGGAGCGCGCGACGGCGCTCGACGAGGCACTGGTCGCGCTCGACGACGGCGTCGCGTCCAGCTACCACCTCGCGACGATGGAGGAGATCGTCAAGCTCGATGCCGACGGCAAGGCCGGCCTGAAGGCGAAGTACGAAGCGAAGGCGCTCGAGATCGCGATGGGCCGCGACCTGAACCGCGAGGCGCAGGCCCTCGACCAGGCGATCAGCCCGCTCATGGAGGCCGGTGAGGCCGGCAAGGCGATCGCCCACCTCGAAGGCGTGATCGCCGCGCCGACGAGCAAGATCCAGCACCAGCTGGCGCTGTTCTTCAAGGGCATGGTGATCATGGACTCGACCAGGGACGTCAAGGCCGCGATCGCCGCCCTCGAGGCGGCCAAGCAGCTGCTGCCCAAGTCGCCGCTCGTCGGTCGCATCGACCAGATCCTGCCCGAGTTCCGCAAGAGCCTGACCGAAGGCGACGGCGCCGACGAGAAGAAGAAGGGCAACTAGCGCACCGCGCGGAAGCCCTGCAGTTCGACGCGCGACGACAGGTAGTCGTCGCGCACCGGTTCCTCGCGACACAGATCGGTCGACAGATACTTCTTGTTGCTGTCGCAGAACACCGTGACGACGGCGGCGTCGGCGCCCTGTTCCTCGACCAGCTGCACGGCGCCGAGGAAGTTGGCGCCCGAGCTGATGCCGACCGCGAGCCCGAGCTGGCGCGCCAGCGCCTGTGCCATCAGGATCGCGTCGCCGTCCCAGACGTCGACGATGCGATCGAGCCGGCCGAGGTCGACGACCGCCGGGACGAACTCGTCGGAGATGCCCTGGATGCGGTGTGAACCCGCCTTGCGGCCCGTGCGCAGCGTCGGCGAGTTGGCCGGCTCGAGCGGATGCACGCGCACCTCGGGCAAGGCCGCGCGCAGGGCCCGCCCGACCCCCATCACCGTGCCACCGGTGCCGACGCCGGCCACGAACGCGGTCGGGTTGCGACCGAACGCCTCCATCTGCAGCAGGATCTCCGGGCCGGTGCCGATCGCGTGCGCGCGCACGTTCGCCTCGTTCTCGAACTGACGCGGCAGGAACACGCGTTCGTGCTCACGCGCGAAGCGCTCGGCGAGCCGCACCGAGCCGACGAAGCCGCCCTCGGCAGCCGACACGCCGATGACCTCGGCGCCGAAGCTGCGGATCAGCTGCACGCGCTCCTGGCTCATCCAATCCGGCATGTAGATGCGCACCGGGTGGCCGAGCGCGGCGCCGATCGCGGCGAAGGCGATGCCGGTGTTGCCGCTGCTCGCCTCGACGATCGTGTCGCCGGCCGCCAGCTGTGAGCGGGCATGGGCTTCCGCGAGGATGTGGCAGGCCATCCGGTCCTTGACCGAGCCCGTCATGTTCATCGACTCGTACTTCGCGTAGAGCCGTCGCTCGCGACCGTCGTAGCGGTACAGGACCTCGAGCAACGGCGTGCCGCCCACCAGCTGACGCACCGCAGCGGTCGAACGTGCCCCTCCGGGCGCCGAGCAGTGCATGGTCATGCCGACAGCATGGCCGAACCGGGCCAGGCGCCGCGTCCGGCGATGTGCGTAGCCGCCGCGATCAGGCGCGCGACGGCTCGCCTGCGACCGCCGGGACCACGCTGCGCCGCGCGCGGCGGCGTTGCAACCTCGCGCGACAGCCCTGCACGATCGCCGTGGCCGCCGCGACGCCGAGCACGAACACCACCGGCCGGATCGGTTGCAGGTAGCGCGGGTCCGGGATCACCGGCAGGTAGACGAGCGTGCCGAACACCACCACGAGGCCTGCCGCCTGCGCCGCGAACGGCCATCGCCGGCGGCGATTCCATGCCAGCACGCACGCCGCCGCGGCCGCCAGCAGCATGCACGGCGCGTGCAGCAGCCGCATCAGCCAGTGCGTGGCAACCATGACCGGCTGCCGCTCGTACGGCGAGTTGCCGACCTCGTAGACCAGCACGTCACGGCCCTGCACCAGGTCCCAGCCCCACAACCAGACCGGCTTCTCGAGCACGTACCAGCGCAGGTATCGCCACGGATCCTCGGCGACCCGGGAACCCAGCACAGCGGCCAGCCCCGACCACGACGCGCCGAACGCCGGCTGCTCCGGGTCCTCGCGGTACGGGAAGCCGCGCCAGCGCGGATCGCGGAACACCATGCCAGGGTAGCTGCCGTGGCTGATCGACGCGGTCACGCGCTCGCCGCCGGTGCGCGCCAGTTCCTGGCTCACGTTGCGCAGGTTCCAGGCCAGCAGCGGCAGCAGGGCGGCGGCGACGAACGCGCCGGCGCGCCGCGCGCCGCGCTCGCGCCACAGCGGCCACGCGAGCACCAGCGGCACCACCACCAGGACCTCGTTGCACAGCGCGGCGAACCCGATCGCCGCGCCGGCCAGCAGCGGCCGCCACCAACCGCCGTCCCGCGTCAGCAGCACGAGGCCCGCGAGCAGGGCGAACGTCGTCGTGCACTCGGTCAGCACGTACGCTCCGGCGACCACCAGGTGCGGACTGAGCGCGCAGAGCGCCGCCGCCGTCAACGCGGCCGGGAACGACAGCCAGCGGCGCGCGAGCCGGTGGCACAGCAGCACGGTCGCCGCGCCGAGCACGACCTGCAGCGCGATCGCCAGCCCGTACCAGCCGGTGTCGCCGCCGAACACGCGGCAGAGCGCCAGCACCAGCGGGTAGCCCGGCGACCGGAACGAGTCCGGCGGCGGTGGCACCGTCGTCGCCAGCGAGTAGACGCCGTGCTCGACCAGGTTCCGGGCGCATTGCGCGTACTGACCGGCATCGACGCGCAGCGGCGACTGCACGACCGCCGTGGCGACGAACCCCCAGCGCAGCGCCGCGCCGACGGCCACCACGATTCCGACCAGCACCGCGCGTTCGGCCGTTCGCACCCCCCTGCATCGGCCGGCGACGACGCGGGGCTGGAGGGGTCAGCGCCAGTAGCATGGGCCGCATGCGAACGTTCTGCCGCGCCTGCCTCCTGCTCGCCGCGCTGCGGCCCGGTTTCGTCTGCGCGCAGCAGGCCGCGGATCCCGCCCTGCTGCGGGTGGCCGCCGCGTATGCCGCCAAGGTGACCGCCTCGGCGCTGTTCGTCAGCGGCCGCACGCTCGACTCGGTGCTCGACGAGGAACTCGCCCCCGACCGCGCGATCGAGGCGCTGATCCGGCCGCTGCTGCAGTTCGACGTCGACGCCGACGCTCGCACCGTGACCTGCCGCCTCGGCGCCGCGTCGGCGACCGCGGTGGCGACCGGTGATCTCGGCTGCACGCTGGTGTTCGGCGCCGTCACCGCGGACCGGCTGCGGCAACGGACCTCGGGCGGCCATGCCGACGCACCGGCCGACCCGGCAGCCCCCGACTGGCCGCGCGGCGATCGCGCTGCACCGCCAGCCGACGGTATCGACCTCGCCGCCGTCGAACGCGCGATCGACGCGGCGTTCGCGGAGCCGGCCGGCAAGCCACGTATCCGCACCCGCGCCGTGGTCGTCGTGCACCGCAGCGAGCTGGTCGCCGCACGTTATGCCGCCGGCTACACCGCGGCGATGCCGCTGCCGGGCTGGTCGATGAGCAAGACGCTGGTCGACGCCCTGGTCGGCATCCGCGTGCAGCAGGGCGAACTCGACCTCGCGGCGGCGCCCGACGTGCCCGAGTGGCGCCTCGACCCCGACGATCGCCGGCGCGACATCCGCCTCGAACACCTGCTGACGATGACCGCGGGGCTGGCCTGGAACGAGGACTACGACGACCCGAACAGCGATGCGTTGCGCATGCTGCTCGGGTCGGGCGATCACGCCGCCGAGTACGCGCGGCAGCCGCTCGTGGCCGAACCGGGTCGCGAGTATCGCTACGCCAGCGGCAGCACCAACCTGATCTGCCGGCTGCTGCGCCGCACGTTCGCCAGCGACACCGACTACTGGGCGTTCCCGCGCGCGGCCCTGTTCGAACCGCTCGGCATGCGCAGCGCGCTGCTGGAGACGGATCCCAGCGGCACGTTCGTCGGCAGCTCGTACGGATTCGCGACCGCGCGCGACTGGGCCCGTTTCGGCCAGCTGCTGGCCGACGACGGCATGGTCGGCGGTCGGCGGCTGCTGCCCGTCGGCTGGGTCGCACGATCCGCGACGCCGACGCCGGCGAGCGGCGGCCGCTTCGGCTGGCACCTGTGGCTCAACGCCGACCCCGACGGCGACGGCCCGCGGCAGCGCATGTGGCCGGACCTGCCGGCCGACCTGCTGCACCTCGACGGCCACGAGGGACAGTACTGTGTGGTGATGCCGCAGGCGCAGTTGGTGATCGTGCGGCTCGGCTGCACCAAGAGCGGCGGCTTCGGCCTGCACGCGTTGCTGCGCGACGTGCACGCCGCCTGCCGCTGATCGCAGCGGGCGTTCAGCCGCCGCGCGGCTGCAGTTCGCTCCACGGACCGTGCGGATCGCGGAGGTCGCGTTCGCGCGGCTGCAGGTAGTCCGCCCAGCGACGCGCCAGGCGCAGGTCGCCCGCGACCAGACCCTGCAGACCCGGGTAGCGGGCGAGGATGTTCGCCAGCACACCCGCCTTGGTCTGCGGCAACACCCGCGGCAACGCGCTGTCGACGGGCCGGCCGTAGGCGAAGATCACCGTGCCGCCGTCGGCGCGCCGGAGCTTGACGCGTACCTCGGGATAGCTCGGCCCGCGCAGCCAGCGCTCGCCGAGGTTGGTCGCGTCGACCTCCACCAGCGCCGGGCAGTCCGGCACCAGCGGCGCCACGGCGTCGCGCCACTCGACGGCGATGGCCGCCGCGGTGCGCACGCGCGCATCCATCGCCGGCCGACCCGGTTCGTGGGCCATGGTGGTCGGTCCGCCCTCGCGATGGAGCAGCGTCACCGGCAACGGCGTGTCGACCCACGGCAGCACGATCGCTTCGCCGTCGACGAGGCAGATCGCATCGCCGTCCGCATCGCGCACCGCGAGCACGGGACGCCGCAGTTCCAGCTGCATCTGCAGTCGATCCGGCATGACCCGGTCGAGCCGAACCTCACGCACCCACGGCACCGCCGTCAGCTCGTCGCGCAGCCGCCGTCCGGCCGCGTCGTCCAGCATCGCGATGTCCCCCTGCAGCTGCGGCGACAACGAAGTCGACACCGCGAGCAGCAGTTCCCGGTCCAGCCACTCGGGCCGGGCCAGGAACCCGACCCGGTCGAGGTCCACGGTCGGACCATCGTGGGGCCCCAGTTGCAGCCGCGCCGCCAGCACCGCGGCCGCGCGCGGACCACACAACCACAGGGTCAGCGCGAACGCTGCCAGGACGAAGATCCGCACCGCCCAGCGGCTCGAGGCGGCGTTCGTGTCGGTGGTGTTCTCGGCGGCGACCAAGGTTGCGTCCATGCCACCCGACGGTGGAGCGTTCCACACGCACGGCGCAGCGGCAACGCTGCCGCCGCGCCATCAGCACCCGCCAGCGGGCGGCCGGACCGGAGCTCCGGCGGCCGCAGGCGCGGGGCGGCGGCCTCAGTTCAGGCGCGCGACGACCGGCTTCGACTCGACCTTGCTGCGCTCGCGGGACGAACCGCTGACGCCCTCGCAGTCGTCGACGAAGATCTCGAGCACGTCGAGCACGCTCTCGACCAGGTGACGATCGATCGTCACCTCGCGGTTGCCCTTCGCGCTCTCGAGCTCCTGCTCGAGCACGCGCGACATCAGCTTGAGCTGCGAGAGGTGGCGACCGACGAACTTGCCGACGTTGACTTCAGACTTGTTGTCCATGGCTGACTCCAGATTGTGCGCCGCCGTGACCACAGCGACGTCGAGGCGCCGCGATCAGGCATGATCGCGGCAGGACCGGTTGCGAAACGCTCCGCCGACGTGACGGAGAGCGCGCGAGCATAGCCGCGTCGTGCGCTCGCGCCAGCGCGAGTTCCCGCGCCCGAAGGGCGGCCCGGAACCGGCTGTGGACAACGACTCACACGGCGCCGGCTCGTGCGAGGATCGGGCAGGCCTCCGTTTGCGCAGTTCACAAGCCACGTGCCGTGTGGGATGCTGCGTGCGTGCGAACCTCGGCGCCGCAGCCGCCCTCGATGCAGTGGAAGGGCTACACGCTGAACCCGTTCCAGGTCGAGGCGGCCACGGCGATCGAAGCCGGACGCAACGTGCTGCTCGCGGCGCCGACCGGGGCCGGCAAGACGCTGGTCGCCGAGTATGCGATCGAGCGCGCCGTGCAGAGCGGCCGCCGCGCGATCTACACCAGCCCGATCAAGGCGCTGAGCAACCAGAAGTTCCGCGACTTCAAGCAGGAGGGCATGCGCGTCGGCCTGATGACCGGCGACCTGACGCTCGACCCCGACGCGCCGATCGTCATCATGACGACCGAGATCTTCCGCAACGCGGTGTTCGAGGATCCGGCGCGCTTCCACGACACGGACTTCGTGATCTTCGACGAGGTGCACTTCGTCGACGACCTCGAACGCGGCACGGTCTGGGAGGAGAGCCTGATCTTCGCGCCGCCGCACGTGCGCTTCGTCGGCCTGTCGGCGACCATCGCCAACCTGCAGGAGTTCGGCGGCTGGATCCGTTCGGTGCGGCCGCAGGAGCTGGCGATCATCGAACACACGAAGCGACCGGTGCCGCTGGCGCACCGCCTGTTCCACCCGGACGCCGGCGTGTTCCAGCTCGCGCAACGGCCGAAGGCGATCGCGTTCCACGAACGGGCCGCGGCGCGCGACCAGCGCCACGGCGGCCGCGCCGGCCGCCGCGAACGCGAACGCAGCCGCTGGGGCGACAAGCGTGAGCGCTCGCAGGGCCGCCGCATCCCGGTCGGCCCGCGGCCCTACGTGCTGCTGCTCGACGAGATCCAGCACCGCCAGCTGCTGCCGGTGCTGTACTTCTGCTTCTCGCGCAAGGAGTGCGAGATCAAGGCCGAGCGCAGCATGGGCCGGCGCCTGCTCGACCGCGCCGAGCGACAGCGCATGCAGCAGACGTTCGACGAGATCTGCGCCCGGTTCGAACTTGACCCGGAGCAGGACCCGGGCCTGCGCGGCATCCTCGGCCGTGCGCTGCAGGGCGTCGGCTTCCACCACGCCGGCATGCTGCCGATCCACAAGGAGGTCGTCGAACGCCTGTTCACGTCGAGCCTGCTGAAGCTGCTGTTCACGACCGAGACCTTTGCGCTGGGCATCAACATGCCGGCGCGCACCGTCGTGTTCGATCTGCTGCGCAAGTTCGACGGCGTGCAGATGGACTACATGAAGAGCCGCGACTACCTGCAGATGGCCGGTCGCGCCGGCCGCCAGGGCCTCGACAAGAGCGGGCTCGTGCTGTCGATCCTCGAGGACGAAGACCTGCGCGAGGCGCCGTTGTCGCGCTACCACAGCGGCAAGGTCGAGCCGATCACGTCGCGCTTCAACCTGTCGTACTCGACGATCCTGAACCTCTACGACCGGCTCGGCAGCAAGGGGCTGCTCGAGGCCTACGACAAGAGCTTCGCGGCCTTCCAGGCGCAGAAGGGCACGCCGGCGACACGGGCCAAGAAGCGCGGCGCCGCGCGCGCGGCGCTGGCCGCACGGGTGCAGATCCTGCGCGACGCCGGCTACCTCGGCGACGACGGCCTGCTGCCGCGCGGCAAGCTGGCGCAGCGCATCAACGGCTACGAGATCCAGGCCACCGAGCTGCTGTGGAGCGGCGTGCTCGACAAGATGGACATGCACCAGCTGGCGGCGACGTTCACGGCGCTGATCCACGAGGAACGCCGCCGCGCCGAGCCGCGCGGCCATCGCCGCGAACACGGACCGCTGATGCTGGAGGCCACCGAAGCGGTGCGTCGCTTCGTCGCCATCGAAGTGCTGCAGGGCGTCGAGCAGCCGATCAAGGAGCCCGACTGGGGCATCGCCGCCGCCGTCGACTCCTGGAGCCGCGGCGGCTCGGTCGACGACCTCGAACGGTTCGCGCACACCGATGCCGGCGACGTCGTGCGCACGCTGCGCATGGCGATCCAGATGATGCGGCAGGTGCGCTCGACGGTCGGCAAGGGCGAGCAACTCGGCGCGCGGCTCGAGGAGGCGATCGTCGCGATCAACCGCGACGTCGTCGACGCCAAGCGGCAGTTCGAGCTCGGCTGACGCCACCCGTCAGTTGCCGCGCGAGCGCGCCATGCCGGCGAAGCCGAACTTCGCCACCAGCACCTGGAAGAACTGCGTCGAACTCTGCACCAGGTGGCGGAAGCGGATCGGCGCCGGCTGCAGCCGGATGCGCGTGCCGGTGCCGACCCTGGTCTGCACCTGACCGTCGACGATGCAGTAGGCGTGCGGCTGGTCGCCGACCTCGACGACCTCGAGTTCGATGCCGGTGCCGACCGGCAGCACCAGCGGCCGCGCACTGAGCGAGTGCGAGGCCAGCGGGGTCAGCACCAGCGCATCGAGGTCCGGCGCCACCACCGGCCCGCCGGCGGCCATCGAGTAGGCCGTCGAACCGATCGCGGTCGCGGCGATGACGCCGTCGCCGCGGTAGGTGCCGAGTTCGGCGTCGCCGCGGCGCACGCGCACGATGATCATGCCGCCGGCGCCGGCGCGACTGACGACGACGTCGTTGAGGCCGAGCACTTCGACCGGCGAGCCGTCGCCGGCGTCGATCGCGCATCGGAACATCAGCCGCGGCTCCTCGACCAGCCTGCCGGCCAGCAGCAGCGACAGCGCCTGCTCGCTCTGTTCGTCTTCGAATGCGGTCAGGAAGCCGAGACGACCGCGGTTGATGCCGAGCGTCGGCCGCTGCCGCGGGCCCATGCGCCGGGCCGCCGACAACAGCGACCCGTCGCCCCCCCAGACCACCACCGCGTCGGCCGCACGATCGTGCAGCGGCTCCTCGCGATCGGTCGTGACGTCGGCCTCGATGCCGCGCTGCCGCAACCAGCCGGCATGGTGCGCGACGAGCTCGCCGCTGCCGCCCTTGCGCGCATCACCGACCAGCAGGACCCGCCGGATCGCGAGCGCGGCCATGCGTCACCGCACCAGCGGGGCGTCTTTGGCGGCCAGGAAGCGCTCGGCGACGTGTGCGGCCGTGAGTCCGCACTGCTCGAGCACCTGGTTGCGGCTCATGTGTTCGAGCAGTTCGTCGGGCACGCCCATGACCTGCACCTGCGCCCGCACCGGACCGTGGGCGGCGATGCACTCGAGCACGGTGCTGCCGAAGCCGCCGACCCGCGAGTGGTCCTCGAGCGTGACGACGCGATCGTGACGATCGCACAGCGCCAGCACGCCCTGCTCGTCCAACGGCTTGCAGAAGCGCGCGTTGACGACCTCGATGCGCACGCCGCGGCGCTCGAGCAGCGCGGCGGCCTCGAGCGCGGTCTGCACCATGTGGCCATAGGCGAGCACGGCGCCGTCCGGGCCCTCGCGCAACACCTCCATGCGGCCGAGTTCGACCGGCTGGTGGCGACCGTGCCAGCCGACGAGATCGGCCTGGCTCGGCGCATTGCCGCGCGCGTAGCGGATCCCGCTCGGCCCGGGCAGCGCCAGCGACAGACGCATCATCTCGTGCAGCTCGTTGCCGTCCTTCGGCGCCATCAGCACGATGCCGGGGAAACAACGCAGGAAGGCGAGGTCGTAGAGGCCGTTGTGGGTCGCGCCGTCCTCGCCGACCAGGCCGGCGCGGTCCATCGCGAACACCACCGGCAGCTTCTGCAGCACGACCTCCTGGAACACCTGGTCGTAGCCGCGCTGCAGGAACGTCGAGTAGATCGCGCAGATCGGCCGCATGCCGCTGGTCGCCATGCCCGACGCCATCGCCACCGCATGCTGCTCGGCGATCCCGGCATCGACGAAGCGGTCCGGGAACCGGTCGCGGAACTCCATCAGGCCGGTGCCGTCGGGCATCGCCGCCGTGATCGCGATCACGCGCGGATCCGCCTCGGCCAGCTGCTGCATTCCCTCGCCGAACCACTCGGTCCACGAACGGCCGGGCTTGCTCACGGGCACCACCGGCTGCAGCACACAGGGCTCGACCGGCACCTTCTCGGCCTTCTTCTTCGCGGCGCTGCTGGGCTGGGGCTTGGCCGCGTGGGCCCGATCGTAGCGGTCCTCGCTGCCGGGCACGCCCTTGCCCTTCTCGGTCATCACGTGCAGCAGCGTGACTCCGTCGAGCTTCTGCACGTTGGCGAGGGCCGTCACCAACTCGTCGACGTTGTGGCCGTCGATCGGGCCGAAGTAGCGGAACCCGAGCTGCTCGAACAGGTGGCCGGGCACGACCATGTTCTTCAGCATGTCGACCGCGTCACCGATCTTGCTGTTGAGGTCCTTGCCGACCACCGGGATCGACTGGATCAGGTTGTGCAGCGTTTCCTTGGCGCGGTTGTAGAGCGTGCCGGAGCGCAGCTGGTTCAGGTGCCGCGACAGCGCGCCGACCGTCTTCGCGATCGACCAGCGGTTGTCGTTGAGGATCACCAGCAGACGGTCCTGCTCGAGCGAACCGGCGTGGTTCAGCGCCTCGAACGCGACGCCGCAGCCCATCGCCGCGTCGCCGACCACGGCGACCGAGTGGCGCTGCCGGCCCTGCATGCGATCGCCCATCGCGATGCCGAGCGCCGCCGACGCGGCGGTGCCGGCGTGGCCCATCAGGTAGACGTCGTACGGCGACTCCCACTTGTTGGAGAAGCCGCTGAGGCCGCCCTTCTGGCGCAGCGTGTGGAACCGGTCCTTGCGCCCCGTCAGCAGCTTGTGCGGGTAGCACTGGTGGCCGACGTCCCAGACCAGCCGGTCGTGCTGGAAGTCGAACAGGTAGTGCAGCGCGACCGTCAGCTCGACGACGCCCATGCCCGAACCGAGATGGCCGCCGGTCACCGAAACCGTGTCGAGGATCACCTTGCGCAGCTCCGCACACAGGGCGGGCAGCTGCTCGCGCGGGACCTTCTTGAGGTCGTCGGGGCTGTCGACCCGGTCGAAGAGAGGGGTTGGCGAGGTCTGGTCCAAGGCCGGCTCCGCGGCAACGGTCGGTAGGCAGTGCCGGGGCGTGCCGAGCCGAGGCTCAGTTGCGACGCGCTACGGCGTAGAGCGCAACATCTTGCAGCAGCAGCCGGGCGGCGTCCAGGGCAGGAGCGGGAACCTGCCGCCAGCCGGCCGCCGCCGCGGTGATCGGCACCGCCAGCGCCGACGCCTCGGCCGCGAGGTCGCGCGCGGTGGCCAGGCTCTGGTCCAGCCCCACCATCGCCGGCCAGGTCAGCTTGCCCAGCGCCACGTCGGCGAGCGGGTTCTTGCCCAGTTCGGCGGCCGTGCCGGTCAGGTCCAGGCAGTCGTCGGCGATCTGGAACGCCAGCCCGACCCGGTCGCCGTAGGCGCGCAGCGGCTCCAGCACCGCGGCGGGCACGGCGCCGCCGGCGGCTGCGTGGGCGCCGACCAGCAGCGCGGCCGTGATCAGCGCGCCGGTCTTGCGGGTGTGGATCCACCGGACCCGCTCGAGGCTGTGCCGCTGTGGGTCGCCTTCGCTGGCGAGGTCCTCGACCTGACCGCCGACCATGCCGAGGCTGCCCGCGGCGCGCGCCAGTTCGGCGGTGGCATCGGCGCCGGCGCTGGCCGCGCCCTCGAACGCCAGCGTCAGCAGCGCATCGCCGGCCAGCAGCGCCAGCGCGTCGCCGTAGACCTTGTGGCACGTCGGCCGACCGCGGCGCAGGTCGTCGTCGTCCATGCACGGCAGGTCGTCGTGCACGAGGCTGTAGGTGTGCAGGCACTCGAGCGCGGCCGCCGCCCGCAGCGCCCGCCCCGGATCGCCGCCGGCGGCCTGGCAGCCGAGCAGCACCAGCATCGGCCGCAGCCGCTTGCCGCCCGGGAACAGCGCGTAGTGCATCGCCTCGTGCAACCGCTGCGGCGCCGTGTCCGGCGACGGCAGCAGCTCGCGCAGCGCCTGGTCGACGGCGCCGTTCCACTGGCCGCAGAACGCCGCGAACGCGCCGCTGCCGGGCAGCGCGCTCACCGGGTCACGACCATGCCGAACATGGTGTCGGAGGCCTGCCTGGCGGTCAGCTTCGGGAGCAAGATGCGATAGCCCTCGGCGGTGATGTTCGAGTCGACACCGGCGCGGCGCAAGTTGCCATCGCGAAGCAGCAGCGACACGACCCCGGCCTCGGCGTCGATCTCGACCGCGAGCCGGTGGCAGAACGACATCGCGACGACATGGTTGCGATCGTCGGTGCCGACCAATTCCGCGTCGAGGAAGCAGCCGTCCCGCATGCCGCGGAAGCGGGTCACCTGCCAGCGCTCGGGAACGGCCACTTCGGCCAGCAGGTGGTCGAACCGCTCCAGCCACCGCCGCCGCGTCAGCGGATCGACGTCGTCGCTCGCCGCCGACGGGGCCGATTCCGGGTAGGCGCCGGTCGCCTGCACCAGGAACGGCAGCTGCTCCTCGAGTCGATGGCCGTCGACCGGGGCGAACACCAGCGGCCAGCCGTCGTCGGGCAGCGCGGTGCGCTCCCCGGCGACCGTGCGTTCGCCGTCGAAGAACCGCAGCTCGAAGCGACCGGTCGCACGGTCGAGCGACGCCGCCATGCGACCGGCCCGCACGAAGCTCACGCCGAGCCCATCGCCCTGCAGGTCCAGCAGCTCGACCTCGTGCAGACCCTGGTCGTCGAGCGCTCGCGCCGACAGGAAGCGCTGCGCGGTGAAACCCTCGGCGCGCAGACAGCCGTGCAGCGCCCGCAGGCACGCGCGCACGCCGTCCGGCATCGGCTGCAGCGACCTGGCGGCGGCGGCCTCGGCCTCGGCGGCATCGCTGCGCCGGGCCTCGGCGCGCTGCTCGACGAGATCGCTCATCGCCTGCAGTCGGCCGTTCGCGGCCCGCAGTTCGGCGCTCAGGCGCGCCGACGTCGCCCGCGCATCGTCCCGTTCGCCTGCCGCCACCGCCCGTTCGCGCACGGCGGTGCGCGCGGCGACCTCGAAGGTGCCGGCGAGTTCGGCCAGCCGCCGCGTCTCGACCGACAGGAAGCCGATCGCCGCCAGCGCGGCGGCGATCAGCAGGATCCGGGACCAGCGGGGCATGAGGGCGCTTGGGACGGCATGGCGGCGGCGCGGCTTCCCCGCCGTCGGGGCGACCCGGGCCCGAACGACCGGGTCACCACGGCTGCGTGCGGTTCTTGTTGTGCCAGGCCTGCCAGTCGCGGAACGTCGTGAAGTTCTGCCGCGTCAGCTTGGCCAGCGCGGTGTTCCACTTGTCGGACAGCGCCGCGAGCCGGTCCTGGGCGTTCTGCGCCTCGATGTTCGACGAGCCCATCTGCGACGCCAGCTCCGCGAGTTCGCCGTAACGGATCAGCAGCTCGCCGACGATCTCCTTGCGGATCTCCTCCTTCGACTCCTCGAAGTTGCCGAGCGCCTCGCCGGCCGCTGCCTGCAGCGCCGCCTCGGGCTGCCTGCGGGCCTCGCCGCACAGGAACTTCACCATCGACTCGTCCTTGGTGCGGCCCAGGTACTTCAGCAGCTGCTCGCGCAGCGGCACCCACTCCTTCTTGTCGGGGAAGCGCTTCTTGTCGTAGGCCTTCCTCAGCACCTTGGCGCCGTCCTCGCCGCAGTAGCCCAGCGCCGCGGCGGCGCCGGCGTAGAGCGAGGTGTGGTCGGGCGCGCGCAGCTTGCCCTTGAAGAACACGTCCTCGAGCGCCTTGACGATCGCGGCCTTGTCCTTCGGGTGCACGCCGGCCTGCATCTTCATGTTGAGCTCGTCGATCAGCTTGACCCCCTGTTCGTCGTGCTCCGTCTTGCGGTCGAGCACGACGTCCTTGAGGGCCTCGATCTTCTCGGCGATCTCCTTGTCCGGTTCCTTGGTCGGCTCCGGGTCCTGGGCCGATGCCATCGCCATCACGGCGAACAGCGGGAACGTAGCGATCGTCAGCATGCGTCTCATCGTCGGGCCTCCGTGCGCGGTGGAGCGATGGTGCCGGCCGTCTCGCAGCCGCACCACCGCGTGCCGCCGCATACAATACCCATGCCGCGTCGACTCGGCGAGCGCGCGATGCTCCACTGCCTACAGGTTGGCGAGCAGGCGCCGCGCCGCCTGGCGCACCAGCTCGCGATCCACGAGGTGCCATCGGCTCGGCACCGCAAGCTCGGCCGGCACCCCGAGCGCCCGCAGCTCCAGGTCGAGTTCGCGCCCGAGCGCGCCGAAGCCCTGGTGGTGCGGCGACTGCGATTCGGGTTCGGCGAGGAAATCGGCGATGTGGGCCAGCACCAGTTCGGTGTGCGCCGAGGTCGCCAGCGACGCCAGCT
>JAEUHS010000023.1 GCA_016794035.1 Planctomycetota bacterium
CTAGGAGGCTGCGCCACGGGTAGCGAGCCGCGCGCCATCCCTCGGTTTGAAGTTGGCGCGCGGCTACCTGGCGACTTCGGCGTCCCTTGAGATCGGTGGCGCGCACCGAGCCGGGTAGTGCTTGATGGAGCCAATGGGCGCGAAACGAGGTCTTCTGGCCGGTCTCACGCTCACCACTGCACCCCTTTCGCCGCCATCCGGCGAAGGTTGAGTGCCATGCAGACGAGGCTCCACTCGCCCGCGACCTTGCGCAGACCTCGGAGGCTGAAGGCTCGGAAGCCGAGCACCTGTTTCACCCATCCGAAGACGGGCTCGACGATGGCTTTTCGTCGTCGGTAGCGAGCGCGACCACGCTTGGTCTTCAGCTTCTTCAGCATCGCCTGGCTGCACGGACACTCGTCGCTGGGTGGACGCGCGATCTTGCCTTCGCGACCGATCGACACGTAGCCGTCGATGCCGAGGTCTTCGAGCTGCTGCAGATCGCGTTCGTTCTTGTAGCCGGTGTCGGCCAGCACGCGCTTGGGGATCGACTCGGTGTTCTCGTGGGCGGTGTTCACCACGGGCATCAGCAGGCCCATGTCCTTCGGCTTCTGGCTCACGGTCGCAGCAACCACGATCTGTGCCTTCGCATCCACTGCGATCTGCGCGTTGTAGCTCTGCGCAAACGAGTTGCCGGCCGTCGGCATGATGCGGCTGTCAGGGTCGGTGAAGTTCTCCTGGTCGCGCGGCTGCGGCAGAACGCGCTCGGACTTCGTCTCCGACGCTTCGCCTTCCTTGGCTTCGGCGGCGCGCTTGGCTTCGGCTTCGGCCGCCTTGCGCTCTTCGAGCCGCTTCTTCGCCGCCTGGATGGTCTGCAGCCGCGTCTTCCGATCGCTCAGTTCCTGCGGCAACTCGTCACCGCGGAAGTCAGGCCCGAAGTCCTGGTCGTCGATGTCGTCCTGTTCACGAGCTGCCTGCGTCAGCTTGCGGATCTCGCTGCGCAGCTTCTTCTCCTCCATCAGCATGCGGTCGTAGCTCATCGCCTTGTGCTTGCTCGCGTTCGCCTTCACCTTGCTGCCGTCGATCGCGATCGTGCCCATCTTGACCAGACCGGCTTCCTTCGCGAGCTGCACGACCTGCACGAAAAGCCGCTGGAACTCGTCGAGGTTGTCCTCACGGAAGCGGCAGATCGTGCGGTGGCTCGGTGACAGGCCGGCGGCAATCACGCGGAACGCGATGCTGTCCTCGATCTGCGCCGCGATCTTGCGCGAGGCAAACGTGCCCGTGCAGTAGCTGTAGATCAGCAACGCCAGCATCGCCCGCGGCGGGTAGGCCTGTTCGCCCTTGCCCGATGGGCGGTACTTGTCGAGCACCGTGTCGATGTCGAGTTGCTCGACCGCGTCGATGATGAACCAAGCGAGGTGGTTCTTCGGCAGCCAGTCGGACGGCGATGGCGGCAGCAGGAAGCCCTGCCGCCGATCATCCTGCTTGCGGAACGTGCCCATGCCCTCCCTACGATAGAAAGGTGCGCCGAGGATTTTGTCTCTGACGAATCCTCAGCGGTTCACGGGCATCCCGTGGCGCAGGCTCCTAGTAGATGCGGCCCGCGGCGCGCGACAGCACGTCGTCGGCGAGCGCGCCGACGGCCGCCAGCAGCGAGCCGATCGTGAACGGGCCGCGGCTGTTGACGGTGACGCCGGCGTCGTCGATGCGATAGACCAGCGTGCTGGTCGCCAGCGCACGCGCGGTCTCGTCGGCATCCGGCAGCGCCTCCCGGCCGAAGCCGAGCTCGTCACTGTGTGCGTCGAGCTGCGGGTAGAGCCAGGTCTCGACGCTGCGCCAGCCGAGTTCCGCGGCGCGGAACCAGCGCAGGTGCAGCACGCCGCTGGCGCCTTGCGTCGCACGCTGCAGCGCGACGAAGTCCGGCTGTGCGGCAAGGCTGTCGTCGCCGTGTTCGGCCTGGCGCAGCGCGCGCACCAGCGCCGCGGTGTCCGACGCGCACCACAGGCCGTCGGCGTGCAGCACGTAGCACGGCGACAACTGCAGGCCATCGCCGGGCAGTCGCACGTTGCAGAAGCGGATCGTGTGCTCGCCGACCCGGCGCGCGCGCCACTCGAGGCCCTCGCGTGTGGTCTCGGTCTCCAGACCCTGCAGCGCGTCACGCACGACGGCGGCATCTCGCACGCCGACGCGCAGCAGCAGTTCGGGCTTGGGCACGGCGCCCTTCTCGAGCGCCAGGGCGAACGCGACCTGCGGCGCGAACGCGCGCGCGATCGCCGCGACCTCGCCCGGCTTCGCGCCGGCGCGCCGCAACCCGCGACCGAGTTCGCGCTGCAGTTCGCGGCTCGGCTCCGCCGGCAGCAGCGTGAGCAGGCCCTGCCACGCCGCCATCAGACCTGCCAGGTCGAGGGTGCCGGCACCGAAGGCCACCGTGTTCGCCGAGCAGGCGCGCGCGAAGCCGAGGTCCGCCGGCGCCGCGAGCAGCACCTTGGCGAGGCCGTGGCTGCTGCCGCCGATGCCGACCTGCAGGCGATCGGCGCCGCCGCGGACCGAGACGTGCAGGGTCTGCAGCAGGCCGATGCCGAGCGTGTCGCTCCACCGCGCGGCCTCGTACGGCAGGTGCGGTTCGAGGCTCGCCAGCACGCGGCGCCCGTCGAGGAACAGCGACGCCAGCGGCGGCCCGCCCGGGGCGGCCCCCGGCATGGCGCGCAGTCCCGCGCCCAGCGACGGCGCCGCGCCGCCCGCGACCGCCGCGATCTCCTCCAGGTAGCCGCGGCTGTTGCTGACGACCAGGCGGCCGGCCAGCGAACCGAACCAGACCGGCGGGCCGCCGGGCATGGTCAACTGCTCGAGCGCGACTCCGGCGACCTCGGCGGCCTCGAGCCTGGCGCCCGGCAGGTGCTGCCGCAGCGCCGCACGCACCCGGTCGATCGCGGCCGTGGCGCCGCGTTCGTCGACGACGAGGCACAGCGACGGCCCCATGCCCTCGATCGTCAGCCGGCCGATCGCGAGCAGCATCGGCTGCCGCAGGATCGCCTGCAGGTCGTGCGCATCGAGGTCCAGGCGCTGCAGCAGCCGCTGCAGACGGTCGGCCGCGGTGTCGATGCCGCGCTCGAGCCGTTCGCTGCGCACATCGGCCGGCACCCGGTCGAGGAACCCGTGCACGAGCGCGGCCAGCGGCAGCGCGTTCGCCTCGGCGCGGCAGGCCGCCAGCCCGCCGAACTCCACCACCGCGTAGGTCGAGGTCGGCAGCAGATCGGTCAGCGGGCCAGCGAGGTCGGCGGTCTGGGCGGCGAGGCCCGTGCAGAGCAAGGTGGCGGTGAGATGGCGCAGCAGCATGGCGATTCCTGGTGAGACGGGACGCGGGGGCCGCATTGACGGAGCGGCGGCCGGACTATTCGTTCGGCTCGTCGTCGGCCGGGTCCCCACCGCCGGGCTCGACGCCGGCAGGGCTGAGATCCGGAGCATAGAGCACCCGCAGCAGGTAGAGCCCGCTGGCCGGCGCCGTCGGCCCGGTCCGACGGCGCTCGCGGGCCGCGAGCACCTCGGCGAGCCAGGCCGGCGGCTGGTTGCCGTAGCCGACCTCGAGCAGCGAACCGACCAGGTTGCGCACCATGTTGTAGAGGAAGCCGTTGCCCTGCACGACGAAGTCGAAGCCGCCGGGTCGGTGCAGCAGGTGCACGTGGTGCAGCGTGCGCACGGTGCCGCGGATGCGCGGCCGGCCCGGGTTGGTCGCGAACGCGGCGAAGTCGTGCGTTCCCCGCAGGCACGTGGCCGCGGCGCGCATCGCCGCGAAGTCGATCGGCCGCCGGGTCCAGTGGTACAGGCTGCGGCCGATCGCCGGTCGCACGGGACTCGACAGACAGCGGTAGGCGTAGCGCTTGCCGCGCGCGTGGAAGCGGGCATGGAAGTCCGGCGGCGCCTCGCGCACGGCCTGCACCGCGACGTCGGCCGCCAGGTTGGTGTTCAACGCCAGCGCGAGCCGATCGACCGGGAACGCGCGCGGCAGACGGACGTGCGCGCACTGCGCGATCGCGTGCACGCCGGCGTCGGTGCGTCCGGCACCCTCGACGCGAACGCCGTCGCAGCCGATCGCGGCGAACGCGCGTTCCAGCTCCGCCTGCACCGTGCGATGACGGGCCTGGATCTGCCAACCGTGGAAGTGCGTGCCGTCGTAGGCGATCGTCAGCAGGTAGGTCGGCACGCCGGCACGATACCAAGGCGCGGGCGACGGCCAACGCACGCCCGCCCCGGCGGCGGCGCTCGGCTCAGCCGCGCAGGAACACGCGGGCGAACGTCGCCGCGATCACCGAGAGGGCGACGACGATGCCGCCCATGACGTGGTTCTGCTGCATCGCGTAGAGCCACGCCGCGACGGTGCCGCCGGCCGCGAACACGACCGCCGGCAGCAGCAGCCCGGTCAGCCGGGAGCCCGGGCCGAGGCGCACGCTCGACGCCCGGCGCACGACCACGGCGGCGGGCGCCGGCGCGGCCAGGCGGGCCGGTTCGACGACGGGGCGCTGCGTCGGCATCGGCGCCGCGGGGCGCCCGGTGGCCGCGATCCCGGGGCGTGGCTTGACCGCGGGGCGCGCGCGCACCGGCGCCGCCACCGGCGCGGCGGCCGGCGGCGGACCGCCGAGGATGTCGTTGCCGAAGTCGGACGGCGTGCTGCTCACGCCGCCCGGCAGCAGACTGCCGACGTCCTCGTCGAGCAGGCCCCAGCTGGCGTCCGCCGCCGGCGTGGCGCCGTTGGCGAACAGGATGTCGTCCGGTGCATCCGACGACGCCTTGTCGTCGCCCCCCATCTGCACCTGGCCGTACGCGAGCGGGTCGTAGGTCATGACTGGTCTCCGAACTTCCGACGCAAGTAGCTCGACGGAATGCCGAGCTCCTTGCGGTACTTGGTCACCGTGCGGCGTGCGGCCTGCACGCCGCGCCGCGCGAGCTCCGCGACGAGTTCGTCGTCCGACAGCGGCGTGCGTTTGTCCTCGGCGGCGACGAGGTCCTGGATCTGCTGCGCGACCGCCATGCGGCCCTGGCCCGCGGTCGGCGCCGCATCGATGCGACCGCCGTCGAAGAAGTCGCGCAGCCGGAACACGCCGCGGTCCGTCTGCACGTGCTTGCCGGCGATCGCGCGGCTGATCGTCGACGTGTGCAGCCCGAGCCGATCGGCGATCTCGCTCATGCGCAGCGGCCGGATCGCGGACTTGCCCTGGGCCAGGAACTGCGTCTGTTCGCCCATCACCGCCTGCACCACGCGCAGCAGCGTCTCCTGCCGGTGGCGCACGGCCTCGATCAGATCGCGCGCCGACCGCAGCTTCGGCTTCAGGTAGTCGCGCACCTCGCGCGTGGTGCCGCGGTCGCCGGCCATCGCCGCGTATTCGGCGTTGACGGCCAGTTCGGGCATCGCGGCATCGTCGAGCCCGACCTGCACGATCCCGTCGCGCAGCCACGCGTAGGCGTCGGGCCGCAACGCGGCGGCGACCGAACCCGTGAACGCCGCCGCGGGGCGCGGGTCGAGCCCCTTCATGCGGCCGAGCAGGTCGGCGAGTTCGTCGAGCGAGAGCTCCATCGCCCGCGCGACCTCGGGCAGCTTGTTGCGACCGAGCGCGTCGAGGTGCTCGCGCAGCAGGCGTTCGATGCGCGGCAGATCCGGGTCGCCCGCCGCCTGCAGCAGCATCGCGGCGACCGGATCCGCGGCGCCGATGCCGCGCGGTTCGAGCGTGCAGAGCAGCGTGTGGGCCTCTTCGAGCAGCGCCAGCGGCAGGTCGAGTTCGGCCGCGAGCTCGTCGAGGCCGAACGGCAGCAGCCCGCGCTCGTCGAGCCGCTGCGCCAGGTGCACGACCACATCGGCGAGCAGCTGCGGCACGGCGCGGAAGGCGAGCTGGTGGCGCACGAACTCGACCAGGGTGTCGGCGCTGGCGACGAGGTTGTCGAACAGGGCCTTGCGCGCGTCGCCGTCGTCGCCCGCGGGTCCGCGGCGCCACTCCTCGAAGCCCGAGTCCCAACCCGAGTCCTCGCGCTCGGCGGCCGGCACGACCGGCGCCTCCACCTCGCCCGGAGCCGCGGCGCGCAGCTCCAGCGTCTCGTTCTGCTGCACCTCGTGCTCGAGGAACTGCAGCAGATCCTCGGTGGCGAGTTGCAGCACCTCGATCGACTGCAGCATCTGCGGCAGCAGCGCGAGGCGCTGTTCCTGGCGTTGGCCTAGGCGTGCTTCGAGACTCATGGCGCGAAAGTTCGGTCCGCAAGGGACTTTCGACGCCAGGCGATGAAATCTTGAGCGGTCGCCGGCAGACCGTCCTGGAATGCGGCAGTCGGCGGACGGCAGGCCCGCCGACTGCCTGCCATCACTTCGGCTTGCGCGTGTAGTGGATCGCCATCGTCTCGGTGCCGTCCGCGGTCGTCATCGTCATCTGGAGTTCGCGCGTGTCGGCGTCGGGCTGGCGGTAGACCTGGTGGATCCTGGCGTTGCGGCCGGCCAGGTCGATGCACTCGCCGTCGAACGTCCACTGCTTCCTGGCCGGGTCGTAGCTGCCCCACGTCAGCGCATGCGTCGCGGAGCCGGAGTCGATCCACACGTTGGCGTACTGCTGCTTCACCGGGTCGTAGCCGAACAGCGAGTGGCCTTCGAACGGCTGGCCCATCATCGTCCCGGCGAAGTCCGACCAGAGCCACTTGCCGCCGCAGATCGGCCGCACGCGCTCGCTGCCCTGCTCCTCGATGGCACCCTGGCCGGGCATCGAGAAGCTCGAGACCACGTTCCAGTCGCCGACGCAGTCGGCCAACGGCGCGCGGTGCTCGCCGGCCGGCTTGGGCATCGACGCACTGGCGTCGACCGGCCCGGCGTCAGCCTTGCGCGTGCGTTCGATCCGCATGCACTGGGTCTGCGTGCCGTCCTCGCCGACGAGGTAGCAGGTCTCGATGGTGCGGTCGTCGCTCTCGACCGCGAGCACGCTGCGGAACCCACCCTGCGGCGACGTGCCGGTGTAGGTCCAGGTCCGCGTGTCGGCATCGTAGCTGCCGTCGCACTCCATGTACGGTTCGTCCATGCTGCTGACCCAGAGGCCGCGGTACTTCTTCTGCCCCGGGTCGTAGCCGGTCAGCCAGAGCCCCTGCATCTGCTGGTCGTGGCACTTGCTCTCCGAGACACACTTCAGCCACAGGCCGTTGCACACCAGCTCGGCGCGCTCGGTGCCGGTCCACGTGGTCGGCTCTGCCATGCCGGGCACGCCGGGCATGGCCTCCATGCGGCAGGCAGTGGTCCACGTTCCGGCCAGCCTGGCCAGCGGCGCGTGCGCCTCGGTCTTCGGGTCCGGCATCTGCGGGACCGCGCCGCCTTCCTGGGCGCGGAGGAACGGCGCCGCGAGCAGCGCGGCGCACAGGGTCGTGACGATCTTCATGGGGCAGGCTCCTTGGCAACACGGCGCAGGCGCTTCCCGCGCCAGCCGTCCTTGTACCCGGATCGGCGACGACTGGAACTGATGGCTCGAGTGTGCATCCCCCGAACGACCGTGCCGGAAGCCGAGCAGCACGCGGACGACCTGCAGGAGCACCTGAGCTATCCATCTGCTCCGGCAGTCACATACGCCGCCGGTGCCACCGAGGCGAGCCCGCGAGTACCCGGCGTGGTTCCAGCGAGCGCTGCTGCGGGTACTGTCGTCTGCGGCAGTCCCTGACGGCCGAGTGGTGACGGCCTGCGCCCGGTGAGCCGACTCGGCGAAGCCACGATCGGCGGAAATCTGCCCAGAATCTCGCCCCGCCGATCCACGTAGGGGCAGCCACCACAACCGCGCACACTGGAGACATCAGCTCTCGTCAGCTGCGCCGCGGCCGTGGTCGCGCCTCGGGATTCGCCGCCAGCGGATCCTCGGGCCAGCTGTGGCGCGGGTAGCGGCGGCTGAGTTCGCGCCGCACCTGCGGGTAGACGTTCTGCCAGAAGCTCGCCAGATCGGTCGTCACCTGTACCGGGCGATGGTTCGGCGCCAGCAGTTCGAGCACGACGGGCACGCGGCCGCCGGCGAGCGCAGAGACCGCGGCGAGGCCGAAGAACTCCTGCAGCCGCGCGGCGATCGTGGGGCCGGCGGCGGCGGTGTAGTCGATGACCGCGGCCCGCCCGGACGGCAGCTCGATCCTGTCGGGCGCGAACTGCGCCAGCGCGCGGCGCTGCGGCTGCTGCAACTGCGCCAGCAGCAGCTCGGCGACGTTCGCATCGCGCAGCGCGCGCAGATCGCTGCCGTCGCCGAGCAGGTCGAGTGCGGCGGCAGCGACCGCCCGGTCGTCCCACGACGGCAGACCCAGGTCCGGCAGACGCTCGGCGAGCCAGCGTGCGCGACCGAGCAGCCGGCGCAGGTCCTTCTGTTCGCCGAGCCAGCGCCACGGATCGGCGGCGACGACCGGCAGCAGCAGCTCGGCGGCGCGGCCGGCCGGCAGTTCGCCGCCGCGCGCGGACTTCAACGGCAGATCGCGGTACCGCTGCTCGCGCACGGCGATCACGCGGCCCGCGGCTTCGTCGAGTTCGGCGGTGACGACGTTCTGCAGCGCATGCGGTTCGACGGCCTCGAGGTCGGCGGGTTCGATCGCGGCGACCAGCGTCGCGCGCGACCGCTGCTGCCGACCGGTCTCCAGCAGACGCAGCGCCAGCACGAGGTCGTGGCCGTCCGCCGCTGCCGGCAGCGTCAGGCCGCGACCGCCGACCATCGTCGCCGAGCGCGCCTCGCCCAGCGCGCTGCGCCGCGCGACCCGATCGGGAAAGCCGGCCAGCAGGCAGCGCGCCAGCAGCGTGGTGTCGCGCGCGTCGGCGCTGCGGGCGCGCTCGCCGGCCAGCAGCCGGTCGCGCGACGCCTTCAGGGCGCGCGCCGGTCCCGGCCAGCTGCCGAACTCGCGGCACAGCGCCTCGGGGAAGCCACGCTCTTCCGCCAGCAGGAACGCCTCGACGGCCGCGTGCAGATCGGCGCCATCGCCGCGACCGAGCTGGTCGACGTCGCTGAGCAGCGTGGCAGCGGTCGCCGCGGCGACCGCGCAGCCGAGTTCGCGCCCCTGCTGCACCACGGCGCCGAGCCGCGGGTGCACCGGCAGCTCGAGCAACCGCTGGCCGAACTTCGTCAGCGTGCCCGCCACGAGGTCGACCGCGCCGAGGTCGGCGAGCAGTCGATCAGCCACCGCGAGCGCTTCGGCCGGCGGGTGTTCGAACCAGCCGAACCGGTTCGGGTCGCGGCCGGCGAACGCACGCACCAGCAGCGCCGGTCCCGACAGGTCGACGCGCTGCACCTCGGGCAGCGTGCGCGCCGGCATGCCGCGCTCCTCGGCCGCGCTCCACAGCCGGTAGCAGATGCCCGGGCCCGTGCGCCCCGCGCGGCCGGCGCGCTGGGTCGCCGACGCCAGGCTGATGCGCTCGAGCTGCAGCACGTCGACGCCGCGGCCGCGGTCGAAGCGCAGTTCGCGCGCGAGTCCGGCATCGACGACCGCGCTGACTCCGGCGATCGTCAGCGAACTCTCGGCGACGTTGGTCGACAGCACGACCTTGCGCTGCGCCTGCGGCCGGATCGCCCGGTCCTGCGCCGCCGGCTCGAGCCGCCCGTGCAGCGGCAGCACCAGGACGGCGCGTCGGCGCGCCAGATTCTGCAGCGCCGCTTCGCTGCGCGCGATCTCGCCGGTGCCCGGCAGGAACACCAGCACGTCGCCGGCGGTCTCGTCGAGCGCACGCTCGACGGCGGCGCGCACGGTCCGTTCGAGGTCCTGGTCGGCGGCGCGCACGAGGTGCACGACCTGCACCGGGAACAGCCGGCCGTCGGCCGCGATGACCTCGCTGCCCGGCAGGAACGTCTGCAGCGGCACCGGATCGAGCGTCGCCGACATCACACAGAGCTTGAGGTCGGGCCGCACGGTCGCGCGCGCTTCGGCCAGCATCGCCAGCGCGAGGTCACCCTCGAGATGGCGTTCGTGGAACTCGTCGAGGCACACCGCGCCGACGCCGTCGAGGAACGGGTCGTGCACGATCTGTCGCACCAGCACGCCCTCGGTGACGAAGCGGATGCGTGTCTGCCGGCTGGTGCGCGTGTCGCCGCGCACCTGGTAACCGACCAGTCCGCCGAGCGGCACGTCGAGTTCCTGCGCCACGCGGGCCGCCGCCGCGCGCGCGGCGAGGCGGCGCGGCTCGAGCACGACGATCTCGGCACGCTCGTCGAGCAACGGCAGCAGCGCCGGCGGCACGCGCGTCGTCTTGCCCGAACCGGGCGGCGCCATCAGCAGCAGCGAACTCGTGCGCCGCAACGCCTGCCGCACGGCGGGCAGCACGTCGTCGATCGGCAGCGGTTCGTTCACGAGGACAGCGGCCGGCGGCCCTCCATCGCGTCGGCGAGGATCGACCTGCTGACCTGCGCGATCGTCGAGCCGGCGGGCAGACCTCGCGCCAGCCGCGTCACCTTGACCCCGAGCGGCGCCAGCCGTTCGAGCAGCACGCGCGCCGTGCCCTCGCCCTCGAGGTCGGGGTTGGTCGCCAGGCAGACCTCGGCCGGCCGGTCCGCCGCGACGCGGCGCAGCAGCAGGTCGGTGGTCAGGTCCTCGGGCCGGATGCCCTCGATCTGCGACAGGCGCCCCTGCAGCACGTGGTAGAGGCCGCGGTAGCCGGTGTCCTCGAAGCGCACGACCTCGCGCGGATCCTCGATCACCAGCAACATCGTCCGGTCGCGCGCCGGATCGCTGCAGACGCTGCACGGATCCTGCGCGTCGAGGTTGCAGCAGCGGCTGCAGGTCTTCACCGCGGCGCGCACCTGCTCGATCGCGCGCGCCAGCTGCAGCGCCTCGTCGGCTTCGACCCGCATCAGGTGGAACGCCAACCGCTCCGCGGTCTTCGGCCCCACGCCCGGCAGCCGGTGCAGCCGTTCGATCAGGTTCTCGATCGTGCGATCGCGCGTAGCCACGACAGTGTCACACTCGGGTGGTTCGGAGGGGCCGGCAAGCGGGGCGAACGGTCGGTCAGGGCCGAACCAGGGCTTCGGGGCAGCCCTGGGAGCGTCCGGAACCGGACCGCGCCGGCGCAGTCTGGTTCAGAAACCCATGCCCGGCAGGTTCATGCCGCCGGTGACCTTGCCCATCTCGCGGTCGCGCAGTTCCTTCGCGGCCTGCAGGGCCTGGCGCACGGCGCCGGTGACGAGGTCTTCGAGCGTCTCGACGTCGTTCGGATCGACCGCCGCCCGGTCGATCTTGACCGCCTGCAGTTCCTGGTTGCCGTTGACGTAGGCCTTGACGGCGCCGCCGCCGGCCGAGCCTTCGAGGGTGCGCTCGCCGAGCGAACGCTGCGCGTCCTGCATGCGCCGCTGCATCTCCTGCGCCTGCTTCAACAGGCTCTGCATGTCGCCGAATCCGGTTGCCATCGGTGTCCTTGGGGAAAGACGAGATCATGCCGGTCGGACCACCCGGCATCCACCTCCGGCGCGGATGCGGGCGCAGTCGGCGCGATCAGGGCACGACCGTGAACTCCAAGCCCCTGCTGCTGCTGAAGCCCTCCGGCCCGCAGGCGTCGAGCCACGCCACCTGGCCGAAGACGTGCAGACCGATCGTCTCGGTCGACGAGATGGGCCATGGGAACGTCGCGCCGCCGAAGGCATCGCTGGCGACGCCGATGGTCGCCATGACGGTGGGGTCGAGCAGCAGCGTGATGCCGAAGATCGGGATCGACGCCGAGCCGAGCGACAGCGCGAGCACGCCGAACGAACCGGCCGGCGCCGTGTCCATCGTGATGCCGAAGGCCGCGTTGCCGCGGCGCGGCTCGACGTTGGCGAGCATGCGCGGTTCGCCGTTGCAGCCGAGGGTCGGCACACCGTAGGTGTTCGCGTCCTCGTCACCGTTCTTGGCGCCGTCGAGATCGCGGTCGAGCGCGATCCGGTTGCCGGTGCCCGGCGTCACCGCGGTGAACACGAGGCTCGCGTTGCCCGCCAGCGCCTTGCTCTGCAGCTGCGCGGCCGTGAACGGGCCGACGCCGGTCCGGTCGGCGACGAACTGACTCGCGCCGGGCTGGTACAGCAGGCCCGTCAGCACACCGTCGATCGCGCCGTGTGCCGTCAGCTCCAGATCGCCGGCCGCGGCCCTTGCGGTCACCAGCGCCAGGTCCGCGGCGTAGCCAGCGCTGTTCGCATTCGTCGGCGTCAGGTGGAACTGGTAGCCGACCGCCGGCGCGGTGCCGCTGTCGAAGCTCGCCAGCATCGTGACGATGTCGTCCTTGGTGGCCGCCGGCCACGGGTTGAACACCGGCAGCGCGAGGAAGCTGTCGAGGTTGTCGAGGTTGCCGTCGTGCGTGAAGCCGAAGCCGCTCTTCTGCGGTCCCGCCGCGCGGCGGAAGCCGACCTTG
Source organism: Planctomycetota bacterium (assembly GCA_016794035.1). Lineage (GTDB taxonomy): Bacteria > Planctomycetota > UBA1135 > UBA1135 > UBA2386 > JAEUHS01. Next base: position 12,326 of record JAEUHS010000023.1, read on the forward strand.
CGGTACAGGTTGCGCAGCTGCGGCACCTTCATCTGCTGCGGTTCCTGCAGGATGTTGGCGGGGAAGATGATGCCGCCGGTGCCGCTGGGCAGCACATGGCAGGTCGCGCAGGCGGCGCCGCCCGGGATCGGGAAGCTGGCGATGTTCTGGGTGAACGCCGCCATGCCGGCCGCCTCGTTGTTGCCCGCCGGCGCGGTGCGCAGCGAACGGTCCAGCAGCTGGTTCGGATTCGGCGGATGCCGCATCGCGTTGACGAAGGCGGCGTAGTCGTTCATGTCGGCGGTCGACAGCGGCGCACCGCCCATCAGCTTGTCGAACGCCGGGTTGAACGCCTGGAAGTTCGCACGGTCGCCGCGCCAGTGCAGCGCGCCGGTGCCGGCGAGGCCGCGCAGCGTCTGCGTCGTCATCGGCCCCTTCATCGGGTGGAACTGCGACAGCGTCAGCAGGCTGAACGGGAACGGCTGCGACGGTGGGGCCTGCATCGTGCCGCTGCGGTCCCCGAGGTCCCAGGCGATGCCATCCATGTCGCCGTCGACGTGGCAGGCGGCGCAGGACATCGTGCCGTTGCCCGACAGCTTGGCGTCGTAGAGGAAGTTGCGGCCCTGCCGCCACGCAGCCGGCATCACGTCCCAGGTCGCGACCGGCAGTTCGCGCAGCACGCTGTTCGACGTGCGATCGACGACGACCAGCGTGTCGCTGAGTCGATTCAGCGCGTAGAGCAGGGCCTGCGTCGGATGCAGGGCCAGTGCCCGTGGGCCGCGCTTGTCGCGCGAGTTCACGACGGCGCCCGGCGTGGAGCCGGTCTCGATGCGCGCGAGCACGTTGCCGGCGAGGTCGAGCACGCCGATGCGGTCGGTGCCGTGCGCGGCGACGTAGACGCGGCCGGCGGCGGCGTCGACCGCGATGCCGAACGGCTCGCTGAGCGCGGTCGCCAGCGCCGCGGCGTTCGGCAGCACGGCGTAGTTCACCCCTGGATTGAGGTCGAACGGCGTCACGACCGGCGTGGCACCGGTCGAGATGCGCGTGACCCGGCTGTCGATCGCATGGCCGCGCAGGCTCGGTTCGAAGCGCACGAGGTTGCGCGCGTCGGTGTTCGCGACCCAGAGGTCGCCGGACACCGGGTGCACGGCGATCGCGGTGTTGGTGGTGCCCACGCTGCGGAAGTACCGTGTCACGGTCTGCGTCGCGACGTCGATCTGCGCCACGTCGTTGTCGGGCAGCGTGAACGGGATCTGCGTCGCCCAGGTCGGGTCGTCGGCTCGCACGATGAGACCCTGCGCCGGTGCCGCCGGCAGCGGGCCGAGCGGCGGCGGCGGCGCCTGCACGCCCGCCGGCAGGATCGTGGTGCCGTTGCCGGAACGCTGGATCACCGCGTAGACACGGCTGCCGTCGGGGCTGGTGGCCAGGGCCCGCGGGTCCTTGCCGAACAGCGGGATGGTGCCCAGCGGTGCGCGCGTGACCGCGTCGAACACGGCCACCGCGTCGGTGGTGGCCGCGCTGACGAACGCCTTGCCGCCGGCGAACACGACGTCGCTCGGTTCGTCGACGACCCGCAGCGTGGCGACGACGCGCCGTTCGGGCACGCTGACGATGCTGACGCTGTCGGACAGCAGGTTCACGACCCACACCTCGTCGCGCGTGCGCGGTTGCACCGACACCGGGTCGAGCCCTACCGGGATCTCCGCCAGCAGGAACGGCGCGCTCGGCTGCGACAGGTCGAATACGCACAACCGGCCGCCGGTGGTGTCGGCGACGAACAGCCGCGTGCCGTCGGCCGACAGCCGCAGCGGCGCCACCGGCCCGCCTTCGAACGGCACGAACGACTGGGCAGGGGCGAGGCAGGCGAACGCCAGGATGGCGACGGTGGGGAGGTGGTTGGGCATGGGCGCCGAGCAGCGCGCGACGATCACCCGGCCGAGACTCCCTGTCAAACCGCCCTGCCGGCGACGGCCGCCGGCTTCAGTCCGACGGCTCGGGCGGCACGTCGTCCTGCGCGCCGTCCGCGTCCGCGGGCCGCGGCGCCTCGCGCCGACGATCCTCGGGGTTCACCTGCACGACGCGGCCGCGGAACTTCTGCAGCACGCGCTTGGCGGTCGGCCCCGGCTCGGCCTGGTTGGCGGCGGCGCCCGGCGCCGCGGCACCGCCGGCCGCGTCGCCGATCCGGAACTCGACGGTGACCTCGGCCGCGGCGGCGGTGCGGATCACCTGGGTCAGTTCCTGCTGGATCACCGGCGACTGCAGACGGTCCTGGTGCAGCTTGCGCTCGCTGTGCAGCGTGACGACGACGCGGCCCTGCGCATCCGGCCCGGCGAAGCGGCACTGCTCGACCGACGCCTGCAGCAGCGCGCGATCCTGCAGCATCTGCAGCGTGCGGGCGCGCAGGTCGGCGGCATCGGCCGGCGGCGTGCTCGGCATCGCGGCGGGTCGCGGCGGCGTCGGGGCAGCTGCAGCGGCGCGCGGCGCGGCCGCCGGCGGGTTCGAGGTCCGCGTCGGGGCCGGCGCATGCGCACCCGCGGGCAACGCCGCCATGCCACCACCGGCGCGGACCTCGGCGAGCAGGTCGGCGACGGTCGGCAGCTGCGCCGCCTGCGCCATGCGCACCAGCGCCACTTCGAGCACCGCGCCGCGGTCCTCGAGCCGCCGCAGCCGTTCGCGGCCGAGCACGCCGGCCGTGATCATCGCGTCGAGCTGGTGCGGCTCGGCGCCGGCGGCCAGCTCCTGCAGCCGCTGCCGCAACGCGCCGGCGATCGGCACCAGGCCCGAGTCGGCGCCGTCGATCTGCAGCAGCATGACCCAGCGCAGCATCTCGACCAGTTCGCCGAGCGCCTCGCGTTCGTCGGTGCCGTTCTGCTGCAGCTGCCGGGCGAAGTGCAACGCGGCGCGGGCATCCCCCTGCAGCAGGCTGGCCGTGACTTCGATCGTCGCGTCGATGCCGACGCGCGCGACCATCGTCCGGTAGGCGTCGCGGCCGAACGCCTTGCCCTGTTCGCGCAGCAGCGGCAGCACGCGCTCCAGCGCCGTCTCGGCGTCGCGCACGCCGCCGCGCACCGACGCCGCGATCTCGTCGAGCACCTCGTCGGCGACCTCGACCTGCTCGCGCGCGGCGATCATCTGCAGCCGCTTCTTGAGGTCGTCGTCGCCGACGCGACGGAACAGCAGCACCTGGCAGCGCGAACGGATCGTCTCCGGCACCTTGTGCAGTTCGGTCGTCGCCAGCACGAACACCACCTGCGGCGGCGGCTCCTCGAGCGTCTTCAGCAGCGCGTTGAACGCCGGCTTGCTGAGCATGTGGACCTCGTCGAGGATCACGACGCGGTAGCGCGAGCGCATGGTCGCGAAGCCGACCTGTTCCCGCAGCGCGCGCACGTCGTCGACGCCGTTGTTCGACGCCGCGTCGATCTCGATCACGTCCGGGTTGCTGCCGTCGAGGATCGACCTGCACAGGTCGCAGGTGCCGCACGGGTCCGCCGTCGGCCCGTGCTCGCAGTTCAGGCAGCGGGCGAGGATGCGCGCCGACGTCGTCTTGCCGACGCCGCGGCTGCCCGAGAACAGGAACGCGTGCGGCACGCGCTGGTCGCGCAGCGCCATGCGCAGCGACTGCAGCACTTCGTCCTGGCCGACGACCTCCTGGAACGTCTGCGGCCGGAACCGCCGGGCGACGACCTGGTAGGGTCCTTCGGATGCCTGCTTGCCGCGCGCTGCCGCCATCTGCGACAGCATGCCGGCTCCGCGGTGCCGACGGAAGGGCACGCCGCGTTCGGGCGCCGCTCAACGCCCCATGCCCGGCAGCGCCGCCCTCCGACCGTCGAACACCGCGCGCACGTCGCCGGGAAGCAGCAGCGGCACGGTGACGCTCAGCGCGAGGAACAGCGCATTGGCGATCATCGGTGCCCAGAGCGTACCGGTCGCCCGACGCAACCGGGCGAAGACCAGGCCGGCGACGAACGCCGGCACGAACGCCGCCGGCAACAACTGCACGAGCGCGAACACCGCACTCACGGCGACCCGGTCGCCGTCCTCGCGCCCGCGGAAGAAGCACTCCTGCGCGATCGGCAGACCGACCGGGACCAGCAGCAGCACGGACCACCTGGCCCATGCCGGCCAGTACCCCGTGCCGCCGAGCGCCCCGGCGACGCTGCCGCCCACCCACGGCACCTGCTCCCACACCAGCGCCGCGACGCCGACGGCCAGCCCCGCGCCGATGCCGAGACCGACGGTCCGCCCCGAGGGCCGGGCGAACCGTTCGCCCATGCGCCCGCTCGACCGCAGGCGACGCCAGCCGAACACCAGGTAGCCGAGGTTGGCACAGAGCGCGAGCAGCGACGTGTAGTAGCCGACGCCGAGGTCGATGTGGGAACGCACGTTCGCGGTGATCACACTCGCGTCATGGTGCTTCGGGTAGGCGATCTCCTGCCAGGGCACCGAGTCGAGCTGCAGGTCCGGGCCGCGCCACCTCGCCTCGACGCGGGTGCTGCCGCCGGCTCCTGCGGCGCGGGTCACGGCGACGCCGGTCGCGCCGGGACGGGCGGCGATCCAGGCGCGCAGCGCATCGTCGTTCGCCGGCGGCGCCGTCGACTCGAAGCGCAGGGCGTGCAGCGGCGGCGACGGCGGTGCGGGACGCGTGGTCCACCATGCGTCGACGGCGATCGGGACGAACAGGATCAGGCCGAGCGCGAACGCCTTGCCGATGGCAGCCGCGAACTGGCGCCAGGACTGCCTGGGTGACGAGGTCATGCGACGGATTCCCTCCTGACGGCGCAGGCGTATACCTGCCGGCAGCTCCCGGCGGAAGCCGTTGCGCCGGTTGCGCCGGCCGGTCGGCGCCGCTAGAAGGGTGCAGCCCATTCGCCGCCCAGGTGCCCGCGCTTCGCCAAGCACGGGTGAGCAAGCGGCACGTGTGGAGAGGTGACCGAGCGGCTTAAGGAGCTCGCTTGGAAAGCGAGTGCAGCCCAAAAGGTTGCCGGGGGTTCGAATCCCCCCCTCTCCGCCAGTTTTCGCACGGCTCGCGAAGGTGGGGCTCGCCGGGTCCCGAGCAAGGGGGCGGCGTGAACCTGGTCAGGTCCGGAAGGAAGCAGCCATAAGTGCTCAGCTTCCTGTGCCCGGGGTGCCTGGTGGGTTCCACCTTCGCGGGCCGTGCGGTCTTTCCGTCCGGCCGGGGTCAGCGCGCCGGCACCGACGCCGCTACGCGCGTGAACACGCGCGGCAGGCCCGCCGGCAGCAGCGACGTGACCTCGTAGACCGAGCCGCCGGCGGCGACGCGGTCCTCGGCGGCGATCGTACGGGTGCCCTGCGCGCCGAGCAGCACGACCTCGTCGCCGATCGCGGCGGCCGGCACGTCGGTCACGTCGACGACGGTCTGGTTCATGCTGACCAGGCCGACGACC